>CAZNPL010000003.1:0-242060 GCA_964574815.1 uncultured Phycisphaeraceae bacterium
ACGGCGAATCCGCGCGTCGGCGATTATCGGAGCAAAGCCGACGGCACTTGGAACGTACCGGGCTCGTGGCAGACCTATGACCGCCACGTGGGCTGGCGGGATGCCACTGTGTACCGTCTGTATGGGATGTATCGGACTGTGAATGGCAAGCTGGTTTGGGGCGACGAGGGGGCCGTCTTGCCGGAGCCACGGACTGTGTGTTACCGCATCGTGAGCGGGTAGATCGGGAGTCATTTGCATGTGTTCACGTATTGGCGTTGCACTGATGTTAACAGCTTCTGGTCCAATGCTCTATGTTGACAGGACGTGGGGACAATTGTGCAGATCGTTCGAGCAACAGAAACTGACTGCGTCGGACGGGGGTTGGGCTAACAAGTTTGGCTTGGCGGGTAGCGCGTTCGGAGACCGACTTGTCGTAGGCGCCCCCGAGCACGACTGGTCTACTGCAAATGACGGTGCGGTGTATGTCTTTCGCCTCAACGACAACGGAACGCCCGACGACCTGAGCGACGACGATTGGGTACAGGAGGTGGAACTAAACGCTTGGGACGGTGGCGGCGGGAATATGGGCGAGTCGGTGGCCGCATACGGTGATCGCATAATCGCTGGCTCCATTGCCAGTCACGATGCCTGCGGAGGAGATCAGTTTTGTTATTCGGGCGCTGTTTACGTGTTCCGTTATACTGGCTCGACGTGGACTTCCGAACAGAAACTCCTCGCCTCCGACATGGCACCGGAGCAGTTTTTCGGGACCTCAGTCTCGATCCACGCACGCTGGATCGCCGTGGGCTTGATACCGACCGTGCTTACGACGCCGGTTACCGGTGCGGCTTACCTGTTCCGGCTCGACGACGGCGGCACCCCGGCAGATCCCCATGACGATACGTGGGTCGAGCACGCCAAGGTTACAACGCCTGGAAGCTCCACACGGGATCGCTTCGGGCTTTCTGTTGCGGTAACCGACGACTACTTGGCTGTTGGCGCGCCGGGCATTCCCTACGGATACGAAGAGTCCGGTTCGGTTCACGTGTACGCCCGCGGCGACAATGGAACGCCGGACGATACCAGCGACGACGTGTGGACGTACGACACCTGCCTGACGGCCGCCGACGCTCATCTCGGGCAACGGTTCGGCTATGCCCTTGCGGCCGAAGGAGAGCGCATCCTCGTTGGGGCCTTCGCGGACTACGAGTTCGGCAAGCGGGCGGGGTCGGCGTACGTGTTTGCGCGCGACGATCACGAGACGCCATCGGATCCGAGCGACGACACCTGGTACGAACAGGCCAAGCTCACAGCTTCCGACGCCGAGGCGGGCGATCGGTTTGGAGGGTACGTGGCGATCCATGGAGATCGCGTGGCGATCGGGGCCCCCGAGGACTACACCATTGTCTCAAACAACAGCGGGTCGGCCTACGTGTTCCGCTACGTAAGCGGGCAGTGGATACAGGAGCGGAAACTTCTCGCAACTGACAATGAATGGGGAGAGACATTCGGACGGTCGGTTGCTCTGAGTGCGGAATACGTTTTTGCGGGCAATCCGGACGACGATGAAGTCGCGTAAAGTGCCGGAGCCGCGTATGTCTATCCGATCGTCAACGACTGCAACACGAACTGCGTGCCCGACGAGGAGGATATCGCGACCGGCACCAGCAGCGACTGTAACAGCAACGGACTGCCCGACGACTGCGAGGACTGTAACAACAACGGGCTGGCCGACGCGTGCGACCTCGACGCCGGCGCCGCTGACTGCAACGGGAACGGCGTGCCGGACGAGTGCGAGGCGGATTGCGACAGCGACGGACTTGCTGATGAATGCGAAACGGATACGGACGGCGACACGGTCCCCGATGACTGCGATCAATGCCCGGGCGGTGATGATCGGGTGGACTGTCAGCCGAATTCCATGCCGGACGCGTGCGACATCTGGGGCGGTTCCTCGGCGGACTGCAATGCCAACGGGGTGCCTGACGAATGTGAGCCGGACTGCAACGCAAGCGGAACTCCGGACGACTGTGACGTCGCTGCCGGAACGTCTTCGGACTGCAACGGTAACTCAATACCCGACGAATGCGAGCCGGACGAAGACTGCAACGGCAACGGTTCTCAGGATATCTGCGACATCACGGCTGGTGTTTCGAACGATTGCAATGGTAACGATGTGCCGGACGAGTGCGAAATCGACTGCAACGACAATAGTATTCCCGATGGCTGCGATCTGGCTGACCAGACCAGCCCGGACGGCAACGGCAATGGCATTCCCGACGAGTGTGATGTGGAGTATTGCCTTGACGGACTTCTCAGCCCGTGGGATCGGCCTTACCGTGACAACGCGTTCGGATGGTCGATAGGCGTGAATGGAGACGTTGCGGTGATCGGTGCGGGTCGTGACGACGATATGTGCCCGGACGGGACGGATTGCTACGCCGGCGCCGCGTACGTTTTCCGCCTGGAGTCGGGATCGTGGGTGGAGGAGGCCAAGTTGACCGCGCCGGATACAGCGAACACGACCTTCGGTTGGTCGGCGGCCGCGGGCACCGACGTAGTCCTGATTGGTACGCCGTTCACCGATGACGCCTGTCCGGAGGATCCAGAATGTAATTCGGGCGCGGTCTACATCTTTCGCCGCCAAGACGACACGTGGATTCAGGAGGCGCGACTTACGGCTCCGGACGGGGCCGGAGAGGGCTGGTGGTTTGGATCGGCAGTAGCAATCAGCGGTGACGTTGCAGTGATTGGGGCGTCGGAGGCGGCTCGTTCGGTAGGAAGAGCATATGTTTATCGGTACGCGGGAGGTGCCTGGAACCTGGAGATGGTCCTGCAGCCGCAGGACGGCCGGCCCCTAGCGTTCGGCACCGCCGTGGCGATCGACGGGGCAAGGATTGTGGTGGGGGCACCGGACAGCGATGACGGTTGCGCCCCCGGCGGAAGCTGCCAGGCCGGCTCTGCTTATGTGTTCGGCTACGACCACAGCACGCAATCCTGGACGCAGGAGGCTCGGCTCAATGCTGCGGTGCCCCTGACGTCGGAGCATTTCGGATCGTCGGTTGCCATCGACGGTGACGTCATTGCGATCGGCGGGCGCGAGTCGCACGACGTCGGGAAAGGATGCGCCTATGTCTTCCGGTTCGATGTCGCCGCCGAAGAGTGGGTTCAGGAGGTGAGGCTCGTAGCTGCCGACGGACAACCGGACGACCATTTCGGCGATTCGGTCGCGCTGGAAGGAAACACGTTACTGGTGGGGTTAGGCAACGATGGTGCCCCCCGGGTCGCCTACCTCTTTCAGCGCATTCTCGGGCAGTGGTATCAGGTCGCCCGTCTCGGTGCACCGGATGAAGCCCCGGTTGGCTGGTACGGGTCGGCGGTGGCCCTCGATGGCGGCACGGCGTTCGTTGGCGCACGAGACAGCTCAGTCGTCGTGACGTATCCGACCGCCGCTGACGACTGCAACAAGAATCGTGTTGCGGATTATTGCGATTTGAGCACGGGCACGAGCGAGGATTGCGACGATAACAGTGTTCCGGACGACTGCCAGATATTTCAAGACTGCAACAACAACTCCCTCGCGGACTTCTGCGACATCGCCAGCGGCACATCGAGAGACTGTAACGACAACGGTGTTCCGGACGACTGCGACCTGGTCAGCGGCACGAGCCCGGACTGCAACGCGAACAGCCTGCCGGATGAGTGCGACGTCGCATCGGGTTTCTCGCGCGACTGCAATGGCAACGGAGTTCCCGACGAGTGCACGGTGGTCTGCACCGACGACTGCGAGTGCAACGATTTCAGCCCGTGCACGTGGGACGTTTGCGTCGAAGGGGCGTGCGGCCACACGGCTTCACCCTACGGCGACGTCAACGGCAGCGGAGTCGTGAACCTCATCGACATTCTCGGCACGCTCGACGAGATGGCCGGCGCCAACGGCGGTTCCACGATGCACTTTTACGACATCGAACCCTGCGAGGGCGACGGCGTGGTCAACCTATTCGACGTCTTCGCGGTGCTGGGGGCCATCGCCGGCAATGACCCGTGCGGATGCGAGCCGTGAGTAGAGCCGTCAGCGTTTCCGCCTCAGGCGGATCCGCCAGTGATTGCCGCGTCCAACCGGGTCTCGGGACTAGGTACCAAGGTCTCTCCGCGCGTTTCGGACCCGGCATCGATGAACGGGTTTTCGCATCCGTGGCGACCCCGGTGCCGTTTTCGCACTCGACCGGCGACGTGCGCCGGGTTACGCTCTCTGCCTGCCGCAAGGACCGGACCTCACCAGGAGTGACGCGAGCATGCACGAACGATTTTCCGATCGCACCCGCCATGCGATGGCCCTGGCCAACCTCGAGGCCAGCAGGCTCAACCACGACTACCTCGCCCCGGCGCACCTGCTGCTGGGGCTGATCGCCGAAGGGCGCTGCGTGGCCACCGAGACCATGCGCCTCCTCAAGGTGAACTTGCAGGCCGTGCGCGACAAGGTTCGCGCCCAGCTCGAAACCGGCCCGGCCAAGTCGAGCGTCGGGCGGCGTGCCCACACTCGGCAGACAAAAGAAATCATCGAAAAAGCCATCGCCGAGGCCCGCAAGTTCGGCCACCCCTACGTGGGGACTGAGCACCTGCTCATGGCGTTGCTCCAGCAGACGGACGAAATCCCGGCGAAAGTGCTCCGCGAGCAGGGGCTCGAACTGGATCAACTGCGCGAAAAAGCGCTCGCCGTTCTCCGGTCGGACACCGACGCCTCCAGTGACCTGACGCACTCCCGGCACGGCGATTTCGAATGGATGCACCAACAGGAGCTCGCCAAGGCCTTCCGCTCAGCGGCCTTCTGGCACACGATGATCCTCGCCGTCGACTCGGCCAACCGCCTGGGGGCCGGCGAGCTGGAGCCTGTTCACCTCCTGCTCGCTTTACTGCGGGACCCCAAGACCGGCATCGCCGACCTGCTGGCCGAAAAGGGAGTCACCGCCGACTGGCTCCGCGGGAAAATCACGCAGCAGCAGATCGCCGACCCGCAACACGAGGCTACCGAGCCCACCTCGTAGCGCATGCATGGCGCACGGGTGCCACTGGTCCGCCACTGGCGGATTTGTCAGTGGCTTCACGTCAGCTCGGCCGCGTACCCCTGGCGCGTCTCATGGAGGCAACGCGCCGCGCGAAGAGTGCTCTCGACAGCGGAGCTTATCCGGACACTTCAGCCTCCCACTTCCCGAAAACCGCTGCGGACCCCGTTGCCCACTGTCGCGTAAGCTCGGGAGACAGTCCTGGAGGACCCTGACATGCGAACCGTTGACGAGGAATGCGTCGAGTTGAGCGTGAAGCTGTGTATGAATGAACTGCCCGTCGACCCATCGGACGTGATGCTCAGGTTCCTCCAGATGATTCACGAATTGTACGGTGTCGACGCCCAGTACGCCGCCATCATTTACCCCCCGGCCGACACCCGAACGACCGGCCACTGGCGTCTGCGGCCATCAACCCTTCCGAATGGCGACCATCAGGGGACGGAAGGATCAGAAAAGACATTTGGTACCGCAACCATCGCAAATCGACCCGGGCGCACGAAAGTTTCACGAAACGATGCGGGCAAAACGGGCCCACCGGATCTATGGCAGCAGCTCGACATCGGAGGACGCGGTCGCAGCCGAGGCGACCTGATCGGCCCGACTCACCGGTTCGAGGCGCTTCTTCAAGATGGCGCGGGATAATTCGATCTTTGGAGCTTTGCGGGCGAGGGAGCCGCAAATCCGAACCGGACCGGGCGGCGCTGCACGAACGTAATGCGCCACGTCCAACCCGCCGCCCCGGTCGGTCTGTTTGCTCCTCCGTACGATTCTGCGGGACCACGCCTCATTCCTCCAATTTCTTACAATCGTCACCAACTCCCACCGATCGCCGGGACGGCATCGTAGCAGAGCCGGCTTCAGCGCCGTGCTGGACTGCGAGGACACCCCCTTGGCCGGCAAGATGGTCGAGGTGCTCGGCTGGGAAGCGAATACGAACTTGGACGAACTTTTCGCCACGTGTACAATCGTGCGGAAACCCCGCGCCAGCGAGCCATGACAGGCGGGGTCCCTGATTTCTCCACTTTTTGAGGAATGCTGCCATGACTCGACACACAAAAGTATGCTTTGGCGCTCTCATCCTCGCGTTCGCCTCGTCCATCAACGCGGCGGACGATCTTCGCACACCGGAGCTGTTTCCAGCACTGAAGCCGTTCGATTCGGGCTATCTCAAGGTCAGCGACGTTCACACGATCTGGTATGGACTGTTCGGCAACCCCGCCGGCAAACCTGTGTTTGTGCTGCACGGCGGGCCTGGGGTCGGCTGCTATCCCCGTCTGACACAGTACTTCAATCCCGAGAGATTCCTGATCGTCTTGCACGACCAGCGCGGGGCGGGTCAGAGCCGTCCGGCCGGTGATATCCGCGAGAACACGACGCAACACCTGGTGGACGACATCGAACGCTTGCGCGAACACCTCAAGATCGACGTAAAGGCCCTCATCTACGGCGGTTCATGGGGATCGACCCTGGCGCTGGCCTACGGTGAGGCACATCCCGAGCACGTGGCCGGCATGGTGATTCGCGGGGTTCATCTCGGCGACCCGGATCTGATCGACAGCGGCTTCGCAGGAACGACCATGCGCCTGTTCTTCCCGGATGCCGTGGCGCGCCTGGTAGCCGAACTGCCCGAACACAACAAGGACTTCAAGCCCAAGTCGCTCCTCGAGTTCTTCAAGACCGCGGACGACGACCTCGTCCGCAAGGTCGGGCACGCCTGGATCCGCCTTGCCGTCAAAGCCGGTCGTTTGCACGCGCCGGACGAAGACGTCGAGCGGGGCTGGGGCGACTTCGATCCCCGTCCCGGAGCCATCATCGACTGTCATTATGCCAGCAACGGCTTCTTTCTCGAACCCGACCAACTCCTGCGCAACACCCACCGCCTCAAGGGTATTCCGATCACGATTATCAACGGCCGATACGACGTAGTCTGCCCGCCGATCATGGCCTGGAAACTCCACCAAGCCGTGCCGGAGTCCAGGCTGTTCATCGTCGAGGAAGCCGGTCACAGCGAGGGCGAACCCGGAACCACACGAGCGATCCTCGAAGCTGTCGCGGCCTTCGAATAGATCCGCCTGTTAACCGCGTCGCAGCGAGCCGCCCGTGATCGCTCAAACGCCCCGACGTCCACACCCGAACCTTGCGGGCGGGCAATGCCGTCGTAATCTTCGCTCGGGGCGTCTTCGCTGGAGCCGTGATCCAAGCCGGGACAATCCGCTGTCAGGTGAAAGTCCGACCCCGCCGCGTCAACGAAGACGTTGGCAAGAAACTCGGCTGCCAGCGAGTGGGCATCGTCACCGGAATAGGCGCGCCAGGCGTCGAGCCCCTGCGCCGAGAACTCGTCCTCGTATCCCACAACGAACGCTCGGTCGGTCTCGTGATGAAACAGGTTGTAGTCCCCCTCGTAGCGGTTCGCATTCTGCTGCTCAAACACCAGCCCGGTATGCCTACCACCCGCCACGATCGTATTGTACATGCGCAAGGTGTCGCCGGAGTTCTCAACCCAGATATTGGCAACATCGGAACCCACAAACGTGCAGTTCTGAACGGTAACGGTGCCGGAATCGCCGTCCCAATCCAATTCGAGGTTGGCGTTTTCGTTCTCGTAGCTCAGGCAGTTGACCAGCCTGACGTTGTCCTGCCAAACCTTGAAGCCCGCATTGCCGCAGTGATGAGCCGAGCACCTCTCGAGTACAGTATCCCGGGAGCTGACGTCGAACCCGTCAAACACACCATATGTATGACACTGATGAAACAGAAAGCCGCGCTGCGTGCCGTGCCCGAGCGCGAAGCCATCCACGTTCTGGTCGGGATCTCGACCGGTGTGGGCGACGCAGTGCCAGAATACGCCCTTGTAGCAGTCTGAGTCCCCGGGAGAGACATCAAATCCGTAGAGGTCGAAGTTGTGGGCGGTGACGTGATCGAATACGAAATCGTGCGTCCCTTCGGTCGCGCCGACTCCATAGCCGACATCGTGGACCTCGCAATCGATCAGGTACGGAAATGCGGCGCTCTCAATCCACACAGCATTTTCCGGCCAGTTCCGTATGACCAGGCCCCGGAGCACGACATAGTCGTCCACAATGATGAATCCGTTGTTGGCATCGACGCCCGTACCGTCGATGATCGGCCGCTCATCTGAATACGCAGCGAAGACAACGTCTCCGGCCGACGTCCCGCTCCCGCTGGTCACCACAGACTCGTGATAAACGCCGCCCCGGATGTAAACGAGGTTGCCCGGCTCCATCATCTCGGCGGCGTACTGAATGGTCGCCCACGGCGACTCAAGCGTCCCGGGGCTCGAGTCGTCACCGTCCGGTGCAACGTAGTAGGTGACGCCGTTCAACCGAGGCCTGTCGGTCGCGTAGTATTCGCCGCCCTCGCCTCCGCCTCCTCCGCCGCCATCGTCGCCAGTCTCGCACTCTCCGGTGGCCGGGTTACAGAGCTCGCCGGCGGCGCATTGGACGCCCGCGCACAGGTCTTCCTCACCGTCGTCGCCTGCACCCCCTCCGTCGTCGGTCGGTTGACAGGCCCCGGTGGCCGGATCGCACTGCTCGCCGGCCCCGCACTCAATGCCCGCACACAGATCCTCCTCGCCTCCGCCACCGCCTCCGCCGGATTGAGGACAACCCCACAACAGGAAGATTCCCGCCACGGCGGGCAAGCCCAACACGATCCTTAGTCGGCAACTCATCGAATTCGCTCCCAATTGTCCGTCCGCGCGATATGACGTGCGCCATTAACTGTTGCACGCGTTCGCCGAGGCTATTCTGCCGCCCAAGGCCCGCCGACGCAATGGCAAAAGTCGCAATCAGTGCGTTCTGCGGACCAGCTCTTCCGCGTCGCGGCGGGGCGTGTTGTTTACGTTATCCCAGTAAGGTGAGAGCTTGCGGAGGTTTGCGACGACTTTCGGAAAGACCTCGATGATGCGGTCAATGTCTTCCTGCGTGTTGTACCGGCTGAGGCTGAACCGGACCGAACCGTGCACCGCCGTGAACGGGACATTCATCGCCAGCAGCACGTGCGACGGCTCCAGCGACCCCGAGGTGCACGCCGACCCGCTCGACGCGCAAATCCCCTGGGCGCTAAGCTGGTAAAGCATGCCCTCGCCTTCCACGTAGTGACACGCGATGTTCAACGTGTTGGTCAAGCGCGGCGCCCCCTTGCCGTTCACGTGAATGTTCGGAATCCGCTCTTCGAGCGCACGCTGCAATCGGTCGCGCATCGCCCGGACCCGCGGCTCATCGGTGTCGTGGTTCTCGACCGCCAGCGACACGGCCTTGGCCAGCCCCACGATGTACGGAACGTTCTCCGTACCCGCACGCCGCCCCTCCTCCTGATGCCCGCCGATCAAGAACGGCCGGCACGCCGTGCCCCGCCGAATGTACAGCGCACCGATGCCCTTCGGCGCGTGCAGTTTGTGTCCCGAAAACGACAGCAGATCCACATGCCGGAAATTGCCCGACAGATCGATCGGCAGCTTGCCCACCGACTGCGTCGCATCCGTATGAAACAGAATCCCCGGGTCGGTCTCCTTGGTCAGGCGCGAGAGATCCTCGATGGGAAAGATCACGCCCGTCTCGTTGTTGGCGTGCATGATCGTGACGAGCAGCGTGTCGGGGCCGAGCGCACGCACGAATTCACGCATGTCCAGGTTGCCGTCCGTGTCCACCGGAACGAACGTCACATCGTACCCGGACCGCTCCATGTCCTTGCACACCTCCCAGACAGCCGGGTGTTCCACGGCCGTCGTGATGATGTGCCGCCGAGACGGGTTCGCTGCCGCCACGCCCCGGATGGCCATGTTGTTGCTCTCAGTCGCGCACGAAGTAAAGAGAAGCTCCCGCGGGCTGTCTGCCCCCAGGTGTCGAATGATGGAATCGCGCGCCGTCGAAATCGCCCCCGCCGTCCCCTGCGCCGGGTCATACATCGAGCTGGGGTTGAAGTAATCCTCGGTGAAAAACGGGATCATCGCCTCGTACACTTCCGGCGCGACCTGCGTGGTGGCGTTATTGTCGGCGTAGATGATCTTCATCGATTGGCGTCCGTCATACGGCAATGACCCGAACCCGCTGGTCCACCATGTCCTTCAGCACCTGTTCCACCAGCATCTTGAGCGTCTGGCTCGCCCCGGCACACCCGGCACACGCCCCGGCCAGCCGGCAATACACAATCGTATCCTTGATGTCGATGACCTCCAGATCGCCGCCGTCCCGCTGCAGCATCGGGCGGATGTACTCGTCTATCGTCTTGTCGATCTTCTTGGCGAACTGATACGGCGACATCCCGAGGTCGCTGACCGCCGGCTTTTCCTGGTCCCTCGCCGAAAACGTCGGCAACGAAATGTTCAGTTCGACGGCTTCAGGCCCCCAGACCTCGCAAAGAAGATCCTGCAGGCCGCCGGGCACATGATGGCACGACATGCACGCCCCGCCCGCCTTGATCGCGTTCGTAATGTCCGCGATCGTTCGCAGATTCAATTCCTTGATCTTCCGCTTGATGTACGGCTCGCTCAGCGAGAAGCACTTGCAGACGACCCGCCCTTCCTCCTGCTCGTCAGGGTGAATGTCCACGCCCAGCTCTCGCAGATCGACGCCGCGTTTCTGTGCCCAGTTGAACACGGCCGACTCGAGCGCCTCGGCCCCCATGACCGAGCAGTGGATCTTTTGAGACGGAAGCCCCCCGAGAAACTCGACGATGTCGCTGTTCTTGATCTTCAGGGCGGTGATGGGCGTGTACTCGCCTTGCTCTATCAGTGTGCACAGCGCCTCGGAGGCAGCGATGGCCGACGTGCAGCCGAACGTGAGGTAACGAGCCTCGGTAATGACGTCCTTGGTCGGATCGTCCGGGTGCCGCCTCACGCGAAACGTGAACCGCATGGCGTCGCCGCACGCAATCGACCCGTGCTCGCCGACCCCATCCGGATCCTCGATCTCGCCCAGGTGCGTGCCCGGCTCACCATGGACCGCGTCCATGAAGAGCTGCTTGGTCTTCGCACTGTAGTCCCAGGCCATGTCAGATACCTCCCGCCGATTCTCAGATGAGCCCAAAGCCGTGTCATGCCCGCGAGAGGATTCGCCCTCGCCAAAGCCGGCGCGTCACGGCGTCGCATCCCACGGGCGCGCCCCGAAAGAGCCACTCGGCCCGACCGGCTCCAAAAGGGTGGTTGCAAGAAGCATGCCACGACCCTACCGCCAGCGACAACACTGAAACTGAATAAATATAAGCGCAACAGGGCGCCGCCGTTTAGCTCCCCCGGGGGGGGGGAACTCCGCTCTATCTGATATGCCACTGTGGGTTACGGTGCCGCCGGCTACGCAGCCCCCTCGGCGGAACCCGCCTTGGAGCCTTCGCCCGGCACCTCCCGTACGCGCGTATGCTGGTCCACCGTGAGCCACGAAACCTCCCCGTCATCCTTGACGAGCTCCACGCGCATCAGCCAATACTTGTCGTTCTTGGCATGTGCGTACCACGACCCGGTGCGGCGAGGCTCGATTTTGCGAACCGTCCCCTCGACCTCCGTGACCCAACCCTCGCCGCGCCGATCGATCATCTGGGTGATTCGAACGCGCGCACCCGGCCGCAGCACCTTGTTGTTCAATGCACTTACTCCTCAAACCAAAAACACGCCCAGGCCCGGGTGCTCTCGAGTCAAGCACGAACCACTCGCCCCCGGCCGCGATCAGCGGTGCACCCGCGCAGGCCCGCAAAGACCATTCTACCACGCCTCAACGACCTCCCCAAGCCGTCCCTTGAACCGCACGAGCGTACAGGCGAACATGCCGATGCCCGGTGGGGGCCGACACCGGGATGTGACGGATACTCGGAATCAGCATGACTCACAAACCTATTCGTTTCTTCACGCTCGCGGTCGCCAACCTCGCCCCTTGTCTGGTTGCCGCCGAGCCGTTTGCCAAGACCGACACACCCGTTCCGGCGAGCCTGAACGAAGCCCACGCCGCCAGAATCGCCGGCCGATACGAACAAGCCATACGCGTCTATGGCGTGTTCCTCGACGACCGCGCCAGTCGCGTGGAAGCCACCTGGGGCCTCGCCCGTTGTTACATCGAGACCGGGCGATACGAACAGGCTGAAGCCACCCTGCTCGAAGCCGAGGATCTGGGCCGCGCGTCGGCCGACTGGCATCGCACGCTCGCAGAAGGACTCAGCGCAGTCGGCCGGCACGAGCGAGCCCTCGAACACTGCCGCAAAGCCATCGAGACCGACGCCGGGGATCTCCAGGCCCGCCAATTGCTAGGCGAACTGTACGAAATCCTCGGCCGCCGCGACGAAGCGATCAAAACCTACCGTTTCTTCGAGCGCCTCGTCACGCGACGCCTGCCGGCCGACGCGGCCAAGCTGACCGCCACCGCGAAAGGATTTCTACGCTACAGTGTTTTGACGCGGCACGACAATCTCAGCAATCGAACCATCCACACACTCCAGGAACTCCTGCAGCCGGCGTACACGTTCCTTGATCGCACGTACTGGCCCGCACGCCTCGCCTCCGCCGACCTGTTGCGATCCAAGTTCAAGAATGAACAGGCCGCGGAAGACTACAAGGCCGCACTCGAAATCAACCCGAACCTCGCCGCGGCCCACGTCGGGCTAGGCCGGATCGCCCTCGACGACTGGGAATTCGAAGAAGCCGAAAAACGCATCCAACTCGCCAAGGAACGCAATCCGAATTCGGTCGCCGCTCTGCAACTCGAAGCCGCCTTGCGCCTCGCCGAGCGACGCTTCGAACTCGCCCGAGACGCAAGCGAATCCGCGCTGACCGTCAATCCCCATGACGTCGAAAGCCTCGGCCTCGCCGCCGCGGCCGCATTCGCGCTGGACGGCTCCGACGCCGCCGAGCGGTTCAGTGAACCAGCGTACCGTGTCACGTCGAAACCCGCGGCCTTCCATCGCGTGCTGGCCGACACGCTCGCCGCTTTGTGGCAGTTACCCGAGTCCGAGCGCCACTACCGCCTCGCCATCGAGGCCGACCCCACCGACCCGCATCCACGGACCGAACTCGGGCTGCTCTACATGCGAACCGGCGACGAGGACAAGGCCCGCCGCGTCCTCACCGAGGCCTGGGAACTCGATGAGTTCGACGCCCGAACCCATCGCACGCTTGACCTGCTTGACGAGCTGGTGTCATTCGCCCGCCACGAGACCGAGCACTTTATCATCAAGTACGAGGCCGAACACGACGCCCTCCTCCCCCGCTACTTCGCCGACTACTTGGAGTCCGTCCATCAGGAAGTCTGCGACCACTACGACTGGACCCCGTCCGACAAGACCATCGTCGAGTTCTTCCCGACCAAACGCATGTTCGCCATCCGCGTCAGCGGAAAACCCTGGATCCGCACCGTCGGCGCCTGCACCGGCCGCGTCATCGCCATGGCCTCCCCCCGCCCCAGCCCGCAACTCGACGGCCCCTACGCCGCCGCCGACGTACTGCGCCATGAGTTCACGCACACCGTCACGCTGGACGCCACGCGCTATCGCATCAATCGCTGGCTCACTGAAGGCCTCGCCGTGATGCAGGAGGGGCGCCCGCGCGACTACCGTCGGAAGAAGCTCCTGGCCGAGGGCATCCGGCGCGGCGAGTTGTTCACACTCGAATCGATCGACTGGAAATTCCTGCGGCCGTCGCGCCCCCGGGACGTCCATTTCGCGTATACCCAGAGCCGCTGGATGTGCGAGTACATCATCGAGCGGTTCGGCCCCGACAGCATCAAGCGGATGCTCGCAACGTTCCGCGAGAAAGGCGCGCGTTGCCGCGTCGTACCAGACACATTCGGCCTTACGGAGGATCGCTTCGACGCCGATTTCGCCGCCTGGGCCCGGCGGCAGGCCGCGCCCTGGGGATTCGACCTTTCGATCCCCGAAGACGTCGAGGCGTTGCGCGCCGAGGCCGCACAAAACCCCGGCGACGCCGATCTCCTGGCCCGCTTAGCCAAGGCCGAAATGGACGGCGCAGAACCCGAGCGGGCCCTCGAGACCGCCGAGTCCGCCTTGGAAATCGACGAAAAGCAGATCCTCGCACTAGTTGTGCTTGGCAAGGTGCTCTACGAAGAGTTCACGTCGGAAGAGGCCGAGCGGACGCGCGACGAGCTCGCCCAACGACTCGAACCGGCCATGGAACGCCTTGCGAAGATCGCCCCCGAACGCGAGATCGCTCCGCGCGCCCTCGGCCGGCTCGCGCTGGAACGTACGGACCACAAGCGAGCGATTGAGATCTTTGAGCGGGCGATGCCGCTGCGCCCCCGCCATGACGATGTTCTCCGGGGGCTGAGCACGGCGTACCTAGCGGTGGACAATTACGAGCGGGCGCTGCCTGTCCTGCTCGAACTCGCCCGCACTGAAGAGACCAGCCCCAAAACGGCTGCGGCGATCGGAATGATCTACGCTCGCGAGGACCGCCTGGGCGAGGCCCGGGACTGGTACCTGGAATCGGTTCGGCTTAACCCCTTCGAAGTGGCCACCCACGAGGCCTATGCCGACGTCCTGATGCGCCTGGGCGAGACTGAGGCCGCGGCCGGCGAATATGGGGTGCTCTGTGAACTTAAACCTAAGCAGGTCAAATACTTCGAGCAGGCCGCCATCGCCCACCACAAGCTCGGCAACGCCGATTCCGCACGGAAATTCGCCCGGCAGGCCGTCGCATTGGACTCGGCCACCACCGTTCGCACGCTGCTCCCTTCGTCCGAACAGTAGCCGTGGGCGGCCCGAGATGCCTCTGGTGAGTCCTTGGCCCATTTTTTCAGGAAAACATCTGCTTGACCTGGGCGCCGGTGGCGAGGATACTACCGGTGTATGAAGCCAGCATCTCCGCGGGAGCAGTTTCCTTGTCTGTAGAAACAGTGTTTGTTTCAAGAACCGGTCCAGTGGCGGTGCGATCAGAAGTGAGTAGTCTGTCATGCCAGAAGGTACGGTGAAGTGGTTCAATGACGCCAAGGGGTTTGGGTTCATCACGGCGGACGAGGGCGGCGACGTCTTCGTTCACCACAGCGAGATTCAGGCCCAGGGATTCCGGACGTTGAACGAGGGCGATCGGGTCCAGTTCGAGCTGACCCGCGGAGAAAAGGGACCGAAGGCCCTGCAAGTGAGGCCACTCAAGTAACCAGCCCCATTAGGCGGCAAGTTCTCAACGGGCGTCGTCGCGAAAGCGGCGGCGCCCGATTCTTTTGTCCCCCCCGACCAGCCCGCGCTCCGGTCAGATCGAGCTGCAAGAGCGAACTCCGCTCCCCGACAGGTCACCAAGGAAGCCGCCGCACCTGCGATGTACGCTAATAGCGCTTTCACGCCCAACTCGGCACCGCACCGATCCAAAAGGCTCGGCGGGGTGACGCCGGCCGCGGCAGGGACTTGAGGCGACGATTTCAATGCAAACCAACGCCGAATCGCGTAGGGGCCCCACGCACAAGAAACGGTGCAGGGGCGCTCCGGGTGAAAGCTGATCCGCCTGCGGCGGAACAGTTGACGGCCGCCGCCAATCAGTGCAGCGATAGTCACAGGCTATCGCGGTACTTCTGATCAGAGCTTGCCGCTGCTGTTCGCGCCGTCGCTACCTTCCGTATTCGAGGTTGTCGTGGTCGGTGCCATGGCAGGTCAGGGTGCAGCTTCCTGCTAAGTTGCCCAGATCGACGAAACGGAGGCGGGTTGTTCCGGTTAAGGGGCGGACGATCGTGGTGTCGAAGTTGATCAAGTGCGTGTGGTCGGAGCGTGTGCCAGTGATTCGGCTGACACCGTGGGGGTCGTGGCAGGCGGAGCAGGGCGTGTTGTTGTCGCGGACGTGGAGGGCGTGGGTGGGGAAGCTTTCGTCGGCCAGGATGCTGGCTCGGCGGTGGCATTTGTAGCAAAGCGCGTAGGCGAAGGTTGATTCGGGGGTGTCGTCGGCGGTCGAATGGTTGCGCTCGAGGAGGAAGGGGTAGATCGAGCCGTGAGGACCGTCGGGGCCGGCGCCGTCGGCGCGGGGGCCGTCGTCGTTGTTGTGGCAGTCGGTGCAGCGGATCAGCGAGCCGCGCGGGATGCTGGGGTCGAGGCTGGCGGCGTTGCGTCCGACTGAGGCGGTTACGAGGGGATGGAAGCTGGGGTTGGTGGCGCGGAATTTGAGGCGCATGTTGGCCTGGTCTGACTGGCGGGAGACGCGCCGCGTGATCGGGACCGGCTGGTCGCCGTGGCAACGGAAGCAGACTTCGTACTCGAAGCGGGATTCGAGGACCGGTCGTCCTCCGATGCTTATGCCCGGGACGGCCTTCATTGTTTCGCCGATGGCGGTGTAGCCGCGCATCTCCGTGGGCTGATCGGCGGCGTGGGGGTTGTGGCAGTCGACGCACTCGACATGGGGACGGTCTCCGCTCCATGTTTCGGCGGGGTCGTGGATGCCGGTGTAGCGGCGGGGGTCGTGGGTGCTGAATTTGTTAAGCTGGGTGACCATGTCGTGGCGGGCGGCGCGGCCATTGTGGCAGTTGAGGCAGTTGTCCTCCTCCAGGCGGTAGAGGAGGAGGCGCTCGGGGTTGCCGGCTGTGTGGCTGCGGTGGCAGCTTCGGCAGGCGTTTTCGGCGACGGTGGCGTATGGCCAGTCGGTGTCGGTGATGCCGGAGACGTCCTGGCTGGAGGTCTTGTGGGAGCCGGTTCGCCAGCCGGTCATGTCGTGGCACGTTTCGCAGAGGGCGCCGAAGGCGTCGTCCCACGTGAGGAACATGCGATATTTGCTTCCGTGGGCGTCGTGGCAGGTGGTGCACTGGAGCTGACCGTCGGCGTCGAGCTTCACTTCGGCGGGGACGGTGTTGGGGTTTTTGAGCTGGCGGTCTGCGGCGGCGAGTCCGGGGGTGTAGTGGAAACTGACGGGGTGGTCGTCGGAGAGGTCGGTGCCGAGGTTCATGAGGCCCGCGGGGATGTAGTCGCCGCCGGCCATCCGGATGCGCTCGGATCGGCTGACGACGCGGCCCAAGGCGATGGTTCCGTCGTGGCAGCTCAGGCAGAGTTTGCTGGAGCCGGTTGGTTGTCCGGGTGCGGCGTCGAAGGTTGAGGAGCGGTAGATTCGGTAGTTGGAGACGGGGAGTTCGCGGTTCCAGAGGGGTGTGTCGCTGGTGGCGCTGTGTGGGGTGTGGCAGAAGACGCAGACCTGCTCTTCGCTTTCGGCGCGGATATCGCCGGGTCCGGCGGAGGAGAGGTTGTGGACGGTGTCGGAGACGCGGTCCTGGGCTTGGGCGGCGGTTGCGCAGCAGGCGAGCAGGAGGAGGGCGGTCGAGAGGCGGTGGCGGTTCGGTGTGAGTTGTGTGGGTACGGTGCGGTCGGGTTGTGCGTTGGACGGGGCACTGGCGGGCGAGCCGCCAGTGGCACCCACAGACACGGGCAAGCTTCGCTTGCCCATGGCACACGTCCAGCCGTGCCTCGCGCGTCGTGGGCACACTGGCGGGCAAGCCGCCAGTGGTATCCTCATGCACGTTGGATTGCTTTGGCGGTTCACCAGAGTCGGCGTCTTATGTGGACCAGGAGGGCGGTGGATTCGTTTTCCGTGAAGTCGTCGTCATAGTCGTTGTGTTCTACGCTGATCCTAACCTCGGTGGATCGGATCAGCCACTCGAGTGAAAACGAGAAGTCGACGCCTTCGCTGTCGCCGGTGATGGAGTCGTCGCCATTGCGGTAGAGTACGGCACCTTCGAGGGTGAGGTTGGGGGTGATCGGGTGGCGGTGGCGGCCCTCGACGGTGAACAGGCGGATGTCCCGGTTGACCGGCGCCTGATTCTGCGATTCTGTCCAGTTTGCATTGACGCTCGACAGTGCTCCGTTCTTGAACCGGTGGGTGTAAGAGAGACCGGCTCGCGTCGCGTGGAAGGGATTCACGGTTGAGTCGTGATCTTCGTATTCGGCGAAGAGGCGGAAGGACGCTCGGCGGAACTCTACGCCGACGGTATGAGCTGTGATGTCCTCGGCGATGGCGCCGGTGGCGTCGGCCGGTTCGAGGGTCTGGTCCTGGCATTCGAAGCGGTAGTAGGGGGTGAGGCCGAAGTCGAATTCCTGGGCGAGGTCGACGTCGTGGCGGATGGTGTCGATTTTGAAGGTGCCGCCGGGCTCGAAGAGGTAATCGATCAGAACGGTCTCGCCGTTAGCGATGCGGCCGCTCGGGATGCGGAGCAGCTCGACAGTGTTGCCGACGGTTTGCTGGGTGTAGTCGCGGCCTCGGGCGTAGAAGGTCACGCCGTCGAGGGCCGTGACCGTGACTGAACCGGTGACGACGTTTCGATTGTTCAGCACGACGGGTTCGGGGTCGCGGAAGGTCTGTCGTTCGTCGATGACTTCGGCTAACTGGGACTCGCCTTCGTTGTCGTTCTGCTCCGCGCGAAAGGCGTAGTTGGCACGAAAGAGACCCCATGGATTTCGTTTTCGATAATTGATGACGGCCTGTCCGCCCCAGAGCGTTTGATCGAGTTCGGGCTCGAACTTCTGCTTTCGATAGAACATGCGAAGCTGGGTAATCTGGCTTTCGAAGAGCTGATGCCGCAGCATTCCGGAGAAGGAGATGGATTCCTCATCGGTTCTCGACAGGTCGGCGGCGCGAAACGTGCGTTCACGGTCGTAGGCTTCGAACTCCCATCGGGTCTCGAGGGTGTCGGTGTGGTGAAGCCACAGATCCTCTCGCCAGCGGAGTTCCTCCCAGTCGATCGTGCCGCGCTGGTCGAGGGCGTAGAGTTCGCTGCGGAGTTCGTGCTGCTTTCGGTCGCCGAATTGGAGTCGGTGCGTCAGCGTGATGTCATCCGCGTCGTAATCGAGGTTGCCGGGTTCTTCGGAGACGGACAGGTGCTCGTACTCGAATTCGAGCACGTTGTGGTCGTTGAAGACGTAGGCGGTTTCGAAGGTGAATGTGGTATTCCTTTCGCTGCCGCTCTCGTCGGCGGCCCCGCTGACGAAGAGGGAGTTCAGGTCGGTGTCGGTGTGATTGAACTGCATGGTGGTGGGGGTTTTCTGGTCGAGGTACTGCCAGGTGAAGCCATAGCTTTCGGTGGTGGTTTCGAGGCTGGGGAGGAAGGGGCGCGGCAGCAGGCCTCGGCGGCGATGGGCGTAAACGGTCATGGGCGTCTTGCGCCGTTTGAAGATGAGGGCGTCGAAATCGAATTCAAGGATGTCGCCGGTGTTGCTGTCACTTCGTTCGAATTCGTCGATGACTTCGCTGAATTCTTCCTGGGTCAGGCCGAAGACAGTGCCCAGACCGAATTCGAACAGGTTGGGGTGCAGGATGAATCCTTCGGTTTCGAGGCTGAGGGTTTCTTCGAAGATGGTCTCTTCGGATTCGGTTCTGGTGCCGGTGACTTTGGACCGCTGGTCGCGTTCGCGGTGGCGGGCGACGAGGTCGAGATGGGCACGCATGTCGGTGAGCGCCGCGGTTCGGATGCCGTAGGCCTCGTCGAGCCGTGACTGGCATCCAGCGGAGCACGCGAGGCCGAGTCCGATCAGGGACAGGCCGGCGATCCACCGGCGGGCCAGACGACGCGACCCGATCCGGCGGTTCCCCCTAACAGTCTGTTCGTTGTATCCGTCCAACGATCAACTGGTGTCATGAAGGTTGTTGCGCCTTGGCTTTTGGAAGCAGGTAAAACGGGTCATCGCCGCCATGCGCGTCGTGGCAATCGACGCAACGCTCCTTGTCGATTGTCTCGTGATGTTTATCGGTTATCAGGTTTTCAGTCTGGTGGCAGTAGAAGCAGACGGTCTGGGCGTCGGCGAGCAGGAGCTTGGGGTAGCGGGACTTGTGGTAGGTGTGGCAGGCGAGGCAGTCTCGGGTGGCCACCGGCGCGTGAGTGTATTCTTTCTTCGGGGGGTTCTCCCGGTGTTCGTGGCAGGAGAGGCAGAGTCCTTCGCGTGCGGTTTTGAGCAGGCCTCCGCCCTCCGAGACGTGGCAGGCTTCGCAACGGCTCTCCTTGTAGGCCGGGTGAAGGTAGATCGTCGGCTCGGCCGGCTCTGCAGCCGCCGGTACGACGTTCTCGCTCTGGATGAGTTCCTCGATGTCTGCGTCGGGTTCGCCCAACTCAGTTTCGAGGGGAGGGACGCCATCGTAGAAGAAGACGAGAACGCGGTGCACGGATTTCTGGGAACATGCGGCCGCGAGGGCCGCGGCGAATAGGGAAGTTGTCAAGACAAGCGCCGCACGCCGGATGGTCTTGCGGCGGGTTCTGCGGACGACTGCGGTGCGACTCTGGTCGCAGCGATCGTCATGGCGGCGCGTGGCTGGCATGGCTCGATTCTAACGGTTCTGTGCCGGACGATCACCCGACCGCCTGGACGTATCGTCGGCGCGTGGCAATGATTCCGTTGATCCTTCGTCGTTTTGGACGCCCGTTGGCGTGAGGGTTTCGATGCGGGCGCCTTCAGGTTGGTAGCCCTCTGGGAAGGATCCGAAGGCGTAGACGCTGAGGAGGTGGTCGCCGTACTGACTGGTGACGAAGAGCAGGTATTCGACGTCGAACTTGTCGTGGATGTACTTTCGGAAATAGGGGATTGAGGTGGCGTCGGGGGCGACCGCGGCCGGCAGGACAACGGAGCCCGGAATTGTGCCGGGGCCTCCGAAGTGCATCAGGATCTCGCCTTCGGAGTTGTACATCTGGATAATCTCGGTGGCGCAGTCGACGACGTAGATGATGCCGTCTGGTCCGACGCGCAGGCCGCGCGGGCGACCGAATTGCCCGAGGAGATAGCCGCTTTGGCCTTGGGTCCAGACGGGTTCGCCTTCGCGGGTCAGCTTCTGGATGCGGAAGTTGAGCAGGTCGCTGACGTAGAGGTAGCCATCGGAGTCGAAGCTGATGCTGTTGGGCGTTCGGAACTGGCCCGGGTCCTGGCCGGGGCCGCCGAAGGTGCGGAGGACTTCGCCCGTTTCGCGGTTCAGGACGACGATCTGGCAGGTGTCGTCGTTGTCGAGCACGTAGAGCTCGTTTTCCCAGAGGGCGACGTCGACCGGGCGGCACGGCTCGGGGACATTGAAGGCGGTCACATATTCGTCGTCGGGACTGAAAACGACGATCTGTCTGCGCACCGAGTCAGCGATGAACTTGTAGCCGAGCGGGTCGATGGTGAGGTGAATTGGTTTGCGCAGGCGGCCCGGGCCGCGGATGCCGATGAGGTCGTACTTCTTGTCTTTGAAGTTCAGCCGGCAGAGGCCCGGCAGCTTGGTGTCGCAGATGTAGACGACGCCGTCGCGTGCGGCGACGCCGTAGGGTTTGTCCATTCGCGGGCGGTTGACCGGTTCGCCGCCGAGGGCGAGCTTGACGAGGTCGCTGACGGGGCCTTCGACCTGCTGAGCGCCGCTGGCCCAGGTCAGGAATTGGATGCGTGGTTCGGCGGGTGGTGCGGGGAAGACGAGGAGAGTTTCGTCGGTACGGTTGGTTGTCTTGCAGCCGATGAGATTGGCGGCGGCGAGGATGGGCAATGCGGTCCACGCGGCGCGCTTGTATTGCCGGCGGATGCCGGGTGTCGGCGGGCGACCGTGGTATTTGCGGGGCCGGCTCATGTGCGGGGCATCGTCAGGTTGACGTTGCCGGCGGCGGTCCGACGCCGCCGTTTTGTTCGGGTGCTTGATTCCAATGAGAGTCATCGGCGGATTGGGGGCCGGCGTCAACCGTCTGTTGCAATGCATCGTGTGCAGAGCAGCGTGTTTGCGTCGCCCCCTTCGGGGGCTCCGGTCAATGGGATGTCGTTAACCCCGGGTTGCGCTTCGCTCCACCCGGGGCTCGTTTCCTTCGCCCCTTTCGGGGCTGGCTTCCTTCGGTCGCCCGTCGTACCCGAGGTACGGGATGCCCACACTCGCGGGCGAGCCGCCAGTGGCGGCCGCACAGTCTGTCACGCGCCGGGTCCTGCTACTTGTCGTGGCATTCCTTGCAGAGCTGGCTGTTGTCGGTGGTCTGGCGGAGGAACATACCGAAGGTGTTGTCGTGGGCGTCGTGGCAGGAAGTGCACTCGACGCGATCGACGCCGTCGATGGTGACAACCTGGACGCCGGTGAAGGTGCTCTTGTCCTTGTAGCCGGCGAGGTCGGGCGGCGGGTACTCGACACCGATGGGGTGATCGTCGCGGAGGTCGGTGCCGAGATTGCTCGGGCGGTCGGGCGGGATCAGGACGTTGTTGAAGAATCCTTCGTTGTTGCCGAAGCTGTCGAGGGCGGTGGCCCCGTCGTGGCAGCTCAGGCAGAGTTTGCTGACGCCTTCGGGCTGCCGGCCCTGGTTTCCCTCCGCAGTCTTGTACATGAGAAACGTCTGTTGGGTGATCTCGTGGTTCCAGAGGACCTGGGTTTCGCCGTCTTCATCGAGCCGGGCGTTATGCGAGATGTGACAGGGCAGGCAGACGCGGTTGTCGGGCAAGACCACGCCCCAGACGTCCACGTTGGCGAGGTTGTGGGGGGTGTTCTCCACCTTGGACATGTCCTGGGCCATTGCCGTGCCGGTCAGCACGAGCATGCATGTGGCCGAGACGATCGTTCTGGCGTAAGACATCAAACCCTCCTTCTGCAGGCCCTGCCGCGGCCGGCTGCACGTTGCAGCGGCACCCGTTTCACGGCACGAGCGGAGGCGTTGGCTGGGGCGTCGTGTATTCACGCGAGACTCCCCAACGGGCCGAAACGAAGCTCCGTCAGATCATACCCAGGCAGAAGGCGATACCCAACAAGTAATGCCTGAGTCCGGTACAGCGCTTTGCCTGCCTCGGCCGATAACTCTCCAGCATCTTGCGCGCCGTCGTCGGCCGAGTCGGAGGTCTTGCTCGTGCGAGGGCGGTAAGTTTCGGCGTGGCTGTATTTTAGCAAGGGAATTTCATCGGACCACGGTGGGGACGCGGACGATGCGCGGGATGTTCTTGGAATGAGGCGGCACGTTGCCGAAACAGCACGGGCGGGCAAGGCGCCAGCGGCACCTGGCGAGCCGCATACCCACGCGCGCGTGCGCCTGGCACCCGGCGCGCCGAGACGAATGCCACGGGCAGCGCCGAACGCACGGAACGTACGGGCAAGCTCCGCCGCCGTTGGCGGCTTCGCTTCCCCACGGCACCCTCGCCGGACACTTGCGAGCCGCGCGTGACACTGAAGCGGGATTTTGCGTTTGCGGTGTTTGCCTGGCAACGGCGCGTTAGACGACTGGTGAGGGTTGCGAGCCGCGGACAAGTATGCCATCTTGTAGCAAGCGAGCGGTCATTATTGGAGTGCCGGGAATGAACGCAGGCTGGAAAGCCCGTCATCGCAGACGACGTTGCATGGCACTAATGTGCCTTTCGCTTCTGACGCCTTGGATAATGGGCGGCTGCCCGGAGTTTCGCACTGATCTGGTGGGCGTTCTTGCGACGGCCACCCGGAGTGCTCTGTTCGGCACTGATGATGCACTGACCATCGGCAACACGGCGCGCGCCTCGTTCTTCGATGCTACGCTGGACCTCATCTTCAGCGTGCTCGAAGGCGATAACGGCACGTGACCGGGCCGGCCCGCCGCGTGTTTGATCCACTCCAATCCCCTTAATTCTTCCCGATTGATCAGACGTCGTGACAGGCGAGGCACAGTCTCGAGTCACGAGTCGGTACGGCCAGCAGGTAGCGCACGCCCGCGTAGAGATCGTGGCATGATACGCAACTGACCTTGCCTTCGGGGAGGGCAATCTGTTGCGGCAGTCGGGCGACGGGGTGCAGGCGTGAGACGTTCTTGGAGCGATTGACGCGTTGATAAGCGACGCCGACGGGATGGTTTTGCTGCGTACCGTCGACGTGAACTCGGCCGGGGCCGGCGGAGGTCATGTTGGCCGAGTCTGCGGCGCTGGCCCCGTCGTGGCAGGAGAGGCATCGCCGGGAGTGTGCATCGAGGCCCGCGCTTGCGACTGTTTTTCGGGAACGGTTGCTTCCGAGGTGGGCGATGCCGAGCGCGACCTGGTGAACGGAGCGGTCACTGCGTTCGATGGAGGGATGATGGCACGTCGCGCAAAATCCTCCGTTCGATGCCGCAGAGGATTGCACGCGGCGCAGGTGGGGGTCCGCGGCACCGCCCTCGGAAGGAATCTTAGTGTGGCAGGTCAGGCAGGTGAGGGCCCCGGAGCTGTCGAGGGGCCAGTCAGCCGGGACCTGAACCGCGGCCGATGGCACGATTTTGACCGGGTGGTTCGAGGCACCGGGTCCGAGCAGGTGCGCTCGTGCGCTCAATGGGGCATGGTCGGCGTATGCTGCGGTGATGGCCACCGACGCCAACACAAGTAAGGCGAAGAGAGGTGGAGCATAGCCACCGGAGCGGTGCAGGTTGAGGCGCGGCATCCTTGGCATTGAGGCCTCGAAACGGGACTGCGCGTTCCGGGATCCCTGCCGGCGCGATTGGCACCGGCACGTTTCGATCGGAAAAATCGGACGTTGCCTGTGACACGACCTGGGGACGCTGGCGGGAGGAGTGGCATGAGATGGTGGTGCCGAGGCATGGAAGTCACCGGCTCGGGCGACGTTTGTCCGCATGCTTAATGAGCTGGTGACCAGGATTACGGCGGTGCTTTACGGATTGCTGGTGTCGCGAGGGTAGAGACTTTCCAGGGATGTGAGTAATCAGGAAGACTGAAGGCCCGGGCTACGATCGCCGGCTCTCCGGGCGCCGGCTCGGAACAGGAGTTGCCTGTAGTTAGTGGAGCCGATTATCGGGCGGGCGGAAACGTTCGGGAGGTAGCACGTCGAGGCTTACAGTTGCGGGGTGCGTGGGAACCTGACATCGGAAGGCTGGCGGGATATACTTGGTACATTGTGTGGACGAGGGGGAGATGCTGCGGGGTGAAAGAGCGCGCATTTCGTCGTTGCTCGGTGGGTGAGTCCTGGTGATCGGAGCCGCATCGTTGATTCTGGGGCTGGCCGCCGTCGGGCAGTTGGATGCCGTCACGCACGTGGGGGCGTTACGCGACGGGCTGCGCGGTCCGGCGCGGCTGGCAATTGCGCCGGACGATTCGATCCTCGTCACCGACCCGGAAGCTGACCGCGTTTTCCGATTCAACGCCTCGGGGGACGTTCTCGGCAGTTGGTCCGTACCGGACGGTCCGATTGGCGTTGGCGCACATCCAGACGGGCGCATTTTCGTCTCGCTTCGCGACCAGCCCAAGGTCGCGATCTATAACGGGGCCTTCAATCGGCTCGGTTTCCTGGGGGACGGGGATCCGGCGGTGTCCTTTGCCGGTCCGACGGACATCGACATCGCTGCCGGGTCGGGGCGGATCTACGTTGTCGATTCGGAGGGTGACCGGGTCTATGGGTTTGAATCTGACGGCACTTTGGCCCTGGCACTTGGCACGCGCGGTAACGCGACAGGCGAGTTTCTCTACCCGAGTGCCGTTGCGGTCGATGAGCGGCGCGGATGCATCCTCGTCGCCGACCACGACAACTTTCGCGTTCAATTATTCACCACATCCGGTGTTTTTCTGCGCGAGTTCGGCGAGCGCCTGACATCTTCCGGCGGCGGCATCGAGGGATGGGTCGTTCGCCCTCTGGGTCTGGCGGTGGACGATGGCGGGAATGTCTACCTCGCAGACGCCATGATGAGCACGGTTCGAGTTTTCGATTCTCTCGGACGCGAGGTCGACAAGATTCTCGATTATGGCTCCGGCGACGGCGATCTTCGGACGCCTTGCGACGTGGCGATTGGCAACGGATCGAGTCGGTTGTACGTGGCCAGCGTGAACAGCGCTCGCGTCGAGATGTACAGCTTGAACGGCACTCCGGACAGCGCAGCGGCGAGGTACTGGAAGCGGCGGTTGCTGGCCTCCAGGCACTTGGCGGGCGACGACTATGACGCCGCGGGCATGCAGAGCGCCGAATCAAACTGGGACGGGCCACATATCGTCGAGGACCGGCAGGACCTGTGCACACCGTGTCACGGCATCACAGGTCAGCCGGGCGGGCATGCGGGCACGGTGGAAGGGCAGAGCGCGTTGTGCATGTCGTGCCACAACGGCGGCGGCCGGGCGCTGCAGATGCCGATTCACGAACGCGACCTAGCCGATCCGTTCGGGACCAATTCGGCGGCGCCCGACGGCCAGGGGCGGTCACACGCCTGGGGCGTGGCGGCGGTCAGCGCGGTCGCCCATTCGGACGGGCCGTCTTCGGGCGGCTTGATGTCGGCGTTTCTCGATCGCGACGGTCTGATCAAGTGCGCGACGTGTCACAATCAGCACAACCTGGACAACGGGCCGTTTTATCTGCGTGTTCCGAACGACGGGGACGCGATGTGCAAGGAGTGCCACGCGCCGCTCGATCGGGTCACGGGGGAGCCCGGCTCGCATCCGGTGGGCATTGCCTATCCAGGTGGTGAGGACGAGTACCCGGTGGAGTCTGCGCTGAGCGGCGGCGTCGTCATCAAGGACGGGAAGGTGGAGTGTCTGTCGTGTCACGCGGTACATGGTGCGGACTCAGGCGTGCCCGGCGTCGGCGATGGCATGCTGTTGCGAACGGCGAATGACGAAACGGGTTGCCAGGTCTGCCACACAGAACATTTGATCCACGACGCGGCCGGGGCATGGCAGCCGACGTGTAATGAATGCCATGGCATCCACGATACGGCGAGCTCGAACGCGGCGTTGGTTGCGCGGACGGTTGACGGCGTGGCGGTGACGTTTGCTGGTGACGGGCAGGGCTGTACGGGTGCGTCGGATTTTGTTCACGGCGTGTGCGATCCGCCCGTGTACGACGGCATCTGCGAAGTGTGCCACACCGCAACGGACTACCATCGCAACACCGCGACCGGCGATCACGAGCATTTCACCAACATCCGATGCACCGCGTGCCATCCGCACAGCAACGGGTTTACGTCGCGGTACGACAACTGCGCCGACTGCCATGGCGAGCCGCCGGACGGCGTGGCGTTTCCGAACCTGGCGGGGAGCCATGCCATTCATCAAACGGATGCACACGGCCCGCAGATCAGCGATTGTTCAACATGTCATTCGTCGGAGGACGCAGCCAGTCATATGGACGGGGTGGCCAGCTTCGCCACGGGGGTGGATGCCAACCTCGACGGCAGGATTGATCTGTCGGAGACGGATGTCTGCAACGAGTGCCACAGTCCGGGTGGTCCCTTCGACGGCGTGAACGACCCGATTATCGGTGCGAAGGCCAACTGGAACAACGGCGTGTACGTGGGCGACGTGCTCAAGGCAGGCAAGGCCGACTGGTGCCTTGGATGCCACGACGGGGAGCCGGCGCTGGTGAACGAAATCAGTGCGCCGTTGATCGCAGGTGACAACGAGACGTGGGGCTACAAGCTGGGGGGGCACGGCACGGGCGAGGTCTTATGCACGGAGTGCCACGATCCGACGCTACCGCACACGGACGGGATTGCTAAGACGTTCAGTGTGCGATTCCCGCTGGTCTCGAGCGGCTCGATCGGGACTCCCGAGGAGCGGGAGGAGGACAGGGAGTGGTACAACAATGGTTATCGGCTGCGTCGTGTCGAGGGGCAACGTGCGCTGGAGATCCCGCGCGAGTCCCTCGTTTATTCGGCGGGTGACTCTCGGCTGTGTCTTTCCTGTCATGACGAAGTGAAGCTTCTGGGCGTGCCGGCCAATTATGTTTACCCCACGCCGCCACCGCCGCATCTGGCCCTTCCGGCCGGCGTGGCTCAGACAAACTATCGTAACGAGTCCCGATGGGGCAATGCGTGGGAAGGGGCGCCGGTCAACATTCACTGGCAGCACATGTCGTTCGGGGGTGCAATTTGGGACATCGATCAGGACGGGTGGACGATGGACTCCGCCGCGACCTGCATCACATGTCACAATCCGCACAGCGCTGAGCACATGGCTGGTGGCATGACGGCGGTCATGACTGCCCGGGACCTCGACATCAGCTTCGGCGTGTACAACGACGGCGAGAACGATCTTGAATACGGCTACATCGGGAGCGATGCCTTCCATCAGCTAGGGGGCGACCTGCATTGTCTGACCTGTCATCCGTTCTCCGGTGCGGGACGTGATCCGCCGGCAGCGGGTTTGCATACCCGCTTCTACCGCGTGCGGCTCGATATATCGGTCGATACGACGGGCGGCGGTGACGATGATACAGACGTGAAGTCGCTGAGGCGTCCGCGACCGCCGGGGCGGCGATAGTGTTCGGCGGGAATGGCACGGGTGGGACCGTCTGAAGCGGGCGCCTTTGCTTGGCATGGCGCGTCGACAGGCGGGGGAGAAGAGCGTACGGTAACGGATCGCCTTCTCAGGAGGCCGCAATGAACAGGAAGGTTCAAGATGCCCGGCTCGCTCGGCGAGCGACTCCCTCATTACGGTGCCGCCACAAGTACCACAGAGCTTTCGGGCGTGTCGCGCTTATCGTCCAGATCCTTGCACTGCTGGCAATTGCCGGGTGTCCGGCGCCCCCCACGGGGGATCTCGAAATCGACCTTGTCGTCGGGGAAACAGCATCGGGTATTCTTTTCAGTGGACAGCAACTGCGCGCCGTGGCCACGGCGGAGGACGGGCACGTGTACGGGGTCGGGGCGGCCCTGGTCGCGCCGGAGGCGGATCCAAACGTGGCCGCGGTTCGTGAGGGCGTGGTTTCGGGTGAGCCGCTGGCCGAGCCAGTGGAGCTGGACATTGCCGCCCCGGTCGGCCCCGTCGTGCCGCCGGAGATCGGGACGAACGTCGTGGCCCGAGCGGATGGTGAGATCGTTGTCGAGCTGCGGTTTGACGTTGCATTCACTGAAGGCATGCAGGATGGATTGCTCGACCCGGTACGCCGATTTGTCCAGGGGAGGCCACACGCGACGTACGCCTTGCTGCTTGTGGATCTCGGCGTGGATGACAACGGGACTTCTCCGCGGGACGCGGTACCGCTGGAGATCGGCATCGAGAATGAACGGACGGGGGCGCTCGGTCTGGCGGATGACGGCGATTACTTTACCGTGTCAGTGCAGGCGGAAACGACGTATCGGTTGACCGTGGAAGCAACGCAGGCCGTCAGCGCGACATCCGGTTTCGAGGATCGATTCGGACAGATCAACTTCGGCGTCCCAACGCCCGGCGGGCTGTTGATCAACGCCAATGCCGTGGCGGGCGTTCCGGGTGTCAGCGAGTTCGCCACCAGCGCGGCTGAGTCGTTCTTCGTTCGCGTTGCCGCGGCGGGCGTGGACACCGTGCCGACAGAAGTTATTCAATACGCCGTCAGGCTGGTCGAGACGGTGCCGGAGGATGAGGAGCCGGCGGGCGGGGGAAACGAGGGCGCACCGTAGTACAGCGAGGGAGCTCGATTCAAGCGTCAAAGGCGGTCGGCGCGGGTGCGGGTGCATGACCATTCATGGGCAAGCTCGTTCATCACGTACTCGCGAAGGAGGGGCAGCCGGCTCGATTTAGCGGTGATTTGCGTGCGAATCGCGAGGCCACTTCCAGAGGAGGTGGGGCAGCCGGCGCGACCGGTGATGTGCGCGTCAGTGTTGAGATCGCGGTTCAGGCCGTCGGGGCCTCGTCCAATCCGAACACTCCAGCAGCCGGGCAACGAGCTGCGGGTTGGGGGTTATCACGACGTAATGTGAAGCCAATTTGCCATTGAGCGTGTCCTCCTCGCTCAAATTCATGTCGACGCGGGACAGGCAAATGAGGCCGCGCTCGGCTGCCAGGCCGGCCAGCACCGGTTCCAGGGCTACGTGTATGTTGGTGATCTGGAAGACGACGATGCCGTCGGAGATGAGCTTGTCGAGATAGATCTGCAGCGCTTCGGCCGAGACCAAATGCGGGGGGATGACGTCGGATGTGAATGCATCGACGAATATCATGTCGTAGTGATGGTCATCGGCCCGGGCAAGCATGTCGCGACCGTCGCCGAGGACGATTTCGTAGGTTCCGCGGCACCGGCTCAGGAAAGTGAAGTATCGTTGGTCGGTGGCGATCTGAACGACGCCCGGATCGATCTCATAAAAGGTCACGTGCTGGTTTGGCTTGATGTAGGCGGCCACGGTCCCGACGCCGAGGCCGATGACGGCCAGTTGTGCCCGATGCTCGCGAGGACGCCATGCCGCGAACACGTCACCGAGCGGGCCGTTTCGCGTGAAGTAGGCCAACGGCTCGCCGGAGCGGGTAGGGTCGGCGCTCTGCATGCCGTGGCGCGTATCCCCGCTGAACAACAGGCGGACGTTGCGCTGAGGATCGAAGGCGACTCGCTTGAGTCCAAACTCGTTGGCCGAGACGAACAGGGAGATGGATGGCATAGTGTGCTCAGCAGACGCCGGCTCGTCCTGCACGCCGGACGTTGACGCATCGACGAGCCCATCAATTCGTCCTCTCGGGCGAACCGGGCCGCTCACAACGGTGACAAGCCCAAACACTGAGTGGCGTATCGCCGACCAGTGTACCGGGCGGCGGCGCGGGTGCAATCGACAATAATTGACAAAGTCATGACGGAATCCCTGGCTGGTGTTAGCCAAACGCCAGGGGCTGGAACCGGGCTTGCTGTGAATCCTGCTATCCTGAGTTCGAAGAGGAGGTTTGGTGGTGGGAAGACATCGACGATTCATAACGGCACTGATGATTGCACTCGTCGCGCCGGTCACAGTTACGGCGGAGAACTGGCCTCAGTTTCGCGGGCCGAATCGGGACGCCATTTCGACGGAGACCGGGCTGCTGCGCAAGTGGCCTGAGGGCGGTCCGAAGGTGCGCTGGCGGACCGAAGCGTGCGAGGGTTACTCGGCTCCGGCCGTTTTTGAGGGTCGCGTTTACTTCAACGATTACGATCCGAAGGAGAACCGATGGCTGGTTCGGTGTCTGTCACTGTCTGATGGTAAAGAGCTGTGGCGCTATGGGTACGAACGGCGCATTCGAACGAACCACGGCATCACCCGGACCATGCCGGCGGTCGACGGGGAGTACGTTTTTTCGCTGGATCCCAAGTGCGTTCTGCATTGCCTGGACGCCGAGACGGGGCGGGAAGTCTGGCAGAAAAACCTCGTCGCCGAATACGGCACGCGGATTCCGCCGTGGTACGCGGGGCAATGTCCGCTCATCGAGGCGGATCGCGTCTTGATCGCTCCTGGGGGTTCGTCGCTCGTGGTCGCACTCGACAAGGCCAGTGGAAAGCCGATCTGGGAGACGCCCAATCCGGAGCAGTGGACGATGTCGCACTCGTCGCTGATGCCGGTCGAGATCGACGGCGTGAAGCAGTATCTTTACACCACGTTGAACGGCCCGGTAGGCGTTTCCGCTGAGGACGGGGCAGTGCTGTGGCATTTTCCTTGGAAGTTCAACGTCGCGGTTCCGACGTCGCCGCTGCCGGTTGGGGATGGGCGGGTGTTTTTGACGAGTTGCTACGAGGCTCGGACGGTCATGATCCGGGTCGGGCGGGACAGCGATAAGTTCAGCGCCGCGGAGGTGTACCGTTTCGGGGAGAACGAGTGGAATTCTGAAACGCATACGCCCATCGTGTATCGCGACCACATCTACGCCGTCGGGAAGAAGCGGCGAGGACTTTTCACATGCCTGGACCTGAACGGGAAGATCGTCTGGGACAGCGAGGGGCAAGCGTCGTTCGGGCTGGGGAGCTACATTCTGGCCGACGGCATGTTCTTCGTCATGGAAGGTAAGACCGGAACGCTACGCCTGCTTGATGCAAACGCAAAAGAGTATCGGGAGCTGGACAGCGCAAAGGTGCTCAACGGGCCGGACGTATGGGCGCCGCTGACGCTGGCGGACGGGGTGCTTTTGGTGCGTGATATGACCCAATTGGTGTGTCTGGAGGCGGCGGGGCCGGATGGGCGTGAGGTCACGAGCGGGCAGTAAGGCAGCGTGTCTGTTGGCCGCGATCAAGGCGAGGGACAAAGGCCACGCGCTCCAGGAGGCGCTTGGCACGGCGCAAGTTGCTGATCCTGAGGAAGTTACGTGTGGGCGACGAGGAAAATACCGGCGGGAGAGAGAAGCTCGACGTGAGTCGGCGAGGGTCGGCAGGGGCCTCGCCGTCCCCTTGTGCGGATCGGCCGCAGCACGGGCGGACAAACCGTCCGTGGCCCCCGGACTCGAACGAACCGAAGTGGGCGGGTGACCGCCGGTCGCACCCGGCACCCGTGGCTGTTTGTCTCGTCGGAGAGGGCATCTTGTCGGGGAGGACGCCGCTGGGCTGTTCGGCAAACGGGCTGGAACGGTTCTTGCTTCCGATTGGTCGTACGGGCGGAAGGGAATCATGCGCTATCGTCTCATAGGCACTATTGGCGGCAAGGGATCGCATGCCCACCAGTTTCGGGAGGGGCTGCGCGGCTTGTGCGTTGACGCACGGGGTCACCTCCTGGCGGCCGGCGACCAGGGCGTGAAAGTTTTCGATCCCGAAGGCGGCTTGCAGCGTCATTGGGCCACGAAAGGGTCGGCGCACTGCGTCGCGGTCGATTCGGGAGGCACCGTCCACGTCGGTGAGGCGGGGCGAATCGAGCGGTTTGACGCGGCGGGGACCCTTGTCGGCGCGTGGGAAGATCCCGAGCGGTTCGGATTGGTAACGGCAATCGACTTTCACGGCGATTTTGTGCTCGTTGGTGATGCGTGGAATCGGTGCATCCGCCGTTGCGACTCGACCGGGCGATGGCTCAACAACATCGGTAAAGACAATCGGACGCGGGGTTTTTTGATTCCCAACGGGCGGCTGGAGTTCGCTGTTGACGAGGACGGCGTGATCCACGCGAGCAATTCGGCCAAGCACCGGGTGGAACGGTACTCGCTTGAGGGCAAGTTGCTCGGACATTTCGGACGGTTCGGGACGCGGCGGCCCGAGGACTTCCCCGGGTGCTGCAATCCAACGAATCTGACATTGGCTCCGCAGGATCGGATTGTCGTGTCGGAGAAGGCGGCGCCCCGGGTCAAGGTCTACAACCGGGAGGGAAAGATGCTCGGACTTATTGGTCCCGAGCACTTCGACCCGAACTGCAAGAACATGGACGTCGCCGTTGGCGACGACGGCGTGATTTACGTTGCCGATACGGTGCGGTTGCACGTATGCGTTTTTGAGCCGGTCGATAGCGGTTCGGGGGAGTCTCCGAAGGATGCGGCCACAGCCGGAGTTGAAGAGGGATGAGCGAGGAACCCACGCGTAGAGATGTGCTCGGCGTCGCTGCGAGGGGGACGGGGGTTTTGATGCTTGGCGGGGCGGCGGTCTATCTGACGAGGAAGGCCGTGGCGAACGACGTTTGGGCGATCGATCCGAGCGCCTGCATCAACATCCGGCTGGGGGCGACGGGGGTCGAGGTATGCGATCGCTGTGCAACGACGTGCGTGCTGCCGCTTTCGGCCGTGCGGGCGGTGAACGATTATTCCAAGTGCGGTCGCTGCTGCATCTGTCCGGCGTACTTCGACGTGACCAGCGAGGTGGGTTCGGACGGTTTGCCCACGCGTAAGCTGTGCCCGCGCGACGCGATCCGCCGAGAAGTGATCGGCCATGTCGATCCCTACGACCCGCTGAACAACTTCTACGAGTACATCATCGACGAGGAGCTGTGCAACGGGTGCGGCGAGTGCGTGATGGCGTGCAAGGAGCCGGCGGGTCTGGGTTCGATTCGGCTCGAGGTGCGATACGACCTGTGCGTTAACTGCAACCGTTGCTCGATCGCGATGACTTGTCCCGAGGACGCGTTGGTGCGCGGGCCGATTGAGAAGGTCGGCCCGGTCGCACAGGCGCAGAAGAGCCCGCACCACCAGCCCACCCCCCTGGACGGATGAGATCTGCGCGTGTGGCCGGAGTTCACCGCGTGAGTTGCCGAAGCTATCGCTTAATGCTGTTTGCCGCGGTTCTTGCCGTATTGGCGGGCGGTGCGGTTGTCACGGCGCAGTGGCAAAGACCGGTGGACGTGACGCCGACCGACGAGGACATCGGTGACGGCTATGTGACGCCTTCCGTGCAGCGCCATCCGCCTCGGGCGGGGTGGTGGAACGTGGTGGATGGTTTGGCGCTGGCGGGGGCACTGGCACTGGGGGCCTGGATCGTGCTCGGGCGCCGCAGTCGCAACGCTCTGGTGGCGCTGACGGTGGTCTGCCTGCTTTACTTCGGATTCTATCGAAAAGGGTGTGTGTGTCCGATCGGAGCGATACAGAACGTGACCGTGGCGCTCACGGACGCGGAGTACGCCGTTCCCGTCATCGTTCTGGTGTTCTTTTTCTTGCCGCTGCTGCTGGCGCTGGCGTTAGGCCGCGTGTTCTGCGGCGGGATCTGCCCTCTCGGCGCGATACAGGACGTTGTATTGCTCAAGCCGCTGAACGTGCCGCGACGGCTGGACAAGACGCTTGGTTTGTTCAAGTACGCTTACCTCGGTCTGGCGGTGTGGTTTGCCGCGCAGGTCGCCGAGGACCGCGACTTCGTCATTTGCCGTTATGACCCGTTTGTGGGCTTTTTCAGGATGGACGGGCCCGCCCACATTCTACTGATCGGTGCCGGTCTGCTGGTGATCGGGATGTTCTTCGGGCGACCGTATTGCCGGTACATCTGCCCTTACGGCGCCATGCTCAATATCGTTTCGAGGTATTCGTGGCGCGGCGTGTCGATCACGCCGGACAAGGAGCTTGACTGCGGGTTGTGCGTCGAGGCGTGTCCCTTCGGCGCGATCGAGAACCGGCGGGCGGTGCGTTCGAATTGCCTGTACTGCGCTCGTTGTTACAGCGCCTGCCCGCGCGAGCGTACGCGGCCGGAGGGGCAGGATGAATCGGCGGCCCAGGTTACGGCGGTGAACTGATGCGCATCAGCCAACGTACACAACGGTTCGTTGCGATGCTGGTCGGCTTGCCGGCGGCGGCGGTGGTTTTGACGTGCGCTACACTTCTGACTACGCAACACCTGGAGGCCCGCCGGCAGGCGCGGATCGACAAGGAGCGGATCGAGCGATTCGAACAGGCGGCCCAAGAGGACTCGTCGAAGAGCGGCGCGTTGGCCGCGGAGCAGAAGAGGCAGACGGAGTACTCGCTGGATCTCGCTGAGCGTCGCGTCCGGCTCACGACGATGGTGATCGTTGCGGCGGTCGTTTTTCTGATTGCGATGAAGGCGTTTAATGCCCTGGGCGAACCGCGTCTTCCGCGGCTGCAGGCGATCGAGCGGGACAAGGCGAGTGGCCGGGGGTCGGTGCCTGGGCGGCGGAAGTCGGGCGGATTCGCTTCGCGCCGCGCGAGCAACGGACAGAAGCCGGAACAGGTCGACATCGATTACGTGGATGTTGCGGTTCTGGAGCACGGGAGGGACAAGGGGGCGCTGATCCCGATTCTTCACGCGCTGCAGAACCACTATCGGTATTTGCCGGATGCGGCGGTTCGACGGGTTTGCGACATCACCGATATCACGCCGGCGCAGATTACCGGGGTATCTTCGTTTTACCCACACTTTCGGCGGACACCGGCCGGGCGGCACATCCTGCGTGTTTGCCATGGGACCGCGTGCCACGTCGCCGGGGCCGAAGTGGTCACCGACGAAATACGGCGGCAGTTGGACATGGCACCGGACAGTGACACGGATCCGCAGCGCCTGTTTACGATTGAAAAGGTTGCTTGTCTGGGGTGCTGCACGCTGGCGCCGGTCATTCAGGTTGATCAGACGGTTTACGGCCACCTGACGTCCGACATGATTCCCGGGGTCCTAGACGAGGTGCTGGCCTCCGAATCGTCGGGACCTGTTCCGTCGGCGAACGACAGGCCGCACATTATGGAACCCGCGCCGGCGGCTTGGGGGGAGCTGCGGGTCGGGTTGGGATCCTGCTGTGTGGCGGGCGGCAGCGGCAAGGTATTTGACGCCCTTCGGCGGGAGCTCGACGTCGCCGGGGCCTCAACGGTTATCAAGCGGGTCGGGTGCGTCGGCATGTGCCATCGCACACCGCTGGTCGAGGTGGTGATGCCCGGTCGGTCGCCGGTGCTCTACACCGGCGTGAAGCCTGAGGATGCGCGGGCGATCGTTCGCAAGCACGTGCCGGTGCGAGGTATGGGGCGGCGATTCGGGCGTATGGCCTCGACGATTCTGGACGGGCTGCAGCGCGACCCCACTGCTCCGCTGATCACGCGCCGGCCAGTTGATTACCGCGACCCGCCGGTGGCGGCATTTCTCCGGCGGCAGAAACACATCGCGGCGGAGCACGCGGGTACGCTGGATCCAACTGACTTAGATGAGTATCTGCGGTGCGACGGATTCAAAGCGCTCGAGTGGAGTGTGCGCGAGCTCGATCCCGAGGGCACGATTGACGAGATACGCCGGAGCGGGCTGCGGGGGCGCGGCGGCGCGGGCTTTCCGACCGGGCTGAAATGGTCGCGCGTGCGTCAAGCAGTCGATAAAGTAAAGTACGTCGTGTGCAACGGCGACGAGGGTGATCCCGGGGCCTTCATGGACCGCATGATCATGGAGTCCTATCCGTTTCGGGTGATCGAGGGGATGGCGGTCGCCGCCTATGCCGTCGGCGCCAGGGAAGGCTACTTCTATATCCGTGCGGAGTACCCGCTGGCGGTGAAGCGTATCCGCAACGCGATCGAGCAGTGCGAACGGCGGGGTCTGCTGGGTGACAACATCTTCGGTACGGGGTTGTCGCTTCAACTGCGGATCATGGAGGGGGCGGGTGCGTTCGTGTGTGGGGAGGAGACGGCTCTGATCGCGTCGATCGAGGGTCAGCGCGGAATGCCGCGCCTTCGGCCGCCTTTCCCGGCGGAGCGCGGGCTGTGGGACAAGCCGACGCTGGTCAGCAACGTCGAGACCTACGCGTGCGTGCCGTGGATCATGCGCAACGGCGCGGCCGAGTTCGCGAAGTTCGGCACGGCGACCAGCAAGGGGACGAAGGTCTTCGCGCTGGCAGGGAAGGTACGTCGCGGCGGGCTGATCGAAGTGCCCATGGGCATTACGATCCGCGAGATCGTCGAGGAGATCGGCGGGGGAATCAAGAACGGGAACGGATTCAAGGCCGTGCAGATCGGAGGTCCGTCCGGCGGGTGCATTCCGGCGGCGCGGTCGGACATTCCGGTCGATTTCGAGGCTCTCACGCGCGCCGGTGCGATCATGGGATCCGGCGGGCTGGTTGTGCTCGACGAGCGCGACTGCATGGTCGACATCGCCCGGTACTTCTTGACGTTTATTCAGAATCAGTCGTGCGGCAAGTGCACGTACTGTCGGATCGGGACGCGGCGTATGCTGGACATTCTCGACCGCCTATGCACCGGTCGAGGACATCACGGCGATCTCGAATCGCTGGAGGACCTCGCCCGGGCCGTGGGGAAGGGCAGTTTGTGCGGGCTGGGGAAGACAGCGCCGAATCCGGTCATTTCCACGTTGCGGTATTTCCGTGACGAATACGAGGCGCACATCGAAGGGATCTGCCCCGCTGGCAGGTGCAAGGACCTGGTCGCATACCGTATCAACGAGAATTGCACAGGATGCACGATCTGCTCGCAGTGCTGTCCGACGGGGGCGATCGAGTTCACGCCTTACGAGCGACACCGTGTGGACGATCAGAAGTGCGTGCGATGCGACCTGTGCCGCACGCATTGTCCGGAAAACGCCGTGGAGGTGGTGTCACCATGCCCGGCCTGACCATCGACAACCGCTACATTGAGGTGCCGCCCGGGGCCACGATCCTCGACGCCGCGCGCAAATTGAAGATCGACATCCCCTCGCTCTGTTTTCTCGAGGGGCATCCGCCGGCCACTTCGTGCATGGTCTGCCTGGTCAAGCTCAAGGGTCAGGACCGCTTCGTGCCTTCGTGTGCTACTCCGGCCGAAGAAGGCATGCAGGTCGAGAGTGAATCGAACGAGGTTCGGCGGCTGCGGCGCACGGGATTGGAGCTACTACTGAGCGATCACACGGGCGATTGCGCCGCGCCGTGCGAGACTACTTGTCCCGCGCGAATGGACATTCCGCTGATGCTTCGTGAGGTGCAGTCGGGCGATGTGCGAGCGGCCATCGCGACGATCAAGAAGGAGATCGCGCTACCCGCGATCCTTGGGCGGGTTTGTCCGGAGATCTGCGAAAAGGGTTGCCGGCTCGCGGAAGAGGGCAGCCCGGCGGCGATCTGCCAGATCAAGCGGGCCATTGCGGACGCGGACCTTGCGAGCGGATCGCCGTATCTGCCGCCGTGCGAGGCGGACACGGGCAAGTCGGTGGCCATCATCGGCGCCGGGCCGGCCGGGCTCTCGGCCGCATTCCGCCTGCGTCAGTACGGTCACGAGTGCACGCTCTTTGATCGGCAGGCCAAGCCCGGCGGAACGCTTCGGCATGACCCTGCTGCGCTCGGCGTCGAGGGACTCTTGCCTGAAGACATTCTCGACGGAGAGATTGACGTTATAGCCAGGCTTGGCGCGGCATTCCGGATGGACGTTGAGGTCGGTCGCGACGTGTCGCTGGATCAACTGCGCGAAACGTTCAACGCCGTGCTGGTGGCGTCCGGTCCTATGACTGGAAGCGAGACGGCGTTTCTCGGTCTGCCTGTGGTCCGTCGGCGAATTCAGGCGGATCGGCGAACGCACCGCACGGAGTATGAGGACGTATTTGCGGCCGGCGACGCGGTACGGCCCGGCAACCTGGTTGTGCGGGCGGTCGCGGACGGGAAGGCCGCGGCCCGCTGCATCCACCAGTTTCTCAGCGATCAGGAGGTGGTCGGAGAGCCGCAGGCGTACACATTTCGCTCTGGGCTGACCGGTTACGTTGATGAAGAGTCGGGAAGTGGGGAGGTGATCGCCATCCGCCGGCCTCGCGTTCCGACGCCGTCGGATCCGTCGGCCTCGCTGGCGCTGGAGCAGTGCAGATCGGAGGCCTCCCGGTGCCTTCAATGCGACTGTTCCGCCCGATCGGTGTGCAAGCTGCGGTACTATAGCGAGCAATATCGGGCCGTTGCGCATCGTTTCCGGGGGGAGCGGCATCAACTGCAGCGCCGCGTGCACGGCAAGCATGTCATCTTTGAGCCGGGCAAGTGCATTCTTTGCGGTCTGTGTATTCGCATCGCGGAGGAGGCGCGTGAGCCGTTGGGTTTGACGTTCATCGGCCGGGGATTCGACGTTCGTGTGGGCGTCCCGCTGGACCGGTCGCTGAACGAGGCGCTGAAGAACTCCGCTCGCGAATGTGCGGAGGCATGCCCGACGGGGGCGTTGACGTATCAACCTGAGGGGATGGGGGTGAAGCGTCCGGGCGGTTGGATGTAGAACCTATGGCCCCGCCGAGCGGAAAGACCGCAGGGGCAAGCTCCGCCGCTGGTGGCGGTTCCGCGTGCCCATGGCGCCCTCACTGGAGACCTACGATGCCGCCAGTGGCACCCATCAGCGGTTTCAAGCCAGGCTCTGAACGTCACGTCGTCGTTGCGGGTGGGCGGCGCTTTGGTTACGGGGTTTCGTCGGGCTGGTCGCTGGGCTATTCAGTGGTTTCGTCGTCGATGTAACCCAGGCTTTTGAGGGCGCGCAAGGCTCGAGGGTCCTGGGGAGCGCCACCGGCCGGAAACGGCCTGGTGCGGAACGGGTCGAGTTTCTCCAGAAAGCCGAGCAGGCGCTCCGCTTGCGCGTGGTCGCGGGTGAAGAGGTTCTTTTTTTCTTGTGGATCGTCGATGAGGTTATACAATTCGCTGTCTTCGGGATGGTCCAGCCGCCAAATCAGTTTCCATATACCGTCGGTTGCGCAGTAGAGATTACCGGCTTTGGGCCGCCATCGCAGGATGCGCGAGTTCAGATCGAACTTGTTCAGCGCGTCGGCGTACGCTAAGCGCGGCGTATCCTCGCGGCCGTGAACGAGGCGTGCCAGCGAGCGTCCGGTGACTTTGGGTGTATCAGGAAGTTCCAGAGCTTCGACGATCGTCGGGTAGATATCGATGGTCCGGACCATCTTGCTGATTTTCCTGCCGGTGGACCAGCCGGGAACGCGAAGGATGAAGGGAACGTGTATTTGCTCTTCGTACAGGATCGTGTGGAACCACCAGCCGTGTTCGCCGAGTCCCTCGCCGTGGTCTCCTACGACGACGACGATGGTTTTCTTGTATTGGCCCAGTTCTTTGAGCTTTTTGATGAGCCTTCCGAAGTGGTGATCGACGAAAGCCACCTCAGCTTCGTACACGGCCCTCTGGACCTCGTTTGCCCGAGGTGGTACGTCTTGCAGAAACGGTCTGACGAATTCTCTCGGGGGCTGTGTTGAGGGCACGCGCGGATCGAAGTCATGGGGGTCCCAATAGTGGACCCATAGGAAGAACGGTTGATCCGGGGATAAGCCGTCCAGCCATTCAACCGCTCGATCCGTTGTACGGCCTGATCGTCTTTGATGGGCCGAGACGGACCACATGTAGTGGCCGTCCGATTCTCTGCGTAGCACATTCTCGCCGTCTTCAGCCAGTCCGTTGTCGAACGTCTGAAAGGCCCGGTCGAAGCCGAAGAACTCCGAAACGGTGAATGAACTGAGGAAGGCGGCCGTGTTCCAGCCAGCGGCCCTGAGCGTGGCCGGCAGGTACGGGACGTCGTCGTCGAGTCGATAACCGGATCGGGCATAGATGACTCGCAAGCCATGCTGGAAGGGATACAGGCCGGTGAAGATCGACGCGTGGGACTGCGGTGTGGCACCCGAGGCGGATTTGCAGTTCAAGAACTGCACGGCGTCCGCGGCGAAGGCGTCGAGATTGGGTGTTTGGCCGAGGTCCACCGGTTTATAGCAGCCGAGATGGTCGGCGCGGGTGGTATCCAGGGTCACGAAGAGTACGTTATAGCCCTTTCCGATGCAGGGGCTTCCGGATCGCTCGCAGCCGAGCGGAGCGCTCGCGGCCACGGCCGATAATGCAACCAGCAGCGCGGCTCGGATCATCCTTCGGCGATCGATTCCGTAGTCGGGCACCATTCGGTTGTTCATGCGGCGGGCGCGCAACACTTCGTGTTTCCTCTGGCTTTTCCGGCCGGTGGAACGGCCGGGGGTGACCATGCGTGGCGTCAAACGGTGCGGATGGTTTTTCGGGAACTCGTTTCGCTGTCCGGTGATTGACCCCCACACGTTTCCACCCTAGCCCGTCGGGCGGCCTGATTCAAGGTCGACCAAAACGTGCACGGGTTTGCCACTGGTTGACGGATCTCGGGACAGTCCAGTGCTTCTGGGGCGGCGCTGACCGCGGAAGCACGTTTTCGGGCGACGACAGGCTCGTTGTTTCTCACCGCCCCGGTGCGATAACGAGCGTCGGGGCAGGCGGCGAAGGTCCGTCGACCGCAAAGTCGAAAACCGGGTTCGGATTACGTGATGTGTCTGAAGGTTATCCCTGGTATAATTGATGTTTTGAACTACAACGTCTCGTAGGAGCGGCCAACGTCTTCGCTCGCGTGCACCGCTGGCGCGTATCGAGCTCGGGCGTCGAGCCACGACGCGACGGAGGGGAGTTCAGTGCGGTCGCCGCCGGTATCTGCGCGTACCCTTGAGTACTCGCGGGACAGCCATCCCGGCAGCCGTCGACCGTTCACCTGCGCTGGGTTCCTCTCGACAGACTCCGGAGGTGCACGATGGGAAAGCAACGCTTCACGATTCTGCTCACTGCAGCGATTGCGGCACTAGGGCTCGGCAGGGTGCGGGCTCAGGTCGATTCGTCGGAACCTGCGCTGCCAATGCTGCAAGCATCCGTTCTGCCGCAAGCGCTTGCCGCCGAGACGCGCGCAGTGGCCCTGCCGGCGCGGAGCATGGACCTCAGCAACATCGGAGTCGAACTGTGGAGCGCAAGCCACGGTGTCGCCGGTAACGATACGGCTTATGGCGCCGCCGTCGACGCCCAGGGTCGCGTCCTCGTCGCCGGGTTCGTCAAGGGCGCCGCGACGAACGATACGGACGCTTATGCAATCAAGTACAACGAGTCGGGCGGAGTCGACTGGTTCGCGCAACGAAACAGCGGCGTCGCCGATAACAGCGAGACGTACGAGGACGTGTGCGTTGACAGCGGGAGCAACGTCATTCTGGTGGGGAGGCTGTCGGGCATTTACCCGCCATGGAACGTTGCGGGACTGGTGCAGAAGTACACGCCCGACGGCACGTTAATCTGGGAACGGCTTTTCGACGGTTACGCTTGGACTGTCAACCACGGCTGCGCGGTGGACGCGAATGACAACATCTACGTCGCCGGCCGCGCTTTTCGGGCGTGGAACACGAACGAGACCGACTGGATGGTCCTCAAGTACGACACTGACGGCAATCTCCAGGTCGGTTTCCCATGGTATTACAACTACTCGCATCAGCATGAGTTTCCCGATGTGGCCTACAGCCTCGACGTCGACGCTGCGGGGAACGTTGTCGTGGCCGGCGTTATCGGAAGATTAACAAGCGATCACACCTGGCACGTGCGCAAGTATGCTTCCGACGGCTCGCTGATCTGGCAGGACAGCTACGACGGCGACGCGGGGCTGCGCGATTATGCCTACGACGTGACGTTTGATTCCAACGGCGACGTCATCGCGACCGGCTGGACTAACAAGGGTACCGACAACGGAGAGAACGCCGATTACGACTGGCTCACAATCAAATACAGCGCCGACGGCGACGCCGGCGCGGCCGTGCGCCTCTGGACCGAAACGTACGAAAGCGCCGCCGCGCGGAGCGAGACGAGCGCGGCCGTCGTCGTCGACGGCTACGGCCACGTTGTGGTCGGCGGCTACGAACAAGGACCGGATCTGGTCAATCGCTGGCGGATTCAGCGGATGAACAGCGTTGACGGAGGACTCCTGGCGGAACACACCTGGGATACCTATCCCCCCAGTGGCGTGCTCGGGCTCGGGTTTCGCGACGGCCTGCTGGCCGTGACGGGATACACCGGCGTCTACCCCGAGCGTGACTACCACACCGCGCTGATCCAGACGACGTGGGACCCGGCGATCCACGACTGCAACGAGAACGGCATTCCCGACGGAACAGATATCGCCGACGGAACCAGCCTCGACTGCAACGCCAACGGCATCCCTGACGAGTGTGATATAGCCGACGTAGGGGCCGGTTTCGAAGGCATCGCGGGGTGGTCCGCGTTCGATGCCGGAGCCGCCGGGCTGGCGTCGGGGCTGGATGCATTTGTCGGCGGCGTGTTCGACGGCCGGTACGTCTACTTCGTGCCGCACAACAACGACGGCGGCAGCAACGACAAGGTGATGCGTTACGACACGACCGCTCCCTTCGATTCTCTTAGCTCCTGGTCGGCTTTTGACAATGCCGCTCAGGGCGCAGGGGCTGCCGGCGGTTATCTCGGCGGCGTTTTCGACGGCCGTTATGTCTATTTCGTGCCGTACATGAACGGCACCCAGCGCCACGGTGAAGTACTTCGTTACGATACCGCGGCGTCGTTCAGCGACAGTGCGTCCTGGACGGTCTACGACCCGGGCGCGCACGGTGTCGGCGTGGATGCGGACGGCTATTCCCGCGCGATCTTCGACGGTCGCTACGTGTACTTCGCACCGGCGGACAACGGCACGGAGGCGCATGGCGAGGTTCTGCGGCTCGACACGGCCGGCGCTTTCACCGAGGCGACTTCCTGGGCCACTTTCGATCCGGGGGCCAATGGAGTAGGGACGGACCCGGACGGATACTGCGGCGGTGTGTTCGACGGGAGGTACGTTTATTTCTCACCGACTTACAATGGGACGATCACGCACGGCGAGGTATTGAGATACGACACGACAGGCGACTTTGGTGACGCCGCCTCCTGGGTGGCTTTTGACGCCGGAGCCGGCGGGGTCGGCGTCAACCCGGCGGGCTATTACGAGGCCGTGTTTGACGGCCGGTTCGTTTATTTCATACCCTACTACAACGGCGTCGCCGCTCACGGCGAGTTCCTCCGCTACGACACGACCGGCGACTTTTCGTCGGCCGCTTCATGGTCCACCTTCAACCCCGCGGACGCTGGGCTGGAGGACAACCCGGTCGGTTATATTGGCGGAGCGTACGACGGTCGGTTCGTCTACTTCGCGCCGTATTCGCGCGGCAATTATGACTATCACGGCGAAGTGCTCCGTTACGATCCGCAGGGGCCGTTCGACGATCTCTCGTCGTGGGCGTCATACGACCCCGGTACGCACGGCGTCGGGGTAAGCGCTCGCGGTTATCAGGGGGCTGTTTTTGACGGCCGACATATCTACTTCGTCCCCTTCCGCTACCAGCAGGGTCCTCCGGCGGGCCACGGCGAAGTGCTGCGATACGACACGTTCGCGGGTTGGTCGCAGGACTGCAACGGCAACGGCGTTCCCGACGAGTGCGACGTCACCGACGGCACGAGTCCGGACTGCAACCTGAACGGGACACCTGACGAGTGCGAGGTTCCGCCGATCGGCGACGGGGTCGATTGCCAGGCCGACGGCGTGCCCGACGAATGCCAGTTGGCGGGCAATGACTGCAATACCAACGCGGTTCCGGATGAGTGCGACATCTCGGACGGGACCAGCGAGGATTGCCAGCCGAATGACGTTCCCGACGAGTGCGATCTCGATGACGGGACGAGTCTGGACTGCCAGCCGAACGACGTGCCGGATGAATGCGACATCGACCAGGGGACCAGTGACGACGTCAACACCGACGGCGTGCCGGACGAATGCCAGGTGGTCTTCGACTGCAACGGGAACGGGATCGAGGACGTGGACGACATCGCGGCGGGGACCAGCCAGGACTGTAACGGCAACGAGATCCCGGATGAGTGCGAGACCGTCACCACTTTGATCGACCTGGATTTCAACAGCGGCGTGGACAGCCTTGGGAACAGCCAGGGCGAACTACTCTTCTACGGGGGCTGTGGACTGGAAGTCGTGTTCACCGACGACGACTCCGACGGCTCGCACGGGCAGGCCGACGGCGTCCACATCAACAACGTCGGTTACGGCAACATCAAGGCCGGCACGGACGACCTTGTGATCGGCGCCTACAACAACTTCTACCAGTCCTACAACTATCACAGCAGCGGCATTGTGGCGCGCTTTAACCGCGGCGTGCATCTGGTTCGATTGGACGACACGGACGACGACACAACGCTCAAGACGCTGTTCGCGTTTGACGAGAACGGCACGCTGATCGGCCAGACTTCGCCGGGTTCGCAGCAGACCTTCCAGATTGACACCAACATGACGGGCGGGAAGTTCATCTATTCTGTCGAGTTCGACAGCGCGGCCGGCACGGCCGGCGGGGCGTCGGACGGCATCGTCTTCACCATCGACAACTTTCACGTCGAGTCGTACACGTTCGTTCCCGACCGCGTGCTGATGATCAACGTGCATGGCACCAGCTACGACGCCGACGGCTACAGCATTTACACGACTCTGGTTGAGGCCGGGGCCGAGGCACACTATGTGAATCTGTCGTCCGGCGGCCAGGCGGCGACGCTCATTCAACAGCACGACTACGACCAGATCTGGGTGTTCGATCTTTCCGGCGGCGCCGACAACTATCCGACCGACTGGCAGGCCATCGCCGACTGGTTCGCCGCCGACTCGTCACGGGCGATCGTGTGCGACGGCCGGATGATCTCTTCTTACTGGAATGGGCGCTGGCAGACCGAAGGGCAGATGCTTACGGAGAATTATTACGAGAACATTCAGGCGGCGGGCGGTGGGCTCGTTCTGGGGACCGATCACAACAACTTCCAATCGGGGATCAACACGATCAACAACCTCATCGGGATCGAGCCGTTCTTCGGTAACTTCTCTCTGACAATGATCCCCGTCGATGTCACCAACCCCCTGATGAACACGCCGAATGATCTCGGACCAGAGCTTTGGGACGATTCTTCGCCGGGGCAGACGCCGTACGGCCTGCAGCCCAACGGGCGGATTCTCTACAGTGTTGCGTGGCATTCGGGGAACCCTGACACGCCCGGCATCTCGGCGACGATCGAGGGGGAGATCGGCTTCCATGTGCAGATTACTTCGCCGGCGGACAACGCCGAGTTCATTGCCGGGCAGCCCGTGGCGTTCGCGGCCGCGCCCGACGGCGGCGACCCGCCTTATACCTACGAATGGAGTTCGGACCTGGACGGCGTGTTGGGTGCGGGAGAGACACTCGAGGTCAATACGCTGTCGGCAGGCACTCATGAGATCATGGTTCTCGCCCAGGACGCTCAAAGTCGCGAGGACTTCGACACGATTCACGTCAATATTCTGCCCAAGTCCGATCTGACCGTTTCGGCCTGCGATGCGCAGGCCAGCGTCGATGCGGGAGGACAGCTCGACGTCACCTGGACGGTGACGAACATCGGCGGGGTGGAGGTCGCGGGTTCGTGGACCGACGTCGTCTATCTCTCCGAGGACGAATTCCTGGGCGATGACATTGAACTAGGTCGCTTTACGCAAGCCGGTCCGCTGCCGGCCGGCGAGTCGTACAGCCCGAGCGAGTCGATGACGGTCCCCGGTGACCTGGCCGGCGATCACAGCATCTTCGTCGTCACCGATCTCTACGACGAGGTCGAAGAGCCGTGGGCCGAGGACAACAACAGCCGATTGTGCGGCGTGACGACCGTAAACGACACCATGCCGCCGGATACAACCATCACGGGCGGGCCGGGAGATGGTGCGTACATCAATGAAACCCAGGCAACGTATGGGTGGACCGGCTCGGACAACGAAACGGGGGTCTCGCAACTGTTCTTTGCCGCGTGCCTGGCGCCGCAGTTGGTCGGCTGCGATCCGGCGGCCGGTCCGTTTTTGCCTGATACGACAAACGCGTTCACAGCCCTGACTGAAGAGGACAGCCCGTATGTGTTCAACGTTGCCGCCCGCGACGAGGCGGGCAATGTTGATCCGACCCCAGCCTCACGAGTGTTGAACGTGGATCTCACGCCGGTCTGGGTGGTGGGGCACACGCCCGAGGGGGTTGTCAACGAGCGCGTTTGCTCGGTCGACGTTACGTTCAGTGAGGAGGCGTTTGGATTCGAGCGTGACGACGTGGCGATGACCGGCCCGGCAGGTGACGTCTGGATCACGGAGGTTGTGCCGGTTGGATCGCTGGTACATCAGATCCGGTTCGCCTGCCAGTCCGAAGGTGGTGGGTATCAATTCACCATCGGCACCGGCATCCAGGATCGGGCGGGGAACCCGTTACAGGAAGCGTATAACGGCGGTTTCTCCATTGCGATGCCGGACCTCAAGCCGACGGCCCTGACGGTTGAGGCTGCGGTTCAGTCCGGTGAGCAGATCGAGGTGCGCTGGACCGTGACCAACAACGGCACGATCGCCGCCGCGGGCACGTGGAAGGACCGCATCTACCTTTCGGGCGATGATGTCTGGGGCGGCGACACTTTGTTGGGCGAGTTCAACGTCAGCGGCCCGCTGGCCGACGGCACGAGTTACGATCTTATCAACCGCGTGACCATTCCGCCGTTGCTCGAGGGAGATTACTGGATCATTGTGGTTACCGATGCGCGCGACGCAATGGTCGAGTTCCTCGAGAACGATGACAACCGGCTTGTCAGCGATGTGCCCGTCGCCGTGTCGCTGCCGCCGTTCCCGGATTTGCAGGTTACGGAGTTGACGGGCCCGGTGACCGCGTGGCCCGGGCAGCGCGTGGCGGTGTGCTGGACGGTGACCAATACGGGCAGCGGGGCCACGGAGGTGCCCTTCTGGAAGGACCACCTGTTTCTTTCGTCGGATCAGTCGATCGGCGGTGACTGGCTGCTCGGACGATTCGACAACCCGTCGAGCCTGGGGGCCGGCGAGAGCTATCAGCAGTGCCCGACGGTGACGATTCCCGGCGGAGCACTGGGTTGCTACTACTTCCTCCTCCGCACCGACGCCTATAACCAGGTTTTCGAGTACCGCAGCGACATCGACGCCGAGGCCAACAATGATGCGGGGTCCGATCCGTGCGTGGACGTCGTGCTGCCGCCGCCGTCTGATCTTCAGGTCACGCAGGTTAACGCGCCCAACAGCGCGTGGTCAGGCGAGACGATCACCGTCGATTTCCAGGTGATCAACGCCGGAGACTCGCCCACGCCCGTCACTTTCTGGCAGGACTCGGCGTACCTCTCCGAGGATGAGACGCTGGATCCGGCCGACCTTCGGCTGTGCACCGTTTCCCACAGCGGCGGGCTCATTCCGGACGGCACGTACGATGTCTCCCATGTCTGCGCCTTACCGAGATGGATGTCGGGCACATTCTACGTGTTCGTTCGGACTGACAGTTCCGGGCACGTCGGTGAGCAGGGATTCGAGGATAACAACGATGCGTACGACGCGACGGCTCTGACGATCAACCTGACGCCGCCGCCCGATCTGGAGGTCATCTCGCTTTCCGTCGTGCAGGCCGGTGCTGCTCCGCCGACGGCGCAGGTCGACTGGACGGTGACGAATTACGGCGGTTCACCGACGGACGCGGCGAGCTGGAGCGACGCCGTCTATCTTTCGGTGGACGATTCCTTCGAGACAACAGGCGACAACACGCTGGTGGGCGGGCCTTATACGCACTCCGGAGCGCTCGAGCCCGATCAATCCTATGATATGTCGAAGGTGGTTTCGCTGCCCACTTGTGCGGATCAGGACTATTACGTCTTCGTGGTGACCGACGTCGGCAACAGTGTTGCGGAGTTTTTCCCCGATTACGAGCAGAACAACGACGATGCGTATCAGTTGCTCTCGGTCGTCACGGAAGAGCCGGATCTCGAAGTGACGAACGTTTCGGCGCCTGCGTCTGCATCGTCGAGTGATCTGATTCCGATTTCCTGGGATGTGGGCAACACCGGCAGCGGTTCGACCCGGGCGTCGTCGTTCGTGGATGCCGTCTATCTGTCGAGCGATATGACCTGGGACGCCGGCGATCAGAAACTGGCCGACTTCGTGCATGAAGGATCGCTCGCCGCCCTCGATTCGTACAGTTCGGCGCACAACGTCGCACTGCCGCCCGGCTTGACCGGCGACTACCACGTGATTGTGGTGACGGACGCGACGGACGTCGTGGCCGAGTGCGGGTCCGAGGTCAACAACGTTGCGGTCACCGATACGCCGATCAGCATCGATCTGGCTGAAGCCGACCTGAACGTCATCCTGGTGATTCCGGAGCCGACGGCGCAGTCGAGTGAGCCGATGAACGTGCAGTGGGGGGTCGCCAACGGAGGAACCCGGCGGACGAATACGGCCTCGTGGACCGACGGCGTTTATCTCTCGGCGGACCAGGTTATGGATTCGGGCGATCTGCACCTCGGCAACTTCGGCCACACGGGCTATCTGGACCCGGCGGATGACTATGGCCGATCGGCCGACGTAGTCCTTCCGGCGGGGATCGAAGGCGATTACTTCGTCTTCGTCTGCACCGACGTACATGACGTGGTCTTTGAGGCTGGGCGCGAAGCTGATAACTGCGCGTCGGCGGCCGTTGCGACCAGCATCACGCATTACGAGCCCGACTTGATCGTCGAGGCCGTCGTCGCGGATGCGGCGGGACTGTCGGGCGAGCCGATCTCGGTGGAGTGGACGGTGCTCAACGCCGGCGATCGTTCGAGCGGTGCAACGGCGTGGACGGATGCGGTTTACCTTTCGCAAGACGGCAGTTTCGACCCGGCTGCCGACACCAAGGTGGCCGAGTTCGATCACGATGGGATCCTGCCGGCCGGTGAACGCTATTCCCGCGCCGAGTCGGTCGATCTCCCGCCCGCGCTGGTGGGAACGTGGCACGTTTTCGTGTGCACCGACGTGGGCGATGACGTGATCGAGCCGGGCAACGAAGGCAACAACTGCACGGACTCCGGCACGCCGCTCGAGGTGGGTGCGTTCGAGCCCGACCTCGATGCCTTCAACGTCTCGGGCGAGGCGTCGGGGCTGTCGGGGAGTCCCATCGAAGTGTCTTGGAGTGTGCGCAACGTCGGTGAGCGAGAGACTACGGAGGAGGCTTGGGTCGATCGGGTCTACCTTTCGACGAATCAGGTGCTGGACGGCGAGGACGATCTACTGGCCGAATTCGTGCATGAAGGCGCATTGGCCGTCGTGAACGAGTACCAGATGGTCAGGGAGGTCACGCTTTCGTCGGGCGGTGCCGGGCCTCGCTATATCATCGTCAAGACGGATGCCGTCGGCGATGTATTTGAGCTGGGCCGGGAAGGTAACAATGTGGCCGCGGCCCCGACGACGACGGATGTCATCTGCGTGGAGCCGGACCTGCGCGTGAGCGAGGTCTCGGCGCCACTGGTGGGGGATTCGGGCTGGCCCATTGACGTCTCCTGGACGGTGGTCAACGCGGGGAACCGGGCGACTCAGACCCGCTCGTGGCGGGACAGGGTGTACCTTTCGCAAGACCCCGATCTTGACACGGGTGCGGACCTGATGCTCGGGGAGTTCTCGTGGAACGACGGGCTGGGGGCGGCCGGCGGCGGCGACGATACCTATACGCGCGATATCAACGTTACGCTGCCGCACGCGCTCGACGGCGTCCATTATCTCTTTGTCATTACTGACTACTGGGATCGCGTCGAGGAGTGCGACAACGAGGGCAATAATGTTGTCGAGACACCGGTGGCCATCACGATCGGCCTGACGACGGTCGACCTGCAGGTCGAGTCGTGCGATACGCCCGGCGGCGCGTTTGCCGGGCAGCCGATTTCCGTGTCGTGGTCGATCGCGAACCGGGGCGACTCGGTGACGCCGGCCACCTCGTGGCGCGACGGGGTCTACCTTTCGCTCGATCTGATTCTTGATCCTGTGGCCGACGTTTCCCTCGGCTCCGCGGTCCACGCCGAACCGCTCGGTCCCGGCATTACCGAGCCGATGGAGGCGTCCTTTACCGTTCCGAGGTCGACCGCTCCCGGCGACTACTACGTGCTTGTGTGGACCGATCAGGGTGACGACATCTACGAGCACGAGGCCGAGTCCAACAACCGCGGCGCGAGCGCCGGCACGCTGACGGTGGCGGAGGCTCCCGAAGCGGATCTGGTAGTTGCCCAGGTGATCGGGCCGTTCTCGGCGTCCCCCGGGCAAGCGGCGGAGTTCCGATGGACGGTCACAAATAACGGCGCCAATGACGCGCTGGGTCGCTGGTTCGATTCGATCTATCTTTCGACTGATCAGACGTGGGACCTTGACGATGTGCTTGTGGCCAAGGTACAGCGGGAGGGGCCGGTGATCTCGGGCGGCGGGTCCTATGAAGTCTCTCTCATGGCGACCCTTCCGGGTGTCCTGCCCGGCCCGCAGTATGCCATCGTGCGGTGCGACATTAACAACCAGATTCCCGAAGGCGCCGCCGGCGAGGGCAACAATATGGGTGTCTCGTCCGGGACGACCGATGTGCAGATGGTGGAGCTGACGCTCGGCGTCCCGTTTGATAGCGAACTACTCGTGGCCGGTGAACCGCACTACTACCAAGTGACCGTCGCCCCGGATGAGACGCTTCGCGTGACGGTGGATGCCGAGTCCACCACGGGTGCGAACGAACTTTACATTCGTTATGACGAGATTCCGGATCGGGGCCATTACGACGACTCACATGATAATCCATTCCTGCCCGACCAGCGGGTTGTGATTCCGACGACACAGGCCGGGACGTATTACGTGCTGGTCTCCGGCAACGTCGTGCCTGACCCGCCGGAGCCGTACACGATACTGGCCGAGTCGGTTCCGTTCGGGATTGACGAGGTCGATCCCGACTTCGGGAGCAACACGGCCGCGGTAACCATCGAGATCACCGGCGCCCGGTTCGAGCAGGACACGGACTTTACCTTGACGGGACCAGATGCCGCGGAGATCGAACCCGATGTGGTGTATCCGCAGGATGCATCCGTAGCATTCGCCACGTTCGATCTGACCGGGCACACGCCCGGCGCCGCCGACGTAGGCGCCCTGAACCCGGACTCTTCCGTTGCGACGGCCGAGGCGATTTTCGAGATTCTGCCCGGCGGCGGGCCTCAGGTCAGCGCCCGCGTAACCGCTCCGGCCAGCGTGCGTGAGGGACGCAGCTTCATGATGCGGGTCGAGTACGGCAACGTCGGCAAGGCGGATATGCCTGCGCCGCTGCTGGAGCTTCGGGCATCGCGGCATCTCAGCATGGCGCTTAAGCCCGATGGTCCCTATTACAGCAGTCCGATTCGCATTCTCGGCGTGAACTTCAACGGGCCGGCCGGCGTCCTTCCGCCCGGACGCTACGGCGCCGTGCCGATTTACGTGCGCGGGACGAGCGGTGGCGGGACGATTCGGATCGGCGTTGTTCATCTGACCTCAAGCGAGGTGATCGACTGGGAGGCCGAGGAGGCTCGCATCCGGCCCGACGGCGTCACCGACGCGCAGTGGGCGGCGGTTTACACCCGCTTTACCGAGCGCATGGGGGAAACGTGGGGCGAATTCGAATCGGCGCTGGCGGCGCTGGCCACGCAGTTCTGGCTGGAGGCTCGGCGGGTGCACGACGTCGAGCTCCTGGTGGACTACGAACTGGAACGGGCGTGGGCGATGTATCCGTCGGCCATCTCCGGGACCGTGCTGGACGGCGAGACCTTGGCGCCGCTCGCAGGCGCTCGCTTGGTCGCGGCCTCCACAATCGACTTCTTTGAAGACACGTTCGAGACATTGACCGAGGCGGACGGGACGTTTGAGCTGGAATTGCCGGCTGCGCCGTATGAGCTTTCAGTTGAAGGCTATTACCTCGAGCCGCCGGTTGCGGTCGAGCTGGACGTGGACGACCCGGCCACCGGGCTCACTTTGTATGCTTTTGCTCGTCCGATCGGGCAGGAGCCGCCGCCGGACGAGCCGATCGAGCTGCCGGACGCGGCGCCGGCGCTGGGGCGCGATGCAAACGGCGGCGTGCACATGGTGTGGCACCGAGGGGAGGAGGCCTGGCACGCGCGATTTGACGGGGCGGCGTGGGCCAATCCGGATCCGATCGGTCACCCCGACGGTGGCAACTTTCAGATCGGCCCGGCGCCGGCGGCGGAGGGCGCCGACGCGATCACGATCACTTTCACCGAGGGCTACGGCGACGATGCCGAGATCAAGTACACGGTCGGCAAGCCCGACGCCGGCGATCCGCAGGGTTACGTCTGGTCCAATCCGATCGCCCTGACCGATGACGAATTTGCGGATCAGTATCCCGCGTTTGTGTTGACCGCGGACGATACGCTGATCGTCGTTCACCTGAAGAAGCTCGACGACGGGGCCGTGCCCGACGACACCGATGTATATTACCATCGCGGCGCCTTCGGGCCGCTGGACTGGAGCGCGCCGTCGCCCGAGACGGGCGCTCAGGCGGGAGCGGATGAGGGTATCGTCATTGTCCCGAACCAGGTTCCCATCCGCCTCGCGCCGCAGGACGGATACCCCGGGGCGCAGGAGTCGGCTTATTGCCAGACGATCGAGTTCAAGTTTGCCGAGTCGATCAGTTTCCCGGAGGCCGTCGCCGGTGATTGGGGCGTGGCGTACAAGGGCCAGTTCTGCGGCAGCACGTCCGGCTGCAAGTACTCGACCGGATCAAGTGATGCCGTCGAGTTCTTGATGGGACGGCGCAAGGCCATCGTGCAGTCAAGCGGCAAGGACGACTACGTGGTCGATAAGGAGAAGTGCGACTGGGCGTTCTCCTCGGGGGAGCGCAGCTTCGGCGGCGGCGCCGAGTTCAAGGTGTCTATGGGGCCCATCATCGTTCCGGCGCTGGGGATTCCCATTCCGGGGTCCGAATGGGGATTCGAGCTGGCGGGGAGCTTGAACGGCACGCTGCACTATGATGCTGCGAATCCACCGGATTCCTGGACGTCCGTTCCTTCCTCGGGCAGCGTCACCGTCGGCGTCGGCGTCTCTCCCTACGGAGAGGTCGATCTTTCCAGGATCAGCTCTTACCTGGAGGGCAAGGCCACGATCAAGGGCAGCGGCTCGATCAAGGTCACCATCTCGGCGCCGAAATGGGACGGGAAGATCGAGGGCTGCTTCGGATATTCATGGGGAATATCCGTCGGCATTTTCCAGTACGGCGGGAGCGACGAATGGTGCTGGCCACAAAGCCCCATGCCGCAGATGTTCCGCGAGGATTTCCCCGAGGACGCGCTTGTCTTTACCGAAGTACAGGTAACGCCGGACGGTGAAGGCGTTCGGATGATCGCGAGCTTCATCGAGGTCGAGCCGCTCGTCGGAACGGGGGCTGTTTATCCGGGCAACCCCGTGCTGGCCGACGTCGGGAGCGACCTTACCAATGACGGGCCTCCGGCGATGGCCCAGACGCCCACCGGCGAGGTCGTGGCCATCTGGACGAAGGACGCCGACGAGCACATTACAGACCCGGCCGATCCGGACCCGGCGATCGGAAGCGCGATCGTCGTTTCAACATTCGGGGGCAGTGCCTGGGGCGAGCCGACGGAATTGGTCGATCACAGCGATTTCAACGGGCAGCCTGCTTTGTCGGCAGCGCCGGACGGGAATTTGATGGCCGTCTGGTCCACGGCGTCCGCAACCGGCTATTCGATCCACGACACGGTCGAAACGCTTCTCGATGCGATGGCCCGGACCGATCTGGTTTACGCGCGTCGGGTCGGCGGCGTGTGGTCGTCGCCGGTTCCGGTGGTCGCGCAGCCGGGTTCCGACCAGGATGTCGCGCTGACGGTGGACGATGCCGGGAGGATTGTCGCGGCCTGGGTGAACGTTCCGGATTACGAGTCGGATATTACGGCTGTTTACGCCGCCCTTTGGGATCCGGTTGCCGAGACGTGGGGCGCGCCGACCATGCTGACGCAGCAGTCGGCGGTTGATTCGATCGACTGCGAGTTTTCCGACGGCACGCCGGTGGTGGTATGGGCGGCCGACGCCGACGGCGTTCTGGAGACGCCCGACGATCTGACGGTTTACCATGCGAGTTATGACGGGTCGTCGTGGTCGACGCCTATCGCGCTTCCGAAGGAGACTGCGGCCCCGGCGCCGACGCAAACCCCGGCGCCTTCGGAAGCCGCGTCGTTCCCCGATGTGCCGGACAAGTGCTGCTACGTCTGCGTGAATGACAGTGAGTGCGACGACGGCGTGCCGTGTACGGAAGATCGCTGCGTCGATCACAACTGCAAGGCGATTCCGAGGGACGAGGAGTGCGACGACGGCAAGTTCTGCAACGGGGCGGAGAAATGCGATGCGTTCGCCGACTGTGTCGAGGGAAGCCCACCGTGCCCGTCCGGCGCTCCGTGCGATGAGAACCAGGATGCCTGCGGATGCAGTTCCAACAGCGACTGCGACGACGGCATCAACTGCACAGACGACGTGTGCGAGAATCGGGTGTGCAAGTTCCTTCCGATCGACGAGTTCTGCAGCGACGATCTGAACTGGTGCAATGGCGAGGAGTACTGCGATCCGCAGAAGGGCTGCACGAGCACCGGGCCGCCGTGCCCGATCAATCAGGTTTGCGACCGGATCAATCGGGTCTGTACGACGTGCGAATACGATTTCGAGTGCCGCGACGACAATCCATGTACGGCCGACAGTTGTGATAACGATCAGTGCCGGCACGTACCCGATGATTCCATGTGCCAGGACGGAAACGCGTGCAACGGCACGGAAGTTTGCGATCCGGCGTCAGGTTGCCGAGCGGGCGTTCCGCTCGATTGCGGGTTTGACGACGAGTGCGCTCACCGCTGGTGCGATCCTGAAGTCGGATGCATGGACGTGGCGCTCGACTGCAACAACGGACCGTTCATCGAGGTCATCCGATCGTTCGACCCGAACGAGAAGATCGCGCCGGACGGCTTCGGCGAGCAGCATTGGGTCAAGGCCGATGAGAACCTGTTCTACACGATCCTCTTCGAAAACCTTCCGGACGCGACCGCACCGGCGCAGGTGGTGACCATCACCGACGTGCTGAGCGAGCACCTTGACTGGCGGACCTTCCGCGTTCTGGACGTCGGCTGGGGCGATCGGATCGTCGAGGCCCCCGGAAACCGCAGCTACTTCCAGAGCGAGCAGGACCTGGTCGACGAGATCGGGCTGCTCATCCGGATCAACGCGGGGATCGACGTGACGAGCGGACTGGCGACTTGGACGTTCACCGCCGTCGATCCCGAGACCGGCGAACTGCCGGCCGAAGCCGGCGCGGGATTCCTGCCGCCCAACGACCCCGATGTCCACGACGGCGAGGGCTTCGTCAACTTTACCATACGACCAAAGCGGAACCTGTCGGACGGCACCGTGATCACCAATGACGCCACGATCGTCTTCGACGTCAATGAGCCCATTGATACGAACGAGGTGCTCAACACCGTGGACGGGCATCCGCCCGCCAGTGCCATCGACGCGCTGCCGGCTCAATTGCCGGGCCCTGAAATCCTGCTGACATGGTCCGCCGAGGACGTGGCCGGGGGCTCGGGGCTTGCGGGTGTGACCGTGTTCGTTTCGATCGACGGCGGTCCCTACGAGCCCTTCATCTCTCACACGTTGGAGACTTCCACGGTCTTCAACGGTCAGCCGTCGCACTCGTACGCCTTCTACAGCGTCGCGAGCGACAATGCCGGAAACGTCGAGCTATCGCCGCCGACACCCGACGCGGTCACGTCGCTGCCGTCGGCGTTGCAGGTGGATGCGATCATCGTCAATGGGGGCTTGACGCAGCGGTCCAATCTCACCGACGTCCGGGTCGAGTTTACGACCGCGACCGGGTTGCAGGCTTTGATTGACGATGGGACCATCACCGACGCGGTGGCGATCCGCAAGCGTCCCGGCGGTTCGGCCACGGTTGGACCAGCCAAGCATTTCATTCGAACGCGGCCGATGAGAGATACCAGCGAGCAGAGCATTCGCCTGCCGGCCAGTCACTACCAGCTTGATCCCGACGGCCGGGTCCTGACGATCGACCTCACGGTGGACGGATTCGGCGGGGCGGCGCGGACGCTCCTGGAGGAGGGCAACTACGAGCTGCGGCTGAACACGGAGATGGTCGAGTCGAGCCTGGGGCTGCCGCTGGCCGACGCGGACGGCGAGGCCGACGGGCTGCACCGTTTCGGGCACCATGCCGACCATCTGTTCTTCCGGCTGGCCGGTGACGGCAATGCCGATCGGGTTGTGGACACGGTCGATCTCGATTCGGTTCGGGATGCGTGGCTGACAGGGCAGGGCGATCCGGGATTCGACCCGGACGCCGACATGAATTCCGACGGGCTGATCAACTTCCTCGATCTGCAGATCGTGCGATACAACTGGCTGGCGGAGCTTGGATTCTGATAAACTTGAAAACCGGCGGTGAGGGTGCCCGGCCTCGCCGCCGGCGAACGACGACGGGCAGGCAATCGGGGGAAGGCTGTTATGAATCTTGCTAAAGCGAGCGCCGTTGTGCTGAGCGTCCTTTGTCTTTCGGTGATGCCGGCCGCCGCATCCACGATTCACGTGAGCATGTCCGCCGACAGCGGGACCATCGACGTCGGGGCGCTGACGACCGTCTACGTGGACGTCGAGGTCACGGACGGCGAGCCCGGAAACGGCATTTATGCCTATGCCCTGAACGTTCTGTTCGATCAGCCCGACATCGTCGGCATCGGCGGCGTGGTCCAACCGGGCGGGCCGGCCGACTGGGCCAGCGACGCGGGGACGATCGAGCCCGGCGGTCTCTACAACGTGTACGGCGGGGACGGCGACTACTTTACCAACAGCAATCGAGGGGTCGGAGCGCCGTTCCGTATTCTGGAGATCGAAATCCAGGGTCTTGGGCCGGGCGAGGCCATGCTGTCGGCCGAAGCCGCCGACCAGGCGATCGCGGTGGGCGTTCCCGACGGCGTTCTCCTTCAGGTACCGGGCGACGTGCAGGTGGACTATGGCCCGGGTCTTCAGATCACCGTCGTCCCCGAGCCCGCGGGGCTGACGTTTCTCCTCGCGGCGATGCTGTTGATACGAAGCGGTAGATCAGCGACCAGGTATTGAAGCCGAAACCAGGACGGCGCTGAGCGGAAGGAACGCACGGTCAAACTCCGCCGTCGATGGCGGCTCCGCTTGCCCATGGCAGCCTCGCCAAAGGCGGATATGCCGCTGTTGGCACCCATCAAGGATTCCGGGATAGGTTCTAATCCGCGTATTGACAATAAGTTATAGAATCAAAGTGGGTGGCGCCGGGCATGGCGCATCTTGATGTACTTCAGTTCTCCGGCTCACGCCGGACTCCGAAAAAAAGCTTGATCTGACTATGAATACTCGCGAGAATGGAAACAGGGTACGGATCGGAAGATCCGTACGTGCCCGGTGGTCAACGAAGGAGGGGGGCATCAAGAGTTTCGCGCGGCGCCGCTCTGACTGCCGCACTGTCCGTGAGCGACTCCGGGTGCATGTCAATGCACCACCTGGCGCACAGTCGGGGCTCACTGGAGCCGGGCAAGTCCCGTCGGCGATCGTGGGCGTCCGCGCCGAAAGGAGGCAGCACCATGTCCCGCCCCTTCTTCATCAGCGTCTTTTTTACCATCGCCTCGTGCTGGAACGCCGGCGCAGTGCTCGGCCAATGCGAGGGGTTCACATACCCCGATGACTGCCCGGGGCCGCCGGACCAGACCGGCAATTGCGGCTGCGACTGGTTCGAAGATTTCGAATCTTACGATCTCGGCGTCATGCCGCGGGTCAACGGTTGGGAGGAGTGGCGGGCCGCCGATCCGCAGTCACCCGACTTGCGGGGGATTGTCACCGACGAGATCGCCGATCACACCACCGGCAGCGGCCAATGCCTGAAAATCGAGACCGATCCCGGCTCCGATCAGGTTCGACGTTTTTACGGCGGTGGCGTTCTCGACGACAAGGTCGGCTACGACATCGACATCAACGCCTATTGGATTTTCGAGGCGTGGATCTTCGTACCCAACGCTCACACCGGAGATTCCTACTTTGCGCTCTATTCGATCTACGAGGACGGTTCCGGCAGCCTGATCAGCACGCCGCACGCTCGGATCGAGTTCAACAGCAACCACGGCAAGGTTTGGAACGATCTCTTTTCCGACGATCCGCCGGTGGACGCCGTCAACCTGGTCAAGGGCGCTTGGTCGAAGGTCCGGATGGAGATGAACTTCATGAACGACGTCGCCCTGGTGTTCTACGACGACGCTTTCCTGGGCGGCTATCAATGGGCGGAGGACCTCGGGCACGATCCGGAGACGCTCTTTCTTGGGGCGATGGAACTGGTCAACGGTGCGGGCACGGCAGTTTACTGGGACGATTTCTCTCTTGCAGGACCGGACCTGGGTGACAATCGGGCCGATTACTACTCCTATTGCGATTCAGTTCGAAAAGACGAGAACGGCTGCGCTACATTCCGTTGGTTCGTTCGGAACTGGAATGACGACTTCTTCGAGACAATCGACGAGTTCTACATCGACATCGAGGCGGGGGAGGGCGGCCGGGATCCAGCGTGCATCGGCTCGCCGACCGGCACTCAAGCCATCACCCCGCCGCCCGGCTGGTCGGTCGAGAACTGCACCAGTTGGCAATACGGGCACGCGATGTTTCGCCTGACTGCCGACACGCCGGACGACGCGATCCCACCGAACGGAGGGACGCTGACCGGCGGTTTCATCACGGTCGATGCCAACAAGTCACGCGAGTGGGTGAGCCAAACGACCGGGGCCGTCATCCCACCTTTCACCGTTCGATCGAGCGCTGCTTTCCTGTACGGGAACGAGAACTTCGCCGTGTGTGACACATATAACTTCAGCTTCGGTCCGACGATGGGCGGCGCCCAGTCGTGGAGCGGGAGTAACAATTGCGTCGCATACCGCACCGTCCCCGCCACCTCCGATTGGGCCAGACTCGTCCTTACGCTAGTGCTGGTCGTCGCCGGTACCGGGCTGATTCGAAACGGGCGCCGAGGTGCAATAGCACACGTGTGAACGCAGGGGGCAGCCGGTTGCGCGTGCGGCTGGCGAAACGCAGACAGGCACGGGCAAGCTCCGCCGCCGATGGCGGCTCCGCTTGCCCATGGCACACGCGCCCAGTGCGCACGTCCCGGCCACGGCCTTTCCGGCTACCTTCAGGCGTGGCGGCAAAATCCTAACAAAAACCTACAATTTTGCTTCCCGCGCGTCTGCTGAGTTGCTACATTGGCGGCCATGGCGACGGCTTTGCGACTATGGCACACCGCGGACTCGCATATCGGCGCGGATCTTCCAGCGAGGCCCCGGACGAGCCGCCCACGACGCGGCGACGATCTGGTGGAGAGCTTCGGTCGTGTCATGCACGGGGCGATCGAACGCGAGGTCGATCTCGTCATTCATGCCGGCGACGTGTTCGACTCGCCGCGGCCGAACGTGCGGGCGTTGACGGCCGCGGCCGGCCCGATGCTCGAAGTTGCCGCTGCCGGGATTCCGATCGTGATCGTGCCGGGAAACCACGAGCGATCGGCCATCCCATCGACTCTGCTGCTCGCGCACCGGAACATCCACATCGTGACCGAGCCGTGCACGCTGTCGTTTCGGCTGGTCGGCGTGCGCGTGGCCGTCGCGGCGTTGCCTTGCCTGCGGCGTCGATCGGCGGCGCGGTTCGCGGCGGCCTTGGCGGCGACCGGTTGGGAGCAATGCCGCGCTGATGTCAACGTCCTGGCGGTTCATCAGACTTTCGAGTCCGCGACGTGCGGCCCGGGCGATTATCGATTCCGTAGCGGGGACGACGTCGTCGAGCGTGATGCCGTCCCGGAGTGGTTCGACTACGTTGCCGCCGGGCACGTTCATCGCCATCAGGAGCTGCGCGTGGCAAACGGGAACGGACCGGCGATCGTTTACAGCGGTTCGGCTGATCGCGTGTCGTTCGCCGAGATCGGCGAGCCCAAAGGCGCGGTGCTGGTGGAGTTCAACGGCGGCGGCCCCGTTCACCGTTTCATCGAGCACGATGTGCGGCCCATGTCCACCTGGCCGATCGACATCAGCGGGTTGTCGCGCTCGCGGATTCTCGATGAAGTGCAGGGCATTGTGGGGAAGCTACCGGATCGGGCCGTCGCCCAGGTGCGTCTGGCGGGCAACGTGAACGCGGGCGTGCTCAAGGGTCTTCGCCTGACGGCGGTGGCCCGGGCGCTGCGGCCGGATGTGGTGTTCAGCGTGTGGGCGCGGGCCGTGGAGTTCGCCGCCTCAAGCGAGCGCGGCACGCCAAGGGGGGTGCGGAAGTCGGCGTTCGATGCGGTAAGCGGAGTGGCCGGCGAGAGTGCATCGATCGCGGCCGGGGAGACCAAGCAGCTCGATGACCGCTGCGGTGTGTACGCGCTGCATGCCTTGGATGGGCGTTTGCTGTATATCGGTAAAGCGGCGCGCTTGCGCGGCCGCGTGCGGGCGCACCTGCGCGGCAAGTCGGAGGCGAACTTTTTCCGGGGCTGGTCGAGCCGGATCGCCCGGATCGAGGCGCTGTACGCGGACAGCGAACTGGAGGGGCTGCTGGTCGAAGCGGAGCTGGTTCGGCGTCTTCTTCCGCCGTTCAACCGGCAAATGCGTCGCTGGCGAGGCTACTGCTATCTCTGCGAAAACGGCGCGCCGTACGGGCAGTTGCAGGTCAGTGGCCGGCCGGACCCTCATAAGAAATGCTTCGGGCCGTTCCGCAGCCGGCGAATGGCCGGCTGCGTATATGAAGAGAGCGCGGTGCTTTTCGGGTTGGCGGTGTGCCCCGAAGAGACATCGACGCCTGTATTCCCATTGCTCAGCAACGTGGGATCCTCGCAAGCGTGCCACCGTTACCACCGCGGTCAGTGTGCCGGCCCGTGCGCCGGCTGCGTGGATTCGGCAACGTACCGGGATCGGTTGAATGCGCGAGAGCGGCTGCTGGCGGGCGTTGATGATACCGCGCTGCGTGCGCTGGAGGCGCGCGTCGAATCGTCCGCGGAGTCATTCGACAGTGAAGACACGCACCACGATCTCGCGCGCCGCGCGAAGATGATGCGTATGGCGTTCGACTATCTCACCGTCGTTCGGGAGGCCCGGGAGCTTCTCCACGGGCTGATCCTGCTCCCCGGCCGGGGCGGTGATCTGAAAGTTGCTATTCCGACCGAAAGAGGCGTGGCCTTCGATCGGCTTCGCCGGACGACATCCGATGCTCGGCGTATCCTGCGTCGCCACGGTGCGTTGACCCGTGCGCGGGGCCGACTGCAGACGAGTCACATGCCCAAGACGGTGGTTGATGCACTCTGCGTTGCGGTCCGTCAGTTGCGGGCGGCTCCGGACGTATATCGGTTCCTCTCGCGCGAGCAGACGGGCGGGTTTAAGGCGACGGACTTACTCGCGACGGCGTTCGATGGTCTGGTTCATCATGGGAAAGTGCGATGAGTACCGCACCGGACCGACATGTCATTCACGTGGACATGGATGCGTTCTACGCCGCGATCGAACAGCGGGATCACCCCGAGCTGCGCGGCAAGCCGGTGCTGGTAGGTGGCGACCCGCGGGGCCGCGGCGTGGTGTCGACGGCCAGCTACGAGGCGAGGCCCTACGGGTGCCACAGCGCGATGCCGATGGCGACGGCCGTTCGGCTGTGCCCGCAAGCGGTCGTGATCCGCCCGCGAATGGAGCGGTACGTCGAGGTATCGCGCCGCGTCTTTGCCATTCTGGAGGAGTTCACGCCGCTGGTGGAGCCACTGTCCATTGACGAAGCTTTCCTCGACGTGACCGGGACGACGCGTCTGTTCGGTTCGCCCGTGACGATTGCGCAGACTCTGAAACGGCGCATTCATGAGGAGACGGAGTTGACGGGTTCGACGGGCGTGGCGCCGAACAAGTTTCTGGCCAAGCTGGCCAGCGATCTGGAAAAACCGGACGGGTTGGTCGTCGTTGGCGAGGATGAGGTGCAGGCCTTTCTGGATCCGCTGCCGATCTCGCGGCTTTGGGGCGTCGGCAAGGCCACGCTGCCGAAGCTGGAACGCCTGGGCGTGCACACGTTCGGCGATTTGCGGCGGTTGAGCGCTGAGGAGCTTCGCGATCGCTTCGGCGAATCGGGCGACCATTTCTATCGCCTGGTCCGCGGCATCGACGATCGGCCCGTGGTGCCGGACCGCGAGGCCAAGAGCATCAGTCATGAGGTGACCTTTCCGACTGACGTGAGCGATCGGGCGTATCTCCGCTCGATCCTGCTGGACCAGGTGGAGCACGTTGCGCGCCGGCTGCGGCGGCACCGGCAGTTCGGCCGCACCGTAACCGTCAAGATTCGCGCCGGTGACTTTACCACGATAACGCGGAGCGCGACGCTGCCCGAGCCGACCGATTGCACGGATACGCTTTGGGAAGCGACGGCGGCTTTGTTTGATGAGTGGCTCCGGAAGCGGCGCTATCCCGTGCGCCTGATTGGAATGGGCGTTTCACATTTATCGCCGCAGGTGGGGCGGCAACTGCAGTTGTTCGAAGGCGCCCCGGCGGCGTCGCGGCTTGACCAGACCGTCGACCGCATTCTCGATCGGTTCGGCAACGGAGCGATACATCGGGGCTGCGGGCGTTCACGGGGATCGGAGAGGTAACAGGACCAGCGTATCGCCGGCTCACGATGACTCGTGTGCAGCGGCGGCATGCGCGTGCAGTCGTCCGCTTGTGCAAGCGCGCGGGCAAGCTACGCCGCCTTCGGCGGCTCCACTTGCTCGTGGAACCGTTTTGCACAGGTGCAGCCCTCAGCGGAGCGGTGTGGTGTAGAGTTCTGCACAGAAGACTTCGTGCGGCGGCTTACGGTCCTGGTCGCGGAGCGGGTGATTAAGCTCCTTGTTGGCCGGGTAGCCCAGCGGCGTCATGGCGATCAGTCTTACCGAATCGGGAATGTGGAGCAGGTCCTTCGCAGAAGCTTCGTGGAATGCTCCGACCCAGCACGTCCCAAGGCCTTCGGACACCGCGGCGAGCGTGAGGTGGTCCAGGGCGACGGCCACATCGATCTCGACGCTGTTCCCCCTGCCGCCCATGTACTTGTAGGCGACGGCGGGCAAACCGCATGCGGCCAGCACGACCGGGGCGCTGGCGATCCACATTTGATCGTTCGCGATTTTGGCCAGATTGCGGCGGCGCTCGTGATCCGTCACGAAGATGAAACGCCAGGGTTGCAGATTGCACGCCGACGGAGCAGAGCGGAGGGCCTGGCGCATCCGCTCCATGACGTCGTCGGGAATCGGTTTCGCAGAGAAATCTCGCACGCTTCGGCGGGTTCTGATTGCCTCCAGGACGTCCATGTGGAGCTCCTCGATTGCGTTACCTGGTTTACCCGCATCTTCAACGGATGCCCTCGGCGGCTTGCCCGCCGGTGCCCCGCCATGATTAGCGCTCGGGTACGGGCAATGGCTTGTACGCTTCTCGACGCGCCGGTGTCAATCCGACATTCCATTGCTGTCGCTGTGCTGATCGGGTCGGCCGCCGTCCGGGCGGGCAAGCCACCGGCGGCACGCAAAATCGAATGCCGGCTGAACTGTCGGGCACGCTATCTCGGGCGAGTGGGCTGGCGTGTGTGTCCTGCGCGCCGTATGGTGTTGGTCAGCGGATAGGCCGATCGCCTCGAGAGGCGCTGGGGCGGCCGGTGCGGACGTTGGAACGATGTCGCGAGGAGGGTCTCACACGATGCTCGGTCACCTGGGAGTGCTGGTTGTCAGTGGTAGCTGGTTCGTCTCGTCGGGTTGCGCTCAGAACACGCCTTCGTGGACGCAGCTCTCGCTCTCGACGTGCCGCGTGGATGCGTTTCTCGAGGAACGCCCACGAAGCGACGGCCGCGGCGTCGTGATCGCCGTGCTCGATACCGGCGTGGATCCTTCGATCCCGGGCCTGACGCACACGCCCGACGGCGAGGTCAAGGTGATCGACGTGCAGGACTTCACCGGGCAGGGCGACATCGAGCTTCACCGCGTGAACCGGGACGAGGAGTCCGGCAACATCATAAACTACGACGAGGAGGGGGTGCCGATCCAATACGGCACGCCCGATCTACCGGCCGACGAAGGGGGAGAGGAAAGGCGGTTCTGGTTCGGCTTCTTCGATGAGCACAAATTCATCAACTCGGCCGTGTCGGACCTCAACGATAATGGAACGACCGACGACAAGTTTCCTGTGCTCGTGACGGCTCTTGAAGGCGACGGCGACGATGAGGCGATCTGTTTCGTGGACACCGATCTCGACCGGGACTTCACCGACGAAAAGCGTCTTCACAACTACAAGCTGCGCTACGACACGTTCACGCTTTACCGTGAGGAGCCGGAAGAACAGATCGCCCCGCTGGCTTTCGCCATCAACATCTTTCTGCGGCAGTCGAAGGTGGTGGTGGTCTACGACGATGGGGCGCATGGTACGCACGTCGCAGGCATCGCAGCGGGTTACCGGATCAACAACCAGGAGGGCTTTCACGGCGTTGCTCCAGGCGCGAAGGTCATGGGTCTGAAAATCGGCCAGAACGCGATCGGCGGCGTGAGCGTGACCGGGAGCATCAAGAACGCGGTCGAGTATGCCGGGCGGTACTCCCGCGAGCACGGCGTGCCGGTCGTTTGCAACCTCTCCTACGGCGTTGAGTCCGTCATCGAAGGAAAGTCGGATATCGACCAGTGGCTCAACAAGTATCTGCGCAAGAATCCGAATCTTATCTTCTGCACCTCAGCCGGGAACGAGGGGCCGGGGCTTTCGACCGTCGGTACGCCCGCAGCATCCACCGAGGCCATCAGCGTGGCCGCCCTGCTCGCGGCCGACTCCGCCCGTGACGTGATGGGCTTTACCATGGACGCGCCGGTCGTGACCGTGTTCAGCTCGCGCGGCGGTGAACTCGACAAGCCCGACGTCGCCACGCCGGGCTGGGCCACGTCGACCGTGCCACGGTGGGTGAAACGCGGGGACTACTGGGCCGGGACGAGCATGGCCTCGCCGTATGCCGCCGGATTGTGTGCGTTGCTGATCAGCGACGCGATGGCCCGTCGGCCCGGGGCGTCCGTTCGGGCGTGGGACGTTCGACGGGCGTTGCAGCTCGGCTCGGACCCGGTCGCCGGCGCGACGCAACTCGGCATGGGACCGGGCGTTCCGGATGTGCTCAAATCGGCTGACATGCTGAATACGGTGCTCGAGCGTTCGGCCGACGACCCGGTCATCGGATACGAAATTTCGACGCCGTGCCCGCATGGCGCCGACGGCGAAGCGCGGTCGGCCTATTGGCGAAGCACTTGGTTCCCGGCGCGCGAGCGCCACACGTTCACCATAAAGCCGGTCTTTGCCCCGGGCACCGATGCCATGGCCAAGACTTCGTTCACACGGAAGTATACGCTGCGCTCGACAGCCCCATGGATCAAAGTAGCGCAGGAGACGACGTATTTGCGGAGCGAACAGTCGGCTCGGGTCTATGTCGAATACGACGCCGGGCAGCTCGCCGAGCCCGGCCTGTACACCGGCGCGGTCGAGGCCGTGTCCGATGGCTTGGTCGCCTTCAGCTTGTGGAACACGATCGTGGTTCCGCACCAGGTTGACCCCGGCCATGGGGACGTCTTGCGGTTTCAAGATCAGGTTGTGCACGGTTGGGATGTGGAGCGCTACTTTGTGGCCACGCCGCCGGGTGTGTCGGCCATGCATCTCGAGTTGTCCGCTCCGGAGGCCCGTGATTCTAAGGCCAGCTTCGAGCGCGTTTATGGTCCGACCGGCGACCGGCATCGGAGGCGGGCAAATACGCTCGATACGTTTGAGGGGCGGCGTGTGGTCACCTGGACTTTCGACGACGAGCTTGTGCCGGGGGTGTGGGAGATTCCGATCGTGGCCGACCGGCCCGACGAGCGGTGGCCGTTCGATCTGGAGGTTCGGTTTTTCGGGCTGCATGCGGAGCCGGAAGTCGTTTCCGAGTGGTCCGGCTCGCCGCCGAAGGGGGAGCTGACGGTGACCAACATGTTCCGGCAGATGCTGCCGGCGACCGGCGACGGCATGTTGGAGGGGTATCGAATGACAAAGGAGGACAAGTTTGAGGGCCTGGACGACACGCTGACCTATTCGGCGACACTGGGGCCGGCGTTCGACCGGCTTCGGCTCGAGCTGGAGATGACGCGGGAGGCCTATGCGACGACGACCGACATCGGGGTGGCCGTCGAGGTCGACGGTAAGGAGGTTTACTCATCGGGGTTTAGCAATCGGATCCACGAGGCCACGGTGCGGGCGCCGGGCGGCGGTGATGAGACAAAAGCGAAGGTCATCATCCGAGGCGGCTTCGCGGTGGCCGACGACAAGCGGAAGACGCCGATCACGGTGCGGATCGACCGGCTGCTGGCCGAGCCGATCCCGATCGAGGTGAAGCAGGGCGATTCGTCGAGGATTGACTTCGTGCCGGCCGTGCCGATTCGGCTGGATTTCATGCTGAAAACGAAGCCGGCGGCGATCGAGGAGGACCTCGCCCCGGTTGGCTATCTTCGATTCGAGGAGAGATCGAGTCACGTAACGGCGTTGCGCGTGCCGATCGAGATCAGGGATTAGGGCATGGCGCCGCTTGCGCTGTGGCGCGTTCCGCCCTGTCGCCCGTCCCTGCCTGTGTGCCCGCGGACGTGACGGACTGCGCGCGGCTGTAGCGGAGCGGGGGCATCGTTCGGCAGCCTGCTCCCCGGTGCTGGCGCAGCAACCGGGCGTGCAGGGTGTTTTCGCAAGATCAATGACTGGAGCGCGTCCACGGCCGCGGGGCCACGCATGAGCAAATGGTTGACAGCCAGCGATGGGGCATCTAAGCTCCTGAATGGACAGATTGCGGGGTAGAGCAGTTGGCAGCTCGTCGGGCTCATAACCCGGAGGTCGGAGGTTCGAGTCCTCCCCCCGCTAGTTGACGGGTCGTTGCGAAATCCGCCGACCCAGGGGTTATCGAAAGACGCCGGTGCCGAGACGCGCCGGCGTGTTGCGTTATAACGCCCTTATTCGCAAGGGTTTAGCAAGCCTCCACATCACCGTCGGCAACCGAGAGACGCCGTCGCGCGACGCCCCCCAAGCCACCCTGCCCACGACGGCGCTCGCCTTCCGCCAAGAGTCTCGGAGTCTCTGGCCGGTCTCGACCCGCGGGTTAACGGCTTCCATAACCCGCCGGGACGGAGACCGTCGCGCCCCTGATAACCCGCGTCGAGGTGTCGAACAGAATCGCTTCGGGTTATGTCGCGCGCGCCATAACCCCGACATTTCATTGAACAATCGCTCCGCGGGTTATGTAGCGCGCAGACGCGAGGCCCCAGCATCGAAAGCCTTGAGGCGGCGGATCCCGGCGATCCGGAACGCGCCGTCTGGCGATGGGCTCGCACGATAAAGATGCCTCTGTCGCGTGCCGTGGAAACGCCATTGCCCGGTTGCCGATGCCTTTGAAATGGTCGGCGTTGCGGTAAGAATGGAGCGGATGTCCACGCTCCCCGCCAAAGGTTTTCGAACCGTCGGGATCGACACTGGAATCCCGTGGCCCGCCAAACCGCAGGTCGTCCGCTTCTGCGGACATGAGCTTCACCTCCTCCCGGGTTCGAACGAACTCGCACGCATGATTCGCGTGGAAACCGACACGGGCTTCACGCAAGCTGACGCGGACAAGCTGATCCTTGAATTCCTCAGCGCGCTGGCGTGGGCTGAGCAAAGCGGAGCGGTTACAACTTTCGGAAACTGGTGTACGGCCCCTCTCAACATCGGTAAGGGGCCGATGGGCATAATCGGCGATGGGCACTTCGACTATCTACCCGATCCGCTTAATCCGAGGGCGAAGCTGGCGCTGGCGTTGTACCGCGAGGGGCTGTCGGTCAACCTCAGCCCGTATCAGTTCCTCGGCTTCTTCAAGGTCATCAACGTCATCCGTAACACAGGCGCTGACCAGAAACAGTGGATCAGCGACAATCTTCACCACGTGACCGACAAGGGAGCGCTCGCACGCATTGCAGCAATTCAAGCGAGCGTACCCGATGTGGCGGAGTATCTCTATGTGTCGGGGCGGTGCGCGGTCGCGCACGCTTTCGATCAGAGCAACGTCGTCAACCCGGATCATCCTGCCGACCTGATCCGGTTGTCCGAAGACCTACCGGTGATCCGCGAACTCGCCCGCATCGCCATCGAACGGGAGTTGGAAGTGAAGTCCGAGCGTGACTTTCACCGTGAGCACGTCTACGAATTGGAGGGCTTCCGAGCCCGCTTGGGCGATGCTTTCTTGGTCCGAATCAAGGGATGGGAACAGGTTCCATCGGAAAACGTGCCGATTCCGAAGATGTTGTCCCTTCGTTTGAGGGATCGGGATCGCATCGAACTGTTCGAATCGATGGATGCCAGCGTCGTCTACATCCGCGATGGGTGCGTTCGGATTCGTCTCGGCTCAACCTGCCATAGGTTAGTGATGTTTGTCACGCTCGACTTTGCCCGGGAGAGCCTGATCTCGGACCCGCTCACCGACATTCACTTTCAGGACGATGGCACGTCCGACGCAGCGACAATGATGCTTCAATGGGCACAGATTCATCGCTGGTGGTTCGGGAGCAACGGGACGATCGAACTGTGGGATGCTGTAACGAGCACTCTGCTGGCGAGGGCGCAGCCCTACATGCCGCCGGTCAACTCTCGCTTTCCGCACCATGAGTTCGACAAGATGGAGTCCGAACTCCGGGCTCGGGCAGGCATTCCCGATCCGCCGAAAAATACTCACCGCTAAGTGGTGCGTTGGCGGACAGCCTCCGCACGAACGGCGTACATAACGGGCAACAGGTCGTGACCGGCGCGTTATGCGTAGCGCGTCGTTCTGACCGGGAGCTTGCCCATGCTGTCGCACGATTCGGGACCCACGCTGTCGCCCATTGAACGCCGCCACCAGGTAGCATCGCTCTTGGCTAAAGGCGTCCTCCGGCTACGCCGCATTTATCAAACACGCGCCTTCACACATGCTCCAGAATCTTCGCCGGAAGCGCGGAATTGCCTTGAGTTCCCCGGCGAAACGAGGCTCAGTGTGGTCAACGGTACCCGCGGGTTCACGCCGCGGAACGATGGAGACGACGCATGAAACTGAACCTCACCAAGGAACTTGCGGCGCTCGAGAGAATGAGCGTCGGCCAGCTCCAGCAGCGGTACGCCGAGGTCTTCGGGGAGCTGGTCCGCAGCCGACACAAGCAGTATCTGATCCGTCGAATCGCATGGCGACTTCAGGCCGACGCCGAGGGCGGGCTATCCGAACGGGCCCTTCGCCGAGCCGAGGAACTCGCCAACGTGGCCGACGTTCGCGCAACACCGCCAAAGGTCAGGAACTCCACCCACTCAACGGGAACGGTGTCGCCCGCGTCGGCACCAACCCGATCGTCCGACCTGCGGCTCCCGCCCGTGGGCGCAGCGATTACCCGGGATTACCGGGGCCGCCGCATTGCGGTGACGATCCTGGCCGACGGGTTCGAGTACGAGGGTGAGCGGTATCGATCGCTTACCGCCGTCGCCAAGGCGATCACCGGCTCGCACATCAACGGGTTTCGGTTCTTCGCGTTGGAGGGCAAGGCGTGAAGAGCGCGATCGCAACACGCGAACCTCCGCGCCGCCGCAAGAGCGAACCGGCCAAGGCGAACACGGTTGCGACCATCCGCTGTGCCATCTACACAAGGAAAAGCAGCGACGAGGGCCTGCAACAGGAGTTCAACTCGTTGGATGCACAGCGTGAGGCGGCCGAGGCGTACATCGCCAGCCAGAAGGCCGAGGGTTGGGTCTGCCTGCCGCAGCGCTACGACGACGGCGGTTTCACGGGCGGCAATACGGATCGCCCTGCGTTGAAGCGTCTGCTTGCCGATATCGAAGCCGGGAGGGTCGACACGGTGGTTGTCTACAAGATTGACCGATTCAGTCGGTCGCTCGCCGACTTCATGCGCATGATGACCGTGTTCGAAGAACACGGAGTCGCGTTCGTCAGCGTCACGCAAGCGTTTGATACCAGCAGTTCGATGGGTCGGCTGACGCTCAACATCTTGCTTTCGTTCGCGCAGTTCGAACGCGAGATCATCGGCGAGCGTATCCGCGATAAGATCGGGGCATCGCGCCAGCGGGGGAAGTGGACGGGCGGAACGCCGATCCTTGGGTACGATGTCGACCGGAGCAACGGCGGGCCGCGGCTTGCGATCAACCCCGAGGAGGCCTCGCGCGTTTGCCAGATCTTCGAGTTGTACCTGGAGCTTGGCTCGCTCCTGCCCGTCGTGATTGAGTTGGAACGGCGGAACTGGCGCAACAAGGCGTGGACGACCCGCGACGGTAGGACGCGTGGCGGCCTACCGTTCGACAAATGCCGGCTCTACAACCTGCTGACCAACGTCCTGTACGCCGGGAAGGTGCGACACAAAAGCGAAGTCTACCCTGGCGAGCATGACCCCATCGTGAGCGACGACGTCTTCGCCCGCGTACAGCAGCAACTTCAGCGCAACGGTCGAAACGGCACGGTCGAGCACCGCAACCGCCACGGTGCCTTGCTACGGGGTCTGCTCTACTGCAAGGCCTGTGGCCGTGTCATGACGCACACGTTCACGACGCGCGGCAACCGGCGCTACCGTTACTACACCTGCACGAACGCAGTCAAGCGTGGGCGGCGAGCCTGCCCCAGCGACTCGTTGCCTGCGGTCGAAATCGAGAACACGGTGGTCGAGCAGATTCGCTGCATCGGCTCCGACCCGGCGCTTCTGGGCGACACCGTCGCAGAGGCTCGCAAGGACGTTGAGGCGGCGCTCGAGCGGCTCGCTGGCGAGCGACGGGTAGTCGAACGCGGCTTAGCACGCGTTCAAGCCGACGTCAGGCGGATCGTTGCTACCGGTCCCGTTGGCGGTCCGTCGGCGGGCCGCTTGGCCGATCTGAACGATCAAGTCGTCGCCGCCGAACGTCGCCTCGCTGAAATCGACTGCCGAGTGGCGGAGCTCCAGGCGGAACGGGTGGACACGACCGATGTGGCGGCGGCGCTGGCCGACTTCGACAATGTGTGGCGCGCCCTGAGCCCTCGTGAGCAGACCCGCATCGTCCAACTGCTCGTGCAGCGGGTCGAGTTCGACGCCGGCGAAGGGACCATCGAAGTTTCGTTCCATCCGTCGGGAATCAAAGCGCTGGCCAACGGCGACCGCGATGCGACTGGGCCCGCGAAGGACCCGGCATCCGACAAGGAGGACGCGGCTTGATCAAGCTGACCCGTAAAGTGCAATTCGCGCGACGGCCCAATCGATCCCGGGCGATGGTTGTGACGAACGGCGCGCCGGCAACACCGGTAGCCCCGGGGCGCATACCGCGAGTATCCCGCCTTATGGCATTGGCCGTCCATTTCGACCGTCTGATCCGCGAGGGCAAAGTTGCCGACCAGTCCGAACTCGCCCGCTTGGCACACGTCACCCAGCCCCGGATGACGCAAATAATGAACCTCAACCACTTGGCCCCCGATATCCAGGAAGCCCTGCTTTTCCTGCCGCCGGTCGCACGAGGCCGCGACCCAATCCACGAACGGATGCTGAGGCCAATCGCGGCAGAGCCAGACTGGCGTCATCAGCGCGCGAAGTGGATACGGCTGAAACGCGCGGCAACGAGCTGTTAGACTCGGGTCAGGAATCGAAGAGCATCAGATCCTTTGGCTGCACCCCGCGCACGAAGCGAACACGCAAGTTCCTGTCATTGAAAGCTCGCCCTTGTCGCCCCGTCGGAGAGTCGACGCGCTCCAAGCAGCCGGTCCGTTCAAGGTTTCCGAGTGCGCGCTTGTAATTGCATGCGGGCGTGTTGACGAGGGCGTACACTTGAACCTCGCCCACCGTGGGCGTTTGCCCGTCAAATGCGTCCAGCAGGTCGCGCCCGAGCTCACCATCACCGTACGCAAAGAGCTTGCCGAGGGAATTAGCGTGCTTGTCTGAAAACTCGAATCCGCCGGAGCGATCGACGCTCCACATCGCCCCCTTCATCTCTTCTAGACCGCGAATGTTGTTGCTGCAGAAAAACAACCAGTAGATCACGCGGTCGTTATGGTCACGCATCGCGAAGGGGTAGGAGTATGTGGCGCCAGCACGGCCTCGAAGCGCCTCCAAGTAGATGTCGCGGAACCGATCCTCTTTCGTCTTCCCGTTCAGCCCGAGAACTTCCGTCCACTCATCGCCGCCAAATGCCTTGCAGATGCCCGCGTGCTTTGTCGCGTCGGCCATGAACGGATTCAGCATGTTCCAATTCAAGTATGAGAAGACTTCGCAAACTTCATTCTTGAGGATTCGGCCAATCAGGTTCATTGAAAAGGACGAATAGCCGAACTGATCCAGGAAGAAGAGCGCTGGTCCAAGTCGCTTCCGACACTGCTCGTGTTCATCGATGAGCTGATTGATCACCGTTTCGCAATCGCCGTGAATTGGATCATCTACAATGATCCTGCCGCTGCGAGCAAGCTCTGACTGCATCTGGCCGACGAGTTTGCGAAGATTCTGGACACGGTCTTCTCGAATCTCGATGAGCTTGATCTGGGTTGGTACCGTAAACGCGCTGGCGGACTTGAGTGCTGTCTGAATTGCGACGATCGGGCTGCCGGGGAGACTGTCTGTGTACTCGCCAGCACCCGCGAAGCCGTCCACATACAGCAGACGCGCACCCACGCGGCCCATATTCTGCGACTGTCGAGCGAGGATCGGCAGCCATCTCTTCAGATACGCCTGCAGAATCTGGTGCTTGGCGCGGGTGTGCGGGTCGGCGTTATAGATGGTTGCCTTCGGATCAGCCATAGAGAGTCACCCGGAAACAGCGGCGAACGGCATTTCGTCCCATGTACGACCATCCAGGACGCGTCCGTTTTTCTTTTTCGCGACTCCACCCCATTGTTTGAAGAAAAACGGAACGCCACGGTCGACGCAGCGATCTCGAATCTGGCGTGCCCACTCCGCTTCCATCGGCCTGGCGCCCGGTCCCGACTCGCCGCCGACGATCACCCAATCGATACCGGTCAGCGGAAGGCGCGGGATGGGACCGATCAGGGGCTCGACCGACAGGAACTTGACCATTGCTTGAGTTCTCCGCAGGTCGTGTATCCGCTGAGTGACGAACTTGTCCTCGACGCTCGTGCCCATCCAGATGTTGGGGCCCCATGCCAGCCGTCGAGACAGCTCTGCGGTTCGCTCCGGTCGTTTCGTCAGCAGTTGAAACGTGTGCTGCTCGCAACGGTTCATGACGTCGAACACGGCGTTGACGAACTCCTCGGGCACATCCTCGTGGAACAGGTCGCTCATCGAGTTGACGAAGATCACCCGCGGCGCCGTCCACGACAGCGGTGCCTCGACGGATGAGTAGTCCAGATAGACGTCGCCGTTCCAGCGCCCGCGACGATTGATGACGTGGAGGTACGCCGCCTTCTTGCCGGGGTTACGGCCTTCGGCGAAGTCGGCATCCGCCATCGCGGCGAGCCGCTTCGCCATACGCTCCGCATAGCAGTTGGCGCAACCGGCGCTCACCTTTCGGCAGCCGACGACGGGGTTCCAGGTCGATTCCGTCCATTCAATCGTGGAGGTCTGGGCCATAATTCGCGCCTTTCGATCGTCGTCGCGGCACGGAATCGTACCGAATATTTACCGAACACGCCATCGACTTTCAGCCGATGCGCGGCCCACGCCCCGTTCGCGTGCGACGCTCGATCCTCTCCTACGCCGGGTTCATCGACGATCACGTGCCCTTGGCACCAGCCGCCAGCCGGCGGTGGCTGCCGGAGGCAGATTCCCCGCCCCGAGTCTTGCATCGCCCGACCGGCCGGTTATGATGTACACTGTTTTGTTGACGCGCACAAGTGCGCCCGGCGAAATCGATGCCCAACGAAGCTGACACATGCAGGCGATTCGTCGTTCCGCGGCTCCAGGCAGCCGGGTGGGACAGCGAGCCGTACCGGATCAACGAGCAGGTCACGTTCACCGATGGACGGATCGTCGTCGCTGGCCGACGCGGGCGCCGGCGCCCCGGAAAGCGGGCCGATTATATCCTCCGATATCGTCCCGACCTCGCCATCGCCGTGGTTGAGGCGAAGCCGACCTACGCCACGCCCGGGGATGGCCTCCAGCAGGCCAGGGACTACGCCGAAATCCTGGGGCTGAAGTTCGCGTATGCCACGAACGGACAGGGCATCGTCGAGTTCGATTTCACAACCGGCATCGAGCGCCCGATTGACACCTTCCCGACACCGGTGGAGTTGTGGGCACGCCTCAAGCGGAACGAGTCGCTCGACGATGCCGCAGCCGAGCGCTTGCTAACTCCTGCATATCACCTCAGCGGCAAATCGCCGCGCTACTATCAGGAAATCGCCATCAACCGCGCCGTGCAAGCTGTTGCTCAGGGCCGGCAGCGGGTCCTGCTCACGATGGCCACCGGGACCGGCAAGACCGTCGTCGCATTCCAGATCTGCTGGAAGCTATGGTCTTCGCGCTGGAATCGAACGGGCGAGCATCGACGGCCGCGTATTCTGTATCTCGCTGATCGCAACATCTTGATCGATGACCCAAAGGACAAGATCTTCGCACCCTTCGGCGAGGCCCGCTGGAAAATCGCCAACGGCCAGGCGGTCAGAAGCCGCGAGATGTACTTTGCCATTTACCAGGCCATCGCCAAAGATGCGAATCGCCCGGGGCTGTATCGAGAGTTCCCTCCGGATTTCTTCGACCTGATCATCGTAGACGAATGTCACCGTGGAAGCGCTCGCGACGACAGCAATTGGCGCGAGATTCTCGATTACTTCGCGCCAGCCGTGAAGATCGGAATGACCGCGACGCCTCGGCGCCAAGACAATGCCGATACATACGACTATTTCGGCGATCCGATCTACACGTACAGCCTCCGCCAAGGAATCGACGACGGCTTCCTTGCCCCGTACCGCGTGCATCGCGTAGTCACGACCTGGGATGCCGCCGGTTGGCGGCCAACGCAGGGAGAACTCGATCGCTTCGGCCGCGAAGTCCCGGATGAAGAGTACCACACAAACGATTTCGAGCGGCGCGTGGCACTCCGAGCGAGAACGGAGGCCGTCGCGCGGCACCTGATCGAATACATGCGGCGTACTGACCGCTTCGCCAAGACGATCGTGTTCTGCGTGGATCAGGAACACGCCGACGAGATGCGACGAGCGGTGAATAATCTTAGCGCCGATCTCGTGCGCGACGACGCCGACTACGTCTGCCGCGTGACTTCCGACGAAGGCGATATCGGGCGCGGTCATCTGAGCAACTTCCAAGACGTCGAGCGTCGCACGCCGGTCATTCTCACGACGTCGCAACTGCTGACTACGGGGATAGACGCTCCAACGGTGCAGAACATCGTGCTGGTACGGATGGTCAACTCCATGACGGAGTTCAAGCAGATCATCGGGCGTGGCACGCGCGTCCGCGACGACTACGGCAAGCTATTCTTCAGCATTCTCGATTACACCGGATCGGCGACGCGGATGTTCGCCGATCCCGATTTCGACGGCGAGCCGAGCATCGAGACGGAGCAAACGATCGACGAAACAGGCGAGCCGACTAGCGACGAGACGGTTGTGACGTTCGAGGACGCGCCGGGGGATGATGAAGGCCCCACCGACCTACCGCCTGATATCGACGACGGGCCGCGACGAAAGTTCTACGTTGACGGCGGGCACGTCGAAGTCGCCGCGCACCTGGTATTCGAGCTCGACCCTGACGGCAACCAGCTTCGCGTCGTGCAGTTCACCGACTATACCGCTGACAAGGTCCGCATGCTGTACCGCAACGCCGCCGAGCTTCGAGGCGAGTGGGCTGACCCGGATAGGCGGCGCGAGATCATCGATCGGCTCGAAGAGCGCGGGATCGACTTCGACCATCTCGCCGAAACCGCGAATCAACCGGATGCCGACCCGCTCGACCTCCTCTGCCATCTCGCGTTCAACGCACCGCTGCGCACGAGGCGTGAGCGCGCCCAGCGACTCCGCACCGAAAGACAGGATTTCTTCGATCAGTATGGACCCGAAGCCAGGGAGATTCTCAATGAACTCTTGGACAAGTACACCGAATACGGCACAGCGCAATTTGTCGTGCCCGACATTCTGGAGCTGCCGCCGATCAACGAACACGGGAACGTGATCGAGATTGCGGCCAAGTTCGGCAACGCAGCGCGCCTGCGGGAGGCAGTCAACCAACTCCAAACGCTGCTGTACGAGGCGGCATGACCCCGAAATAGTGATGATCGGTCGACGATGCCAAAGAAGCAGCCCAAGAAGAAGAAGGTAGAGCAACCCAAAACCACGGCGCAGCAATTGTCTAGCCTGATCAAATCAGCCCGCGACATCATGAGAAAGGACAAAGGGCTCAATGGCGACCTGGATCGCCTCCCCTTGCTGACCTGGATCATGTTCCTGAAGTTCCTCGACGACCGCGAGAAGCTCGAGGAAGCCCGCGCGGCCATTGCGGGCAAGAAGTATAAGTCGGCGATCGCGCCGCCATATCGCTGGCGCGACTGGGCCGCGAACAAAGAGGGTATCACCGGTGACGAACTGGTCGCGTTTGTAAATCAGGACGAGGCGATTCGGCCTGACGGCAAGCGCGGCACAGGACTTCTCGCCTACCTACGCAATCTCCGATCGACGAACGGCGACCGGCGGCGGGATGTCATCGCCAACGTGTTCGAAGGAGTAATCAACCGGATGATCTCCGGCTACCTCATGCGGGATGTGATCAACCTCGTCGACGGCATCCACTTCGACTCGTCGGAGGAGATTCACACGCTCGCGCGGCTATACGAGTCCATGCTCCGCGACATGCGCGACGCCGCCGGCGATTCGGGCGAATTCTACACGCCGCGGCCGGTGATTCAGTTCATGGTTGCCGTCACCGACCCGGAGCTCGGCGAGGTTGTGCTCGACCCAGCCTGCGGGACGGGCGGCTTCCTGGCTGAGGCGTTCGCGTATCTCGAAAAGCAGTGCAAGACGGTGCAGCAGCGCAAAGTGCTTCAGGAGCGCAGCATCCGCGGCGGCGAGGCGAAGCCGCTTCCCTACATGCTCTCCCAGATGAACCTGCTCCTGCACGGGCTCGATGCGCCGGCCATCGAATACGGCAACAGCCTCGCTGTCAAAATCACGGAAATCGGCGACAAGGACCGCGTGGACATCATCCTGACCAATCCGCCGTTCGGTGGTGAGGAGGAGGCGGGCATCCGCGGCAACTTCCCGGCGGACAAGCAAACCTCAGAGACGGCGCTTCTGTTCCTCCAACTCATCATGCGGAAGCTGCGCAAGCACGGCGCTGGTAGCGAACGGGCTGGCCGTGCAGCCGTTGTCGTCCCCAACGGAACGCTGTCGGCACCCGGCGTCGCTGCCAACATCCGGCGCTCGTTGCTCGCTGAGTTCAATGTGTCTGCGATCGTTCGCCTGCCCCACAACGTATTCGCGCCCTATACCGACATCAAGACGAACCTCGTGTTTTTCGATCGATCCGGGCCGACTAAGAGCATCCTCTATTGCGACCTCCTGCTCCCGAATGGTGTTACGCTGAGCAAGACACGGCCGCTTCCATACGAGTGGCTCGAGCCGCTACTTGACATGATCTCGCAACGAACAGAGAGCGAGAATTCGTGGATTGTCGCCGCCGACGAGCTCGATGAGGAACTGAATCTGGATCTGAAGAATCCTTACCTGAGCTTGGCCGAGATTAATTCCACCGACCAGAACCTCAAGGCGCTGCAGAAGCGGCTGGCAGAGCTTGCTGGCGAAGCCAGTCACATCACATCGACATTCAAGCGTACCCTCGGTGAATTGCGGGACAGCCCGATCCGATTGTTGGGCGAACTGACCGAGGAGTGCGACGACCGAATTGGTTCGGAGTATTCACAATCCGTACGGTTACTCGGAGTATCGAACACCGACGGTTTTTGCGCCCCGAAGGGGCGAATCGGGGCCGATCCAACGCGCTATAAGCTGGTGAAACGTGGGTACCTGGCTTACAACCCGATGCGCATCAACATAGGTTCCGTCGGTGTTGCACTCACCAAAGGGCAAACGGGGATCACAAGTCCAGATTATGTCGTATTTCGCTGTAAGGCAGGATTGTTGCCAGAGTACGTATTTCACTACTTGCGCAGCGAAGCCGGACGACATGAGATCAACAAGAAGACAAAGGGGAGCGTGCGCTTCCGATTGTACTACGATCAGCTGTCGAAGATTCCGATTCCCGTCCCGGTTGATCCAAATCTGCAGAGCCGCTTCGCAGACTTGTGTCGGCGACTCGAGACGGTGCGCGCGGGTGCGACCGGCGCCGAGGAGCATGCGGGGCGAGCGCTCGACGCACTCCGGCGGGAAGCGTTCATCAATAACGGTCGACCAATGGCTGAGCGCTCATGAAACAGAAACCTCGCAAGGCGTTTGGCCAGGTGCTGCGTGAGAAGCGCATGGAGAAAGGACTCAGTTTGCGCAAGTTCGCCGGACTCGTTGGTGTCAGCCCGACGTATCTCTCGCAGGTCGAACAGATGAATGTGGACCCGCCCACCGCCGACCGCGTGAAACGCATGGCGGAGCTGCTCGGCGAAAACGTGGACGAGTGGACATCCCTGGCCGGAAGAATAACTGAAGACCTCCCGGGGATCATCCACGAGGAACCGACGGAGGTCCCCGATCTGCTTCGCGCTGTGCGCGGTTTGACGGCTGATCAATTGCGGAAGCTGCGGGGAGACGCCGAACGCATGAAGAAGGATGGGAAGTAGACCGATGGCTAGGCGATCCACGAAACCCAAGCCGGACGTATCGTTCCTGACCCCGGACGATTTCGAGAACGAGGCCGCACTCATCCTCGCCGAATACGGAAACGCCCACGGCCAGGTGACGGCGCCGCCGGTTCCGATCGACGACATTGTCGAAAAGCACTTCAAGCTGGTGGTCGAGTACCTGGACTTGCGCGCGAAGTACCCGGAGGGCGATGTGCTGGCCGCGATCTTCTTCAACGACAAACGGATTGAGGTGGACGCGAGCCTGGTTCCCGAAGAATTCCCGGCGATGCGCGGCCGCTATCGTTTTACTTTGGCCCACGAATTGTCGCACTGGCGTTTGCATCGCCAACTGTATCTGCGGCAGGCACACCAACTCGCGCTTCTGCCCGCGGGCAGCGCCCAGCCTGACCATGTGCTGCGCTCGCGACTGACCGATCCAAAGGAGTACCAAGCAAACCGTCTGGCAGGCTGCATTTTGATGCCGCGCGAGATGGTGAAAAGGCTTTGGCATGCGGCGCGCGGTAGCATGGACCCGATCTACCTTGACGATCTGCGATCGAGACAGCAGGAGATCCTGACGGCGGAAGTCCTACGCCGCGGCGGAATCAAGTCCGGCGATGACGCGATCGACAACATGCTGCTGGAGCATGTGGCACGGCCGCTGGCGCAGAGATTCGAAGTTTCACCGGATGCAATGCGCATTCGACTTGAAGGAATGAATCTCCTTCTTCGCAAGAGGGAGCCGACGTTGTTCGCGTGAACATCGTTCTTTTTTTGTCCAAGGCGTTTACCGTTCAGGGAACGCGCACACCAAGAGGAGGCCCAAGAATGGCCAACGCATTCGACTTGCGGAAGGTACTCAAGCAGATTTCCAATGTCCACATGCAACAGCTCTTTGCCAAACGTGGCGAGCTTCGTGATGTTCCCTGGGAGGGACTCAAGGAGCACAAGGTCGCCCCGATTGTCGAGGCGATCCAGGCGCTCCCAGCCGCCAAGCGTCGTCAGGTGCAGGTGTTGTTCAAGAACTTCCAGCAGCTGGCTGAGAACGCCGGCCTTAAGGTGATTCTGGAGGAACTCCAGGCGCGGTATCCCAAGAAGGTCCAGCACTGGGACGCGCTGAGGCGGCGCTTGGACAAGGTCGTGTGGACCTACCTGAATGCAACGGATGCATTCGAGGAGGCCGTTGTTTTCGCCCGCGCCGACTCGCTGTCCAACACGCGCTACTGGCAGCGCTGGCCCACCGCTCCGAGCGAGGATTTTGTTGTAACCGACGAACGGATCGCAGCACTGAAGGCGGCGCTCTGCAAGCACTACCAGGACAAGGAGCTTCGCGGCGAATACTGCGAAATCCACCACTACACGCGCCGGAGCGGCGCCGAGTATCTCTTTGCGTACCTTCCGGATTGGCCCGACAACTTCATGGTCTTCAACGATGACGGAGAACTACAATCGCTCGACGTCCCGACGGCGTTCACCAATCTGTTCGTGTACACGCCAGCGACCGGAGCACTTGAGATGATTGCGGCGGGCGGCAAGCCCGCCCAACGTGAGCTGCGTCGGCTCTTCTGCCAGGGGATGCTCGGATGGGACGAAGTCGACGATGTCGATCCCGATCGCCCGGCGTACCTTCTCGATCATCTGCTGTCGCCCGAGTTCAGGTTTACCTGGGATGCGGTTGATCGGATCGAGAATGTGCACGTATCACGCCTGTTGGTCCTGCCGACCGTCGAGCATCATGATCTTGACGGGCTGGGACTGCGCTTGCGGCCCGGTCTCCAGTGGACGAAGGCCCTCCAGAACCTCGACGCCGTCCTGGCCAGCCGCGATCTGAGCCGGGCACAGGTTGGCGTTGAGGAAGTGCGCATTCGCGTGCGGCTCCTCGGGGACGGCGAACGACGCGGGCGGCCGCTGACCATCAACGTGACACCCAGGGCGTGCGACCTGAAAAGCCAGGACGATGATGAACTGCGCGTCCTGGGTGAGAAATGTCTTCGCGCATGGGGTATCGATCATGGTTGAACCGCTGACCTACATCTGGCCCACGCTGGAGGCCGTTACGCCGGTTGTTACCGCGAGTGCGATGAGCCGGTGGCCAAAGGACGCGCGAGAACGATTGCTCTCCACAGGCTTGTTGAAGCCCTCGGGCACTTCACAGTTCGTTCGGTGCCCAGCCTGCGACCGAGGACACACAGAGGAAGTCGTCGCGCGCGAGCTCCCCAACGGCGAGGTCCGGTTTTACGTTCCATGTCCTGAGGTGTTGCGAGCGGAGGTACGTCCGGAAGAACTGCAGCAGTTCACGGTCGACGTTTCGTTGCTGGCTCGCAGCATCGCCACATCGCTAACGCTGTCCGGCGCGTGCAGGGCGCTTGCTTCTGATCGATTGTGGCACTGTGGCCGACTCGATTGGCACGGCGGTCTGCGGGATGTCCTATTCGGGCGCGGACTGGCCCGCAAAGATGCCGGCGACCTGAAGGCGGCCTCTGTGCTCCCCACGATGTTGCATCCGCTCGTGCTTGTTCCCATTGAGACACCGCCCGCTGGCTTCTGGAACGCACCGGCGCCGACCACTCTTCAGTTGTCCAGGATCGCGGTACTGCGTGGCGACGAGGTCGTACTCGATGGAGTTGTTCTGACGGCACTGGTTTGCCAAGCCGAAGAAGATACCGCTGCCGCCTTCGAGTTCCGCCGGCGAGGCGAGTACTGGCGGCTGACCTTCGACGGCCAAACAGTCTACCTGAAGGACTCGGTGGGGCTGGTCTACATTGCCCGCCTGCTCGGTGAACCCCACCGCGACATTCCCGCCGTGTCGCTTCTCGCGGCCCGCGCCGGGATCGATCCGCGCGTCGTATCAGGTTCGGCGGGCGAACTCCTCGACGAGGCCGGGCGGAAGAAATACGGGAAGCGCTACCGCGACCTGACGGAGGAACTTGACGAAGCGACAGCGAACAACGACCTCGGGCGCATGGAGAAGTTGAAAGCGGAACTGGACCACCTCGGCACTGAGCTTGCCCGCGCGATCGGTCTCGGCGGTCGAATGCGCGAAAAAACCGATGCCGAGAAGGTTCGGAAGTCAGTGTCGATGGCGGTGTCGCGCGACATCGACCGGATCAAGGAGCAGCACGCCACGCTCGGTCGCCATTTGTCTGCCTTCATCAACTCAGGCTACACGTTCCGATACTCGCCCGAGCAGCCCATCGATTGGCTGACCTGATCCCCACGTTCACTCTTTCTGATGCCACACGCTTTGTGGCATCGCCACGCGCGATGTGACGCCGGCCTCTCGACCGAGAGGCACATAACCCGGCGATCACCAGTCGCGCCTGTACCGGCGAACTGCGGCACGTGCCGCAGTACAGAGATTCCGCGCGCATCGGTCTTTGATCGCATCGGGGTAGACGCCTCCGGCCGCCGGAGGTCCCGATGGGTCGCGCACCCGCCCCCGATGCGGTCCTCACCGCATACGCCGAGTCCGTCATCAAGAACAAGGCCCGCCAGCTCGCACGGAGAAGCGATTTCAGTCGTTCCGATGAGAAGGACCTCGCCCAGGACATGCGGCTGCACCTTCTGCGGCGCCGTCATCGCTTCGATCCGGCCCGTTCTTCGTACAGCACGTTCGTGGCGAGAGTCATCGACGCCTGGATCGCAACGATGCTGCGCGATCGCCGGCGCCGGAAACGTGGCGCCGGGCTCGTCGCACAGTCGCTTGAAGCCACAAGCGCCACCCAGGGCCAGGCGCCCGCGTCGCTGCGCGACGTGCTCCACCCGGAACAGGTTGTGGGCCGGACTGCCATCGGCCCTGACGATGAGGCGGCCCGCAGAGAACTGATCGCCGCAGTAGGCCGGATCATCGGATCGTTGCCCCCGCCGCTGCCCAACATCTGCGCCCGCCTTCCCGACCAGAGCCACGCAGCCATCAGGGACGAACTGGGTCTTTCCCGGCGTCAGTTCGACAGCGCGATGGCGCTCCTCCGGGAGACATTTGAAGACGCCGGGCTGGCGGGTTTCCGATGCGGCGGACACGTCGCGAGGAAACGGCGTACATAACGGCCATAGGCCGCATTGTACGGCCAGGCGGAGTACCGGACATGACCATCGACGTCTATCGCTTTGAGTTTGAACGGTCGGTCCCCCTCACCGAGGCGGAGATGTCCTTGCATCTTTCGCTGTTCGCCGTGGAGGGTCTCTACGGTCAGGCTCGGGTCCGTCTCGACGCCGGTTACCACATCGACGAGAGGCGACGTGCGATCGTCGTTGATGGGACCACCGAGGTGGGCGCTGCCGTCGTGCGGGTCTTCACCAGCCTGCTGCTTCACGAGTTCGGCAGTGACGGTTTTAGCGTGCGGCGGGTCGCGCAGGCCCCAAGCGCCACAGTGGAGGGGAGGGCAGCGTGAGCGAGGCACCGGCGAATCATCCGGAACTCTCTCCCTTCGATGAACCCGTCCCGCTCGTTCGACTGGGCCAGGGCGCGTGCACGCACGACATTCATCCATCCGATCTCGGCGACGGCGAGTCGCGCAGCGCCAAGAGCGTGCTCACGTTCTCGGCGCTCAACACGTTCCGCAATTGCCCGCGGAAGTACAAGCACCGTTACGTCGACCACCTCCAGCCGCGCGAGAAGCCGGAGAACCTCTCGTTCGGCAGCGTCATCCACGGCGCGCTGGAGGCGTGGTATCGCCTCGCGGGTGCCGAGAACCGCCTGTGGAACGTGCTCGACTTCATCGACGCGCAGTTCCCGCAGCGGGGCTCCGACCCGGTGCAGAAGGATCGGTGGCACCGGGCGCGGGCGATGCTGGTGGGTTACGCGGCACGTTATCCCACCGAGGACTTTGAGATCATCGAGATCGAGAAGGTCTTTCACGGCGAGATACGTAACCCGGACACCAGCCGTCCAAGCAAGACGTTTGTCATGGCCGGCAAGGCCGACGGCATCGTGCGGCTCGACGGCGAATTCTATCTGCTCGAGCACAAGACCGCCGGTTCGATCGACGCGAACTACCTGGACAAGCTCTGGACCGACACGCAGATCGCCCTCTACAGCTACTACCTCCGCCAAGTCGGGTACCCGATCGTCGGTGTCATCTACAACGTGCTGCTCAAGACCCGTATCAAACAGCGCGAGGGCGAGACGCAGGAAGAGTACGAAGCCCGTCGCGCCGAACTGGCCGCGAAGAACAAGAGCGGCCGATCGACGGCCAAGCGCCAGCTCCCGGAAACCGACGACGAGTTTCAGGCGCGACTCGCCGAATGGTACGCCAAACCCGAGGCCTTCCACCGTGAGCGCATCTATCTCTCCGAAGACCGCTTGGCCATGTTGCAGGAGGAGGTCTGGGAGATCACACAGCAGTACCTCGACGCGCGGCGTCGCGGGAAGTGGTTGCTGAACACGTCGAACTGCTTCGCCTACGAACGGCCGTGCGAATACCTGCCGTTCTGCCAGTCGAACTTCAACCCGAACGTGCGGGACAACCTGTTCGCAATCGTCCCGCCCCACGAGGAGCTCGCGGTCGGCACTGCGGGCGAAACCGAAACCGCGTTTTGAAGGAGCACCCGATGTCCGTTGCATTGCCCAGTGAGCGTAGCAAGCCCACCGCCGACCTGTCGCAGCAGACGGTCTTGGTCTACGGCCCACCGAAGATCGGGAAGTCGACCTTCGCCAGCCGTTTTCCCGAAGCGCTGTTCTTCGAGTGCGAGCCGGGGCTGAACCAGCTCGAGGTCTTCAAGGTCCCGACCTACACCTGGGAGGACTTCCTGGCCGCGTGCAAGCTCGTCGCCGGCGGCAACCACCGATTCAAGACCATCGTCATCGACACGGTCGACAACGCATTCAAGTACTGCTCCGACCACGTCTGCGGCAAACACGGCATCGAGTACGAAGGCGACATGTCGCACGGCAAAGGCTGGGCCCTCGTGAAGAACGAGTGGCACCGCGTCCTCACGCGCCTCGCCGCGCTGCCCTGTGGCCTGATCCTCATCTCGCACGCCCAAGACAAGACCGTCCAGACCAGGACCGGCGAGCACACCAAGACGCAGCCCAGTCTGCCGGACCGGGCCCGCGGCGTCGTGCTCGGGCTGGTCGACATGATCCTGTACTGCGACACGCTGGCCCGCAAGGACGCCGCTGGCGACCTGGTAGTCGAGCGCATCATCCGCACCAAGCCGCACCCCACGTACGAGGCCGGCGATCGCACGGGCCGTCTGCCCGAGCAGTTGCCGCTCGACTTCGATGTGTTCTTCGCAGCGTTTTCATCCTCAGCGCCCGGAGGTGGCCCCGGAGCCGGGTCGGCGAGCGGTAGCAACGGACATCCGGGGAGCACCCAGAACGGAAAGGTGAAGTCATGAGCGACGTCAACACCCCTTTCGACCCCCAGGCACCCTCACCCTACGGGGCGCCGCCGGACCTCAGCGCGTTTGACGAGGAGTACAACACCGTCGACCCCGCCGACAACGACGAGGTGCCCGACGGCAAATACCAGGTCCGCGTGCAGCGGGTGAAGCTGGACCGCAGCCAGAAGGGCGACCCGATGCTCAAGTGGGAACTGGTCGTCCTGTCCGGCCAGCACGCCAATCGGCACATTTTCAAGAACGCGGTGATCACGCAGGCCTCGCTGCCGTTCGTGAAGGGCGATCTGAAGACGCTCGGCATGGAGCTGCCGCGCTTCAGCGAGTTGCCGAACCACCTGGAGAAGCTCCTCGACCATACGCTCGAGATTACGAAGCGCACCAAGGGCGAGTACACGAATGTGTATTTCAACAAGCGCATCCAGGTGCCTGCGGGCGAACCGATCCCCGCCGGCGACGTCCCGTTCTGATCGACGACGACGAACGTGCACCCGAACGGAATTGGGTGCGGCCGGGGCGGGATGGCGTAGCCCGCCGGCCTCGAATCCCCGGAGATCGCCGGCTCCGGGTGGCTGGCGGGTTCAGACTCCCCGTGCCCGTCCCGGCTTTCTTTCTCTGAAGGGATTCGCCGGTGAGTGACTTCCGGATCGTGATCGACACGCGTGAGCAGGAGCCCTGGGGCTTCACGTGCGTGACCTTGCGCCGCGCCCTGCCCGCCGGTGACTATTCGGTCGACGGACTGGAGGACATCGTCGCCGTCGAGCGCAAGAGCCTGGCGGACTTCACACGGACGGTGGTGCACGAGTTTCCGCGCTTTGCATCCGAACTCCACCAACTCGCCAAGCTGCCGCACGCGTGTGTCGTCGTTGAAGCCGATCTGGATGGCGTCTTGCGCGGCGAGGCGGCCGACGTCCTGCGCGGGGCGGCGGCCCAATCCGTCCTCGGCGCCGCTGTTCATATCCAGGTGCATTTCGGCGTACCGGTGATCTGGTGCGGGTCGCGCCAGGCCGCCTGCGCATTTGCCGATGCCTTTCTGCGCATGGTGGCTCGTGAGACTGCCGCTGGCCGGACCGCCGTGGAGGCGCGTCATGCCTGAGACCCTCCGCGGCACGATCCAGAAGACCTACCACAGCAGCCCCGGCTTTTCGGCGGGCGTGCTCCAGACCGACGATGGACAGAGCGTGCGCTTCGCCGGGAAGTTCTGCGCAAACGAGGGAGATGTCGTCGCCCTTGTCGGCCGCTGGAAGCACGATCCGAAGTACGGCCGGCAGTTCCTGGTCGAGTCGCTCAGCTACGAGTTGCCCGACAGCGCTGAGGGGCTGGTGCAATACCTCGCCAAGCACCCGGCGTTCACGGGCGTGGGAGAGGCGACCGCCCGCAAGATCGTCGGCTATGCGGCGAGTGCCGCCAATCTCGACCGCATCATCTGCACCGACATCGGTGAACTTCATCGCCGGCTTCGCATCCCCCGCGCCACGCTCGAGTCGCTGCGCGAGGCCTGGATCGCCAACAGTGCCGAGAACGAGGTCCGCACGTACCTGTCCGGGTTCGGCCTGACAGCGCACCAGGTGGACACCCTGCTGGAGTTGTTCGGCAACGCCATCGTCGGTGTGTTGCGCAGCGATCCGTACCAACTGATCAAGCACGTCCGCGGCTACGGGTTCAAGAAGGTTGACAAGATCGCTCGCGCCATGGGCACGCCGAAGGACCACTCCGGACGAATCGAGGCCGGTCTGCTCTACATCCTGAGCGAGGAAGTGGGAAGTGGTCACACGTGGATCGGCGGGGCCGACCTGATCGACAAGGCCAACGAGCTGCTACTGCTGGACACGCTCGACAGCCGAGATCTCATTCGCCAGGCCGGCGAACGGCTGCTGGCGCGGGAAGAGCTCGTTGCCGACGGCAACGCCGTGAGCACGCCGCCAATTCTCCAAGCCGAAAAACTGATCCAGAACATCTTCGAGGGTTACAGCACCTGGCGCTCGTTCCCCGCTCCACCGCTGCCAATCCGCACGGACGACCTGAAGTCCAAGCAGGTCGAGGCGATCCGGAATGCCTGCAATCACGCGCTCACCGTCATCTCAGGCGGGGCGGGCACTGGCAAGACGTACACGCTGGCCCGCCTGACGGCCGCGTTCCGCGACGCCCAGCTCAAGATTGCCCTGTGCTCACCCACCGGCAAGGCTGCCAAACGGATCGAAGAGGCCCTCCGAAATGAAGGCGTCGACCTTGAGGCCAAGACGATCCACCGGCTGCTGAAGTACGACGGCACGCAGTTCAACCGCCAGAGCCTGTCGGACCCGATCGCCGGTAACCAGGACGACAACGAGCATTCCGGTGAGCCGGGCTACGACGTGGTCATCGTCGACGAATTCTCGATGGTCGACGTGCCGTTGATGGCGGAATTGTTGCGCCGCATCGACCTTACTCGCACGCGGCTCATTCTCGTCGGCGATCACAATCAGCTCCCGCCCGTAGGACCGGGCAACATTCTGCGTGACATCATCGCCCACCGGCTCACGCCCCTGGTGGTTCTCGACGAGGTCGTCCGCCAGGCCGGCGTGTTGAAGGCCAACAGCTCGGCGATCCTGTTGGGGACCGTGGCGGCCACCGCCGTGAACGATCCAGCCTGGACGGTCGCGGACACCTTTCAAGATGTGCTGCCGATCCAGGCCTACCTGCGCGAGCTGGTATTCAAGAAGCTGCCCGAACGGTTGGGCCTCGACCCGATCCGTGACGTGCAGATCATCACGCCCACCCACCTCGGCGGCCTCGGAACGAAGGCGCTCAACCAGATGATGCAGCACCTGCTGCACGGTGACCCCGGACGGAAGTTCGCGGTCGGCGACAAGGCCATCCAGACCAGCAACGACTACGGCCTCGGAGTGATGAATGGCACGATCGGGCATGTGGTCGCGTTCGAACCGGGCCGCGACGGCGGATACTGGATCGACTTCGACGGCATTGGCCAGTGCCGCATCAAGGACGAGCAGGTCGCCAACGTGCAACTCGCTTACGCCCTCACTGCACACAAGGCGCAGGGCAGCGAGTTTCCCTGCGCGGTGGTGCTGTGCCATCGCTCCCACTTCTTCGCCGATCGCAACTGGCTGTACACCGCCGTGACGCGGTCCTCGAAGTACTGCGTGCTGGTCGGAGACCGGTGGGGCCTGCGCAACGCCGCACGAAAGAACCACGTGATCCATCGCCGCACCTTTCTGGACCGCTGGGCGCGGGCGCCGACGGAGGGCGTACATAACGGGAAGGAACTTGTCCATGCCTGAGCCGGCGGTTGCCTTCGACGTGCAGCGTCTGACGGGCTATGTGCCCGCCTATCTGCGCGAGCGCGCCCAGTGGGTATGCTGGATGTACGTCGAACGCGACGGCAAGGCCACCAAGTGCCCGGTCAGTACGACCAGGGGCGGCAACGCTTCCGCCACAGATCCGGCAACGTGGGGCACGTTCGAGCAGGCCCTCGCGGCGTGCCAGGCGGCGGGGCTGGAAGGCATCGGGTTTGTGTTCTGCGCCGACGACCCCTTCGCTGGCGTTGATCTGGACAAGTGCATCGACCCTACGACCGGCCAGCCCAAGCCGTGGGCGCAGGCGATCCTCGACCGGCTCGAAAGCTATAGCGAGATCAGTCCGTCCGGCACCGGCGTGAAAGTCTTCGTTCGCGCCTCCAAGGCCGGGCCACGCTGCAAGACCGGGTACGAAGACGGCGCGATCGAGATGTACGACCGCGACCGGTTCTTCACGGTGACCGGGCAGAGCCTGCACGTCCCGCCGAAGGACGTGGCCGATCGCCAGAGCGCGATCGACGCACTCTACGCGCAGGTCTTCGGTACGCTCCCCAAAAGCGCAACGCCGGAACCCAACCCGTCGAACAACGGCCAGGTCCGACTCGATGACGACGAGATTCTGCGACTGGCCTGCGCGAGCAAGAAGTCCGGTGCGAAGTTCGCATCCCTGTGGGCAGGGCGCTGGAACGACCACTTCAACTCCCGTAGCGAGGCGGATTCGTCGGTCGTGTTCACGCTCGCGTTCTTCACGAAGGACGCTGGCCAGATTAACCGCATCTTCCGGCGCTCCGGCCTCATGCGCGACAAATGGGATGAGCAGCACGGCCGGCAGACCTACGGCGAAATGACGATCGCCAAGGCTCTGGAAACCGTAACCCGCCAATACAAACCCCGGAAACGGCGTCAAGGCGCTAAGTCCTCCGGCGGCACCGACGGCGGAACACTTTCCGGCGAGCCGCCACCCGGCACCATCGATCCCGTCACGGGTCGCCTGATTCTCTCAACGGAACGGACCCTGCCGACCGCCGAAGCGTTCGTTCGCCACTTCCATCAACACCATGAAGGGATCACGCTCCGCCACTACGCGAGCATCCATATGGAATGGCTGGGCAACCGCTACGTCGAAATCGAGGACGACGCGATGCGGAACCGGCTGCTGCCCTGGCTGCACGCGGCGGTCCGCATGACCTACGACCCCAAAGCCGAAGGCTGGGTGGCGGAGGACTTTCCGGCCAACCCTCATACGGTGAAGGCCGCGCTCGAGTCGATCAAGGCGCACACCCATCTGCCTGCGACGACCGCCTCGCCATCATGGCTCGACGGCGGCGCTCAACGTCCGGACCCGCGCGAAATCGTGCCCTGCCGCTCTTCCCTGTTGCACCTGCCGACGATGCGCGCGCTGACCCCCACGCCGGCATTCTTCGCGGTCAATGCCCTCGACTATGACCACGATCCCGAGGCACCGGAGCCGACACAGTGGCAATCCTTCCTCGGACAGCTCTTTGAGGACGACCTCCAGTCATGGGATCTGCTTCAGGAATGGTTCGGATACTGCCTCACCGGCGACACGTCGCAGCACAAGATGCTGCTGATCGTGGGCCCACGGCGCAGTGGCAAAGGCACGATCGCCCGTGTGCTCACGCGTCTGGTTGGAGCGAGCAACGTCTGTGGACCAACCACTTCGAGCCTGGCCGGGCCGTTCGGACTTCAATCCCTCATCGGCAAATCACTGGCGATCGTCAGCGACGCCCGCTTTTCCGGCAGGGATGTCCAGACGGTCATCGAACGGTTGCTGTGCATTTCAGGCGAGGATGCCCTGACCATCGACCGCAAGCACATGATCAGCGTCACGATGAAGCTGCCCACGCGATTCGTGTTCCTGACCAACGAACTGCCACGTCTGACTGACGCATCCGGCGCTTTGGCTGGGCGCTTCATGATGCTGCGGCTGACCGAGAGCTTTTACGGACGCGAGGACAAGACCCTCACCGCCAAGCTGCTGACCGAGCTGCCCGGCATCTTGAACTGGTCGATCGAAGGATGGCGACAACTGCGGGAACGCGGCCACTTCGTCCAACCGGCCAGTGTCGAGGATGCGCTTCGGGACATGGAGGACCTTTCGAGCCCGGTCGGGGCATTCGTGCGCGAACGCTGCGACGTGGGGTCGGGCCTGCGTATCTGGATCGACGACCTGTATGCAGCCTGGAAGGAATGGTGCGAAGCCGATGGGCGGATCAGCGTCACGACCAAGCAGACCTTCGGGCGGGATCTCATGGCGGCCGTTCCCGGTGTGAGCAGGCGATGCGGCACGAACGGCGTGCGCTTCTACCAGGGCATCGGGCTGAAGGGGATGCTGGCATGATCCGAAGAGCGAGCGCATACGCGCACAACCGGCGCGCATACGCGCAGGTGCGGGTATGCGCGTATGCGCTCGGCTCTTGTGTAGCAAGGACTTACGTGCGCGCATACGCGAACCAGCGCGCAAAAACCAGGTTATGCGCACGCGCGCAGGCGCACACGCGCAGGATGGCGCATGCAAACCAGCGCGCTGGTTCGTGTAGGCGCGTATGCGCTGGAGGTAGTCGGATGAGTTCGAGAATTAGGTGTCGGGATTGCAGCTCCCAGATGACGTGGGCTGCGCAGCGGGTGCAGTATGGACGCCTGCTACGCCGCGGGATTCCGCACGACGTAGCGCGGCATGAGCTTCCGCGCTGCCAGAAGTGCGTGACGCAGTGGCTACGCGCCACGGGAGCCGAACGCCTGCGATAGGGAGCCAGCGATGCGAATTTGTAAGCATGGTTCCTTCCGGGCCGAAATCGGCCGCCGAGGCCCGCGGGAACAGCGCCCAATCCAGACAGAGTTTGTTTCACCTGTCCGGTTTTTCAGGACGGCCACGGGGCGCGACCCGTTGGGCCGTGGGCCAACGGACGCCGCCGGGGCGTACCGGTCTACCACCTCGTCGCCCCGTTGGCCGCGGGCGGCGTTGGTTCGCGTTTGGGGCCAACCGGCGGGTCGAGGACTACCGCCCTGGTAGCGCGGCAAGAGGACACGGCGCGGCTGAGGTGGCCGCGCCCATTACGGAGGTTGAACGATGAAGATTGAGTTGCGGCCGCTGGCCGAGATCAAGCCGTATGAGAAGAACCCACGCATCAACGACGCCGCGGTTGACGCCGTGGCGGAATCGATTCAGCGGTTCGGGTTCAGACAGCCCATCGTGGTCGACGCCGACGGCGTCATCGTCTGCGGGCATACCCGCTGGAAGGCGGCGCAGAAGCTGGGCCTGACCGAAGTGCCGGTCCACGTCGCTACGGACCTGACGCGCGCGCAGATTCAGGCCTACCGGATCGCCGACAACAAAACGAATGAACTCGCCGAGTGGAACCTCGAACTGTTGCCGATCGAGATGGCCGAGTTGAAGGACGCCGGCATCGACTGGTCGCTGCTGGGGTTCGACCAGGACGAGCTCGCTATGCTGCTCGATCCCGGCGTGAAGCAGGGGCTGACCGACCCCGACGACGTGCCCGAGCCACCCGACGAGGCCATCACGAAGCCCGGCGATCTGTGGATCATGGGCGACCATCGGCTGCTGTGCGGCGACAGCGGGTCGGTCGCGGACCTCAACATCCTGATCGCCGTCGATCCCGTGACGGCTCTCGAGTTGCCGGCTGGTTCGGATGTCGAACCGAAGCTGTTGCCGATCCATCTCTGCAACACAGATCCGCCCTACAACGTGAAGCTAGAACCGCGCAGCAACAACGCCATCGCCGCGGGGCTTTCGTCGTTCGGCGAGCACGGCTTGATGCATCACCAGTCCTTCGACATGCATCGCGCCGAGAAGAAACGAGGCGAGTCGAAGAAGAAGGAAGCGAAGCGCACCGCGTCGAAGTATCACGGATTCGACGTGGCCACCGGCGGGCAGAGCGGCAAGGCCACGCACAAGAAGATGCGGGCAAAGGACCGACCGCTGGCCAACGACTTCGTGTCGGATGACGAGTTCGACAAGTTGCTGCACGCGTGGTTCGGCAACATCGCCCGCGTGCTGCAGCCAGGTCACATCGCCTACGTATGGGGAGGCTATGCGAACATCGGGAACTACCCGCCGGTGTTGAAATCTTGCGGCCTTTACTTCTCGCAAACCATCATCTGGGACAAGGAGCACCCGGTCCTGACGCGCAAGGACTTCATGGGGGCGCACGAGTGGTGTTTCTATTGCTGGCGAGAGGGCGCTGCTCACCGGTTCTTCGGTCCCAACAATGCGACAGACCTGTGGCACGTCAAGAAGATCAATCCCAACGCGATGATCCATTTGACGGAGAAACCGGTCGAACTGGCGGTACGGGCCTTGCAGTATTCATCGCTCGCCGGCGAGAACGTCCTCGACCTGTTCGGCGGCAGTGGTTCGACGCTGATCGCGGCGGAACAGACCGGCCGTCGCGCGTTCTTGATGGAGCTCGATCCGCCGTATTGCGACGTGATCGTGCAGCGCTGGGAGAAGTTCACGGGCCGGAAGGCGGAACGGATTTCAGCCCGGAGCAACGCCCCCGTCGTCGCGGAGGCGTTGGTGGAGACGAAGTGATGTCAGCCGTTTTCGGCCAAGGCGTGGAACTCGATCATCGCGTCCTCGAAGAAGTACCCGTCGTCGACGTGGTTGCGGCGACGGCGGATGTCGAGCAGCCCTCGCTCCTTCCAGAACGCGATGGCTACCGCCGCGTTGGTGTACGACGCCCACGGTTCGCGGTCGTCGTGCTCCTCGCGCGGCCGGTTGCGAACCTGGTCGGCCAACGTCTCCACCGTGAACCCGTCGGCGGCCAGGTCGATCGCGGCCCACGCCAGCTCTCGGTAGGCGTCGAGTGGGCAACGATGCTCGTACGGCTCCCCGCGTCGCGGCACGACCTTGCGAACCAGGCAGCCGTCCTCGACGGCGAACGTCTCAACGCGTGGCGTCGTCGCTGGCATCGCGCACACCTCCCGGCCGGTAGACCGTCTTGCACCGCTGGCATTCGACGCGCTCACCGTCGAGCCAGACCAGTTCGTCGCATTCGCGCTCGCCGCATTGCGGACATGCGTCTTCCCGTGCGACGGGATCGATCGGTTCGCGCCCATCGTCGTGACGGGTCATCACTTGCTCTCCGCGTTGAACGCGAACTGCCCGCGGTCGACCTTTTTGAAGCGCGACGCGTTGGCCTTGTCGCGCTCCTCGCGCTGCATGGCGGCATAAAGCGTCGCATGCGGGGTCTTGCCGCCAGGACTCTTCCACAGGTTCTGCTCGGCCATCGCGGCGATCAGTTCCTGCGCTCGCATCGGCTTGCCGGCGCTCTTGAGCACCTGCGCGGCGGCGTCCAGGGCGCTGACGCGCTTGGGCTTCTGGTCACCCGCGGCCTTCTCGGCCTTGGGCGTCTTGGTCGCGATTGCGACCGTTGCCTTCGCCTTCGGCGCAGCGGTCTTCTTCACGCCCTTGGCCTTCGCCGTCGCCGGTTGGGCCTCGGTCTGCTTCTTGGTGGACTGCTTCTTCGTGGCCTTCTTCTTGGACATCGTATGCTCCTGTTCTGGGGTTTCCTCGGTCGGGCGACACGCGTCGCCCGCGTTCTCACTGACTTCGCTGGGCTGTTCCTCGCCGCATTGCCGGTTCCAGCAGGCCTGACAGAGCGGGCGCCCGAGGTACGTCATCGCAGGCGTACCCTTGCAGCGCCGTGTCGCGCAGCGCGACGAGTCGTATTCCGGCCCGCCGTCGTCGCGCACTTCGGATTGAGCCGCCTCGGCGCGTGCCCGCCGCTGTTCGTAGGGCACGATGCTCGGCGGTGCGGCGGCGAGACGCTCGTCGATCTCCTGCGGCGGTCGGTCGTCCTGAACGACGGGCGTCGCGGCGAGTGGCGGGTTGCCGTCCTTCTCGTGCCGAACCTCTCGCCGCAGGCGCTGCGCGCTCTTGATGCGGACCTTGCGCCGGGTCAGAACATTAGTGGCGTCCCAACCTCCGAAACGGCTTTCCGCGTCGATGCGTACGCGCGCGAGCTGGCCACTGACTTTGGCGACATAAGTCCCGCCTACCTGGACTTGGTCTTTCTTCATGCCGTTCTCCTGTTCGCAAAGACCTCGTTCAGCCGCGTCCACGCGACGCGGTGTTGTTCACGTTCACACCAGGGCATGTCCCGCCCGCCGGCGTTACAGCGCGTCGATGTAGTGCTGGACATTCCGCTCCTCGCTTTCGGCGGCCTGCATTCCCAGAACGAAAGCCCGCTGAAGCACGCGTTTGAGGGCGGCGACATGCACCTCGTGGAAGTCGTAGCGGTCCAGGTTGCGGCGCTCGAGCGAGTCGATGCCCAGCTCGCCGGCGAGGCGGTTCGCCAGCTCGTCCAGGCGGGCCTTCGCGTCGTTCTTCTTCGCCATCATGTTCTCCTTCGCGTTGGGCACGCCCCATGCGTACAGGTCCATGAGGGCAAGACCAGCGAACGGGATCAAGCGAATCTGGCCGCAATTCCGAGCGGAATCCGCAGATTCTTTTCCACGCACCGACGCGGAATGCGGCCGTCCCCGGCACACGGGTTGCCTGAGCGCGCCGGCCCGCAGGCAAGGCGTGTGCCTGTCATGCGGAGGGCGGCGTAGATGTCAGGCCATGACACTGCTGTTGAAGCCAAGCCGGCGCTGAACCCGATGGCGCTGCCCGTGGCCGACGCCGCGCGACTGCTCAGCGCCGCGGGTGGCCATCCGGTGACACCGGAACAGATTCGGGTCGACATCGACGCCGGCGCGCCGACCAACGGCGACGGCACGATCAACCTGGTGCACTACGCCGCATGGTTGGTGAAGGAGATGTCCAGCCGTGGCGATTGATCCGCGCAGACTGCGACCGAGCGAGCTGTGCCGGCTGCTCAACTCGACGCCGATCGGGGAGGTCATCGGCGAGCGGCAGTTGCACCGGCATCGCACGCGGGCCGGGCTGCGGATTACCTCGACGGCCGACCCGCGAAACATCGATCTGCTGCGGTACGTCGCGTGGCTCGTGTCGGAACGCCACAAGCCCAAACCCGAACCAGAGGGCCTGACCGGCTACGACGCTCATCGGGAGCGCATGGCCCAGCGGAACCGCGAGCTGTCGCTGTCGGGCCGCGACATCGGCGAGATGCCGGCGGTCGTGAATGCGGAGCGGAAGGCGAGGGCCGAGCGCGACTTTCGCTTCTTCTCCGAACAGTACCTCCCACAGACGTTTCACCTGCCGTGGTCGCCGGATCACTTGAAGGTCGTCGCCAAGATCGAGCAGGCCGTGCTCGAAGGCGGGCTGTTTGCGATGGCCATGCCCCGCGGCAGCGGCAAAACCTCGATGTGTGAGACCGCCTGCCTGTGGGCGCTGCTGTACGGGCACCGGGAGTTCGTCGCGCTGATCGGGAGCGACGAAGAGCACGCCTCGAACATGCTCGAGTCGATCAAGGCGGAACTGGAGAACAACGAGCTGCTGCTGGAAGACTTCCCCGAGGTGGTCTTTCCGATCCAGGCACTGGAAGGCATCCACCAGCGGGCTGGTGGTCAACTCTATCAAGGCAAGCAGACGCACATCGGTTGGACCGCGCGGGAGCTCGTGCTGCCGACGATCCCCGACTCGAAGGCGTCTGGCTCAATCATTCGCGTGGCCGGCATCACCGGACGCATCCGCGGCATGAAGCACAAGCGCGTCGACGGAACGTCGGTACGGCCCTCGCTCGTGCTGATCGACGACCCACAAACCGACGAGTCAGCGCGCTCACCGTCGCAGTGCGCCACGCGCGAACGCATCCTCGCGGGCGCAATCCTCGGTCTCGGCGGCCCCGGGCGCAAGATCGCGGGCTTGATGACGCTGACCGTCGTCCGCCCCGCCGACCTGGCCGACCGCATCCTCGACCGCGACAAGCACCCGCAGTGGCAGGGCGAACGCACGAAGATGGTGTACTCGTTCCCGGCGAACGAAGCCCTGTGGGCGCGGTACGCCGAGCTGTGGCGCGAGGGGATGCGCGCCGATCGCGGGATCGCGGATGCCACGGAGTTCTACGGGGCTAACCGCGAGGCGATGGACGAGGGCGCAAGCGTCGCCTGGGCAGAGCGCCATCACCCGGATGAACTGTCCGCCGTCCAACACGCGATGAATCTGAAGCTGGATCGCGGCGAGGCTGCGTTCTGGGCTGAGTATCAGAACGAACCGCTGCCCGAAGAACATGCCGACGATGACCTGCTGACCGCCGACCAGATCGCCGCGAAGGTCAACGGGCTCAAGCGCGGCGAGGTGCCCATCGGCTGCACGCACCTGACCATGTTCGTCGACGTGCAGGGCAAGGCCCTGTTCTACTTGGTCGCGGGGTGGGAGGACGATTTCACTGGCTACGTCATCGACTACGGTACGGAGCCAGACCAGAAGGCCGCGTACTTCACGCTCCGCGACATCCGCCACACGCTGGCCAGCACCGCCACGCGTGCCGGGCTGGAAGGCGCGATCTATGGCGGACTCGAACGGCTGACCGAGGCCATGCTCGGGCGCGAGTGGCGACGTGATGACGGCGCCATGGTGCGGATCGACCGCTGCCTGATCGATGCCAACTGGGGTCAGTCGTCGGACGTCGTTTATCAATTCTGCCGGCAGAGCAAGTTCGCCAGCGTCGTGATGCCGTCGCACGGGCGCTACGTCGGTGCGTCGTCGATCCCCTTCGCCGAGTACAAGCGCAAGCGCGGCGACCGCGTTGGTTTGAACTGGCGCATTCCCGTCGTAACCGGCAAGCGGTCCGTTCGTCACGCCGTCTTCGACACGAACTATTGGAAGTCGTTCGTCCACGCCCGTCTGGCCGTGCCGATGGGCGACCCCGGCTGCCTGTCGCTGCACGGACGCAAGCCCGAGCAGCATCGCCTGATGGCCGAGCACCTGACCAGCGAGTACCGCGTCAAAACCGAGGGGCGCGGACGCACCGTGGACGAATGGAAGATTCGCGTCGATGGCCTCGACAACCACTGGCTGGACTGCCTGGTCGGCTGCGCCGTCGCCGCTTCCATCCAGGGCGCGATTCTGTTCGGCACAGACACCAAGCCGGCGCCGCGCCCGCGCGTCCGGTTGTCCGAGTTGCAGGGGGCGCGACGATGAACCTCCAGCCGCCGAAGCCAGCCGAGAAACCCGAGGAGCAGCGCGGCTTGCGCTGTCCCAAGTGCGGCTGCGAACACTTCCGCGTCATCTACACCCGCCGCACCTGGGGCGGGAAGATCATGCGCAGCCGGGAGTGCAGGCACTGCGGGCGGCGCGTGATCACCTACGAGCACGTGGCTTTCTGAGGTTCGGCGGGTCGAAATCGCGGCTTCGCGGCGATGCGCGTTCCATATATGGAATAATCTGGCCTTCACGCCCCGTTCGTCGTTGCATCTTGAAGGCGAGCGGCGTAAGTATCAGGTAGACAACCAGGCCGGGTCTTCCCGGAGGCGAGCGGTCGGCGGCTGATCCCCGCCGGCTCTCACACGAGCAAACAGGCCGTATGGGGCCATACCCCCGTGCGGCCTTTTCGTTTGGCCTCGCCTTTCAGAACGCCCTGGCCGGTTTGGCGGGATGGCGCAACGGAGCGTGCCGGGTTCATGTCCCGGAGGTTGCAGGTTCGAGTCCTGCTCCCGCAAGTGGAGGCAACGATGGCCGAAGACCTCGAACAGAACATCCGCGACAACGCACAGGGTCCGAAGCGCGCGCAGACCGACTCGGTCAGCGTCGAACAACACGATCTGAAGGATCAGATCGAGGCGGATCGGTATCTGTCGTCCAAGGAGGCGGCGAAGAAGGGGCTCGGCGTTCGGATGACCAAGGTGGTCCCGCCCGGAGCGGTCTGAATGCAACATCAATCAAGCGCAGCGCCATCACAACGAACTGGCTGCAGCCGAGACGAACTGGCGCAGCCGCTCCTCCGAGAGTTTGGCTTCGTGCTCAGGTGCGAGGTCGGTGTCGTACATTTGAATCTTGTCGGCTTGGTGAATGGGCGCTCCAGCCGTTGGGGTGTTGCGGTAACCAGCCTCGGAGTGTGCGTCAAGCGTAAAGCGCGTGACGGTCATCCCGCTGTGCTCAACGATGCTACGGAAGTACATCAATGCAGGAACCACATGGTTGAACCAGTCTTCGGATTCGTACTCCGCTCCAATCCTCGGATATCGCCAGCTGGAGCCGCCAATGTGCTCCCATCCGAGCCGGAGGAACGCAATCTGAATACGAGTTCGGTCGTTCGGGTCCTGCACGCTGGCTTGTTCTATATCGAACGAGAGAGTTATCGGCATGGGACTCCTCCGTCTCAATCGCTGCGGCACGCGCCGCGGTATCCGTGTCGCAGCATAACTCTGCCCCGCGCTCGGGACAAGCGTACTGCTTCTGGACCATGTGTAGTTGGTTTGACGCCTTGGAGGGGCGGCAGTGTTTGAGTGGTTGCGAAAACTCGGTCCGCGGAAAGTGTCGGCCGCCAAAGCTGCGGCGCCTGGTCGCATGCTCGTCGTGCGCGGCAAGTACGACGCCGCGCAGACGACGCACGAGAACCGCCGGCACTGGGCGAACGCCGATCATCTGTCGGCCAACGCGGCGATCGGGGCGGACGTACGGCGCATTCTGCGGAGCCGGGCCCGGTACGAGGTCGCCAACAACAGCTACGCCAAGGGCATCGTACTGACGCTGGCCAACTACGTCGTGGGCACGGGGCCACGGCTTCAGATGCTCACCGACGACCCCCAGGCCAACCGCGTCATCGAGAAGGAATTCGCCCGCTGGGCCAAGGCGGTCGGTCTGGCGGACAAGCTGCGAACCATGCGGATCGCGCAGTGCGAATCGGGCGAGGTCTTCGCCTTGCTGGCGACGAATCCTCGCATCGATGCGCCCGTGCAACTCGACGTGCGGCCGATGGAAGCGGATCAGGTGGCCACGCCCTGGCCGGTGCCGCGCGGTGACCTGAAGGCCGTGGACGGCGTCGTGTTCGACGAATTCGGAAACCCCATCGGGTACTACGTGCTCCGCCAGCACCCGGGCGACAACACGGTGCCGCGATCCGGCGGGATCGAGTTCGACGTGATGCCGGTCGAGTCCGTCATTCACCTGTTTCGTGCCGAGCGCCCGGGGCAGAGTCGAGGTATTCCGGAAATCACTCCCGCGCTTCCCCTGTTCGCCATGCTGCGTCGCTACACGCTTGCCGTGCTGGGTGCGGCCGAGCAAGCGGCGTTGCCGAGCGGCGTGATCTACACCGACGCGGCGGCGGATGCGGAGTCGAGCCAGGTCGAACCGATGGACACGGTCGAGATGGACCGGGGCACGTGGATGACGATGCCCTTCGGCTGGAAAATCAGCCAGGTCAAGGCCGAACAGCCGACCACGGTGTACGGCGACTTCAAGCACGAGGTGATCAACGAGATCGCCCGCTGCCTGAACATGCCGTTCAACATCGCGGCGGGTAACTCGTCGGGCTACAACTACGCCTCCGGGCGCCTCGACCACCAAGCGTTCTTCAAAGCCATCCGCATCGATCAGGCATACCTCGCCGACGGCGTTCTCGATCGCATCCTGAAGGCATGGATCGACGAGGCGGTGCTGATCGAAGGGTATCTCCCGCAGTCGGTGCGCACCCTCGATGCGGCGTTTCCACACCAGTGGTTCTGGGACGGGTTCGAGCACGTCGATCCCGCGAAGGAAGCGAACGCGCAATCGACGCGGCTCCAAAGCAACACGACGACACTCGCCGCCGAGTTTGCGAAATGCGGCTTGGACTGGGAGAGCGAGCTTCGCCAGCGCGCTCGCGAGGTGGCGCTGATGCGCGAGCTGGGTTTGACGACGACGCCGGCACCGCCCGCTTCACCATCGGAAAACGAAGACGACACGGAGGACGACGACGATGTCACGGAAAACGCAGACGCGCGGCAAGTCGCCTGACGCACCTGTCCGCAAGCAAGCGGACGCAGAAACAGGTCAGCCGGTCCCCAATCGGATCGAGCTCCGTTGCCTGCCGGGCAACATCTCGCTGGTGGCGCTGGCCGCCGAAAGTGAGGGCGAATCGATCCCGCGCTTCACGATGATCGCCTACACCGGCGAGGCCATGCGCATCGAGGGCTGGCGGTTCCCCGTCGTGGTCGACCTCGACGGTCTGTCGATTCCGTCGCAGCGCAGGCCGGTTCGGTTCGGCCACAGCATGTACGCCGGCGTGGGGCATACGGAACGAATCGCCGTCGAAGCGGGCCGGTTGATCGCCGAGGGCATCGTTTCCCGCGACACCGCTGCGGCCCGCGAGGTCGTCGCCAGCGGGAAGCGCGGCTTCCCGTGGCAGGCGTCGATCGGCGCCCAGGTCGCGCAGGCCGAATTCGTGCGGAACGGAAAGAACATCACGGTCAACGGCAGGACGTTCGACGGTCCGCTCTATGTTGCCCGCCGGACGGTGCTGGGCGAGATCAGTTTCGTCGACCTCGGAGCAGACACGAACACCACCGCGACCATCGCGGCGCAACAGCAGGAGAACGTACTCATGGACGACACGAACGACACGCAGGTCACGCAGACCGAAATCACGGATTCGCCGCCGGAACCGGCGCGCGAGACGCAGGCGGACGGGAATGGCACGGAGGCCCGCCCGCCCGTCAACCCGGTGGGTGAACTGCGCGCGCAGGCCTTGGCCGAAACGAAGCGCATCGGCGCCATCCGGCGCATCTGCGCGGGCAAATTCTCGGAGATCGAGGAGAAGGCCATCGCCGAGGGCTGGACCGAGGAAAAGTGCGAGCTGGAGAAGCTGCGGGCCTCGCGCCCCAAGGCGCCGGCCATCCACGCCGTGGAGAACGCGATGGGCGGCCAGGTCCTCGAAGCGGCGTGCATGCTCACGGGCAAGTCGGCCAAGGTCGAGGAGCTCTTTGACGAAAAGACCCTCGAAGCGGCTTCGAAGCGCTTTCGAGGCGGCATCGGATTGCAGGAGCTTCTGCTCGAAGCCGCATGGGCCAACGGCTACACCGGCCGCAATTTCCGCGACAGCCGATCGGTGCTGCGCTTCGCCTTCGGCCAGAACCTTCAGGCGGCGTTCTCGACCATCGACATCGGCGGCATCCTCTCAAACGTGGCGAATAAGTTCCTGGTGGAAGGCTTCTTTAGCGTCGAGCGGACCTGGCGGAACATCACCAGCGTCCGCAACGTCAGCGACTTCAAGACCGTCACGAGTTACCGGCTAGTCGGCAAGGACCAGTACGAGAAAGTCGCCCCCGGCGGCGAACTTAAGCACGGCACGCTGGGCGAGCTGGCGTACACCAACAAGGCCGACACGTACGGCCTGCTGCTGTCCATCGACCGTCGGGACATCATCAACGATGACCTGGGGGCGATCACGACCGTGCCGCGCAAGCTCGGTCGCGGATCGGGCTTGAAGATCAACGACGTGTTCTGGTCCACGTTTATGAACAACGCGGCGTTCTTCGCCGCGGGCAACAACAACTACCTGACCGGCGCGGATACGACGCTGAGCATCGACGGCCTGACCAAGGCTGAGGTTGCGTTCCTGAACCAGACGGACCCGGACGGCAAGCCCATCGGCATCATGCCGCAGGTCATCTTGGTCCCCACGGCGCTCAGCGCGATGGGCACGATGCTGTTCAAGTCGCTGGAGATCCGCGACACGACGGCCTCGACCAAGTTCCCCGTGGCCAACCCGCACGCCGGCAAGTTCCGCGTCGAGGTCAGCCGGTATCTCTCCAACACGCAATACACCGGCTTCTCCGACAAGGCGTGGTATCTGCTGGCCGATCCGACCGACCTGCCGGTCATCGAGGTCGCGTTCCTCAACGGGCAGGAGTCGCCCACGATCGAAACCGCCGAGGCCGACTTCCACGTGCTGGGCGTGCAGATGCGCGGCTACCACGACTTCGGCGTCGCGCTTCAAGAGCCGCGCGGTGGGATCAAGAGCAAGGGCGAGGCGTAAGCCCTGCAATCAAAGGAGTAATCCGACATGGCAACGTTCGTACAAGAAGGTGACAGCATCGAATACACGCCCGGCGTCGACCTGGCTGCCGGTGCTGTCGTGGCACAAGGCGTCCTGATCGGTGTGGCTATGAGGCCGATTCCGGCCAACACGCTCGGTGCGCTGAGAGTACGAGGCATTTTTGATTTGCCGAAGGAAGCCGGCGTACCTTTCGTCGAAGATTTTGGAGAGCGCGTTTATTGGGATCCCCTTGCCGGAGTAGCGACGCCTACTTCTACCGCACCCAATCAGCCGCTCGGTGCGACGGTACGTCCAGCTGCCGCTCCTGATCCGACCGTACGGGTTCTCGTGACTCCCAGCCTCGGCGCTTGATTGATGGCTGACCTGCTCGAACAAGGCGTTTCGTGGCTGGACGGGATGCGGGAGACGCACCTGTCGCGCGCGGTCACGTACCAACGCGGCGTCGAATCCATCGACCTTGCGGCCACGTCGGGGTCCACGACCTACGAGGTCGCCGACGAAGCGGGCGTGATCGTGCAGGCCAAGGCCACGGATTTCATCGTGTCGGCTGAGGCCCTCGTGCTCGGCGGTGCGGCAACGAAACCGCAGGTGGGTGATCGGATTCGCCTGCCAAGTGCAACCAAGGTGCTGATCTTCGAGGTGCTCGACCTGGGAGGTGCGGGTCACTACAGACCCTCGGACCCGCACGGAAAGATGCTGCGGATTCACGCCAAGCAGGTGGATGAGGAACCGTTGTGATCGGAAGCTGACATGGCGCGACGCTGGCTTAACTCGATGGACGTGGAGGTATCGCCAAACGGCGCGCCGCTGTTCGACGTGGCCGGGTGCGCGTCGTTCGTCGGCGGCACCAAGACCGTGCCGTCAGCGGCTACGCCGCAGGCGCTGGTCGCTTCGTCTACGCCGTGTCGGTTCGTGTGGATCGGAGCGCGGGTGGACAACAACGGCAATCCACAAAACACCGCTCCGTGCTTCATCGGCGACTCGGCGGGACAGAACATCCCGATCCTGCCCAGCAACTACGAGGGCGTCGTCATCCGCATCGACGACGCCAGCAAGGTCTTCGTGCGGGTGGTAGTGAACAACCAGGGCGTGGTGTACCGGATCTTCGCGTAGGAGCTGTCGTGGCCGTCTTTACGAGCATTCAAACCGGCAACTGGCACACCGCGACCACCTGGGATCAGGGAGCGATCCCCAATCTCAGCGTGGACGACGTCGTTGTTGCCCCAGGCCACACGGTCACGTTCGGGGCCGGCCAGTATGCCTCGCTCGCGCCGGGTCGGCTCATCCTGGTGGTTGCAGGCGGCACGCTCAGGATTCAAGGCGCGCTCGAGGCCTACAACAGCGAGATTCACCTATTCGGCACGCTGACCTCGGAAGGCGACTACGTCTATGTATGGGGCAGCGCTGAACTGTTTGTCTATCCCGGCGCCACGCTTACGGTCACTACCGGCTTCTACCTCGCGTATAGCGCGACGGCGAGCATCCAGGGGCAGATGACCATCGAGTCGGGGGCTTTGGCCGACCTGTTCAACTACCCCACGCTGATGCTGGAAGCTGGCGGCACCATCCAGACCTACGGCACTTGGTACATCGAATGGAACAGCCAAGCCACGATCCGCGACGACTTCAGCATCGAGGACGGCGGTACGGTAAGTCTTTTCGACTATCCGGTGGTCACCATCGAGGGCAGCGGCGCCGCGTTCGTCTACGGGACGTTCTACGTTGCATGGAACGCTCGCTGCGAGCTGTTCGGCTACCTGGGCGTCGCCAGCACTGGTCTGCTCTCCGTCAGCAGTACCGGTCTGATCAATGTCTATAAGGATATCCGTCTCGGCGGGCGGCTGACCGGCGGCGGCAAGATCGTGATGCTGCGCCGCGAGGGCCGCATCCTGGACTTCAACGATAACCCCGTGTTCGTGCTGGACCGCGCCTTCGGCTACAGCAAGGCGCTCGTTGCGTGAGGTGAATCATGCCCCCTTTGAATCCCGACATCCCGCAGGAAGTGCAAGACCGGCTGAACCGCACGCCGGCGCAGCGGAAGGCTGATCTTGAAGCCAGTCGGCAGGCGCGGCTGGACGCGATGACGCCGGAGCAAAGGCAAGCCGCGCAGGCGCACATCGATCGGATCAACGCCATTCCCGACGACAAGCGTCCGGCGTTCGTCCAGGGCGCGCGTCTGGCAGTGACCGCAAAAACGATCAAGGCGCGCGTCGATGACGGCATGCCCATGCGCGACGTGCTTGATGCGCTCGACGTGGAAGAGACGACGGCAGTGAACTGGCTGGCGGACCAGGTAGCGGCGGCGAGGACACCGTAATGTCGCAAATCACCGACATCGCCGACGCAGTCGTCGCCGCTCTGAACGGTCAGACGTTCAGTCAGCCGGTAGCAGCCGAGCGGGCGTATCGAGCGGCCTTCGACCTTCAGGAGATGAAGGACCTGCACGTAACCGTGGTGCCCAAGGGCGTGGAACTGGTCACCGCCGGGCGCGGCCTGGCGCAGAGCGACGTGCAGATCGACATCGGCGTGCAGAAGAAGCTGGGCACCGGCGACGACGCGGAGATAGACGAGTTGATGGGCCTGGTGCAGGAGATCACCGAGTTCGTACGGGCAACCCGGCAGTTCGGCGACGCCGTGTGGGTGAAGAGCGAGAACACGCCCATCTACTCGCAGGAGCATCTAGGCGAGCTGCGCCAGTTCACGAGCGTGCTGACGCTTACGCTACGGGTGATGACCACATGATCCGTATGGTGACCAAGCAGATGTTCTTCGACCGGAAGGCGGTCACAAGCAGGGTGGACCGCGCGACGCGGAAGGTGTTGTCGCGCTTCGGGGCGTTCGTGCGGACCGGTGCTCGGCACAGTATCCGCAAGCGCAAGGCGACCAGCGCGCCGGGCGAGCCGCCGAGCTCGCACACCGGGCTGCTGCGGAAGTTCATCTTCTTCGGCTACGACCGCGACCGCCGCAGCGTCGTCATCGGCCCGCAACGATTGAACCAGAAGGTCGGCGACGCGCCGCACGCGCTCGAATACGGCGGCACCTCCACTGTGGTCGAGGGATTGCGGAGCAGGCGGAAAAAACGCCGCATTAAGGTTGCAGCTAGGCCCTTCATGGGACCGGCGTTCGAGCGCGAGCAACCGAAGCTGCCGGCGATGTGGGCGAAAAGCATCAAGGCGTAGGAGGCCGTTGACATGGCGACTTTCATTCTGGGCATGAATGCCAAGATTTATCAGGGCACGGCGGGCGATCCGCTCGCGTCGCTGGCCGAAATGGGCAACGTCCGCGACGTGACGCTGACCCTTGAGGCGGGCGAGGCGGACATCACCACGCGTGCCAACTCCGGCTGGCGAGCGACCGCCCCGACACTGCGCGAATGCACCGCCGAGTTCGAGATGGTCTGGAAACCGGGCGACGCGGGGTTCGATGCGGTCAAGAACGCGTTCCTGACCAGCACCACCCTGGAGCTTGCCATCCTCGATCAGGACAAGGCCACCGCCGGTGCGCAGGGTCCAAAGGGATCGTTCTCGATCACGTCGTTCTCCCGCAACGAGGCACTCGAGGAGGCCATCACCGTGTCGGTGACGGCCAAACTCGCGGAATTCGACGAATGGGTGGTGGTGTAATCATGAAGACCTTTACCGATACAGCCAGGCGTACCTGGACGATCGCGCTGACCATCGACGCGGCCAAGCGGGTCAAGGGCCTGCTCGACGTGAACCTGCTGGAATTGGAATCCGGCGACCCGCCGTTGCTGACACGTCTTGGCACGGACGTGATCCTGCTGTGCGACGTGATCTTCGCATTGGTCAAACCGCAGGCCGACACCGCCGGCGTGACCGACGAGCAGTTCGGCGCGGCACTGGGCGGCGAGGCGATCCTGGCGGCGCAGACGGCGCTGTACGAGGAACTCGTCCATTTTTTCCGGGGCCTGGGCCGAAACGATCTGGCCAAAGCCGTCGAGGCCCAGCGGCGGATGATCGACCTGGCGGTCAGCAGGATCGAGACGCGGATCGACAAGCTGGACCTCGAAGCCGCGATCGAGACGACCCTTGGCGAGTCATTTACGAACTTGCCGGCGTCTGCGGCGTCGATCCCGGCCCGCTGACGCTCCGCGAACTGTTGTGGATGGCCGAAGCCCGCGGCCGAGAAGGCTGGGCGCATACGTCGGCGATCCTCACGTTGATCGCCAACGTGAACCGCGACCCTAAGAAGACCCGGCCCTTCAAGCCCAGCGACTTCGACCCCTACTCGGCGAAGGACCGGCGCGAGGATGCGATTGAAGTGAAAGACATGGCGGTCCTGCGGGACGCATTTAACCCCAACCCCGGAAGGTGACGAGTGACGCATGCCCCAGGCGGGAGCCATTCGAGCGGGTCGTGCGTTCGTCGAGCTGTTCGCCGACGACAGCAAGCTCGTGCGCGGGTTGAAGCGCGCCCAGGCCAAGCTCAAAGCCTTCGGTGAAGGCGTCCGCAACTTGGGCCTCAAACTCGCCGGCCTGGGGTCGGCCATCGTCGCGCCGCTGATCGCTTCGACGAAGGTCTTCGCCAAGATGGGCGACGACCTTGCCAAGATGTCAGCGCGAACCGGCTTTTCCGTCGAATCGCTCTCCGAGTTGGGCTTCGCCGCCGAACTGTCGGGTACGAGCATCGAGGTGCTTGAGAACGGCATCCGCAAGATGCAGCGGACGATCGTGGACGCCGCCACCGGTATGCAGAGCGCGCAGGAGGCGCTGTCGATCCTCGGTCTGACTGTCGCGGACCTCGACAAGCTTTCCCCCGAAGAGCAATTCAAGCTCATCGCCGACCGGCTGGCCGCCATCGAGGACCCCACCCTCAAGGCCGCCGTCGCGATGGAGCTGTTCGGGCGCAGCGGAACGCAGCTTCTGCCCATGCTGAACGCCGGAGCGGCGGGCATCGAGCAACTTCAGGAACAGGCCCGCAAGCTGGGGCTGACCATCTCCACTAAAGACGCCAAGGCCGCCGAGCGCTTCACCGACACGCTTTCCATCATGTGGCGGGTGCTCAAGCAGAACGTCTTCGTGGTCGGCTCGGCCCTGGTGCCCGTGCTGACGCGAGCGGCGAACTGGCTGACGAACATCGCCGTGGTCGCGGCCGACTGGATCAAGCAGAACAAGGAACTGATCGTCACCATCTTCAAAGTGGCCGTCGCAACTGTCGGTGCGGGCGCGGCGCTGGTCGTGCTGGGCACTGCGATCACGGGTGTGGCGAAGGCGCTGGGCGTGCTGGCCGTCGTGATCACCGGGGTCGGGACGGCGCTCAAACTGCTCGGCGCGGTGCTTGCGTTTCTCGTCTCGCCCATCGGCCTGGTCATCACGGCTGTCGTGGCGCTCGGTGTCGCCATTCTTCACGTCACCGGCGCTGGCGCGAAGGCCCTGGGCTGGCTGGGTGAGAAGTTCAACGTGCTCAAGGAGGACGCCATCTCTGCCTATCAGGGCATCGCCGACGCCCTGGCCACCGGAGATATCGCCCTGGCGGCGAAGATTCTCTGGCTGACCCTGAAGATGGAGTGGACGCGGGGGATCAACTTCCTGGAGAAGGCCTGGCTCAACTTCCGCAACTTCTTCATCCAGATCGGCGTCGATGCGTGGCACGGTCTGCTCGCCGCCGTCGAGGTGGTCTGGCACTCCCTCCAGGTCGGGTGGATCGAAACGACGGCATTCCTCTCCAAGACCTGGACACAGTTCACCAGTTGGGTGCAGGAGGCGTGGGCCTGGACGGGCCGGCAGCTCGCCAAGGCGTGGAACTTCCTGCGCAAGCAGTTCGATTCGAGCTTCGACGCGGACGCGGCGAACCGCGCCGCCGAGGAGTTCTACCAGTCGCGCAAGGCCCAAATCGAAATGCAGACCGGCCAGGCGCTCGCCGACCGCGAGGCCCAGCGACAGCGCGACCGTGAAAAGTCTGCACGCGACCACGAAGGTGCGATGGCCGAGATCGGCCGCGAGAACCTCGAAAAGCATCGAGAACTCGACGCCGAGTATGAACGGCGCATCGCCGAGAACGAGGCCGACCTCGCCCGGGCGCGGAAGGAGTGGCAGGACGCGCTGGCCGAGGCTCGGCGCAAACGTGCGGCCAAGGAAGCGGCCGACGGGGCGGAAGAGATCGAAGGGCCGGAAGACCTGCTCGGCAAGATTCGCACGAGTCTTTCCGGCTTGGGCGATCTGCTCGAAACAGCGAAGGAACGCACCATCAACGTGATCGGCACGTTCAACGCCTCGGCGCTGCTGGGCCTACAGGCTGGAAGCGCTGACGACCGCATCGCCAGCGCCACCGAGCGCACGGCCAAGGGAATCGACGGTCTGCGTCTGGACGTGCGCAACAACCGCGCGGCCTTTTCGTGAGATGATCCATGCCGGTAACGCTCACCGAGAAACTCGACAGCCGCAAGTGGACCACCGGCGACAACGCCTCGGTGGAGATGGTCTATATCCTCACCGGTACGAGCGACGACCTCACCGCCAAGGTGCTGATCGAGAACTCCACGGCCATCTACTACAATGGTCTGGTCCGCCAGTCGATCCAGATCGAGCCGGAGTGGGTGGACGAAACCACCGGCGAAGGCCAGTGGAACGCCACGGTGCGCTACGGCGTGCGGCCCCCGATCGAGGTGGGAGAGTCGTCGTTCGCCTTCGATACCTCCGGCGGCGCGCAGCACATCACCCAGTCGCTCGCGACCATCGCCAGTTACGCCGCCAGCGGAACCCCTCCCAACTTCGGCGGCGCGGTCGGCGTCACCCACGACAGCGTCGAAGGCGTGGACATCACCATCCCGGTCTACAGTTTTTCGGAAACGCATTTCCTCGACGCCGCGTTCGTCACCCCGGCCTACTACGGCACGCTGTTCAACCTCACGGGCAAGGTCAACAACGCCTCGTTCAAAGGTTTGGCCGCTGGCGAATGCCTGTTTCTGGGTGCATCCGGCTCGAAGCGCGGCACGGAGGATTGGGAGATCACCTTCCGCTTCGCGGGTTCGCCCAACCGCACCGGCCTGGTGGTCGGTCCTATGACGGGCATCGCCAAGAAAGGCTGGGAGTATATGTGGGTCCGCTACGCGGACTCGGAAGACACCGTCGCCAAGGCCATCGTGAAGAAACCCGTCGCCGCCTACATCGAGCGCGTCTACGACGAAGGCGACTTCTCCCTGTTGGGCATCGGAGTGTAGCCGATGGCAGACGTGCTCAAGAAAGTCCAACGCGGCCAGCCGCTGGTCATTCCGGCGAGCACGTTCAACGCCTTCGTGGATGCTGCGCAGGATTTCCAGCGGCGGAAGCTGAGCCAGCAGAGCACGGGCCAGTCCACCTCGCGCGACGCCGACGTGGCGATCGTCAAGAATACCAGCGGCGCGGACCGGGCCCGGTTTGAGATTCTGGGGATCAGCGCGCCGGTCTTCACTCCCACCGACAATCTCGACGAGTTCCGCAATCGGGTGGCGCTTTCCGGCGTGGTGCCCACGGCAGCCAACCACTGGGGCAAGTTCGTCGTCCTGGCCGAGCCGATTCGCAACGGCCTGCTCGGTCTGGGATGGCTGTCGGGCGTCTGCCCCGTGAAGATCGACATGGCCAACGCCAACCACTGGCACGCAGACGTTGCCGACAACTCCGCGGCCAATCTCAAAAGCGCCGGAGGCGGTGCGGCGCAGATTCTGTGGAAGGAGAGCGGCACCGGCGTGAAGTGGGCGGTGGTACGGCTGGGCCGCTGGTCGCCCACGGTGTTCCCGGTGAATCTGACGCAGACCGGGGGTTCGCAGGGCACGACCACGACGGCCGCCAGCTGGACGTACAGCGTCATCGACCCCGTCACCAGCCAGACGCTGGCGACTGCCGTAAACCCCACCGTCTCGCCGCACAAATGGAAGCGGCCGTCGGCGGGCTGGATGATCGCGGCCACCTTCGGCTACGCCCATTTCAACGCCCAGGCCCAGCTCGTGCTGGGTTGGATCAACGAGATGGTCGAGCAGGAAGCGTGCGCGAGTTGATGGAGCGACATCATGCCCACGGCGGGAAAGGCAAGACTCTTCAAGGTTGGGAAGCGAAGCCTTCGGACCACCGGCAAGGCGCAGCTCTTTACCACCAGCGGCCGATGCTCGGAATGTTGCACGCCGTACGTGCTGGCCTCGTTCACCACCAACAGCAGCAACCCGACGTGGAACCTGACTCCCTACCAGGGCCCGGGCAAGGCCACGCCGTGCGCATTCTGGCGGTTGATCGAAACGGGTTCGTGCTATCCCTACTCGTACCCGTGGTACGGAGCCGGCTGCGTGGACAGCACGGGCCGCCTCGTCGGCCTGCCGAGTTCGTTCACCAGTCAGTACTCGTACAACGGCTACATGCAGCTCCAGATCGGTTGCCGCTCCGCCTCCGGCACGCAGATCAACTGGCCGGGATCATGTCAATCCACGTCAAGCGTGTATTCCTGCTGAGGAGAGGTAGATAACAATGTTCGACACGATCCACGAACCCGACGTGATGACGCACATGCCATTCCTGACCCGCCTGCCTGCGCCCGGGGACGGGCAGGCAGGCGACGGTCAGGGCAAGCGGGTGTTGTTCTACTGCCGATCCGGCCCGGAGGACTTCGACGCGCCCACGCAGTCACGGCGATGGAAGCTGTGGGTCGTGGTCGAGGCCGATCAACCCCGACGACTCGAAACCGGCCTCAGCAACGACCTTGCCGAGTGCGCGCCGACCGCCTGGCACGATGCCACCGGCTGGCACGTGACCTTCATCGCCGGCGGCGCTCCGGACAACCGGCTGTACCACCTCTACCGCATGGATGGCCCGGACCTCGACCGGCTGAGCCAGCCCGTGGCCATCCAGGCCACCCGCGCAGGCTTCGTGCTCGGCGACCGTCTCGTGTACGCCGACCCAGAAAACCTGATCTACGTCCGCCAGCCGTCGGGCGATTTCGACATCGAACTACCAGGCGCGTTCATCTACCGCGTGTCCTACCGCGCCGACGCGGCCGACAAGCTCCTGATCAGCGGCCAATGGCAAACCGAGAGCGATGTCTTCGCCATCGAGTACGACCTGATCACCGGCGAGCAGCACCTGCTCGAATCCGACGGCCTGCCGGCCTACAAGTGCACCATCCTCGACGACCAGGTCCTCTACGCCCAACGCATCGGCGTCGGCGAACACTTCGAAAACCGTCGGATCACCGCCTCTACCGCGCTGTCCCGCCGCCCCGTCAACACCATCGTCCGCCGCCAACCCGGCCAGGTCCAACCGATCGTCACGCAACCGACTGGCGACTGCGGCTGCCGTGGCCTCTCGGCAGCGACCGGCGCTCCTGCCGCACCGACAAGCATGCCCGCGCCGGATTCGCCCGATCCCAGCAGCGCCTCTTCCGAAGCGAGCCCCGAGCCTGTCCCCGTCACCCGCGCATCCTGCGCGCAATGTATCGAAAAGCACCTCGGGGCCGCCTACGTCCTGCTCACCGAAACGCGAGAAGGCTACGCCCACCGCCTGCGCGCCATCGGCCACCTGCACGAAGCCGAGGACGAATCGCAGGAATTCGGTAACCTCCACACCGCCATCCGCGCCGCCCGCAAGGCCTTCCAAACCGACGGCACGATGCCCGACTGGGAAGCCCTCGCCCAAGCCACAGAAGTGGCTCGTCAGTCCGTACATTGACTCCGCGGCGTCGTCACTTCGCGCTCCCGGTTTCCAGGAACGCAGCAACGACGTCGCGTATTCTGTCACGGATTTGTCGGAACACGGCAAGTCTCTGTTCGTCCGATCCTTCAGTCATCGCCGGATCGGTGAACGGCCAGTGGAGCAGCCGCCTGGCTCCGGGGAAAACTGGGCAGGACTCCTTGGCGCTCTCGCACACCGTGACCACCAGGTCGAACGGACGGTTGCCAACCTCATCGATTCCGTTGCTTTGATGCGCCGAGATGTCGATGCTGATTTCGTTCATCACCTTTATGGCCATGGGGTGGACGTAACCGGCCGGCCTTGAACCGGCCGAAAGCACTTCCCAATCGCCGCCACCGAGGGCCCGCCACAGTCCCTCTGCCATCTGCGACCGACAAGAGTTCCCCGTACAGAGGATCAATGCGCGCTGTCTATCTGATTCGCTGCCCATTCGTGCGGCCCCAATACGACCACTTTGCAACTATGGTGCGACGCCCCGGTCACAAATGAGCAACGGCTGATTCCAGTGCCAGCCTGGCCATTCCCAACTTGAGGCAGTCCTCGAATTCCGGGCACCGAACGCAATCGTCCTACGCCTTCGCATCGAGACCGGTGCGCCGCGCTCCACGATACATTCCGCCCGCGGTGCGGAGCTCATACCAGAATACCTTTCCGCGCACCGGCTGGTCGATCGCATGGTCCAGGATTTCGGGCATCATTGCTCCGTAACAGGCTGAATGTTCCTTATCAGCCATGGGTTTCCCTTCACAAGATGCACTCATTCGGATGGCCCGCGCCAATCTTCATTGCGTCGCGCCCTGCGATATCGATTCTCTGCAAAACGCTCCGTTGCCTCCCGGAGTCACGACCCCCTCGTCTGACGGAATACGTCCCGCCTCGAGCTTCAGTGTTCGCTTCGCGCGGGCAGCCGCGCGGGGGTCATGGGTGACCATCACGATCGTGCGGCCTTCGCGGTTCATGTCTCCGAGTAGATCGAGGATATGCCGACCCGTTTCCGGGTCGAGATTGCCCGTGGGCTCGTCGGCGAGGATGATCTCCGGATCGTTGGCCAAAACTCGTGCAAGGGCCACGCGCTGCTGTTGACCGATGCTCAATTCCGATGGCTTGTGGTCAAGCCGGTCGCCGAGTCCGACGCGCTCCAGAAGCTCCGCTGCACGTTCCTTCTGCTCCGCCGAATCCAAGCCTGCTAGGAACAGCGGGATCTGCACGTTCTCCAGCGCCGTCAGGTATGGCACCAAATTGAACGTCTGGAACACAAACCCGATCTTCTGCCGACGGAGACCAGCGCGCTGGTTCGGCGCCAGGTCATAGAGCGAGTGCCCATTGAGGAAAACCTTGCCTGCCGAAGGGGTGAGCATTCCGCCCAGAACCAGGAGCAGGGTGCTTTTCCCGCTGCCGCTGGGCCCGGTGACCGAGACGAAATCGCCGGTCTCGATCTCCAGCGATGCATTATCCAGGGCGGCGATGGTTCGCCCCCGGTGCGAGTAACTCTTGCTGACGGATTCAAGTCGCATCGTGCTTCAAACCTCCTGTAAGGTGGCACAAGGGTCCAGCCGCGCGGCCCGCCGCGCCGGGAAATAGCTTGCCGCCAGCGCAATCACCACCGAGATACCCAGCGCCCAGACGAAGAGAACTGGCATGGGCAACACGGGGACACCCGCCAAGCGCGGGCCGAGGCCAACCGCGAGCACCGTGCCCAACAGGTAGCCGCAAATACCGCCGGCGAGGCCCAGGAGAAGGGCTTTCAGAAGGAACATATTCAGGATCAAGGATGTTCCGGCTCCGAGGGCCATTAGCGTCCCGATCTCCCGCCGCCGCTCGAAAACATTCGCGTACATGTAGTTGGCGATGCTCGCCCCGCCCACCAGCACGATGATGCCGACGAAGACCAGCGACAACCGGGCCATCATGCGGTTGGTGGTCACCTGCGTATCGACGACCTGCGTCACCGTAACGACCTTGGCCTCGGGCAACAGTTTGTTGACCTTCTGCACCAGCCCGCCGGCGATTGCCTTGCAGCAGCCGACAATTTCGATCGCATTGATCACCGGACCCTTGCCCGCTAGCTCCTGAACCGTGTGCAGGTGCGCGAAGATACGCGAATCATCAACCGTGCCGGTCTCGGGCAGGACGGCTGTAATCTCGAACGTTCGGCCGAGCACATCCAGCGCGTCTCCCTCTTTCACGCCGACAATCGACGCGACATCGGCGCCGATGAGCACTTCTTTGTCACTCAAATCATCGACGACTCGCTGCCGAACGAGCGTTTCTTTGGCTTCGGGGTGCGTCGCGCCCGGAAGATCGGGTATGGTCCCGCAGCCTTCCGCCGGGTGGGCAAAAATACCCGCACCGGCCCACATGGCCTTGGCCTGGAACTCGCTCTTGGGGAGGATGCCGGTTAGCGTGAACGAGCGATCGCGCAGCATCACGGGCACCGACAGCTTGGGCGAGAGGTTGTCCAGCCCCTCCAGGTCGGACATCGCCAGGCGCAGAACGTATTCCTCGGGGAATTCGTCGCTTTGCATGTCGGCGCTGTAATAGTCCTGAATCGTGACCGACTTGGGAAGGACCAGCACATTGGCGCCGAGTCCGTCTAGCTGCCGGGCAACCGCCTTCTCGGAATAAAACGTAATGTTCTTGATGGATACGACAACGGTGATGCCGAGCAGTATGGCCAGAAAGCTTGTAGCCAATTGGTTCTTGCGCTCGAACATCTCCCGCCATACGAGTTTTCGCAGGTGCATACGGGTCCCTTTCAGTTTACGGCTTCTTTACCGCGACGCCTGATGGGGTCTGAGGTTGCGAATTCGCCGGCTTGTTGCCCCCGCACGTGCTCGTGCCGCCGCCGCAGCAGCCGCCGCCCTTGGGTGGCGTTGCCGCCGCCACGATTGTGTTCTTGTCGGTCGCTCCTACGAACGTGCCCATGACCTTTCCAGGCGGCGCCAGCAAAACCGTGACCGCCTCCGGGTGGCTCTCACCGAGCCCAAACATCGTCAGGAAATCCACCTCATTCGCATCACTCGGATCAACCGTGACGACTTCGACGGATCGGGCGTACCGCGGATCCGCCACAAACTCACGTACCCCCTGCAACGCCTGGTCATTGAACTCAGTTTCTGCGTTTTGAACACATAATAGGACATACTTGCGATCCTGAAGCGCTTTCAGGCTCTTTTCGGCGCCCGGGCTGACGAACGCGGCGCGGAGTTGCTGCTCATCGAAGTTCGTGGTGAAACTCCGAGTGACGGCGCCGCTGGGTCCCATGGCAAGCACAAGCGGCATCGGCGCACGAGACAATCCGTATTTCGCCACCAGCGTCCGCTCCCGGACGTCCGTGACGTTCACGTCTGCGGAGTCCGCTCGATCTTCTAGGGCTTTCATCCCTGCGTCGAACGCCATGTGTGCAGCCCGTGTGGGCTCGTCATCGGCTCGATAGAAGAACAGGAAAGTGTACTTGCCGGCCATTGCCGCCCGGTCCATGATTGAGGCGGCGGATTCACTCATGCTATCGCCCGCGTTGCCCGCACCCGGAATGACGCTGTTCTCGACGGGCGCACCGTCGTTGATTGCGCTGGCGGGTGAATCACTCTGACCCAACGCAATGTTCCCGGAGAAAAGCACCGAAACCATTGCTACCATCGCTTCTGGGACCCACTTACGAGTCATCACTGGTTCTCCATGCCACGTACATTCCGCGTTCTTCCTCCAGTCGCTGCGCACCCGTCGTGGCGTAAGCCGCGCCGACCGGAACATCTTCTCGAATACCGCGCCCCGCGCGGATCACATCCGTTTGTCGTGTGCTGGTTGCCCCTCAATTTCGCGGCGTGTTTTCCCTTGCGAAGTCGCCCGCGCGAAACCGCGCCCCTTCCCGGTCCGCGTCGCCGTTCCGTTTCGCCCCGCCTTGGCAGCCGGTGACTTTCGATGCCCATTGCCCGAAACACACTCGCCGCAGCGCCGGTTGCGCCCTTGGAGCGTTTGAAGAGCTTTCAGATCCGCAGCCGTCTGCGGAAAATCCGCCACCGTTTCCGCCAGCCATTCCACAACGCGCCGGTGCGTGGGCCCGTTCGGCTTCGCCAGGGAGTAGTACATCCACACGCCGTTGCGGCGGTCTTCGACGAGTCCGACGTTTCGCAAGTGCGCCAGGTGCCGCGAGGCTTTGGACTGCCCGATGTCGAGCACCGTGGTGAGATCGCACACGCACAACTCCCCCCGCGCAAGCAGGTTCAAGATGCGGAGGCGGGTCTCGTCAGCCAGCGAGCCAAAGAGTCGGGCAATGTTCTGCATGAATAAACTCCGGTACCGTTTATGCGTATATACGCATTAACAAATATAATAGCGGCACAACCCTGCCCCTGTCAACCCTGATTTCAGCACTCAGCGTAACGCTGCGGTAACGCCTCTCGCGGCCCCCATGCTGGGCGAAACGCCCCGGCGTACCGCCCTAATTAACCGTCGTAGCCCGCCGGTATTCTCGGATGGGTGTTGCCACGTCCCTCTCAGACACCTCTTCAAACCATCCGCAGTTTCGTTTGCAAAACGGCCACGCGGGCTGGGCATCACGAACATTTCGGCGGGACCAGCAAAGTGGGCACGATCGTGCGGCGGGCGACATGGAGAGCGACGCTGCCCATGAACAACTCGCCAAAATAGCCGCGGCCTTGGGTGCCCATGACAATCAGCGAGTAATCGCCCTGCTCGGCGCGTTGGACGATCTGCTGCTTCGGCAGGCCGTACGGCAGCTCAATGCTCACCGCCGCTGCGCCCAGTTTCTTCAGACGATCCTCCATGCGTTCCAGCCGTTCGCGGTCGATACGGTTGAACCCATCGAGTTTGTCCTTGAGGTCGCCGTAGATGCGGCTCTTGTCCTGAACATGCAGGAGCGTTACGCGCCGACCGCCGCTGCGAACGATATCTTCGACGTAGAGGAATGCGTGTTCGGCGGTATCGGAAAAGTCGGTAGGAAACAACATGTGATCGTGGAAGTCGGTGCAGATCATTTCGCAGCGGTGCTCGGCCTCTTCGGCGATCCGAAGTTGCGCGATAAACACAGGCACCTCTGCATGATGGGCCACTTCCTGGGCCACGCTGCCCAGCAGCACCTCGCGGGCCAATGTCGCGCCGTGCGAACCGATGACAATCATGGAGGCCTGTTTCTCTTTGGCCACTCGCTGAATCTCCCAGGACGGAATGCCCGGGGCGATGACGATTTCGACGGAGAATCCTTGATTCTCGAGCGTCTGTTTCTGTTGGCAGAGCTTGGGTTCGACCGACGGCGCGAGTAGGTGCTTCATCTCTTCAAGGTGGCGGATACCCAAGGCATGGGTGAGGATGACCCGCTCTGTTCCCATCGGTTTCAGACCGTGCAGACAACTGATGATTCGATCGGACGCGGGGGACAGGTCGGAGGCGACGATGGCGGTTTTGAACATGGCGATTCTCCTTGTCTAAGCGGCATTAGCGACGGTGCTCGGCGCCCGAAACCAGTTGCCGCGTGGTATCGCAGGATTCCTGTTCAGCGACGGCGACAGCGACGACTGTGGCGGATACATCGCCGTCTGGATGGACTTTGCCTCCATAAAACTTGCGGAGGAAGAACAAACTTACATGCACCAGGCCGATCAGGACCGGCACCTCGACCAGCGGGCCGACGACGGTGGCGAAGGCGACCGGAGAGCCGATACCGAAAACCGCGATCGCGACGGCAATCGCCAGTTCGAAGTTGTTGCCCGATGCGGTGAACGCCAGCGTCGCGGCGCGGGCATAATCCACGCCGATCTTCCAGGCCATGAAGAAGCTGACCAGGAACATGATGGCGAAATAAGCACTCAACGGGATTGCGATCCAAAGCACGTCCAGCGGTTGCGCGATGATCCGCTCGCCCTGCGTGGAGAACATCACGACGATCGTGAACAGCAGCGCCGAGAGCGTGATCGGGGAAATCTTCGGCACAAATACGCGGTCGTACCAGTCACTGCCCTTGAGCGGCACGAGAATCACGCGGCTGAGAATCCCCGCGGCGAAGGGGATGCCCAGGTAGATCATCACGCTGACGAAAATCTCGCCGATACTCACCTCGACCACGGATCCCGTTAACCCGAATAGCGGGGGCAACACGGTCACGAAGATCCATGCATAGAAGCCAAACGTGACGATCTGGAAAATGCTGTTGAGCGCCACCAGCCCGGCGGCGTATTCGCTGCTGCCCCGGGCAAGCTGATTCCACACCAGCACCATCGCGATGCAACGAGCGATGCCGACCATAATCAGGCCGGTCATGTACAAACCCCAGCGTTCGTCCGGGCCGAACAACGCCGGGGCGATAAACCCGAAGAAGACGATCGCCAGCACGAACATTAGCACCGGCCCGACGATCCAATTCTGCATCAGCGACAGGCCCACCACCTTCACGTCCGCGAAGACCTTGGGCATCAGCTCGTACTTCACCTTCGCCAGCGGCGGGTACATCATCAGGATCAGCCCGACGGCGATGAGCAGGTTCGTATGCTCACCCACGGTCAGCGCGTGGTTGAAGCGTTCAACGCCCGACTGGAAGAAATAGCCGATCGCCACGCCAACAGCCATGGCCGCGAAGATCCAGACCGTCAGGTAGCGGTCGAGCAGGGACAGTTTCCTGGTGATTCCTGGTTCCATATTTTGAGCATCCTTTCAGTCGATTCAGCGTTGCCGACGTTTGATCAGTCGGACGCACCTGCCCTTTCGGCAGAAGCTGATTCTGTCTAGAAGAGACTGCATCAGGAGCAGCCCCCGTCCATGGGCGAGTTCGAGGTGTCGCGCGTCGGTCGGATCAGCAACCAGCGAGGGATCGAATCCCTCCCCTTCATCGATCACGCGGATTTCCGCCTCGTCATCGGCGATATGGTACTTGACAACGATCCATTTGTCGGGCACGCGGTGGTTGCCATGTAAATATGCGTTGGCGAGGGCCTCCGAAAGGCCGAGCGTAAGAGCAAAGACCTCGGACTCCGAGCATTGTCTGCGCACCGCCTCAGCCGTTATCTCCGAGCGTACGTTGGCAATCTCCGAGTGCGTACTATGAATCGCCACTGTCTTGAAGTTCTTCACTCGGTGCTCTCGATCTTCGTCAGTCGCCTTCATGGTTCGCTCCTCGACGCGATTCCTTTCAAGACGTCCTTTCGCAGGCTTCGGTCAGCTCCCTCAGCGATGGGTAGCTACCCTGTTTAATGATCTGACCATTGATTATCGTAATAGGCAGTTCGCTCGATCCTCGGCCCTCTTTCATGGCGCTCACAACGGTCTTGTTCTCCATGAATTTGTGGGGCTCCTTGTTGGGCACGACGCGATGGACAGCGATGACGTTTCCAACCCGGCGCTCTAGGTGGGTGAGGGCTTGGTTAAAACGCATGAGTTCCTCGTACAAATCGGGACCGCACATCCCGCTAACGCAACACATGGGCGGCGTAAACACTTCGATGGTCATATCGTAGCTGTCCGGCATTTGTGTCTCCGCGATATTGTGTATCTCGACCTCCGCCTGCCGGTCGGGGCGCGTCGCTGTTACTTCGCGGTCATCCCGCTTCAACGGAGGGACTCTGACCACGAAATTACTTACAAATCCGGAATCGTATTGCCGGAACTCAAGTTGCAGCCCATCGAGAATGGCTGCAATTGCGTCGACGCGGCATGGGTTTTCGTAATGAGACTCGCCGCGTTCGGCGTTCTCGGCTCGTACCGCCAACAGGCCGCGGGAATTGAGGTCAGCGATCGCGAGTACCCCCGACGGTCGGCACACGCGCACCATCTCCTCGAGAGCCGCGCGACAGTCCGGCATGTGATGTATCGAGTCGAACGAGAATACGGCGTCGAACGTCGCGGCAGCGAGCGGCAACCGCAGCGCGTCGGCATGGATGAAATCAACGCGGGCGGCAACATCCGAACCAACGGCCTTCAATCGCTGCCGAGCGCGATCAAGCACACCTCGGTCGATATCCACGGTCACGACATTGAAACCGCGCTCGGCCAGGATCATCGCCATCCACCCCGAGCCTGTCCCGACGTCCAACACGTGTGACCCGGGAATGTCCCCGACCAATCGCACAAGGTCTGATCGGGCACGGACAGTATCGAAGCCGTACCGTTCCTTCAGCGCCTGCATGCTCGGTGTGACTCGATCCGTTTTCTCGGCCATATTACGACTCCCGCGAGCGTCCCCTACGCGACGATTTCCGGCAATCTCTTGCACGATTGCTGTGCCCTTCAACCGCTCGTCTCGCGTTGGCCACACAACTCTCTCGACCCACGCGGATCTGCTACCACGGGCCGAGCGCTCTCCGAGGCGCAGTTCGGACATCGTATCCGATGGTCCTTTCCATACGCTGCCGACCTGGCCATGGAGGCATGGGACTCGAACAACTCGAAGCACTCGTCGCAGAAGTAGCAGTTCACCGATAGGTGTTTTTCGGTAACGCGCCTTTTCATGACAGTTTCCTTTCAGGTTTGGCGATCAGACGTTCGCGACCGTCTCGACCGCTGGTTGGGTCAACTCGCGCAGCCGATCGGGACCGATTGGTTCCTCGATCAGCCAGGGCGAGAGGGCCAAACGCTTCGCATGCCCGTCTCGTACCTTCTGAATCTGCAACTGCTCGGATCTGGCCCGCGCCACCAACAGCGGATCGCTTGGTCCGGCCGCGGCCAACGACGCATTAATGATCCAGGCCCATGGTTCAATCTTTGCCCGACGCAGGTCTTCCTGGAGGGCTGCGGCCTCCAGCACGGGTGTCGTCTCCGGCAGCGTGACGATCAGAATCTTGGTCTGCTTCGGATCTTGAAGCCGCATCAAAGGCGTGACGATCCTGGTCCCCGCTTTGAGGTGTCGCACGATGTCGCGGTGATACGAGCCGGTCGCATCTAACAACAACAGCGTATGGCCGGTCGGCGCCGTATCCATGACAACGAACTTCTGTTGCGCTTCGCGGATGATCTTCGAGAATGCCTGGAACACGGCGATTTCTTCGGTGCAGGGCGAGCGCAGGTCTTCTTCCAGGAGTGCCCGGCCTTGTTCGTCGAGGTCGGCCCCCTTCGTCGCAAGCACATGCCGGCGATAGCGATCGGTCTCAGCTTGCGGGTCAATCCGGCTGATCTCCAGGCGATCAACCCGCGATTCGATGGTCGAGGCCACGTGTGCCGCGGGGTCGGTGGTGGTCAGATGCACATCATGTCCGCGCGACGCCAATTCTACCGCCACGGCCGCGGCGATGGTCGTCTTGCCGACGCCGCCCTTGCCCATGACCATCACCAGCCCATGCCCGTCCGCCTCGATCTCGTCCACGAGCTGGCCAAGCGACGGAACATCGGTCGACGGCAGTGGCGTCTGTGGTTCAGATGCGTCTACCGCGAAACCCGTCGGCTGCAACAACCGGCGCAGCGCCGCAACTCCGACGAGGTTTCCCGGTTGCAGAAACACACGGTCGGTCTGTAAGTCGTTGAGCCGCTCCGGCAAAGATTCCATTGCCTGTCGATCGCGTTGCTGCATGGCGTAAGCGAGCGGATCATCGCTTGAGACTTGCGGCATCAGGCCGTTGATGATCAACCGTTGATTCTTGACGCCCAGCGCCGCCAGTTCCGCGCTGGTGCGCGCCGCCTCGTTCAATGCCGCCGTCTGTGGGCGACCGACCAGGATCAACGTCGTACGCGAGGGTTCGGCCAGCGCATCGACCGCGGCTTTGTACTGCTGCCGCTGCTTTTCCAAGCCCGCCAGGGGGCCGAGACAGGATGCGCCATTCTGGTTGCTATCCAGGAAGCTCGACCAGGCGCTTGGCAGCCTCAGCAGACGCAGCGTATGGCCGGTCGGCGCGGTGTCGAAAATAACGTGGTCGAATCCGGCGGTCTTCCGTTCATCCGCCAACAGCGCGGTGAACTCATCGAACGCCGCAATCTCCGTCGTGCATGCCCCGGAAAGCTGTTCCTCCATGCTGCGGACGGCCTTCTCCGGCAGTGCGCCGCGCACCGGTCCAACGATACGGTCACGATAGCTCTGCGCAGCGGACTCCGGGTCGATGTTCAAAGCCCAGAGATTGGGCACGGCCGGGATCGGCGTGGGCGCATGTTCACCGATGTCAATCTCGAAGACATGCGCGAGATTGGACGCGGGGTCGGTGCTCACCAGGAGCACGCGCTTGCCCTCGTCGGCCAGCTGCACCGCCGTTGCACAAGCCAGGGACGTCTTGCCCACCCCGCCCTTGCCGGTGAAAAACAAGTATCGCGTAGACTGATCATACCAGGTCATCGCAACCATTCCTTTCCAAGTCGTCGTCCATCCGTTCCCATTCGCCACTCGCGCCTCAGCAGCAACCGCCGCTGTCGCCACAACAGCCGCCTTGCGGAGCGGCCTCCGGCATCAGGTGCTTCTGTGCAAGTCGGATCACGTTGTTGGTCGCCTGCTCCGATACCCGCAGGGCCACGTTGACGGCCTGAATCATGTCCTCGCTGGCGATGCCGAGTTCGACCGCCCTCCGGTGGTGATACCGAAAGCACGGCTCGCAATGAGCGGCGACTGCCGCGCCCAGTGCGATCAGCTCGGCAACGCGCTCATCGTAGATCGGTGCCTGCTCGACCCGCGCAGCCTGCTGATCGGTTGCAGTCGAGTCTCTCCCATTCAAACCGGCCAGTTCTGACAAACGCTCACGAGATGGGTATTCACCGTGACTGACCACGCTGCCGTCGATGACGACCACGGGCAGACCATCTCCATCGTTCTCGTCCAACACTCGCTTGACTTGCGGGTTTTGAGCGAAAGCGGCGGGCTCTTGCGCCAGGTTGAAACGTCGGACCTTCACTCCGCGGTCTTCAATCCACTTGAGATCGGCGGTGAAGCGGGCCAGCCGCGGATCCGGCTCGGGACCACACACGCCGGTCGTACAGCACATGGGCGGATCGAAAACTTCAATACTGGTCATCGTAAGTTTCCTTCCTGTTCAGGGTTGCCCGCGGGCTCATACACCCGTTGCTTTATCCCCGTGGTGTCCTCGTTCACTTCCACGTTCGCACCTGTCGACCGACGCAGCCGGCGGCGGACTAGCATCGATAACATGCGCATAACTCCTTGGGGTCCTGCTTGCGAATCTGTGCCAGGCTCTGATCGTCCGAGACCACGCGCGGCTCGCCGTCCAACGACTCCAGAACCCAGCGCAGCGCCCGCTTGGCGACGGGCGGAGTATCCTTTCCCGCCAGGCGGAAATAGTGCCAGCGGCCTTCCTTCCGGCGCTCGACCAGCCCCGCCGTCAGCAGCAGGTCGAGATGCTTGGAAACCGTGGAAGGCGCCAGCCCGAGCAACTCGACGACCTGACAGAGGCACAGTTCGCCGTCTCGCAGGGCAAGCAGCGCCCGCACCCGCGTCTCGTCGCTGAGCGCCTTTGTGATCGTCAGGAATTCCCGCATGGTTGGCTCCATTCACTTCGTCATCCAACGAAGTATACGACAACTTCGTCACTTCGTCAAGAAACGAAATAGCCTTCGGTGATCTCCTAGCATTTTCCGTGCCAACCGTCACCAACCTACCAAACTTCTGTGCTCACGATCCTGTTATGGCACGAAAAATAAAGGAAAAATGATAATCCGCGGAAGTTGGACCGAAGTCCGCGGCGGCGGCGAATCGCCAGCGGCCTTCACAGGATTCTGAAAACGAACACGAGCGAGAAGTAAACACCTACGGCGATGAAGATGAACCCTGTCGCTGTCCGCGCCCAGCGTTCGAAGGTGGCCACCTGTTGGAACGCTCGGGCCACGACTCCCGCCCCGGCAGCGATGGCCAGCGCGAACAAGAGAACCGGCAGCGCCGTTCCCAACCCAGAGGCCAATGGGAGCAAGAAGCGAGACTCAAACTTGATCGAAATCGGCACCAGGCTGCCGAAGAACAGCGCCGCCGACGCGGGACAGAATGCGAGGGCGAACTCCCGCCGTTTCCAGGACGCGGCGGGCGCAATGGTCTTCGCAACCATCCAGCGCGATGCGCATGCCCGCACCCCGCGTTCGGACGAGCTTGTCCTCCTTCCCCGCGGCTATGGCGCTCAAGCAGAACATCTGCGCCACGCCCTCCTTGGTCAGGTCCAAGGCCGCTCGATTGGTGAGCTGCACGCAGTACGCCGCCCCGGCGCACGCAAATACCAGCACCTCCCCGTCCACGGATCGACAGCAGGAACTCATAGAACACCTCCATCTGGCGCGGTCGCTGTCCCGACACCGTGCTGCATTGACCCTTGGATCAGGCCCACAGCGACGGCGGAAGGAGCGCGCCGCGTAAAGACCACGTACAGGCACGGCATCAGGAACAGGGCGACGGCCATCTCCATAAGCAGGCCGCCTATCGCGGCGGCGGCCATGGGCTGGAGCATGTCGCCGCCCTCCTCGATGGCCAGCGCGAGCGGAATAAAGCCAACCAGGATGGCGACGGTGGTCATGACGCGCGGGCGCAGGCGGATCTTCGCCGCCTGCACGACGGCGTTCCGCGGGGTCGTTCCCTCGCCGGCCCGCAGCGCGTTGGCGAAGGTCAGGAGCAACACGCCGTCGTTGACCGTGGCGGCCACAACCACCAGGACGCCGATGATGACCGTCGCCCCGAGCGGCAGGTCGGTGGCGAGCATGATGAAGACCAGCCCGGTCAGGCAGAACGGCACGCTGCCCAGGATGAGCGCGGGCAGCTTGAGGCTGTCGAACTGCACGGCCAAGACGATGAACGAAAAAAAGATTGCGAAGACCAGGATCGCAAGCACCGTCTGCTGCATCTCGGCCATCATCTGCGCCTGCCCGCCGAAGCTGAAGTCGTACCCGACGGGGCGCTCTTTGCCCGCCAGGGACGCCTGGAGTTCCGCCAGCGCCTGCCCGACGCTGACACCGGCGGCGTCGCCGCGCACGATGACCTCCTTGACCTGGTCTTCGCGCACGATCTCGACGGGGCCGACCGCCTCGCTGACCTCGGCTACGTCCTTGAGGCGCAGGTAGCCGCCCTGGGCGCAGTTGAGCGGGAGGTTCTCCACTTCGAGCCGACTGACGATCCTGCTCTCGGGGATCATGACGCGGATGTTGTAATACTCGTCGTGATCGCGAAAGCGCGTCGCGACCGCGCCGGTGATCAACGAACGCATGGTATCCGCGATATCCGCGATGGAGACGCCCAGCTCCGCGGCCCGCTGTCGGTCTACAACCACCTGATATTCGGGTTTGGTCATGTCCATCGAGACATAGACGTTCGTAAAGTGCGCGAGCTCGTTCATCGAGCCGGCGGTCTGGCGAGCGAGACTGTAAAGGGTGGGGATATCCCGCCCCTTGATCTTCACTTCGATGTCGGCGTCGCCCAGCTTGCGGATGCCCTTGACCTTCATCTGCATGACCATGGCCATCCCGCCGGGGACCGGGACTTTGGCCACGATCGGACGCAGATAGTCGATGTAGGCCCGCGTGCTCACGTCGCGCTGGTGACGCGGGACGAGCTGGATATTCAGCTCACCTTCGTTGGCGATCTCGTAGGTGTACAACCCCCACACCTTGCCGCCCGACAGCGTGAACAGGCTCTCAATCCGCTCGTCCTCTCCGATGCGTTGCTCGAGTTGGGCCAGGACGGCGTCCGTCTCCGCCAGGGACGCGCCGGTCGGCAACTTCACCTTGACCATGATCCGGCCATCGTCCATCTGGGGCAGAAACTCGGTGCCCAACCGGCCCATCAGGAGAACGGCCAACACGAGTATCCCCACGAACGCGGGTATCGCGATCCAGCGTCCGCGGATCGCCTTCTCCAGTGTCCAGCCGTAAGCCTCGGTTACCCGCTCGAAAAAGCGCTCGAAGCGGGCGACTTTGCGGCTTCCTGTCGCCCGGCCTAACACGAGGGCCGTGATCATCGGCGTCACAGTAACCGCCATGGCCAGGCTAATGATGACGATGCCCGCGATAACCAGGATCAACTCGCGAAACAGCAGACTGACCAGGCCAGGCACCAGCAAAAACGGCACGAACAGCGCCAGGAACGATAGCGTGGCGGCTACGATGGCCGGGCCGATTTCTGCCGTGGCATCGACGACCACCGCGTCGGTTGGGGCGTCCGGGCGGTCGTGTCGGCGGCGCGTGATGGTCTCAATGACGACAATCGAGTTGTCCACCAGAACGCCGATCGCAATCACCAGTCCGCCCAGCGAAAAGATGTTGAGTGAGAAACCCGCCACTTTCATCAGGCCGAAGTTCAGAACGAGCGTCAGCGGCAAAGCCAGCATGATGACCAGCACCTGTCGCCACGAACCGAGGAACAACCAGACGATGAGAATGACCAAGATCGCTGCTTCGACCGCCGCATTGCGCACGCCGTTCAGCGCGGCCTCAACATAATCCGCCTGGTTCTCGACCATGCCCAGGCTCACGCCTTCCGGCATGGCGGGGCCGAGTTCGGCGATCCGGCCGTTGACGGCTTTGGCCACTTCGACGGTATTGGCATTGGCCTGCTTGAGCACGCTCAGCTTTACGCAGGGGTTGCCGTCCAACCGCGTGATGACCCGCGCCTCTTCGTGCGAATCGAGCACCTCGGCCACATCACGCAAATAGACCTTCTTCTGGTCTTCACGAACGAGCAGGACATCTCGGATCTCATCAAGCGATTTGTATTCGCCCATCGCACGGGCGATGATCTCCTTGGGCCCCACGGTCACGCGCCCGCCGAACTGCTCGATGTTCTCGGCTCGCAATCGTTGCAGAACGCCCGGCAGCGACAGGCCGTACTTCTCCAGGGCGTCCGGATCGAGATGCACGCGGATTTCCCGCTTGAGGCCGCCGACGATCTCTGTGCCTGCCACGCCCGGGACGGCCAGCAGTTGGTCCTGGAGCCATTCATCCACCCAGGTGCGCAGTTTCGTCAGGTCCCATTGCTCGCTGCTGATGGTCAACTGCACGACGGGAAGCTGTGAGGGGTCCGCCTTGATCATCACCGGCGGATCCATGTCCTTGGGCAGCTCGCGTGCCACGCGGGCCATGGCAGCCAGCGCGTCCTGATACGCCACATCCACGTTCACGCCGTACTTGAAGTTGGCCTGTAGCGTGTACATGCCCTCGATGGACGACGACTCGAGGTAGTCCAGGTCGTCCACCGTGGCCATCTGGCGCTCGATCGGATCGGCGATGTTCTTATCGATCTCCTCCGGCGTGGCGCCGCGCCACCAGATGTGTACCTTGATCATGGGGTAGGTGATGTTCGGCAGGAAGTCCACTGGCAGACGCCATAGGCCGTAGAGCCCAAGCACCACCAAGGCCACGACAATCGCGCTGGTGGCCAGACGTCGATGAACGGCATAGTGCGTCAGCTTCATGGCGTAGCGCCTTCCCTCCCCGCCGGTGTGCTTGTACCTGCTTCAGGTTTGCCAGCCGGCTTGCCGGGCCCCGCTACGCGCACTTCGATGCCGTCCTTGAGCTTCTCCTGCCCGGCGATGACGACCTTCTCTCCTACCTCCAGACCGGTCAGCACTTGCACCCGACCAATCTGTTCGATACCGGTTCGAACCTTTCTCTGGATGGCCTTGCCGTCAACGACGACAAACACTGCTTGGGCGCCAGTCGGCGTCACGCTGACTGCCTGGAGCGGTACAGTCACGGCACCGTCTACAAACTCCAGCTCCAGCCTGACGCGCGCGAACATGCCCGGCATCAGCGCCACCGGCTGGTCCAAGACCAGTTCAACGGTCCGCGTCCGCATCCTGCGATCCAGCTCGGGGTAGACGCGCGTTACCTTTCCCGTGAAGCTCTTGCCCGGCAGCGCATCCAGAACGACGGCGGCCGCGGTCCCCTCCTGCACTGCGGGCACATGCGCCTCCGGCACAGCCACGCGGATTACGAGCGATGACAGGTCGGCCATTTCCAGCAACGGCGCTCTCGGCGCGGCCATATCACCGGCCCGTACATGCACGCGCGTGATCGTGCCGGAGAAGGGAGCCAGGATCACACACTCGCCGAAACGGGCCCGTGCCAGATCCAGCTTGGCATCGGCCTCTTTGACCACCGCCTCTTGCACAGCAATCGCCGTGCGCGTGTAACCCTCCTCGAGCATTTCCAGGTTACGCCTGGCGGCGGAAAGCTTGGCCTGTTCCGCGACGTACTCCACGCGTGCCTTGTCCAGCGCCTCACCGGGTAGCGAGCCGCTTTCCACGAGCTGCGTGATGCGTTCGAGATCGCTCTTGGCGAAGTTGGCGCTCTCTTCGAGCTGGCGGACGGTCTCCGTAGCCTTCAGGATTTCCTCCGGGCGCGTCCCCGCTTTCAGGTCTTCCAGCTTGGCCGTGGCTACTTCCAATGCGGCCTCGGCCGCCTTGACCTCGGCGCGATAGACCTCTCGGCTGATCTCGATGAGCTTCGTGGGGCTCTCGGCCGTCGACTCCACGCGGTCGCCTTCGCGCCAGGGACAGTAGCTGATCGGACCCTCGACCGTGGCGGCAATGACAACTGACTCGACCGCCACCGTTTCGCCGGTCAGGTCAAGCTCACGGGATATCCGTTCGTGTTGTGCTGTTTCAACGGCGACTGTGGGGATCTTCTTCTTGCCTCCAACCCCCGTTCCGTCCTGCGTGCCGCCACAGCCACCGAGGTTTGCAGACCACACTACCCCGGCCGCCCAAAGCACCAGAAGAAGACCTCCGCGAGCCGTCGTTGCATGCCACCACGCGTTTTTCATTGCTCACCCGTCGCCAGCTTCAACTCTTGCAGCGCCACGTCGTGATCAGCCAACGCGTTGAAATACGTCGTCTGTGCGTTGAGCATCGCCGTCTGCGCATCCAATACGTCCGTGATTGAGCCTTTTGCGAGCGCATATTTCTCACGCTCAATCCGCAGGCTCTCTTCGCCCTGGGAGATCGCCGCTTGAGTGGCGAGCACGCGCTCCCTTGCCGACTGGATGTTCTGATTTGCTGTCTCGACATCCAGTTCGATCTGAAGCTCCAGCTCCAACAGGTTACTTCGCGCGGCCGCCAGCAGGGCACGTTGCTCACGAATCTGGGCAGTGATGCGCCCCCCAGTAAATAGCGGAACGTCGACCAGCAGTAGCACGCTCGCAACGTCTTCTTCTCGATCCCCGTCGGTCGAAGAGTTTGTGGAATCGGACGCGCCCTGCTCCTGGCTTCCACCGGTGGCCTGGAAAGTTGGACTGGCCGCCCAGCGGTATCCGTACGCCCCGTGCAGCGTCACGGTCGGCCACCGCGCGCCACGCGCCACGTCCACGCGCTTGGCCTGCGCTTCCAGCGCGGCGCGGGCAGCCTGGTAGTCCGACCGTTGCTCAAAGGCGCGCGCGAGGGATTCACCCACCTCTGGGGGCTCGGCATCGAGCTGGCGTAGCTCGCCCGCAGGCGTCACCGGCTGGCTGGAGCCGGCGATCCCGATGAGACTCGTCAGCGTTCGCTCCTGGATCACCAGGAGGCTCCGCTGCTTCGCAAGTTGCTGCTCGATATCGGCGAGACGCACTTCAATCCGCAGACGGTCAACCGGTGCCGCCTTCTGAACCTCAATGAGCTCGTTCACGCGTCGCAGATGTTCGCGCATCGCATTCCGTGAAAACTCGAGCGACGCGATCACGTGTCTTTGAGCCAGGATGCGATAGAACACGCTGCTGACGTTGAACACCAGCTCATTTTCGGTCCGGGCAAGCCGATGTCGGGCCGCGCCTTCGAGCAACTCGCGGGCTTTGATCTCGCCGATCAGCCGTCCTCCGGCAAACAACGGCATGCTGACAACGAGGTCGGTCGCGAAGATATCGTCGTCGAACACTCCCGCCTCGCCAGACGCACGCGCTGGAACCAACCTCTGGTCGTCGAGTGAATGTATGTACCCGCCCCGCAGTCCCAATTCCGGCAGTATGGCCCCAATTGAGTAATCCCGTCGCGCCTCCGCGGCTTCGACCTCCTGGGCCGCACGTGCAAGCCCAGGATTCGATCCGAGCGCCGTGGCGATCGCCTGCTCCAACGTGATGGGACCGCTCAAGGTTGGCTGCTCCCGGATCGTCGACCGGTCACGGTGACCCTGGTACCGGGAACCCGCGTGCATACCCGCATAAGGGTCGGTGGGATTCATAAGTACGCAGCCCTGTAGCAGCAGGACGCCAGCCATACACGCGGTTCGTTGCAATGATCCTCTCATCCGTGCGGCCACCTCACTTCGCCGATGCCATCCCGGCGCGGGCGCTCTTTATCCTTGTTCATCGCAACGGCCGCAAGCCGGCACCAAGGTTGTAAATCCCAGCAAACATCGGCAGGCCTCCTCGATTCGCTCCGCACGCTGGACAACCCGGCAAGTTTTATGGCGACATGTCCATTTAGCCATATAAATGACCAAAAAGAAACGGTCGTCCCGCGCCCCGCAGGCCCGCAGGCCCGCCTGCCGCGTTTCTCGCTTCCGTGCATGGTTCTCTCACCGCGGCGCCTGCCGCCAACCCCTCATGCTCACGGGGCCGTTACTCCGCTCATCGCAAGGCCGCCTGCTGGGTCTTCAGGTTCTCCGCCAGCACGCCCTCGATGCAGTCCCAGAATCCCGCCAGGCAGCAAACCTTGACGCGGTAGTACACCATGACCCCTTGCTTGCGATCTTCCACCAAGCCGGCCTGCTTGAGCACCGCCAGATGCTTCGAGACCGTCGACTGGTCCGCCCCGACCAGCTCCGTCAGATCGCAGACGCACCGTTCCTTCTGCTCCAGGGCCTCCAGCACCAGCAGCCGGCTCGGATGCGCCATCGCCTTGGCGATCCTCGCCCGCGCCACATATCGCTCCCGGCTGTGTTTCTGCCTGTTTTTCATGGCTCTATGGCCATTATACCATAGAATATGCCGAAGTCAAACGCCGGCTCCTGTCCGGTGCCACGTGTCCGCCGCGGAACGTGATGGGGCGGACGGGAAAGCGGACCGGACGGGTATCGCGCGCCCATGCCGGCCCATCCTGCGGTTACCTTCCGGGCTGGGCTCGCAACCCCGACGCTTCAACTCGCCCGGGCGAATCAAACCACATGGGTCAGGTTCTTCAAAGCGAGGCATACGCGAAATTTCTCTCTCTTCGTCGCGAGACTTATGTTCGAGGACGGTGGTGTTTCCTCTATAAGGGCCTGGAGATAACCTCGACGTAAGTCGAGGTTTCTCATGCGCTTACATCAATTCCGGCAACACCGACCGTGACGCCCTACCACCGTCCGACCCCGCGCTTGTGACGGGGCGGTCGCATGCTCAAACCCCGTCGACGCTACACTGGCCGCGCCTCCGGGCTCCAGCCCGCACGTCGTTGGTGGGGCGCTGTCATAGCAACCGAGGATCCAGTGCCGCACTCGTTGGGCGCTACGAAGGGGATTCGAGATACGATCTCTGGAAGCCATGCCGATCGGCGCCGCCGCTGAGTTCAACCGTCGGGTCTTCGTGTCGGCCCGCGAGATGCGCAGCATTCTGTCAGACGGCTTTGCACTCGACCCTCTCGGGCGCGCTCCCGGCATCACAGCCTCTCGCTATAAACTCACTGACGGAGAACACCAAGGGTAGACGGCATCATCTCCCCGGTCTCGGATCCGTTCTGCGCATCCTGCCGGCGCATCCGACTCACCGCCGATGGACTCCTTTTCCCAAACCTGATGAGCGAAGACGCTGTGCACATGAATGACGCATGGATGAACGACGGCTTGGATGCGGAGACCGCCAGCCGATTGCCGCAATATGGGGTGGAGCGGAAGCGCCCTTATGGCGCATCTCAGTTGACGCCGATGAATGACCTGGGCGGGTGATTACTCCTCACGGTCCGAGGGCAGGCTCGGACTAAAGTCGCAGATCTGTGCCTCGTCCTGAGCTATCGCATCCCAAAACGTGCGAAGGTTGGGTCAGCGCGTAGTAGTCAAGGCCGAGCGTCCGCGCGGTTCTGCAAAGCCCGTACGCACCGGCGAGCCTCAGCGCCGACGTTCATAGCCGTTTGGCGATACGCGAGTGGCTCTTGCGCGTCCGGCGCCATCGCTCGAAGCGTCGCTGACTCGCCTCAAGGCGGGCAGGAATCACTTGGCTCTTCGTGGATCTCTTCAGCCGTCCTCCAGACCACCCTCGGTCCGGGGCTGACAATACCGGCCCGCTGAAACCGCTTCATGCACGCTTACCGCAAGGACAAAGGGTCTCGCTGTTTCCTTCAGCAGGCATCTCCCCACGAATCATCTCTTCGCGTGGCGAAGGGCAAGAAAAGAAGGTGCGGCTCACAAATTCTTTCAGTCGTCTTCAGGGGATATTTTGATCAGCACTGATGTAAATCGTCGTTTGAAGCTGTCAGTCGCCCAGGTTGAGCAGCCGGTTAGTCGTAGATAAAGTCTGGCTGTTTTGCTTTGTATTAAACTGTTAATGGGCGCAACCCAATTCTTGACAATGGCCAGAAACTGTCGTAATAGTCAATCATGCTCGAAGAGCCAGCAGCCCTGCTTCGTGAACATGGTATTCAAGTTACGGCCCAGCGGTTGGCCACGCTGCGCGCGGTTTCCGCTCGGCCTCACAGCACGGCGGACGCCATCGCTGAGCACGTCCGGGCTGATATCGGCGCAATCTCGCGACAGGCCGTATACGACGCCCTGGGGTTGTTGGCCGAGAAGGGACTCATTCGTCGCATCCAGCCGGCCGGATCGCCAGCTCTCTACGAAGACCGGGTCGGTGACAATCACCACCACTTAATCTGTCGCCGTTGTGGAAAGACGGTCGACGTCGAGTGCGCCGCCGACAAGTCCCCATGCTTGATCGTCGACAGCGACTCGGGTTTCCAGATTGATGAGGTGGAAGTGGTTTTTTGGGGGACCTGTCCGGTGTGTCTTGCGAAGTCATCGCGGGCGGGGAACTGAACAACCACGGAACGTAATTCTGTCAACAGGTTAACCAACGTTTAAACAAGGGCCAGGAGAGATCACATGAGAAACAACACAATTGCAACGATTTGCCCCGTGAAGGGCGGAGCAGTTCGAAGACGCCGGAAGCGACTTGTCAGAGGAATACGATCAGTCTGGCTTACGGCCTTATGTGTCGGGGGCTGGGTGGGGATTGATGCCGGCTTCGTGTTGGCTCAGTCTACAGATGGGAGTCATGCTGAGCCCCGCAGCACGTGCCCGGTGATGGGTCAACAGGCCGGACCCTACAGACACACGGCGGGGGGGGGCATGTCGATTGAAGACTGGTGGCCGAATCAACTTAACCTGAAGATCCTTCACCAGAATTCCGCTAAAGGCAATCCTATGGGCGAAGATTTCAACTACGCCGAGGAGTTCAAGAAGCTCGACCTGGATGCCGTGAAGAAGGACCTCGAGACGCTGATGACCGATTCGCGGGACTGGTGGCCCGCGGATTACGGACACTACGGACCGCTCTTTATTCGCATGGCGTGGCACAGCGCAGGAACCTACCGCATGGGCGACGGCCGCGGGGGCGCGGGGTACGGCACCCAGCGCTTCGCGCCGCTGAACAGCTGGCCGGACAACGCGAACCTCGACAAGGCGCGCCGCTTGCTCTGGCCCATCAAGCAGAAATACGGCAGCAAGATTTCGTGGGCGGACCTGATGGTCTTAACCGGCAACGTCGCTCTCGAGTCGATGGGGTTCAAGACGCTCGGATTTGCAGGAGGCCGTGAAGACGTCTGGGAACCACAAGAGGATATTTACTGGGGACCCGAGAGCGAATGGCTTGGCGATAAGCGCTACTCCGGTGAGCGGGAACTTGATGACCCCCTCGCCGCCGTGCAGATGGGCCTGATTTACGTGAACCCGGAAGGGCCGAACGGCAATCCTGACCCTGTCGCTTCGGCACACGACGTCCGCGAGACCTTCGCGCGCATGGCAATGAATGACGAAGAGACGGTCGCGCTCGTCGCGGGCGGGCATACGTTCGGCAAATGTCATGGAGCGGGGGATCCAGCACTTGTCGGCCCGGAACCCGAGGGCGCGCCCATAGAAGAGCAAAACCTCGGTTGGAAGAGCAGCTTCAAGAGCGGGAAAGGCGGCGACACGATCACCAGCGGCATCGAAGGCGCCTGGAAGCCGTACCCGACCAGGTGGGACATGGGCTATCTCAAAGTACTGTTCAAGTACGACTGGGAACTGGTCAAGAGCCCGGCCGGGGCATATCAATGGCTGGCCAAGGACGTGGCCGAAGAGGATATGGTAGTTGACGCGCACGACCCGTCGAAGAAACACCGTCCAATGATGACCACGGCGGACCTGGCGCTGAAGCATGACCCGATCTATGAGCGGATTGCGCGGCATTACCTCGAGAACCCGAAGGAGTTCAAGGACGCCTTCGCCAAGGCATGGTTCAAGCTGACGCACCGCGACATGGGCCCTCGCTCGCGCTATCTCGGCACTGATGTTCCCGAAGAGGTCATGATCTGGCAGGATCCTGTTCCCGAGGTTGATCACGAGTTGATCGGGGATCAGGACATTGCTGACCTGAAAGGCAGACTCCTCGGTTCAGGACTGTCCGTATCGGAACTTGTTTCAACCGCCTGGGCATCGGCGTCCACGTTCCGCGGGACCGACAAGCGCGGTGGCGCGAACGGCGCACGCATCCGCCTCGCACCGCAGAATGACTGGGAAGTTAATCAACCGGCGAAGCTTGCAAAGGCCCTGCGGACGCTCGAGAAGATCCAACGGGAATTCAACAGTTCACAGGCCGGGGGCAAGACGGTCTCGCTTGCCGATCTAATCGTGCTGGGCGGTTGTGCGGCCGTCGAGGAAGCAGCGCGCAGGGCCGGGTACGATGTTCAGGTCCCGTTCTCGCCGGGTCGCACCGACGCATCCCAGGAGATGACCGAGGTGGATTCATTCGCCGTGCTCGAGCCGACCGTGGACGGGTTCCGCAACTTCGTCGGTACGGAGCTCGACAGGCCAGCGGAAGAGATGCTGGTCGATCGAGCTCATCTGCTCACGCTCACAGCCCCGGAGATGACCGTTCTCATCGGAGGCATGCGGGTCCTGGATACGAACGTTGGAGATCCTGAACTCGGCGTCTTCACCGAGCGCCCTGAGACGTTGACCAACGACTTCTTTGTCAACCTGCTGGACATGAGCACGGTGTGGCGAAAGGCCCCGAAATGCGAGCACTTCTTCGAAGGGCGAGATCGCAAGACGGGTGAGATCAAATGGACTGCGAGTTCCGTCGATCTCGTCTTTGGCTCCAACTCGCAACTTCGAGCCATCGCGGAAGTTTATGCCAGTGCCGACGCGAAGAAAAAGTTCGTCGATGACTTCGTGGCGGCGTGGTGCAAGGTCATGAACCTCGATCGTTTCGATCTGGCCAGTTAATCCCCGAGAGAAAGAGTTCGTCCGTCACGGTCGGCGAGACCAGGGGCCTGCTCGGAGGCATCTCCGAGCAGGCCCTGAACGGACGCCCAGCCCCCGCCGAACGCCACATCCCCGCCACGTTCTGGTTCCACATTATCCGTCGAGTCGAGGTGCACGGTGTCGCCGGTGCAGCCGGTCTTGGCGAGTATGCAGAAGCCGAAACGGTGGCGCGGCAATTGGTCGAGCAACTCAAGGACGAATCCCGGCCGGCGTCCCCTTGTCAATTGCGCGGTCTCTGCGCTTGCCGGCGGACATTTTGTCACATCTTGATTACGCGCGGGTCGCAGACCCCGCCGGGCCGGACACCGTCGGCGAGTTGATCATCGACAGGCAAGAGGAATCCGACGCCGTTGACAGTCCTTGCCGACGATTTGGCCCCTCAACGAGACGGCAATTCCCAGGCAATTTGGCAGCTCTCGGCGCTGTATTTCGAACTGATCTATGGCGGAGGTACGTCCGCTCCGCGTGAGGTTCTGTCCGGACTGCGAGAGGAGGCCTGATGGAAGCGCAGCCACGCTCAGCCGGCACGACGACGGCCCTTCGAATTCTAGGCGAAGATCCTGTCCTTCGTGGCTTAGCTGGGAGAGGAGCGGCCGGCCTCGAGAGAGATGGTGATCGAACATGAAACGAATACTCCTCAATTCAGCTTGGGCCATTGTGATTGCGGGCCTTGGGGGTGCGGCGGCTCACGCGCAGTGGGTGGAACGCAGCTTCGAGCTTCAGGCGGGCTGGAACAGCGTCTACCTCGATGTCGATCCCGCCCCGGCGGAAGCCGATCTTCTGTTTCAGGGGAAACCGATTTGCGCGGTCTGGATGTGGGAGCACGACCCGCTCGTCGAGGGGCCGCCGGACTGCGCCAGTCCCGATGACCCGACATGCATCCCTGACCGGCACAGTGGATGGTACGTGTGGCTTCCACCGGCCGACCCACACCGTGTCACGATCACGCTGCGGCTGCTTCGCGGTGGGCGGATTTATCTCATCAAGGCCGCTGAACCCATCACGTGGGATGTGACGGGGAGGCCAAACGCGTCGAGAACGCAATGGCGCAGGGGTTTCAACCTGGTGGGGTTCCACGTTGCGGACGATCCCGTCGAGGCGCCCACGTTTGCGGCGTACTTCGCCCCATCGTCGGCCCATGACGGTGCGACTGCTTACAGCGTGCTGCCGGACGGAACGCTCGGGCGCATCGCGGATCTGGCGAACACGCGAATCCCGCCCGGTGACGGCTTCTGGGTCAAGAGCGGCCAGGATGTTGCATACGACGGGCCGATCGCAATCGACAATGGTTCCCTGCGCGGCGTTGACTTTGACAAGAGCCTGTTGGAGCACGCGATCACGCTGGAGAATCTGGCGGCCTCGCCTCGTCATATCACGTTGACGTACGCCTCCTCCGCGCCGGTGCCTGCTGCAGTGCCACAGCCGCCGTCTCTCGCCGGTGACGTGCCGTTGGCGTGGCTCGACTATCATGCCGGCAGCATGCCGGAGGGCAATCTCGAGTGGCACGCCCTCACCGCCCATGAACAGCAACTCGACGGTTCCGGTGTCCCCGGTGCCCGCACGACGGTCCAGCTCGGCGTGAACCGCGCCGGGCTGCCAGGCGCTGTCGTGGGGATCAACGGCCAAGGATCGGAATACCAGGGGCTGCTCGAAGTAACCGACGGGCACGGCTTTCTTCGTCGGCTGCCCGTTGCGGCACAGGTCGTTCAGGCCGCCAGCGCTGCTGCGGGCGGCCCCGCGCCCGCAGGCGCCGGTGCCGGGGTGGCTCGGCCGGGGCTGTATCTTGGTCATGTGACGGTCGACCAGGTTGCGTGGGTTACCGCCGGAGCTCGCGTCTGGACGGAGGGCGACGCTGATGAGCCCGTCTTCGCCGGAACGATGCACTGCTTCGGTGGCGACAACGACGGCCAGTCCTGTTTCCCCGACCGCCGGCGCTGCATGGGTATTCCGGAGATCGAGCGGGCGGAAATCGTGTGCGAGGAAGATGCCGACTGCCCGGGCGTGACCACGTGCGACACGGTTACCGACTGCCCAGGCGGCGTCTGCCGCCCGTTCTGCACCTCGGATCCGGCCACACCCTGCAACTCATCGGACGACTGCCTGGCCGGCTCGTGCAGCGCCGACACGAACACGGACACGCTGCGTCCTACGCCCGCCGAATTTGTATTCCCCGTGATCGTTCACCTGAGCAACAGCGGTGAATACAAGATGCTCACCGAGGTCACCATGATGTGGCAGCCGAACTCCGGCGTGCCGGACACGCCCGGCCGATACGTGCTGGTCTCCCCCGAATGCCCGCCGGCGACGTTCGATCAGTTGCTCGCCGGAAGCATTCAGGACGGGCAGCCGTTTGCCCTTCGAACGGCGACCGCCGCTTTCTCTTTCAACGGAGACGTGCCGCTGTCCGGCGGTTTCGAGACGCTGCTCGCCGGGGAAACGATCGTCGAGCAGGACCACCCGCTCAATCCGTTTCGGCATCGCTATCACCCTGACCACGACGGCCTGAACAGCCTTGGCATCCCCGTCGACGGCGAGGTTTATGAGATTACTCGGAGTTTCATGCTCATTACCGACCCGCCGCCCGAACAGCCGCCTCCCGGTTGGGGAGACAGTCTCTGGACCGGCGCCTACGTCGAGAATATCGAGGGGCTTCACAAGGACACCGTCACCGTCGGCGGACGCTTTCAACTCAAGCGCGTCTCGACCATCCCGACCTTGAACGCCCAGTAGAGTGCAGGAGGACGCGATGACATCCGGAAACAAAGTAACCAGCCGACCCGCGACCCGCGACTCGCCATCCACAGGAAAAAGTGCCATGCGATCCACGCGTCATCCGGGTACAATCCGGTTTATCTTGGGCATGCAAAGCCGAGACTGGAAGGCTGTGACCGCGCTGGTGATCATCGCGTGCTTGTGTGCGGTTTCCCGGACGGCTCGCGCGCAATGCACGCTTGAAGAGATCGACGAGTTGACCGTTGCCTACCCCGACCTCGATCTGTGGTACGGCTACGCCGTCGGCGTCAGCGGTGACTGGGCCGTCGTCGGGGCACCCGCGGGGCCGGTGAACCCGACCGCCCCTGGAAAAACGCACGTCTTTGTCCGCAATAACAACGGCACGCCGGACGATCACAGCGACGATGAGTGGATTCACACCCAGACTCTGACCGCAAGCGACCCGGCGCCCGATCAGTTCGGGTACTCCGTGGCCATCGACGGCGATTACGCCGTCATCGGGGCGCAGGCCATCTCCAACTGGAGAGGTGCGGCCTACGTCTTCCAGCGCAACGACAACGGCACGTCAGAGCTCATCGATGACACATGGTCGCAGGTCGCCAAACTCACGCCCGCTTACGGACTGGACGGCGACAACTTTGGATTCTCGGTCGATATACGCGGAATCTGGATTGCTGTCGGCGCACCCTATGACGATGTTTCCGGCCGCGTCGATAAAGGCTCGGTCTACGTCTTCAGGCGATCCGGCAGCTCGTGGAGCCGGATGGGTTACATCTCCGCCGACGGCGTCGCCCATTTGTTCGGCTATTCCGTTTCCATCGAAGACTACCCGGCCGTGGCGGCCGGGGCGCCCGGTCTGGAGGAGGCTTACGTGTTCGAGCCCAGCAGAGACGACCCGACTGACTGGCTTGACATCCAGGTGGACAGACTGACCGCTTTCGACGGGTCGTTTCACAACAACTTCGGCAACGCCGTCTCGCTCAGGGGCGACACTCTTGTCGTCGGCGCCATTTTTGCCGACCACGCTTGCTCCCCCCCGGATGGCGCGTGCGATTCCGGTGCGGCGTACGTGTTCCGCCGGACCGGGTACCGCTCCTATACCTCGGAGACCGTCCTGACCAAGGACGGGGCCGTCGCGGGCGATTGGTTCGGAGACTCGGTCTCCGTCAGCGGGGATCGAATCGCGATCGGGGCTCATGGTAGCGACGGGCTCGATCTCGGGAACGGAGCGGTGTTTGTGTTCCGGCGGCTCGGCGGCGTCTGGACCGAGATTGCCGATTTGGTCGCCAGCGCCCCGCTGGCGCAGGATTTCTGGGGATGGACGACCAGGATCGACGGCACTACGGTGATCGCGGGTTCGTGGGGACACCAAGGCCGGCCTGTTTACTTTCATTCCGTCAAGGAGCGGGATGGCGACGGCGTTCTGGACGGCTGCGACACTTGCCCGGACGTCCCCAACGGTGGGGACCTGGGCATCTGCATCTCGGGCTACGTCACGCCCTGCAGCAGCAACGAAGAATGCGACGATCCGCCGGCCACCGGCAATGGGGTCTGCTTGCAAGACCTGGGCATTTGCATCGCCGGACTCGTGACCACATGCCTGGCTACGGACCCGCTTGCGTGCGGCGGCGGTGGCGAATGTTACTTTGAACAGACCGACACCGACATGGACGGCGTGGGCGACGTCTGCGACAATTGTCCCGATGACTACAACCCACTTCAGGCTGACTACAACGGCAACGGGCTTGGCGATCCGTGCGATCCGGCCTTTGAAGTCGCCGAGGAGTTGCTGCCGCCCGGCTATCCCAACGATCCCAACGACCCGAACGATCCCTACGGGGACGCGGATCCTTCAGCGTACCCCCTGGCAGACGTCTCGCCGCCCACCGCTGCGTTTTACTATGACAAGGTCTATTGCCGGTCCGGCACGCCGGAAAACTGCTTCCAATGGGAAGGTCGGTGGTTCGTTAACGAGCCTGCCGATCCGCAGAACCCGCTGACAATCATCTGGAAGGACACCGGCGGTCAGCCCGTCGGCGAGCCGGTGGTTTACGTGGCTACTGCCAGCGCCGCCACCGCGCCGAAAGATGCCAGCTACACGGTGGCCGAGGGCCGCTACTTTCGGGACTGGCAGGACCAAGGCAACGGCGTACCGGTCTACATCGACGAGTACCTCACGCTCACGATCCGCTACAACGCGACATACAGCGAGAATGCCGGCAGCCCTCCGGCCGACGTTGAGGTTTTGCCCAGCCACCTCGTTGAAGTCAATTCGACCGACCCCGGCATGCTCGTCTTCCAGTACACCGACGGCCCGGGCGGGAGACTGCTCGGATTCGAGGTGATCGACATCGTCAACCTCGGCTCACCTATGTGGCAGCCTGCCGAGGTCGGCAAGAGGCTCGACGTGCCCGCCGGCACCGATTGCGGGGCATGGTTTGTCCGCAACGGCACGCATTCCGCCCCGCTCGCATTCCAGCGCGACGAGGCCACCAGCGAAATCTGGCCGATCCGGCCCTCAAGTGCCCCCAACGGCAATGTGGTAGCATGGTACAGCAGCACGCCGTTCGGCTCCAATTGCTGGCACAATGCCCTGACCCGACACGAGGCCGACTGGCCCGGCGCCGCCGACCTTCAGGAGCACGTCATCGACTCGACAAACCCGGCCCCGGCCCCGCTGGTCGATCTTCGAGTCGGTGAGCCGGACGGGTACTGCACCGCCGAGGTCATGCACGAGGAGGGCTTCGGCGGCCCCGCTGATGATCCGCCGCTGTCCGAAGTCGTCGAGGGCTACTTCGCGGCCCAATATCCCGGATACAGCGTTGTGCGATTCGATTTCCCCGGCATCAACTGCGATCCGGCGAACCGCGCCAACGTCGAGTTCGAAGTCGTCGCCTCCTACGAGCACCGTGATGCAGAGGTCTACCCGCTGCCCGCCCCGCTCGACTGGGACATCGCGCAGCAACTCGACGATCTCGACCACGACCTGAACACCCCGAACCACCCGTTCGGCTACTTGCACGACGGCCAGCCGTTCGCGCCGAACATTTACAACGACACCGGCCAGATCTTCCCGGTCAACAGCGGCGACGCGCACGGGCAACTGGAGGCCTGGTGGTTCGAGGAGGGGTTCGCCAACACCAGGATTCGATCCGAGTTCTCCGGCGAGGGCGACGCGTTTCAACTGAACGGCTCCGCCGAACTCGTTGACGGCGCGGCGCGCCTCACTCCGGCGACGACCAGTCAGATCGGCTCGCTCATCTTTACGCGCCCGCTGCCCGCTTTTGTGGGCTTCCGGGCGTCGTTCGACTTTCGTATCGGCGGCGGCTCGGGCGCGGACGGAATGAGCTTCGCTGTTCTAGGCACCGACTCGTTCAGCCAGTACTCCGTGTTTTCGGAAACGCTCCCTCCACGTGCGACTTCGCTTGCCGTTGGCTTCGACACTTATCCGAACGTCGAGGACCCGAACGACAACCACATGAGCGTGTTTGTTGACGGCGTCGAGGTCTTTCCGGAATACACGCCGACCTTCGATCTCAATAACGACCAGTGGCACCACGCCGTGGTCGAACTCGTCGGCGGCCAATTGACAGTCACCGTCACGCCCGCGGGCGGCTCTGCGGAATTGGCGTTCGACTGCTCGGTTGGCCAGTTTTCCCCCGCCAACCTCGACGCCCTTTTCGGCTTCGGGGCCCGAACCGGCGGCGCATACGACGCCCATTACGTTGACAACGTTTCGATCAGGGCGCTGCAACCGCTCGGCGTCTACTGGCCCCACAAAGTGGTCGAGTACAACCCGGTCTGGCCGCCGCCCGACGCGGATCCAGCCGACCCGAACGACGACCCCATCGTCATCGCCTCGCGCCTCGGCGCCGGCGACTACCCCGTCGCCCCGGACACCGCGATCTACGGCGAGAGCGTTCCCGGCCTGTCGTTCGCCACGTTCCAGAGCGACCCCACGATCGCCCACACCGAGCCGGGTTGGAATCCCAACGACGAACACGCGCTCGTGCTCTCCAGCAGCGGGCGGATGAAAGCGTACGCCGCCCGCGACGACGATCCATGGTCGGCGCCGTCGGGACATCCCTACGTCCTGGTGCAGTACCGCCTGGAAGCGCCGCCGATGCCGGGCGGCGAGCCGGGCCTGTGGAACATGGGTGTGCACAAGGTCATCGCCGAGCAGCCGCCGGATGTCTTCGACTACACCAGTTACGCGCTCGAGGACACGGAGACGTGTGAATGCCGCGAACAACAGGATGTTTTTGCGGCGTGCAGCAGCGAGGACCCGGCTTGCGCTTGTGACCTCACCGATCCGGCCTGCGCCTGTCAACTGCTCGCACCTGGTTGCGATTGCGGCGCTGATCCCAACTGTTCCCCGTACTGCGACGGCCGGAAGCGCTGCGTCAACGGCTCAACCGAGGGGCGCATATGTGAAACCGTATCCGATTGCGACTGCACAAACGAGCCGAAGGTCATTGGCGGTGAGTGCGAGGGCGGTCAAGGAGGCAGTATCGCCGTCCCGGACGGCACGCCGTGCACGGCCCAGAGCGATTGTTGCGAACCCAGCGAGGTCAACTGCCGCTGCCGCGCCGTCACGATCGTCGAAGGCGTCTGCGTCAACGGATCAACGCCCGGCGCCCCCTGCACGGATATCAACGACTGCGATTGTACCATAACACAGTCGGTCTGCGCCGGCGGCGCCCAGAACGTTTGCGTTGGCGGTCCGCGCAATGGCCTGCCCTGCTTCACCGTCGCCGACTGTCCGCACGGCTGGGACGCCGAATGTCTCAGCGGAACCTGCGCCGGCGGATCGCATCACGGCCTGCCGTGCGTCGATGACGCCGATTGCAATCTCGTCGACTGCGTCAACGCCGGCCAGGCGTGCACGATTCACGAGGATTGCACGGTCAAGACCTGTGCGGGCGCCGTCAACACCGGTGCGCTCTGCGCCGACAACGGCGATTGCGAATGCTCCCCCGAGCCCGGTATTCCCGTTGTCGCGGGACTGCCGATCGTCTACCCGCTTTACCCGATCAACTTCGCGGCCGCCCCGTGCATGGCGGGCGACCCACCGCGACCGCTCACGACCATCGTTTCCGTCTGCGTCGGCGGCGCTGACGACGGCCAACCCTGCGATCCGCGGCTGGCCACCCCCTGCGCCACCGGCGGCATATGCACCGACAACGGCGTCTGGGTCGATCGCACCGGTACCATCTGGGCCGTCGAGCAGCAGGATGCGGCCAGCGGCAATCCCTCCGCCGCGGCCATCCTGCTGTTCGAGAATTGGTCCGCCGACCGCGGATGCCAACCGTGGCGCACCTATGCCCCGCACGACCAGACCGATCAGGGCAACGGCCGCTGTAACGAGAACAGCGGTGCGTTCGAGGGTGACGTCTGCCAGACCGACGCCGACTGCGGAGCGGGCGCCTGCGACAAGCCCTACCCGATCGTCTATCGCCCAAGCTGGCCCTCGACGGCGTGCATCTGGCCGGACGAGCCGACCTGCCCTCGCCCCATCCTGATCGGAGAAACCGTTGTCGACCAGACCGACCAGTGCGGCCGGATCAATGTCCTGCATGACAGCGTCGGCATCAAGCTGATCGACACGACCTACGAGGTCGAGACGGACTTCTCTGCTGCCGACTACTGGGAGGCCGACGTCGACTTCAGAAACCTCCCCCCGCACCTCTACGGAGGCTCGATCGGCGGCGCGCTCGAATGGCCCGATCGCATACGCTATGACGAGTCCGCTCAGAAGCTCTACTTCCGCGGGATCATGAGCGAGCGCGACAAGTCGGAACTTGAAGCTCTCAGTCTCGACACCGACTATCGCAACGCCATCGCCCAACTTTACAACAAGTCCGACGATCAGCTTACGGTTCCGCTCGCCGAACCGAATGAGAAATTCGTCTCTGCCGCCGACGCCAACGCCGAGCCCGGCTGGGTCGTGCTCGCCTTCCAGAACGACGACATTTGCACTTCCGTCGGAAGCCCCACCGTTCAGGTCTGGCGAGTGGACTGCGGCCCCGACTCCGGTTTCATCCGCCCACTGACACCCACGTGCCCCTTCAACGAGAAGCAGGTCATGCAGCACTCGCTTGACGGCGGCGGCCGGCCGGAACAACTCGCGTATGAATGGCAGTGGTCCGAATCACCCGACGGACCTTGGCATCGCTACAACCCGCCGATGGGCTACGAGGACGGGATGGGTCTGCGCGAGGTCATTATCGCCGGAAGCTCCCCCTTCACGCTCGGCGATAGCTGGTGGCGCGTGCGTTACCGCGGCTATCGGAACTGCCCATGCAACGGCTCGGAGTGCAATGAGGGTGTCGCCCCCTGGCCGCCCGAATTGGGAACCACGGTAACTAACTCGAAGATGGTCTCCGACTGGACCGAGCCGCAACTTGCCGAAGGCTGGATCAAGCGGGTCATTCGCGGGTTGAATCCCTTCGACCAGCGCATCAAGGACTTCCACAACGTCGCCGCCAGCACGTACGTCAGCATGATCGAGCAGGCCGGCATCCGCTTCGAGGCCCCGGTCGCGTTGAACTGCACGCCCGACAACATCAACAATCTCGGCCTCATCGAGATCTATGAGACAGCGCGCAACCGAGCCCAGTTGTTCAGCATCGAACAGGGCGTCAGCTTCGACCCGGCCAACCTGGCCCTCCTACTCATCACCGAGCACATCGCCGACCTGTACCTGCTGCTGGGGCACGAGGCCTTCGCCGACGCTTCCGATCCGACCATCGGCTTCTTCGGCAACACCCCGCCGGCAGATCCCTCGGCCGCCTTCTGCTTCGAAGGCCGCGTCCCCAATCTGCTCCAGGAAGAGCTGGCGATGTTGCGCGGTGTCGATAACAAAGTAAGTCCGCTCGTCGACGCCGACGGCTTCATCATCGCGACACCCTACAACCGACTTCTCTGGAACTTCACGCCCGGGATCAATCCCGGCCGCATCGCCTACGCCAACAACTACCAGCTCACCAACGAGCTCGACGCCCTCGAAGCCTATCCACAGGCTCACGGCGACGCCTGGGGCCACTATCTGACTGCCGCCAAGAAGTTCTACCGGCTCCTGCGCCATCAGGTCTTCGACTGGATCGTCTCGACCGAGTACGTCCTCGTCGCCGGCCAGGCTCCGGTCGAAGTCGGCTACCAGTATGAGCGCAAGTTCGCCGAGATCGCGGCCGCCAAGGCTCGCACCGGTGCGGCCATCACGTCCCTCACCTTCCGCGAACTTTTCACGGCCGACCCCACGCTCCAGAACGGTTACCCCGACCCCGAAGACCCCGCACGGGCCTGGGGCGTCACCGAATGGTCGCGACGGGCGGGCCAGGGTGCGTACTTTGACTGGGTCGTCGCCAACGCCCTGCTCGATGACGACGACGACGACCCCAACCACGCCAACACGATCAAGAAGATCGACCGCACGACCGTGCCCGAGCTGTTCGAGATCGCTGCCGCGTACGCCGAGATCCAGTCAACACTTGACAAGGCCAACGCGGGGCTGAACCCGCTGGGCCTGGCCGCCAACGTCGTCCCGTTCGGCCTCAACCCCAGCGAGATCGAGCAGGGCAAGACGCACTTCGAGCAGATCTTCGAGCGGGCCGTCGGCGCCCTGTCCAACGCCGTCACTGTATTCAACTACGCCAACGAAAACACGCAACGGCTCCGACAGGTCCAGGACGATTCCGAGGAGTTCGCCGACCTGACGGAAGAGCGTGAGATGGACTTCACAAGTCGACTCATCGAGTTTTTTGGCCGGCCTTACAACGAGGATATTGGCGCGGGCCGAACCTACTCCAGCGGATACTACGGTCCCGACATCTTCCATTTCGACTACGCGGACACGTCTGACCTGATCGGCATCGATCCGTCCGGGACGACGACCATGTCCAGGACGTTTCGCATGCGCGACGTCGATCCGGAGACGGGTAAGATGACCGTCACAAATCAAACGGTCAACTTCAACGTTTCCACCGACGGACTTGGCCTGATCAAGCCGCAGGGCTGGGGTGTGCGTCCGGAACCCGGCGAGATTCAGTTTGCCCGGTCTGAAGTCCTCCAGGCGATCGGTCGATTGCTCCAGGCGCTGGAGAACTACGAGGCGCACCTCGACCACCTCGAAACACAGGTTCACCTGCTCGAGTCGCTGCATGAACTGAACGCTGAAATAGTCGAAATTCATCTGACGGGCCTCGACTACCAGATCACGGTCAATGATCGAATCCGAGAGGCGCACTCGGCGGCGGCCTGGTTCCGCCACGCCGCCAGCACAAACATGGCGTTGGCTCGTGCCGGCATGGAGTTCCTGCCGCGCAGTGTGGGCCTCGCCACCGACGTCACGTCCGCCGCACGCGGGGCCATCCTCCTGGCGGCCAGCGGCATCTCGGCCGAGTTGGAGGCGATGGCCGTCACTGAATCAGAAGATGCACTCTACTGGGAGCAAGCGCGTCAGTTGGCGGCCGCTGAGCAGCAATTCGAGATCACCGGTTGGCAGGGGAATTACCAGGTGGCACAACAGGTCGCTGTTTTACGGCAATTGGTGCGGGCCATGCCGTCCATGGAACTGGAGATCTATCAGCTCAAGGAGGCTGTGAAACAGGCCACCGGGCGCTACCACGCCGCGATCGGCGCCGGCTTGCGCCTGCTGGAGCAGCGCACCGCTTTTCGCCAGCGGACGGCCGACCAGGTCAGCCGCTACCGCTACCAGGACATCGCCTTCCGCGTCTTCCGCAACGACGCGTTACAAAAGTACCGCGCCCAGTTCGACCTTGCCGCGCGCTACGCTTACCTGGCCGCCCGAGCCTACGACTACGAAACCAACCTGCTAGGCACCAATGAACAGAGCGGGCGCGGTTACCTGACCAACATCGTCAAGGAACGCGTCCTTGGCGTGCTCAGCGGCGGGTCCCCGGTGACCGGCAACGGCTTGGCCGGACGGTTGGCGGAAATGTCCACGAGTTGGGCGTCGATCGAGCCCGAGTTGGGCTTCAACACGCCGGACGAAATCGACCGCACGTTCAGCCTTCGCTGGGAGTCTTTCCGTATCCCAAACTCGGTTTCGTACGATGGCGAATGGCGCGAAGTCCTCTCCAGCTATGCCGTGGCGGACCTGAACGCCCTCCAGGAATACAACCAGTATTGCCAGCCCTTGCAACCGCCGATCCCCGACAACCCGGCGATCGTGATTCCGCTGAGCACGACGGTCCAATCATCGCTCAACCTCTTCGGGTGGCCTTCCACGGGAGACGCCACACTGCCTTCCGATCGCTTCGCGATCAAGCTGCACTCGCACGCCGTGCGGTTCTCCCATTACCCCGGGTTCCCACTGAACCAGCAGGTGAACGTTTACCTTGTGCCGGTTGGATCCGATTTCATGCGGGCGCCTACGTGCCCCGAGGCGCCGATCCGAGAGTGGAATCTCCTCGACCAGACGCTCCCGGTCTCGTTGCCGGTCGGCGTGCAGGACATCCAGACCTTCGGTTGGATGCCGTGGGACGCACTTGACGGGGGCGCCGCCGCCATGATCCGGCGGCGGCTGATCCCGACCGTCGCTGCGTGTGCGGCCGGCGATCCCTCGTGCACCGACATCAGCTACAAGCTGACCGGAAGGTCCGTATGGAACACCCGCTGGCTGCTGATCATCCCCGGTTCGGAGCTCCAGGGGTCCGATCCGATGAACGGCATCGACGTCTTCATCAACGGAACCAACCCGCCCTACGGCACCGGTGTGCGCGACATCAAGCTCGAGTTCAGCAGTTACGGATACAGCGGCTGCATCGCCGGCCAGAGCGCCGCCCCGGAGGACGCTGACGCACCGGCGATGAAGGCGGGCCGCGGCCGGTGACGATGACCGGCGAATGGCACGCAGCAAGTTAGCCGGAGCGTGACGATATATCATGGGAAAGTATACTGCCCGCATGACCATTGGTTCCCACCTCGTGCCGGTGTGCATCGCCACAGCGAGCGCCGCGCCACTCTCGCTTGCTGCCGACGACAAGAACGGCGTGTCGCCGACCACGATCTCGCGACCGACCGGCCCAGGCTCACTCGAAGGACTCGGTGACGCGTTCCAACCCGCGCTCAATACCGGAACCGCTTCTTACGCAGTCAACCCGTCGCTGCCCGAGGGCATCGCCGGCTTCACGCCCGGCCTCTCTTTTCGATACGACAGCGGGCGCGGCTTCGGCCCTGCGGGCATCGGCTGGTCCTTCGGGCCCGGCGGCGTCCGTCGTCAGACCGACAGGGGGTTGCCCCGTTACATCGAGCCACCCGCCGAGGGGTCCGACCGCTTCCTGGGCATGAACGGAGAGGAGCTCGTCCCCATGGCCAACGGTTGCTACCTCACCAAAATCGAAGGGGCCTACCTCCGCTATCGCCGCGTTGACGACCACTGGGAAGCCCACACCAAGAGCGGCATCAGGCTGGAGTTCGGGCTGAGCGGCGGTGCGCGTCTGACCGACCTCACCGGAGCAAAGATCTATCAATGGCAGCTCGAGCGTCAGACCGACACGAACGGAAACGTTGTCGAATACGACTACATTCGTCCCAGCGAGGAGGACCGCCAGATCTATCTGAGCGGAATCCGCTACGGACCCGGTGCACCGCCGTGGGATCACTGCTATTCCGTTGTGGTGACGTACGAAGACAGGCCCGATCCGCGCGTCGATTACCGGCCCGGCTTCAGGGTCCGGACGGGCAAGCGAATCGCGCAAATCGACGTCAAGTACGATGAGACGCTCATTCGTCGCTACACGCTTGGTTACGAAACGCACCCGCACTGGTCCCTTCTGACCACGCTCACCCATTACGGCGACGACGGCGTCAGCACGCTGCCCGTCACCACGTTCGGCTACGCCACGTTCGAGATGGGGCCCCCGGAGATTCCGCTGTCAGCCAACGGCCGAGTCATAGGCTCCCTCGGAGAGCCGGGCTCCGTCGCCGACAACGCCAACGTCGACTTCATCGACATCAATGCCGATGGCCTGCCGGACCTCCTTGTCACCGACGCCGGCCACCTAGCCTACCTCAACCGCGGCGCGGCCGAAGTTGAACCGGGGCGGTCTGTGATCCGATGGGAAGGACCAAATGCGGTGACCGCCGACGATGTGCGGGCTTTCAACGTGGAACTTTCTGAAAGCAACGTGCATTTGGCCGACATGACCGGCGACGGTATCGCCGACCTGGTAGTTACGGAGAGCGACCGGGTCGAGTACTTCCCAAACAACGGGCAGGTCGGCTGGGGGGCCGGCCAGCTCATGTCGGTCGAACATACGCCCCCGCCGGCGCCCTTCGGGTCCGACGGCGGCACTGTGCTCACGTCCGACCTCGATTTCGACAAGCGAATCGACGTAATCAAGAGCGATTACGGGGCGTACTCAGCCTGGTTCAATCTCGGCGGGGGGGCTTTCAGTGACGAGGTCCTGACCAACGGCGCTTGGCACGGTCAGCAATTCATCGATTTCGCCACACCGGGCGTGCAACTGGCCGACATGAACGGCGACCGCCTGAACGACGTCGTGAAGGTCACGCCGATCAGTGTCGTCTACTGTGCCAACATGGGCTTCGGCCAGTTTGACCAATCGGTCGAAATGATGCTGCCCGACCGCTTCCTGGATGATACGCCGAACGGCAACCTGCACCGCACCCAACTCACAGACGTTAACGGCGACGGGCTCGCGGACCTTGTGGTCGAACGCGCCGACGGCGACAATCTTTGGTTCTGGCTCAACATGGGGGACAACTCCTTCGCCCTCTCGCGCGTCATCACCGGCCTGCCTGCGACGGCCGCCGCCGCAACACGCTGGTTGGACATCAACGGCAACGGCACAACGGACCTCGTCTACGCCGATTCGTCGCTGCCCGATTCCAGAATCAACGCTGTCGACCTCGGGGAGTTGATTGCAGGATCGTCGCACTTCAACGCGATGACGAGCATCGACAACGGCTATGGCCGGCACACAACCATTCTTTACCGCAGCACCACCTATTACCAGGTGGACGCGTTCGAAGCCGGGAACCCCTGGACCTCCACCGTCCCCTTTCCGTCCGCTATCGTCGCTCAAACGCAGACTTCCATCGGCCTCGACCTGGACGGCTATCCGGACGAAGGAGCGGGCGGCGACGTCTACCTTACCGACTACGTCTACCGCGACGGCTATTACGATCCCCTCGAAAAGCAGTTCCGCGGCTTCGCGTTCGTCAAACAGATCGAGCGTGGTGACGAACGCTTCGGCGGAACCGCCGCCCCGACACTCGTGACGCGGTACGGGTTTCACACCGGAGCGCCCGACGGCATCGACAACGACGGCAGCGGCCAGATCGACGAATACCACGAGTGGGACGGCCGTGAAGAAGAGCCCCTGAAGGGCGTCGAGTTGTGGCGCGAAACCTGCTCACTGCCGGACGATCCGACTGCCGACGGGTTTTTCGCAGACGCTTCGGTCGTGTTCGAACGCACAGAGACGGACTGGGAGGTGCGGGAACTATGTGAGTCCACCGGCGGAGCCCTGACTGAACTGTTCGACTCAGGCTACCGGACTGCCGACGCGTACGACCGGCGCATCCGCCAAGCGGTCGCCACGACGACCGCGCGGACGGTGATGGAGCGGCAGTCCGACCCGTCAGTCCACAAGCACCTGGAGACGCGCTCCGATCTCGACCCGCTGGGCAACACGCTGTTCGAGTGGAACCTGGGCGACCTGTTCAACGCCAACGATGACCTCTACACCGGCTATGAGTACGCCTACGGAGAGCCGGGGTGGATCGTCGACCGGGTGAGCCGCACGTTCCGGCATGAAGGCGGCCCGGTCGGAGCGTTCGTCTCCGACGTGCGTAACTACTACGACGGCCCGCCGTTTAAAGGCCTGCCGCTTGGACAAGTCGGCAGCACCGGCCACCTCCATCGGAGTGAGTCGCTGATCTCCGGCGGCGACGTCCCGGACCTGACAACGCGTTCGTTCCTGCGGGGCGACCCGCGCGACGCGTCGGGTGTCGTGGACACGCAGCGTCGGCAATTCGATCAGTATGGCAACCCGATTGTCATGCTCGATGCCAACGCGAAGCTCGACACTGATGGGTTGCCCGATGGCAAGGGACACGAGCGGCACGTCGAGTACGAGCCGATCCTCCACAAATTCCCAGTCCGCGAGACCGTCGTCCTGGGCGGAGGAGACTCCGATCTGGAAGTCACCGCGGAGCATCACTACGGTTATGGCACGCCCGTCTCAGTCACCGACTTCAACGGGAACGTGACCCGCTATACATACGATACCTTCGGTCGACTGGAAAAGGAGATCCTTCCCGGAGACGAGCCGGACGCACCGACCCGCACGTACGGCTACGGCTGGGGTGCGCCCGTGAGCAGCATCACGACCGTGACGCACACCCGGGAGGGCGACTCGCCGGATGTCGAGTCGACGCAGTTCTTCGACGGCCTGGGGCGGGCGCTTGGGGCGTTCGAGGCCGGCGGACCGGTAATGAAAGGTGTCACGCAATACAGTCCTCGCGGGCAGGCCTGGAAGGTATTCCAGCCCTACTTCGGCGAACCTTTCGATGAAGGTGGAAACTGGTTATTGCCGGACAGCGAGCTTGCGGCCACTTTCACATGCTATGATGCCACCGGCCGGGCCGTCGAGATCATCTCTCCGCCGGATCGACACGGCATGTCGTCGCGGGTCACCACCGACTATCTGCCGTTGGCCGTCGTCCAGCACGACGGGGAGGACAACCGCGCCGGCGGTCCGCACGCAGGAACTCCCAAAACGCTCGTCTCCGACGGGCTCAGCCGCCTGATCGAGGTGCGCGAGGTCGAGGCGCTCGCCGGCGACTCCGGGACATTCGTGACCAGTTACCGCTACGCACTGCCCGACCTCCTCACGGAGATCGAGGACGCCAACGGCAACGTCAAGTACATGCGCTACGACGGCCTTGGCCGCAGGATCTTCATGAACGACTGCGACCGTGGCCACACCACTTACACCTATGACGCAGCCGGCAACCTGCTGAGCACGATCGACGCCAAGGGACAACGTATCGATTATACTTACGATGGAGTCAACCGCCTGCTCACTGAGGACTACCTCGACGCGGGAACGCCGCTCAGCCTTGAGCGAACGCCGGACATCGCCTACCACTACGACTGCCCCAGCCCGGCGTACCCGAGACTCCCGAACCTGCGCGGGAAACTCTCCTGGATTGAGGACCTCACCGGTGCCGAGTTCCACGGGTTCGACGCCCGCGGAAACCGCGAGACGGTTATCAAACGCGTCGATCAGATCGACGGCATTCCGAGAGACTTTACCACCGTGAGCCTGCACGACAGCATGGGACGCGAGTACCAGACGGTGTATCCCGACGGCGGCGTGGTGCGCTATCTTTACGACGCTCGCGGACTGCTCGCGGCCGTGTCCGGATTCGTGGAGCAGCTCGACTATCATGCGTCCGGGCAGAAAGCGACGTGCCTGTTCTCCAACGGAGTCACGACGACTTATGCATACGACCCGCGCCAACGGCTCATTCGGTTGGCCACGGACTCTGCCGCCGATACCCTGCAGGATCTCTCGTACGATTACGATCAGGTCAGCAATGTCCTTGGCATTGTTGATGCCCGAACCCTGCCGCCGGACGACCCGCGGAATCAAACGGCTCACTTTACTGTAGACAACATATACCGGCTCATACACGCCACCGGCGTCGGTTACGGCGCGATCGAGTACGACTACGACCGTATCGGCAACATGATCGAGAAGGTCAGCCCCGACATTATCGATCCGGTCTTGAACCTCGGTGTTATGACCAGCGGCGGGGTGGCCGGCACGCAGAATCGCGTTGGGCGGGAGCCGGGCGAACTGCCCGGCCCCCACGCCCTGACCTCCGCCTTCAACGGCAATCGCCTTCGCACGTACGACTACGACGACAACGGGAACATGATCACCAACAACGGCGACGAATACCTTTACGATTTTGAGAACCGAATTGGGCAGATCATCAAGGACAATCGCGACATCCGTTATTTGTACGATTACTCCGGCCGGCGTGTGATCAAGCGCGTGGACGGCGCGCAAACCACCTACATTGACAGGCTCAGCGAAGTCCGCGACGGCGAGCTGATCACGTACGTCTTCGCCGGCCGAACGCGCGTCGCCCGCGTTGAAGGTTCCATTTCCTCGCCGCCGGTCGTCACGCAACGGTTGTCACTGACCGAGGGCTGGAATCTCATCAGCTTTCAGGTCGATCCCTCATCCACAGACCCCGCGACGATTCTGGCCGAGATCGCCGGAAAGTACGAGGTGGTGTACGGCCACAACGGCGCCGGGTACACCGTTCATCGGCCCGGAGTCGCAGCCGATACGCTGACGGCGCTCCTACCCAACCATGGTTACTGGATACGGGTAAGCGAGCCCGTCGAGCTGCTCGTCGAAGGTCCGATCAGCCAAACGCCCATTTCGGTTTCAGCGGCTGGCCCCGCGCTCGTCGGCTTTCCAGGCCTCGCGCCTTGCAGCATGGACGACTTGCTCACTCGTCATCCAAACTTAAGAACAGTGGCCGCTTATCTCGGGAGCGGCACTGGCTGGGCAACCTACGACACGTCCGCGCCGGACTACGTGAACTTCCTGGGCGGGATTACACCGGCGGTGGGTTATTGGGTTACCTCAAGTGGCCTCACCAACCTCGAACTGGCGGCATCCGCTCCGCTAGTTCGCACGTATTACCACGGCGATCACCTTGGCTCTAACAGCCTGTTGACCGACGACGACGGCGGAATCCTCCGTGAGGCGGCCTATTACCCGTTCGGTGCGCCGCGGCATGAATACGTCCCCGAACCCGGCGAGTTCGACTCCCATTATGGATTTGCTGACAAAGAGCGGGATGGCGAGAGCGGTCTGCAGTACTTCGCGGCCCGCTATTACGACAACTTGCTGTCTCGGTTCACGCGAGTGGATCCGTTGCTCGTGGAAGAGCCTGAGCTGCACCAACCCCAAAGCCTGAACCCCTACGCGTTTGTGCTCAATCAACCCCTGAGTTACAGCGATCCGACCGGAATGCAGCCCGTGCACACCGCGTTCAATCCGCCGGCACTCACCCCTGCCCAGCGCGCGGGTGTCGCACGCGATATCGCCTACCTCCGCAGGACGGGTTTCCTAACCTCCCGCGTGTTCACGGGCACACCATTGGAAGCCGGAACCGGCGGCGGCGTATCGACAAAAGGGTTTGAAGCGGTTTCCGCATCTTCAGGCGGAACACAGGCCGCTCGCGGAGGGCTTGGTGTGGGCAAGGCGCGCGGACGCGGATCGGTGCGCATCGATGACATCCAGTTCGACCTGACTCCGGCGGTCGCCACAGACAGCACACTCGGCTCGGGAATCTACACCGAGGCGGGTGAACACCTGGCTATCGAGGGTATCTTCGTCGAGATTCAGACGGCGATTGGACCGCTCGATCCGAACCCGCCCGAAGACATCTACGCCGATATAGAGGCCGCCGCCGGGTTCTCTGATTTCAATGCCGCCGCTCGTGACATGCCGCTCTTTCAGGTCATGTACCGACATCAGCGGCTCGACATGCTGGAAACCCCACATTACAGAGCCGCCACTTATCGGGACGATCCCGTGGCGCACTACCTCCGCACAGGCAGAGCGCCGCGAGGTCACAGCGTCGAGGACATACAGCGGCAGATAAACCAGGAGATCGCAGCGGAACAGCAGGTAAGTGCACAGATGCAGGCAGACTAGGCAGCACGGGCCGCGCCCTTCGGCCGGAAGTTCTGCGGGGTTCCGTAGTCGCCATCACTGAATCGCGCCGACCGAATATGACAGGCCCAGTACGAAGCCCAAAGACCACGAAGACCACAGCAGTGAACGATCGCCACGTTTGTCAAACGGAGACCGAGAAATGAACAAGCGACAACTATCAGCGGGACTCGTCGCCGCCGCTATACTATGCACAATGGCCCAAGCCGGGATCCCCGAGCCCGACAACATCATCTACGGCCAGATGTGCATCGCCGGCGTCCCGGCCGCCGCGACCGACGACGTCACGATCGTCGCCAAGACCACAGTTGCAACTCAAGTTGTCGAGGTTGGCCGGTACAAGATGGGCGACAGCGATGCGGCTACTGACTGTAATGGCGACGCCGACTGTTACATTCTCCGCATTCGCCTGGAGAGCGTCCCCGCCGGCGAGACGGCCAGCAGCGAAGCCGTCATCCTCAACCGCGCGAACCCCGCAACGGTCCAGCTCTTCCTGATCCAAGGCGAAGGCGCGGAGCAACAAATCGCCGAACTCGAAATCACCGACTCGGCAGTCATCCGCCGGCTCGACTTGCGCGACGTACCCGCGACCGTCGACCTGAATGGAGACGGCCAGGAGAATCTCTCGGACTATCAAGTGTTTGCGATCTCGATCCGTGGACCGATCGACCCGGCTCCGGGCACATGCAACACTGCCGACCTGAATGGGGACGGCTTTGTGGATTTGCTGGATTTCGGCCTTTTCCAGGCCATGTACTCTGTTTCGGCAGAGTAGCTGCTTGTGTCAACGCCGGACGCGGCGACAGATGCATTGTCTGGCCGCGCGTGCGTACTTTCCGGCATGAAGCCACGTGGGAAGGTCAGATCATGCTGACTGTGGGTCGTAGCCTCGAATGGCTCCAACCAGGCCGCGGCGGGCGTTGGAGTCAGGCTTCGATGCCGTATTGGCGAATCTTGCGCCAGAGCGTTGTGCGGTGCATCCCCAGCTCACGCGCCGTCTTGGACTTATCCCCCTGGTTGCGTAGGAGGGCCTCGCGAATAACTGCTTTGAGTGAACCGTCGCCGAGCTGTGTGGGCGCTTTGCCGTGCTCGTTAGCGCCGTTGACCACCCGCTCCGGCAGATGCTCCTTCTGGATGACCTCGCCCTGGCAGAGCACGAAGGCGTGCTCGATGGCGTTTTCCAGCTCGCGTATGTTGCCGGGCCATTGATACCGACGCAGAAGGGCCATTGCTTCATCGGACAGGCCGAGGATCAACTTGCCGCGGCGGTTCCGGAAGCGTTCCAGAAAATGACTCACCAGGCGCGGCAGATCCTCTGGTCTGTCGCGCAGGGAGGGGATCTCCACGCTGACTACGTTGATACGATAGTAAAGGTCTTCGCGGAAAGTGCCCTCTTCCACCATGCTTGTGATATCGCGGTTAGTGGCGGTGATGATGCGCGCATCGGCATGGAGGGTACGCGTGGAGCCGAGCGGCTGGAACTCGCCGTTGTTGAGGACTCGGAGCAGCTTGACCTGCAAGGGCAACGGCATCTCAGCAATCTCGTCCAGCAGCAGGGTTCCTTCCTGAGCAAGTTGAAACTGGCCCGGTTTGTCGCGCTTGGCATCCGTGAAGGCGCCCTTCGCGTAGCCGAACAACTCCGATTCCAGCAAAGTGGCCGGCAGGGCGCCGCAATTCACGCGGACGTACGGGCCGCGGCGGCGGGGGCTGAGGTTATGAATGGCCTGGCCGATCAGCTCTTTGCCGCACCCGCTGGGCCCCTGGATCAGCACGTTGCATTCGGCGGCGGCGATTTCAGGCAACAGCTTGAGAATTCTCTGCATGCGCTCGTTTTCACTGCGCAAATCGGCGAAGGCGTCGCATTGCGTCAGGCGGTTGCGGAGCTCCTCCTCAATCGAAAGGTCCCGGAAGAACTCGACTGCTCCGACGGGCTTGCCATCGGAATCGCGCAGGAGCGTCGTGCTGATCGTGACCGGGAGCTTTCTGCCGTCACGGGTCATGATGGTCACGCGCAGATTGGAGACGGGTTCTCCGTCCTTCAGCGTATGGCGCAGGGCGCAGTGGCTCTGACAGATTTCCGAGCGGAAGATATCGAAACAGTAGCGGCCTACGGCCTGCTCGCGGGTGAAGCCGGTAATTCTCTCGGCGGCGGCGTTGAAAGCGGTGATCCGGCAGTCGTGATCGGTGGTGAAGACAGCATCACTGATGCTGTCGAAAATAATGCCGGCGATCTCCTGTGTGGTGGCGTCCACGTCTTTGCGCAACTTCCGTGGCCAAAGAGCACTTTCGGGATCGACGCTCTCACGCGCGCGGCGATTCAGTCCCGTCCGAGGCGGGGGAGCGCAACGTTCAGGGCACAATCGATCACCCCACATGGATTCTACGTCCTACGATCACACGGAGCAAACACTCCGATTATTCCTGCTCAGGGGCGCGGTGGGGACGTTCCGCCCGCTGGCCCATCCGCAGACCATCGATGTTTACGCCCGGGCAGAAGCCTCCACGCGAGGGGACAGCGGGCGTCCTTCGTCATCGCCGAGGCCGAGGTGCGGACGGAGGAGCATGGCCGGAGGATTAAGGAAGTACTGGTCCGGTCTCTCAGGTCCCACGAGGACGACGGGCGCATTGAACCCATAAGCGAAACGCTCGATCACTCGGCCTGCGAAGGGCGCACCAAAACTCCTGTAGGCAAGCACAAGAAGCTGGTAATCTCGATGCATCAGGCAGCGCCGCAACTCCACGTCCGCAAACCCCTCGCAGACACGAAAGCCAACCTCCACGAAATCGCCCAAGCGTTCGTCGTAGTACGAACGCACGCGTCGTTCCAAATCCACGAGTTCGCGTCGGCTGAGCGCCGGTGGCGGATGGGGCGCGTCCCAGGCAAGGTCGGGCACGTAAAATATGTTCAACCTGTGGCTCAGCGATGTCGCCAAGCGCAACGCGAAGTCGAAGGCCCAGTCCCCTTGTGGGGAGAAATCAGCGCAGTATCCAAGGTCACGTACGGCAATTGTGGTCATGTCTCGACTCCTTCACGCAAGAGGACGTCGGCGTCGGCGGATTCGATTCGGGTCTGATCGGCCAATTCCGTCAGGTAATAATGTGAGTACAGCGCGCCCACCGGGTTGTTGGCCAAGCAGCGATCCTTCACAAAAATTGTTGTGACCGGGGCGATGCTGTGTCGGGCAAAGAGCAGGTCGCATCCCATGCACAGGCCGACCACGGCATTGATATGGGTCTCTAGTCGGTTCAGCTCGGCGGCCTGCCCGATCGGGTTACAGGCAACACGCTGAGCCCGCGCCGCACCAACGTCTTCGTCCAGCGGCTGTCCGCCGACCTTGCAGCAAACCGCCGATACTCGCAGGAAGCGTCGCAGCAGGTGTGTGAGGATCCTTGTTTCTCTGAAGAGATCAACGCAGAAGGCCACCCCGACATGCTCGTAGCCCATACCATGGCAAAAGTGGACGAACTCCGCGACGCGGCAGAGCCGCCGTTCGGTTTCCAGAGCGATGTCCGCCGCGACGTCGAGGATGCGCGTGTGCTCGGTCGTCGAGTGCGGCAGATGGAGCTCCGGAACGGTTCCCGGACAGGGGCGGCCCGAAAGGCAGACGCGATCCAGGCAGTTAATGCAATCCAGGGTTCCGGAGGCCTCGGCGGCGGAGGCGTCGGCATAGGTGCCATAGCCGGGCACGAGGCGTCCTCTGGCCGCGAGGGCGAGGATTTCGTCCACATCTCCGGCGACATCCGGGATGATGCGGATATCCACGCCTCCGGCCTCGGTAAGGAATGCGGGATCCGCGGCACCGCAAATAAAGACGTCGATGCCCAAGTCGGAGAGTTGTTCCAGGCGGTGTCGATCGGTCGGTGCCTCAACGGTTACGATATTCTGTCGTACTGCTTTACCGTCGAGGACTTCCGCGACCAACATTTCCCGGGAATAGGCAAAGCGGGGCGACACACGCTTTCCGTATAAGGGTATCCCGACTCGCATGATTGAATCCTCTGCGCCCGACTCGACTTGCAATCGACGGGCCACAAACGAATCATGCCCGGCGAGCGTGATTATGCCGCATCAGTCACCTTGGTCCCGCGTGGTGGGTGTTGCACAGAGCGTTGCATGCAACGCAACATTGCGACACATGCAATACGTACGACACGGTGAGGGCGCGTGTTGAGGCATCGAACGGACGGCGGTTTATCAAACGCCGCGGCGCGCATCGGCGCTGCTGTCAGGCGACAAGTGGCAAAAAGACCGGACAAACGCGCCTTAACCGCGCAAGGGACAGCACGGCGACCGGGGGTCGTCCAATAACGATTCTGCACGATTTGGGCTTGGAATACTGCTTGCCATGAAGGCAAGTAAGTCGAGAGGTGGCTTCCGTGTGCCCGCACGGACCTGCTGCGTGCAGGTGTGTTGGGTGTGCGGATCAGGAGTTTGCTATGGCAACGGTTGTTGACCCGACTCAAGATGCCGGCCTGGCGCGCCAGCAGCCCGCGAAACCTGCGCATCGTTACGCCTATCATGTGGAGCAGCCGGTTGAAGAAGGGCGCGTGGCGGCTTTCCTTCGGGCGTTTGAGTCCATCCTGGAGCACACAAACTACGGTCCGGTGCTGGAAACGTATGCGCGTGGGACGACACGTTGCACACGGTGCGCGTGCACCTGCCAAATTTACCAGGTGACGCACGATCCCCGCGACATTCCGTGCTATCGCTCCGAACTGCTCTTGAACGTATACCGTACGTACTTCACGGTCGGCGGATGGTGGCGCAGCCAGATGAGCGGTAACGGGGTTCTCACCGAGCGGGATATCGATGAGTTGGCCGAGTCGGTGTATCGGTGCACAGCCTGCCGGCGTTGCAGCCTGGAGTGTCCCATGGGCGTGGACCACGGGCTGCTCACGCATCTGGCCCGGTATATTCTCAGCGAGATCGGCGTCGTGCCCAAGGCGTTGCAGGTAAGCGTGCGCGAACAGCTTCACGGGAAGACTCACAACACTTCGGCCGTGTCGGTGCCCGGTTTACTGGACAACCTCGAATTCCTGGAGGAGGAAATCGAGGAGATGAAGGGGGTCCGGGTCAAGTTTCCGATCGACAAGCCCAATGTGGACTACGTGTTCTTTCCCGCCGTGAGCGATTATCTCATGGAACCCGATACCTTGATGGGCAACGCGGCCGTTCTTCACGCCGCCGGAGACGCTGACAACTGGACCATCGGTACGGGGTTCTTCGACGGAATCAACTACGGGCTTTTCTACAGCGATCGCGTGCTCGAGCACATCATCCGCCGGCTCGTCGCGGAAGTCGACCGGCTGGGCGGCAGAATCATTCTTATTGGAGAGTGCGGGCACGCGTCCCGGTCGGCGAAGTACTACGTGCCGCAGTTCGCAGAGGGCAAGTACCCGGTGTTGAACTTCATGGAGTACACGTTGCAGGCCATCCGCGACGGGCGGATCGAGTTGGACCCTGACGTTGTCAGCGAGACCGTCACGTATCACGATCCATGCAACATCGCACGGTCGGGCTGGCTGGTGGATCAACCCAGGGCAATCCTCAAGTCCTTCGTCAAGAACTTCGTGGAGATGACGCCGCGAGGACGGGGAAACTACTGTTGCGGAGGAGGGGGCGGAACGGTCTCCATTGACGAGACCCACGACTATCGCATGCAGGTCGCCGGTAAACTCAAGGCCGAGCAGATTCGCCGCACGGGTGCGCAGATCGTGACCACACCGTGTGCCAATTGCAAGAAGCAGTTGCGCGAGTTGGTCGAGTACTACGAGTTGCCCGTCGAGGTAGTGGGCGTCCATGACTTGGTTCTGCGAGCGATTCGCCTGCGTCCGGTCGGTGAAAGTGACGGCAACGGCAATGGGAGGCGACTCGCGGCACCCGTCGGGTCCGGCAGGGGTGAGGAGGCGGCATAATGGAGGCGGCACTGGAATTCGCGCGCGGTCCCCTCTTCGTGGCTTGCTTCGCTCTGATGGTTCTGGGCCTGAGCCGGCTCGTGTTTCTGCGCATCTACGAGTACCAGCGCGCCTGGAGGCGCGCGGCCCGCGATCGCTTTCCCTTCGGTCGTGCATTGCGGGACATGGGCAGGTGGCTGATCCCAGTCACGCACATTTATCGCGCGAGCCCGACGATCGGGGCGCTGTCGTTTCTTTTCCATATCGGGTTGATCCTGGTTCCTATCTTCTTGGCCGAGCACGTGCTGCTATGGCGACGAGGAGTGGGCATCGGCTGGGCGAGCTTGCCGGCCGCCGTGGCGGACGGATTGACGATCCTCACGATCTTGACCGGGGCGGGGCTGCTGGGCTTCAGGATCTTCGGTTCGGCCGCACGATTCATGAGTCAAAGTACGGACTACTTCCTGTTGGTGCTGTTGCTTGTTCCTTTTGTGTCGGGGCTGGCGGCGTCACACCCGATGTGGAATCCGTTCAGCTATCAGTTCACGATGCTTGTGCATGTGCTGGCCGGGGATCTCGTGATGGCGTTGATGCCGTTTACCAAGCTGTCCCATGCGGTGCTTTTCCCGTTTGAGCGGATGTCGTCCGAGGTTTACTGGCGATTCCCGGCCGGAGCCGGCGACCAGGTGGCCAGCGCGTTGCACGGAAAGGAGCCGGCGGTGTTATGAAGGCGATTCTGAATGATGTCACTCGCTGCACCGGCTGCGAACGCTGTATTCAGGCCTGCGTGGAATCCAACGCTCTGGAAGAGGATTTGCCGGCTGCCCGGGCGCGGACTGACCGACTTTCGGGACGGCGACTCGCCTCGGTGGTAGGGGTTCCGGGCGGGGGATACGCTCGGAAGTCCTGTCTGCACTGCATGCGGCCCGCCTGCGTCGAGGCCTGTCTGGTAGGGGCCATTACGAAGACGCCTCAGGGACCTGTTGTTTACGACGCCGACAAGTGCATCGGCTGTCGATACTGCATGCTGGCCTGCCCGTTCGGCATCCCTCGTTATGAGTGGGATGAGACGTTGCCGTTCATCACCAAATGCACGATGTGCGCCGAGCGGCTGGCAGTCGGGCAGATTCCCGCGTGCGTGGGGGCGTGTCCGCATGAGGCGATGATCTTCGGCGAGCGGGACGAGCTCATCTCCGAGGCTCATCGTCGCATTGGCTCGAAGCCGGACCTGTATCTGTCGCATGTGTACGGCGAGCATGAGGTCGGTGGGACCAACGTGTTGTATATCTCGCACGTGCCGTTGGACGTACTCGGCTGGCCGAAGGGCGTCGGCACCAAGCCGATCCCGGCCTACACATGGCCGGTCATCTCTTTGACGCCCGCGGTTGCCCTGACGGTGGCCGGCGTACTCACGGGCGTGAGTTGGATCGTGCAAAGGCGGATGAAGATTGCCGCTGAGCAGGCAGCAGCGGCTTCGGAGGAACTGCCGCAATCTCAGGAGTGATTTCGTGAACACGCGGACTGCCGTGGCCAAGGACGTGCTGGGGATATTGGCTCTGCTGGGTCTTGCGGCAATGATCCTGCGGCTGGCCTTTGGGCTGGGGGCCGGGACGGCCCTGTCAGACGCGATTCCCTGGGGTTTGTGGAAGATCCTGAACATGGTGGCCGGCGTGGCATTGGCGACCGGTGGATTCACGCTGGCCTGCGCCGTTTACGTTCTTGGGCTGAAGAAGTACCGCCCGGTCCTTCGTCCGGCGATTCTGGTGGCCTTTCTCGGCTATGGCTCCTCCTGTTTCGCCCTGATGCTGGACATCGGTCTGCCTCATCGCATCTGGCACGCCATCATTTACTGGAATGAACACTCGTTCCTGTTTGAGGTGGCCTGGTGCGTCATGCTGTACTTTACGGTTACCATCATCGAGATGACACCGATCATCCTGGAGAAGTTTCCCTATCCGCGTCTGGTCCGGTGGTTGCATCGCGGGACTAAGCCCGTGGTGATCGTCGGGATCACCCTGTCCACGTTGCATCATTCGTCGTTGGGGTCGCTGTTTCTGGTCACTCCCAGCCGATTGCACGAAATCTGGTACACGTCCTGGCTGCCGATTCTGTTCTTCGTTTCCGCCGTCGGAGGCGGGATGATGTTCGTCGTGCTGGTGGCGGTCGCGTACGGTTGGCTCAAGGATCGCCGGCCCGACTACGTCGTGCTGCGCGGCATCGCGACGGCCGCAGCGGTGGTCCTGGGTGTGCTGTTCATACTGAAGCTCGTCGACGTAAGCCGTCGTGATGCCTGGGCCTCGGTGCTGTCCGGCTCGCCGGAGAGCGTGCTGTTCGGAAGTGCGCTGCTTATCGGTTGCGTGATCCCCGTTCTGCTGATCGCCAACCCGGGTACACGAAGATCTCCCGCTGGGCTGGTCACGGCCTCGGCCAGCGCGGCGTGCGGGCTGGTGTTGAACCGGCTCAACGTGGGCGTTTTCGGTTACTTCCGCAGTTCGGAGGCCTTCTACGTGCCGACGCTGCCGGAGTGGGCCTTGAGCATCGGCATCGTGGCCGCTGCCGGACTGGTCTTTCTCTTTGTTTCCGAGCGGTTCGCAATCTTTGAGACTCTCCTGGAACCGGCCAAAGTCGGTCCGATACAGGCACCTTCGGAGAGGGGACTGCTGCGGCCCATGTGGCAGAGTTTCCGGCTGCGTCGTTTGAGTCACGCCACTTTGCTGCCCGTCTTCGTGATTCCTATAGCGGTCATCGTCTTTTGGGACGACGCCGTGGAGGGGTACCCGTTGCGTCGAACACCCACGGCACCGCCTACGGCAGCCGATGCGACGCGGTCGGTTTTGCGAATCGACGGGGATGCCGACGGGGACTTCGTTGTCTTCGACCACGCCCGCCACCAGCGCGATTTCGGACAGTCTGATTCGTGTGAGCGCTGCCATCATGTGTACCTGCCCGGCGATCCGCAGACGCCGTGCCATCGCTGCCATGGCGATATGTTTCGCAAACGCAACATCTTCGACCACGAATTGCACGCCCTGCGCGTCGGGCAGCGAAAAACCGGCGGGCTGTCGCGAGAATTATGGAACGACACGATGGCTCACGCCGGCCTGGTGCGATCACACGGCACGCTTGATTCGTCAGGGTTCGCCGCGATCCGGCTGCAAAACCAAGCGTGTATGCAGTGCCATCCGCAAGGGGAAGTCAAGTGTGCCGACACGGCCGCCGCCTGCGACGTCTGTCACGGACGGGAGATGGGGCTCTCGGAGGAGGAAGAAGAGTCGCTGGTCAAGTTGGCCGCGAGTTACGTGGACGCCCTGCATCAACGTTGCGTCGTCTGCCATGAAAAAGAGGCCAAGCGAAAGGACCGACCAGAACTGGCCGAGTGCCGGACGTGTCACGGGCGTGCGAAGCCATTTGCGGCGTCTGAATCAACTCTAACCGCCGCACGCTGACTGGGCCGAACCTGTCAGGCCGGAATGTGGGCTTCAGGGTAATTGTGCCTCGCGAGGAGCAGTCGTGTTGGTGACAGGGCATCGTCGCAGCGATTACCCCAGGAAGGCCTCGATCCTGTCAAACGCCTTATTGATCTCTTGTTCCGAGACACAGAATGACAAGCGCAAGTGTCCCTCACCGGTGGGGCCGAAGGCCACGCCCGGGGTCGTGGACACGCGTGCTTCCTTGAGCAGTTTCTTGCAGAAGGAGGCGGAATCGGTGCCAGCCGCGGCCCGAATGCGCGGGAGCATAAGATACGACCCGTGGGGCTTTTGGTACGTGAATGCCGAATCGACGCGATCGAGTCGGTCGCACATAAGGTCACGCGCTGCAACGTAATGGTTTCTGAATTCCGCGATGCAGTGCTGGTCTCCCTGGAGTGCGGCCAAGGCGGCGTATTGCGAGACCACCGGGGCGCAAATGGCGAACGGGATGTGCGCCTTTGTGATCTGCGGGATTAACTCGTCGTCGGCATGCAAGTAACCGATGCGCCATCCCGTCATTGCGTAGGTTTTGGTGAAGGTGTAGCAGCTTATGGTGCGTTTTCGCATCTCCGGGATCGAGGCGATGCTGAAGTGCTTGTATCCGTCGTAGGTGAAGTACTCGTAGGCCTCGTCCGTGATTACCGCCAGATCACGGTCGAGTGCGAGGTTGGCCAATTCTCGAAGCTGCTCCTCGACGAACACGGTGCCGGTCGGGTTGCTCGGCGAACAGTATACGATTGCCTTCGTCTTCGGTGTGATCGCCCTTCGGATACCCGCCATGTCCAGAATGAACCCCTCTTCCTCAATCGTCGGCACCAGCACAGGTTTGCCGGAGGCGATGACCACCTGGCGAATGTGCGTCGAATAGGTGGGCGTTGGAAGAATGACCTCATCGCCGGGATCCACCACCGCCATGATCGCGGCGGCCAGACCTTCGATCGCGCCCACAGTGACCATGATCTGGGCCGAATCGGCTTCGACGTTGTTGTCTCGCTTGAGCTTTTGGGCGATCTCCTCCCGCAAAACGGGCAACCCCGACGTCTCGGAGTATCCGCCGACGCAACCATCTCGAATGGCTGAGATCGCGGCGTCCTTGATGTGGCCCGGGGTGTCAGATGTCGGTCTCGCCCATGAGAGGAACGCAACATCCTCGACCTCTTTCGATAACCTGGTCATCTCGTGGATCGCGGACTCGCCGATTCTGCTGACGCGGTTGGAGACCCTTAATGTGTTCCACATGTCGTTAATTCCTTGGCAAAGGGGCCGTATTTGCGTGACGGCCAGTCAGCGATCCCGCACCGGTGAGTGGTCGCCGGCAGCGTTTACTCTGACGTTAACCTTGGACACGCTTGTCTTGAAGTCACGCGTGCCGCCGCCCTCGGCAACCGTGCGCAGGAGCTCGTCCGCGTGCATGACGATCACGCCGGCCAGCAGAGTGACGCAACTTGAAGAAGCGGCAAACACCTCCGGCACAAGCGGAGTAGAGGGGCCGAGCACTACGACTTCACGGCAGTCAGCAGCCGCTGTCAGGAGGTCCTCGATCGTGCCGTTCATCAGCGCTGTCGCGGTAATCAACGCCACGGAACACCGGGGCAGGAATTCTGCGACCCGATCGCCGGAAATCAGGCCCGGGCCAAGGCGCTGGTTTCTCTCAAACACCGATAGCTTTCGGACCCGCCGGCGGATCGGTCCGACCAGCGGTTCGAAGTGCCCCACCATACCCACGTGGTCATCAGGTCGTAGTTCGAGCACATCGAGCAAATCGCCCTCAGCCGCTTGCGCCCACCACGATTGCTCGGGGCCGGCATCCAAATGATCCGTTCGGTGCGATCCGGTCGGGGGATGGTTGGCCAGCGCGTTGGCCGTGGCCAGGCCGATCGCCGAGCGCTCGGGCACGACGAGGTTCGCCAACGCATCTGCGGCGGGCGTTCCTGCATGCGGGAGCTCATCCATGACCTGCCGCGAGGGCCGCCCGCATACGTCGGGGCACAAGTTTGCCACGCCCACGCAACCGTCATCGAGCATGACGGCACAGAAGCGCGCTCCGGCCACGGCCTGCCGGATCGTCGGGTTCGAAGCCGCGGGCAACAGGTATTCTCGGAGCGTCCGGACCACAGAATTCATTCTTCCCATGCGTTTGCCGCCGCGGAGTCGCGGTTGTACCTGTTGGAAAGAGGCGAGCGGTCGCTTAGCGGTCACTGTGAGCGTTTCGCACCGACGCGGCCGGTAAACACGCCCGCTTTCCGTGCTGTGATCTTATCGTTATGCCGACGCCGGACAATCTTTTCCGCACCGTACCATCCGGTGTCGTGGGCAGATGATGCGCGAGCCGTTTACACGTCGGGCGTCTGCCTCGCGGCCAACTCGCACCAGCGGCAGTCACCAGTTGCGCCGAAACGTCAGTTCTCGCCCCCTGCTATTTGCTTCAGCCCGTGCCGCCGCCAGAGCCTCTGCCAGCGTCTCTTCCGCGGCCACGATCGCGACGGCGATCCCTACGGCGCACGCGGCGCCGGGCCCGAGAGCCGCCCCCGTTGGTCGCCGTTTTCGATGAACCGCTCGAGCAGTTTCCGAGGCCGCGACCCGTTCGTGGTCCTGCCCCCTCCGGCCCTGTTGCATCCCTTCCCGGCATGAGTCACCTCCTGGCGCCTCAGCGCCATTGCAAGTCGTGTGGTGCGGACTGAGGCGCTTTTTCTGGGCCTCGGGCGCACGGTACTCATCGCGTGTCACCGTGACGACGCGATCTTCTTGTTGTCCGCGATGTGCGCGGGCGCTGCCGCACACGCCGCCGGTCATCTTCCTGCCAATAGTCCCGGTCAGGTTCGATCGTCCCGGAGGTGATCGCCCTAACCACGGTCTCAATCGGACCTGACACGCCACACACGAGGCGGATGCCGGATGCTTCGAAACCGGCCTCGTCGAACCGGCATAACACCCCACATACGAGCATATCCACTCCCAGGTCCGCCAAACGCGCCGGGCGTCCTCGTGCCGGCCAATCAGTAATGTCCAGCAGCTCACGGGACTCCTCCGTTGAGCCGCGGATATCGAGCACGATCAGGCGCCGAGCACAGTCAAGCCGTGGGCAAATCGCGCCGTTTTGTACAGCCAGAGCGACCCTTCCAGCTTGAACCTCGCGTACACCCCTGTTTTCGCGCCTATGCGATTGCAGATTCACCGGTTCACGTTCATTGGAACGTCGCCGCCACATCGTTTATGCCCATGTCGGCCGCCGCGGCGCGGTCGGCCACGGCGGCCAGTTGTTGGTCGAAGGTCGGAGCGTGAGCACGATACAGCACGCCCAGGGGGAACCGGCCTCGATTGTCCTGCACCAGTTCCATGGCGGCTTGGCGATCGCCGGGATCGTAGTCCGGATGCCTGTCGCGGATGCTAAACGACCGTTCCTGATAAAACGTGTAGTCGCCGACCGGGTTGAAGGTCACGCACGGCGAGGCCACGTTTATCACCGCCATGCCTTTGTGCTCGAGGCCGGACCGAATCAGTCCGGCGAGTTGTTTCGGGGCGTGTGACGCCCCCTGAGCCACGTAAGTAGCCCCCAAGGCCACGGCGATCCACGCCGGGTCGAGTTCCGGTGCCTGAGCACCGTAAGGGGTCGATTTCGTGACGAATCCGGCGACCGACGTCGGGGAAGTCTGACCCTTGGTCATCGCGTAAACCTGGTTGTTCATGATGATGCACGTCACGTCGATGTTGCGGCGCAGGGCGTGCATGAAGTGGTTCCCACCAATGCTGGCCGCGTCACCGTCGCCGGTCGTGACGATAACCGTCAATTCGGGGCGGGCGACCTTGAGCCCGGTCGCTACAGCCAGCGCACGGCCATGCAGGCTGTGAAACCCGTAGGTGCGCATGAAAAACGGGAAGCGGCTCGAACATCCAATTCCAGAACAAATAACCACTTCCTCCGGACGCTGGGCCAGGTCGATCAAAGCCCGATCCAGGGCGGCGAGCACAGCGAAGTTGCCACATCCCCGGCACCAGGTGGGCTTGAAATCCCCCTTAAGCGTTGACGGCTTCGCGCTGGCGATCATGATGCAGCCTCTCCGCAATCGATGCGTACACCTGGTCTGCCGTGAACGGCAACCCGGTGTCCTTGGTGATACTGACGACGTTGACGTCGCCACGAATCAACTCCGCGCTGTAGCGAGCCTTAATGAGCTCGGCGAACTGCCGCGTTGAGTTCGTCTCGCAGATGAAAATAGTCTTAAGCGGCTTGATGAAATCTCGAATGGTCTGGTCCGGCAACGGAAACAGGATCTTTGGGCAAAGGCAAGTGAGCATGAGACCCTGATTCGACGCCCGGCGTACCACCTTGTGCACGATCGAAGTGGTCGTGCCCCATCCCATCAAACCAACCGTCGCATTCTGCTGCGGGCAACGGTCGGCGGCATGGAAAAACCTGGAAATGGCGTGCATCTTGCGCCGCCGCCGTGCGACCATCCGCTCGCGGGTCTGCGGGTCAAACAGCGGCAGACCACAATCGTCGTGCTCCAGGCCGGTAGCCCGATACTCTCCGCCGGCCAACCCGGGAATGGACCGCACACTTGTGCCCGTCTCGGCTCTTTCGTCGTAGCGGCAGAATCTCCGATCGTTTTGCCCGTTCCCCTCAAAGAACTTTTCTTCGTAGATGGCCATCCTGCCGGAGTGCGGCCGTGCCACGGTTTCCGTCCGGTGCGACAACGACTGCCCCGAGAGCACAATCACCGGGATGTGAAATCGATGGGCGATGTTCACCGCATTAATGGTCTGGTAGAGGCAGTCCTGGACGTCGTGTGGTGCGAGCACTACCTTGGGCGCTTCACCATGCGTTCCATAAATGGCGAAGTCAAGGTCCCCCTGGGCGTCCTTGGTGGGCATGCCCGTGCTTGGCCCGCCACGCTGCACGTCCACGATCACGACCGGGATCTCCGCCATTGAGGCCAATCCGATCATCTCGCTCATCAGCGAGAGTCCGGGGCCGGAAGTGGCCGTCATCGCTCTGACTCCACCGAATGACGCCCCGAGGCACATGCCCAGGGCGGCGATTTCATCTTCCGCCTGAACAGTCCGTCCGCCGAATTGCGGCAAGTATCTGGCAAGCCACTCCAGGATCTCACTTGCGGGGGTGATGGGATACCCCGCGAAGAATCGAACACCAGCAAGCAGGGCTCCGTATGCGATGGCCTCGTTACCTGACATGACGAGCAGGTCGGCTCGAGCACCAACCGTCAGCCGATGCCTGTCGGTCTTGGTGATGTGCTGCCGCGCGTAGGCAAGACCTGCATCGAACGCCCGCGAATTGGTGGCAACAACCTCGTCGCCCTTGCTCCTGAATTGGTCGGCCAGCACGGTCTTTATAGTGTCCGGATCGATCCCGAACAACTCTGCGAGTACACCGGCGACCACTACATTCTTCGCTTTCAGGTTGCCGAGGGCTTGTTTGGTGATTTCGTCAAAATCGACCGCGTAGCGAATTGCGCCGTGCGCGTTGGTGCCTTCCCATGCGTCCTTCACGTCGGTGTGGATGAGCACACCATCCTTCGGTGCCAAGTCGGCCTGGTTTTGGTGAAACGCCGTTTTGTTCAAGGCGATCAACACGTCCACCTTGTCCCCTTGGGAATGAACCGGATCAGGACCGGCACGCAGTTGAAACGTTGACTGGCCACCCCGTACCTCGGCAGGATAGGTACAGAAGGTATAAACGTGGCCTCCACTTCGGGCGATCGATTTTGCCAGGACATTTCCCAGGGAGATAATGCCATCACCGGCATCTCCCTCGATTCGAAACGTCATGAAATCCTTGAGCCGGTTCGCCATAGCTGATGGTTCTTTTCCAGGCTATACAGGTCTTGGCAGATGAAGGGTGTAGGGTTCACACTGACGGTCACGCACGGCCTTGCAGGCACTCATCGCTGCTCTGGTCTCGCAAGGGTCAATTCATCCGGGACTATCTCTGAAGCTACTCAGCAGCGCGCGTGCCACAGGAAAGGTGGGCCGCTGGCTCACTCGGAAGTCTTCGCCAGATCGCCGCCGGGCTGTTTTGTGGTCGGGCCGTGCATCGGGCTCCTGTGTATCGACGTTGCATTTTGAAATAACGTGAAATAGAATCATTTCAGATTGAAGCGCCCGGCGATATGGACGCAACGGGCCTGATCTTCCCGGGGGGCGAGTTCGATGGCAAAGAAAAGCACGAAGCAAGGACACCAGCGCGCTGAGACACCGGATCCGTGCATGCTGTGTTGGTCGATCATGCAGAGTGTAGCGGACGGCGTTTTGGCAATCGACTCCGAACAGACAATCACGGCGATCAACCCGGCGGCGACCGCAATCACGGGAATCCCGCAGGAGGAGGCCATCGGCCGCAAGTGCTTTGACGTACTACGTCCGGATGTGTGCAACGACGCATGTCCGCTGCGCGAGGCGATGGGGACAGGAGCAACCGTGAATCCGCGGCGTGTGACGATCATCAACTCGGAAGGCGAGGAGATCACCGTCAGCATTAGTGCGGCCCCGCTGCGCGACCGCGCCGGCAACATCGTAGGGGGCGTGGAGACTTTTCGCGACCTTTCGGCGGTCGAGAGGCTTCGAAGAGAATTAGCCCACTCTTACACGTACCAGGACATCGTCGGCAAGAACGCCCGCATGCGACAGCTTTTTGGGATTCTGCCTGCGATCGCGGAGAGCGAGAGTACGGTTTTGGTCGAGGGCGAAAGCGGGACAGGAAAGGAGCTATTCGCCCGTGCGGTCCATGATCTCAGTCCGCGTCGAGAGCGTCCATACGTAGTCGTTAATTGCGGCGCACTCCCCGGTACGCTCCTGGAGTCCGAACTTTTTGGGTACAAGAAAGGGGCGTTCACCGATGCCAGGAAAGACAAACCGGGGAAATTCGACCTTGCAGGGAGGGGGACTATCTTTCTCGACGAAGTCGAAACGCTCACGCCGGGCACGCAGGTGAAACTGCTCCGGGTGCTTCAAGAACGCGAGTTCGAGCCGCTCGGCGGTACCAGGACGGTCAAGGCCGACGTGCGCGTCGTTGCGGCAAGCAATCAACCGCTCCGCGACCTGGTCTCACGAGGCAAGTTTCGTGACGATCTGTTCTACAGGTTGAACGTCGTCACGTTGGACCTGCCTCCGCTGCGAGAACGCCGGGACGACATCCCTCTCTTGGTCAATCACTTCGTACACCTCTTCAACGTCGCGAAGAATAAGGAAGTCGAAGGAGTCTCGCCAAGCGTCATGGGCGCACTCATGGAATACGACTTCCCCGGCAACGTGCGAGAACTCCAGAACATCATTGAACACGCATTCGTACTCTGTGACGGCGGTCTCGTTGATGTCCAACACTTGCCGCGAGCCGTCATTGATGAGTTGGACGGGAGACCGCCACGAGCACTTCCGGACAATTCGCTGGCGGGTACGGAAGCAGCCGCGATTCGGGCCACCTTGGCTCGCAACAGGGGACATCGGGCGCGAACGGCATCCGAACTCGGCATTTCACTCAGCACGCTCTGGCGCAAGATGAAGCGATACGGCATCGAAAGCTAGCGATCTGGAGCCCTCTCGCGCACCGCTCTTGTCTTCGTACCGCTTTCGGCTGCCGCCGGCGTGTCATCCGGGCCCGGCATCGCTGGCATGATGTTTGCATCACAGTCCTATCGAAGGGCTGCAGCGAAGTGCTGCGGCGGCCGATGATGGGCCAAGCTGAAGCTGGACAAGCGCGTGGAACGGCGACGCCGGAGGTCGGCGATTGGCGTCTGCGCCCGGAGAGTACGACCATGATATCCCTGGCGCCGACACGTCCGCTCGCCGCGATCGGCGACGCGGAAATCGCCATTGCCCGCCAGATCCAGTCCGCGTTCCTTCCAGCACGATGCAAAGGGTGCAAAGGAGCGAGAATCGCCGCAAGGCGGCTCACCAGCGGGAGCATCGGGGGCGATTTTCATGATTTCATCGTCGGCCCAGACGGGCGCTACTCGCTCATCATTGGCGACGTTGTGGGACACGGGGTCCATTCTGCACTGGCCATGGCTCTTGTTCTGGGAGCGATCCGCGCCTTGGGCTCCCGCACCGAATCGCCCCTGCCGGTGGTCCATCTGATCAATGAGCTTCTCTGTCGCATCAACGACGATCTGGAGACCAATGTCCTGACCACTTCTCTTTTCTACGGAGTTGTGGATCGGAGAACGCAGACCTTGCAGTACTGCAACGCAGGGCATCCGTACCCGCTCATGGCCACGAAGAGTGGAGTGCTATTGAAACTGTGGGCTACGTGCCGTCCGCTTGGAGTCGCCCCTGAAATCGATTCCGACGTGATACCGCTCAGCCTCCGTGTGGTGGAACGAGCGCTTTTCTATACGGACGGCCTGACGGAAGCACGATCTCCTTCAGGTGAGTTCCTTGGTGTGGATCGTATCGGGCGGGTCTTCGAACGGACGGCGCAGCTCCCCATCGGGGCGCAAGCGGACGCTTTGATGGACGAGGTCGCGCGTCATGCCGGCCACGAGCAACCGCTGAACGACGATGCCACGGCGATTGTAGCGAGCTTTGGTGTGCGCGGGGCGCGTCAATCGAAACATGCCAGGGTCTAGGCGTTTGTGTGTTCGAGGGCCCGGCGGCACCGCGGCCGCGATAGAAATCCGCTGCTGATGACGATAAGGAGAGAGAGACATGTTACCTTCCCGTACGACAGAATCCGACGCTCGCTTTGATGACGTGGATATCTACGAAGTGGATCCGAACCATCCGGCGCGCCCGATGGAGGTTGTTTTTGAAGAGGGCGGGAATCACTGGTTATGCGACAAGGGAGTTGACCCCGATCGCGACCTGGCCGAACAAGGCTGCTGGCGATGTGGTGATTTTGCATTTACCCGCCAGGATTGAGTCCCGCGTTTTTGTCACCGACTATCTCGGCGACACACCGGGCTTCGTGCGGGCAAGCGCCGAGGGAACACTTTGGGGCGCTGTACCAGCGACGAAGACACATGTTCGAGAAGTTCGCGAAGAATGACAGGATCCAACCGGCGTTATCCTTCCTCGTCTTTGGTGAGCCACGCTGGTAGTCTGACGTCGTCGGCGCGGTCGCTGGCTGGTATGTAGGGTTTGAGATCGATGACCGGCGTTCCGTCGAACGCGTCGATGTCGGCCACGCGGATCTGATTGCCGTCGATTGACAGGATTCTGCAAAGGGAAAGCGCGACCAAGTTGGGCCTGACGGGTGCTCTGGTAGCGAAGACGCCCGTGAGCGGGTTATTCTCGTCGCCTCTGGGATGCACGGTGAGGATGTTACGCTTCTGCGGTGTGTCGTTCTGATCGAACCACCAGAACACCCACACGTGTGAAAAGCCGTCGAGACCGAGGAGGCCTCCGTCGTACTTCCCGTCGATTTCAATCGTCGTGTCCGAATCACGGTTATTGATCTTCCCGATCGGATGAATCGTAAACGACTCGTCGGGCTCGTCGGAATCAGGGGGCGTGGTCGTCATCATTGCAATGAGTATCCCTGGGAGCAGGATCGCCGGAAGCAACGATCCGGACGATTGCCTGATGACATGTCGGACACACCTCGTTCTGTACCAAACCAGCCAGGCATGCGTGTCATCGGGCCGGCCGAAGTCGTTGAAGCGACGCTTTGACATCGTAACCCTGTCGGTGCTTCGTTGCCTCCAAAAGGGGCGGGAGAGGACCGCGCCCGTTGGGATGGTCGGCGCCCCCCGGATGACGGGGACTTCCATCAGAAACCGGGGGCATGTTGTGTTCCAGAGACGGTACCTGAATCTTATCCTCATATCCACTTGACGGCGTAAAAGCAGTGGCGGACAAGCCCCCGGTGGCACTCATCAGCGATTCCGGGATAGACGCTACGCACGGGCTGGTTCGCCGGGAGTCAAAAGGGCTACGGGGAGAGCTGTTTCGCCGCGATCGAGGCGAGCGCTGCGCCGTTGCGAGTTGGGCTGGAGCATACGACAACCTGTCCCCTCTTGCCTCCTGATCGGCCGGCCAATTTGTCGCCCCGGGCGATAACGTCGGCCAATTACCGATCCGTGTACGTCCCAGCAGATCGCTACCGGTCCATGAGTTAAGCCTCAGCGCGTGTGTTTCATGGCACGTGTCTTGCTCATATGCATGCTGGGGAGGAATCGGCGCCTTGTTAAGGCCTGGAAGGTTCGACGAGGAGCGCTCGCGAGGCGAAGCGAGTTCTGAGGGATGGATTGTGCCGGAGTAGCTGGCATCATGCGGTTACGCAACTCCATGGCCCAATCAGATGATCCTCGGATGATGTGATGTACGTTCAAGACTACATGTCACGAAGGCCGCCCACCGTCGAGCCTGGCTCCACGCTTGATCATGCGGTTCGGCTTATGGCTCGGCATGGGGTCGAAGCCCTTCCGGTTGTAGACGCCGTGGGGCGGATAGCAGGTTTAATCTCCGCTTCTGATGTGGCGACCGCGCTTGGGTCAAGCCCGGCGCCCGCAGGCAGTCTCAACGTTGCCGGGGCGATGACGCGTGATCCGGTCACCGTTCCGGTTGGTCGTCGTATCCATGATGCGCTTGGGCTGTTCGCGCGGTTTCGCGCAGCAGCGCTACCAGTTACGGAGAGGGGCAAGCTTGTCGGGCTGCTGACTCGGCATGACGTCATGCGGGCGTTCAGCGATCTGCTCGGGTTGAACGAAACGGGCAGCGTTCTGGAGGTGGCCCTGCCGGGGGGATGCCTGGATCTCGCGGATGCTTTCCATGCGCTGATCGGGGACGACGGCCTCATCAGCGCGTTGGTTTCACGTACTCGGCGGCGCGACGGATCCGAGCCGTCCCTGCTGATCAGGATGAAAGACGAATCATCACGACACGCGGCGGCGAAGCTGAGATCTGCAGCCCTCATCCTTCTTGCGCCCGATCCGCCTGAAGATAGTGAAGTGACCGGACCCGAGGGAGAGAGAGTCGTGAATGGCAACAGTCATTTGCAGCGTCGTTGAGCAACCGACCGGATAACGCCCGGGGCCGTTCTCCGCCGCCCGTTCGATCGCGGCCCGTATTGCGTCGCTGCCATGAAAGGCATGCTTACTCGACGAATCGCAACCGTTCTACTCACGCTGGTCAGCTTTTCGAGCGGTTCCTATTGGGTCGTAACCGTTTGCGCCCCACACTATGTCACGCCGGTTGGTCATGAGTTCTCCGGCCACGCGTTTCTCTGGATTGCTCCGGACCCAGCCACCATCGGAACGGAGCACTGGGTGGTCATGGTCGGATTTTACGCCAAGTGGAGTCCCACTGCCCCGCACTGGGTGCGGGCAATCGGTGGTTTCAGCATCGGCGCTGGCGATCTGGACGGTCAACACGGGCGCCAGCTACTGCTCAAATACGCACGTTTTCCGCTCTGGTTCTTGCCCATTGCGTGCGGGCTTTACCCGGCTTTCGCGTTTATGCGCGGTCCCCTGCGCCGATGGCATCGAAGGACCCGTGGGAGGTGCGAGTGCTGCGGCTACTGCCTGACGGGCAACGTCTCCGGCGTGTGCCCCGAGTGCGGCACGCCTGCAACGCGGAGTCGCAACGGGCGTCGCCTGTCTCCCGCTCTTGTGGCCTTCGCGTCTCTTCTCGCCTTTGTGGCGTTAGCGAGTGCCGAGCGGAAGTACGCCGTCGATGTGCCCGTAGAAAACGTTTTCCTGCTCTGTTCACCATGCGGGCTGGAGGCATCGGAGGTGGCCTGGCTCATCGATGCCTTGCGCGAAACGGACATGAGCGAAGAGGAGATCCTTCAGGCCTTCAACGCGGCGTTTCCGCATGATGAGAGCCTGCACGACTACTGCCTGCAATGCGCCGAAGTTGTATTGGAAGAAGCGAGGAAATGTGATGGTTGACATGGGAAGCGCGGGTAAGCCACGCCGGCTTTGACACGCCGGGGCTGCCTCGGTATGGCAAGCCGGTTGGAAGGAGAAATTTGCACGGCGGAGACGTTACCCGGCACGTAGATTGCTGCCTTAACCATGAACGGGCGCTTGCCTGTTCCGGAATGCAGAGACTAGTCGACCTCCAGTTGTTACGGAAGGCAGAATGGAAACGCGTGTTCAGCAGCAACGAAAAAGCGACCGCGATACCCTTTCAGGCAAGAAGATCGGACTCGTCGGGAAGGGAGGCGCCGGCAAGAGCACCATCGTCGTTCTACTTGCGGAGGCGCTGGGCCAAGCCGGATACCCGGTATGCGTCCTCGACGCCGATTCAACGAATATGGGGCTCCATCGTGCGTTCGGCATCGAGCAAGCTCCAAGACCCTTGTTGGACTTTTTCGGCGGCATGGTCTTCAGCGGCGGAGCGGTCACATGCCCTGTGGACGATCCGACCCCGCTGGAGCACGCGACCATACGCCTTAACGATCTGCCTGGGGAGTACTGGGTTCAGGCCGACCGAGGTGTCATCCTCCTGGCGGCCGGCAAACTGGCCACGCAAGGCGTCGGGGCTGGCTGTGACGGCCCGATTGCGAAGATTGCCCGGGACATCAGGGTTGAATTGGACGGCCGGCAACCGGTGACACTTGTTGATTTCAAGGCCGGGTTTGAGGATTCAGCCCGGGGGGTGGTGGTAGGCCTGGACCGTCTGATCGGGGTTATCGATCCGACCGTAACGTCGCTCAATCTGGCCGCCGATCTGAAGGCAATGGTGGACCAATTCAAATCGGGCCGTTTGCCGGCGACGCGACACCTGGAGAATCCCGAGTTGGTTGAGCTGGCAAACTGCATGTTTCGCGAGACGCCGATGACGGGGGTGGACTTTGTTCTCAATCGGGTTCCGGACGAAGACACTGCGTACATCATGCGGAGGGCACTCGTCGACCATGGCATCGAGCCGATCGCCGTGATTCGCGACGATCCCGACGTGGCCCGCTCGTGGCTGAAGGGCACGCGCGTCAACGGATTCGGCGCGCGACGTGACATCAAGAACATGGCCGAATCGCTGTACATGGCGTTTCCGTAAGGCGGCGTGTCCGCGCGGTCGCACATCGATGGCAGTGGTCAACGGGGCGTTTGGAGCCTTCGACGCACGGCATGGCGGCAGACTGATTCAGTTACGGAGGTCCGGGCGGGAGGCGACCGGGAAAGGGCAATGGCGTGAATGACAACTTGATCGCCTTCGGCCCGGTTCCATCGCGTCGCCTGGGGAACAGCTTGGGCATCAACAACATCCCACCCAAGGTGTGCACGTATTCGTGCGCCTATTGCCAGGTCGGCGTCACCGAGAAGAAGAAGGTCGAGCGTGCTCCGTATTACGAGCCGGAAGTCATAAGAAGGCGAGTCGAGGAACGATTCGAGGCCGTTACGCGCAGGGGTCAGCGCGTGGATTTCGTCACGTTTGTGCCCGACGGCGAGCCGACGCTCGATGCGAGCCTGAGCCGCGAGATCGAGCTGTTGAGGCCGCTTGGTACGCCCATCGCGATCATCTCAAACGCGTCGCTCATCGGGCAAGAGGATGTCCGCGACGATCTGATGCGGGCCAACTGGGTGTCGCTCAAAGTCGATTCGACGCGAGAGTCGGTATGGCGGCGGATCAACCGGCCCCACCCGAGCTTGCGGCTATCCTCAATCCTGGATGGCATGCGCTCGTTCGCACGTGCGTTCCGCGGTGAACTCGTGGTTGAGACAATGCTTGTAAAGGGCTTCAATGACGACGAGGAACTGATCGAAGAACTGGCGTGTTTCCTGGCGTCTCTTCGCCCGTCCAAGGCTTATCTGTCGGTTCCGACCCGGCCGCCGGCGTTGCGTTCCGCGGAGCCACCGGATGAAGCAGACGTTATGCGGGCGTATTCGCTGCTAAATGATCGAGTCGATGGCGTGGAGTGCCTGCTCGGTTATGAGGGCAACCGCTTCGCTTGTGGCGGTGACGTGGAAGAGGATCTCCTTGGCATTACGGCGGTCCATCCGATGCGTGAGGATGCGGTCTTGGATCTGCTCAATCGAGCCGATGCCGACTGGTCGGTTGTCGAAAGGCTCCTTGTGTCCGGCCGGCTCACGCAGACGGACTATCGAGGTTCTCGGTTTTATATGCGAGTCCTTCCGAAGTCGTCCGGCGGCTCCAACACCCGCCGCGTTGCCTCCGAGTAAACCGCGATACTCACAAGCCGTATTCTCGGATCTTACGCTGGAGCGTGCGCACACTGATCCCGAGCAACTTGCTGGCCTCGGTCCGACAACGACCCGTTTCCTCCAGTGCCAATCGGATGGCCTCGCGTTCAAGTTCATCGAGCGACAGCCTCGGCTTCACGATGGACCGGCTCGCTTGGCGTGGCCGGGCACTTGCAATCGGCTCCGGCAGGTGTGAGACATCGATAACGTCGCCGGTCGAAGTCACAAGGATGCGCTCAAGTGTGTTGCGAAGCTGGCGCACGTTGCCCGGCCAAGCGTAGCCCTGCAGTAGCGCAAGGGCTTCGGATGTCACTTCACGCGGGGATTGATCGTTCTCGCTGGCGAGCTGTTTGACAAAGGCATGGACCAGGATCGGAATGTCTTCGGGCCGTTCCCGGAGCGGCGGCAGCTCGATCTTGACGACGTTCAAGCGGTAATAGAGGTCCTCGCGGAACTTACCCTCGGCCACGAGTGCTTCGAGGTCGCAGTTGGTGGACACGACGATGCGCACGTCGACGGGCACCTCTTCGCTTTTGCCGATCGGTGCGACGGTATGGGACTCGACGCTGCGAAGCAGCTTGCTCTGCAGTCCGAAGGGCATCTCACCGATCTCGTCTATCAAAAGGGTGCCGCCGTTGGCAGACCGGAACTTACCCGCCCGGCGCCCGGTAGCCCCGGTGAATGCTCCCTTCTCGTGTCCGAACAGCTCGCTTTCGACCAGTGTTTCCGGCAGGGCCGCACAATTCAACGCAACAAAGGGCCGCTCACGTCGGGCGCTGGTGTAGTGCAGCGCTCGTGCTACGAGTTCCTTGCCGGTGCCACTTTCGCCCACAATGAGCACCGTACTTCGGGTGTCCGCGACCATACGAATGGTCTCGAAAACCCGGCGCATGGACTCGCTGGTACCGAGAATGTTGGCGAAGCCGTACTTCTCCTGGAGCTCGCAGTGGAGGGCGGCAATCTGAGCTGCAAGATGTGATTTCTCGCAAGCCTGCCGCACCAGGTGGGCCAGCTCGTGCGGATTCGCCGGCTTGGTGACGTAGTGAAAGGCGCCGGACTTCAATGCACTGACGGCAAGAGTCTCGCTGCCATGGCCGGTCAGCACAATGACGGGCGCGTGCGGGATCTCCTCACGGGCGATGCGGAGCAGTTCGATCCCGTCCATTCCCGGCATTTCCAGATCCGTCACCATTGCGCAGAAGCCGTCGGTAAAGTGCTCGATCGCCTCCCTCCCGCTTGCAATCGCAATGACATCAAACCCGTGGTCCTCCAGGAACAACTGGGTTGCTTCCCGGCTCTTCGCTTCGTCCTCGACTAGAAGTACTCTTGGGCGCTCGGTATCGGTCATGAGTCGGTCGCACCAGCCTCCTGGTGGCTACGCAGTCTCAGCGCTTTCCGTCTCGCGGCGCTGGCGACCGGCAGGCAAACGGAGAAGCTTGTACCCTTGCCCGGCTGAGAATCAACGCCTATGTTGCCACCGGCCGCGTCGACGATCCTCTTGACGATCGCGAGTCCCATCCCGTTCCCTGCCGGCTTGGTGGAGTAGAAAGCGTCGAAAATGCGCCGGAGCTTGTCGTCCGGAATGCCGCATCCGGTGTCACACACGCTGAAACAGACGTCGCGTGTGAGCGGCTCGTTAACAATGCGTACTGTCATCGCACCGCCGTCGGGCATCGAGTCCGCCGCATTCTGAGCCAGATTCAGCAGCACCTGACGAAGTTTCCGACGGTCGATGATTACATTCAATGTGTCAGCGCTGGGCTCGACTTCCACGTTTGTTTCGATTCTCTGCTCGTTGAATTCAGGTTTGAGAAAGTCAACGACCTCGCGTGCCAATTCGGCCAGGTTCAGCTCCTCGGGCTTGTCGGCCGGGGGGCGACCGTAGGCCAGAAATGCGCTGACGACATCCTGAAGGCGCAGAACTTCGCTCTCCAGGTGCTCGAGCTGCTTCATGGCCACGTCAAGTTGGGGCTTATCCGGCCTGTTCATCCGGGAGCGGATCACTTCAACCTGCATGCGCATGGCATTGAGCGGGTTGCGCACCTCGTGCGCGAGGCCGCTGGCAAGTTTGCCGACTTCCGCCATGCGCGTCGCCTCTTCGGCACGCTTGCGGTCGGTCAGATCACGCCCGATCGCCGAGGCGCCGGTGATTCTGCCGGAAGCGTCGACAATGGGCGATAACGAGACCGACACGGTCACCCGCTCCCCGTCCTTTCTGAGCCGCTCCGTCTCGTGATGCTGAATGCGCTCGCCGCGGCCGATGCGGCTCAGCATGTTCGCGAGCTCTTCCCGAAGATCGGGTGGCACCAGAAGTGAAATTGGACGGCCTTTGACCTCATCGGGCGTGTATCCGTAAAGGCGTTCGGCCCCCTTGTTCCAACTGGTGATCGTTCCGTCGAGGGTCTTGCCCACGATGGCGTCGTCGGAGGACTCGACAATGGCGGCGAGCTGGCGCTGATCGCGGTCGGCTCGTTTGCGTTCGAAGTACAGTAGAACGGCGGTGACGGCTACGAAGGCGCCGTTTCTCAGTATCTCCGTGTGGAGCAGCAACTCCGGATCGTCCGTCAAGGTCGCAAGCAGCCAGTCCGATACAAAAAACCAGGTGCCTGCAACCAGCACATACAGGCCCGCAATACGACCTGCAGAGTCAAGGGCAAATGACCTCATGATTGGGCCTCCCGCGTCCCACGCCGGGGCACATCCCGAGTGCGCAGAATCGCATTTTCGGGCTCCTTACCCGTCGGCGTCAAATGGCGATGCGGAGGGAGCGCGGCGGTGGCTTCCCTGTGGCGGTAGCACCTCGCGTCAAGTCAGGAATGCTTGACGACACTGTTGGAAATGGCTCCGAGCAGTTCGTCCGGAGCGACGGGTTTGGGCAGGAACAAACGGGCCCCGAGTACAAAGCTTCGCTCCTTCACCTGCGGTGAATCATCGGCGCTGATGACAATCGCCGGGATGGGCCTGATCCGCGTTCTCGCCTCGCGTACCAACGTGAAGCCGTCCAGATCAGGCATGTGCACATCGATGATCGCAACGTCGATGTCGCAGGAACAAAGCAAGTCCAGGCCCTGTCGGCCGTTGAATGCCTTGATCGCGCGGTGGCCGTGATCCTCCAGGTAGAGAGCGACCGCCTCGACAAAAGCATGGTCGTCGTCAACGATCATTACTCTGGACATGGAATCTACCTACGCAACCCAAGCGATGCTGCACAGCGCCTCCGGCCGTCCGACTTGCCGGCGGCCATCGAAGTCAGGGCAAGCGCTGTGCCAGTCAAAAGCGGTGCCGACTTGACCGCATGACTCCTTGGAACGACGAACGCTCCGGACAAGATGTCCGGAGCAGCGTGGGGCTGGCCAATCTGGCCGGGCTTGGCCGTGCTGCGCCGCACACATTCCAGGCCTCACCGTGATTCTGAAGCCCTGAGCACGAGTTTCTGTCAACGGTTGTGCGTGGCACTCAGGATGCTATCGGTCAGTGAGATAAGTCCGCCTCGGTGTATGAGCGGACGTTCGCATGGAGTCTCGAGGTGACGCCGACGGCTTAAACATGCAGCCAGCGGTCGGCCGTATTGCGCCCCTGGGAAGACGTCCCGGCCCGCGGTGAGAACCGCAGCGATTTCGGGCTTGCTTGTCGCCAATTTACCAGGTGTGCACCGGAGCGCCTCGACACTCCGAATGACGACACAGAAAGCCCGGGACCTTCGGGATTTTCCGGTGGGACCAGGTGCAGACTGGAGACTCACATGGCGCCCAATCCTGAGCATCGTGGTGTTGCAGCTGAAAGCGTGCAAGCCTCGGCGGAGAAAACCGGCAGCAGCGCACGGGAAGGGAGAAAGAACTCGGCTGAATCGGAGCCTCACTCCGACCGCGCCACCCAATCGCACAACGAAAAAGGACCTCGCCAAGTTGACTCCGCCCAGGAGGCTGCGGACAGGGAGCGGCTGGAGAGACGTCTGTCCCGAATCCATCACAAGATCCTCGTACTATCCGGCAAGGGGGGTGTCGGCAAGAGTACCGTTGCCGCGAACCTGGCCGCCTCGCTCGCGCAGGCGGGCAAAAGAGTGGGGTTGCTCGATGTCGATGTTCACGGTCCCAGCATCCCGAAACTGTTGGGACTTACCGGACGCGAAATCGTCGGCGATTCCGATGGAATACGGCCTGTGAGGACGAAGGACAATCTGGCCGTCATGTCGATCGGATTCCTTTTGCGCGGGAGTGGTGACGCGGTGATCTGGCGAGGCCCCCTGAAGCACGGCGTGATCCGCCAGTTTCTCCGGGATGTCACGTGGGGTGAGTTGGACTACCTCGTCGTGGACTCTCCTCCTGGCACCGGCGACGAGCCCCTTTCGGTCGCGCAACTCGTGGGCTCAGGAGCCGGCGCGGTGCTCGTCACGACGCCGCAGGACCTGGCGATCGCAGATGTGCGGCGTTGCGTCTCATTCTGCCGCACCGTGTCGCTGCCCGTTATTGGCATCGTGGAAAACATGAGCGGCCTTGTATGCCCCAAGTGTGGCGAGCGCATCGATGTGTTCATGGCCGGCGGGGGGAGAGCCTTGGCTGATGAGACGAAGGTTCCCTTCCTTGGGTCGGTTCCGATCGATCCGAAGATCGCGTCATCCGGTGACGCAGGAACGCCTTTCGTTGAAGCGCGGGAAGATGCGCCCAGCGAAAGGGCATTTGCCCAGATTGTTCGCGCCATCACGACTCAAAGGGAGTGCACTTCCGCCAAGTCGGCCGGGACGGTCCGGACATAGACCAAGCCTTGGCGTGGAGAGTGGGCGTTGCCACCATGGTTGCGAAGAATCGAAGCCCGTACGAGTATTTACCGGAGCATGAGGGACCGGCCCGGAGGTTTGCAGCGCTGAACCGCAAGCGCTTTGCCGTAGCGACCGGCGCATGCGCCTCGCGCCAGGCCTTCACCACTCGTCGGCACAATATCCGGCAAATGGCGGAGACCGCCCGTGGAATCTGAGGCCAACCAAGTTCTTCCGCCCGGAATCCGGTCCGAAGCGCATCAGAACTGCGTTGTTTGCGGTACAGCCAACAACCGCGGCTTGCGGATCGAGTTCCACGCGTCGGAGGACGGGAGCGTACACGCCAGTTTTGATTGCACGAAGGCCTACGAGGGATATTCGAACGTCCTCCATGGCGGAGTAGTCTCCGCGCTCCTTGACGGGGCGATGACGAACTGCCTGTTCGCACATGGACATCCCGGCGTCACTGCCGAACTCGTCGTGCGTTTTCGGCACCCCGTCCGGACCGGCGTCCCGGTGACCGTGCGGGCGTGGATAGAGCGCTGCGCTCCGCCCTTGCATGTGCTCAAAGCGGAGCTGGTGCAGGACGAACAGATCAGGGCGACGGCATCGGGCAAATTCCTGCGACAGGAGCGTCTCGAAGCGGAGGGTCTTTCGGTCCGATGAGTCACGTCGTTCGTATGACCGTGCTTGTAAACAACAGCGTGCAACGGCGCGGCTTGTTGGCGGAGCACGGTTTCGCGTTATGGATTGAAGTTGGCGGCCGGCATTTGTTACTCGATACGGGCCAAGGGGCCGTCTTGGCACACAATGCCCGGGAGTTGAATGTCCGTTTACAGCAAACTGACGCGGTCGTCCTGAGCCACGGACACTACGATCACACCGGTGGACTGGCTGCGGTGTTGCAGGCCGCGCCGAAAGCCAGCGTGTACGCCCACCCGGCCGCACTCCTGCCAAAGTACACGCGACGCCCCGACGGAACATGCCGCGCCATCGGCATTCCTCCTCCATCAGAAAGCGCTGTTGCCGAGCATGAGGATACGTGCATATGGACGAAGAGTTCCACAGGAATTGCAAGCGGGATATTTGTGACCGGAGAGATTCCGCGCCGCACCAACTATGAGGATACGGGCGGACCGTTTTTTACTGATCCGGATTGTCGCGAACCGGATTCTCTGCCTGATGATCAGGCGATGTTCTTCGAGTGCCGCCCCGGAACCGTGGTCGCGCTGGGATGTGGCCACGCGGGAGTCGTCAACACGCTTCAATACGTGCGAGGACTTACGGGGGGGAAACCGATCTATGCGGTCATCGGCGGCATGCACCTTGTCACGGCATCACCCGAACGCTTGAGCCGGACGGTCGAGGACCTTCGCGAACTCGATGTGCAGCGACTCGGGCCGGCCCACTGCACCGGTCCGGCGGCGGTCGTGGAGCTGTGGAATGCGTTTCCCGGCAGGTGCTTTGCATGCCCTGTCGGAACGAGCATGGAATTTATGGTCGCTTAAGCACTATGCATCCAAGCAGGGAAGGCGGCCCGCAGGCATGCAATGAACATAAGGAAAACATACGGAATACTTTGGGGGGCCTGCCCACGGAAGAACTGGTTTGCCTCCGTTGGCAATGAGAAGGCACATATCGAGCTGCCTTGGGGGCGTGGGAAGTGATGAAGGATTGGGACGAGACGGAGATCTCCAGAGCGATCGTCAGTGCCTACGCCAGCAGGCTGAATGATTGCATCGTGAGCGACGTGCTGGTTGTCGGGGCCGGACCGTCAGGCATGTTGGCCGGTCTGTCTCTCGCCCGACGGGGTTTCAAGGTGACGCTTGTAGAGAAGCGGCTGTCTCCAGGCGGAGGCCTGTGGGGAGGGGCCATGGGCATGAACCAGATTGTGGTGGAGGACAATGCGCTCCCGCTGCTTGAAGAGGTCGGAGCTCGACATGAGTCCTGGCGCGGCGCTTTGCACACAGCCGACGCCGTTGAGTTGGCGGCCGGCCTTTGCTTCAAGGCGGCTCAGGCCGGCGTAGTGATGCTGAATCTGGTGACCGTCGAGGATGTGTGCGTCCGTCAGGGGCAAGTTATGGGGGCGGTCGTGAATCGTAGCGTGCTCGGCGAATCGCTTCCGATAGACCCGGTTGTGCTCTCTGCCAAGGCTACGATCGACGCGACGGGGCATGAGGCGGTTGTGGTGCAGGCCCTTGGCCGAAGGGGGCTGCTGGCGAATATCGGGACCGCCCAAGCACACGGCGAAGGGCCGATGGACGCCGCCGCCGGAGAGGCGTTTGTCGTTGAGAACGTTGCGGAAGTATTCCCGGGGCTCTGGGTCACCGGCATGAGCGTTTGCGCGACGTTCGGTGGACCGCGCATGGGTCCGGTTTTCGGCGGGATGCTTCGCTCAGGGAGGCGCGTGGCCGACCTCGTAGCGGCCGCCCTGGCGGAGTAGCTCGTATCGCCAAGGGAATTGTGGCGCTGCATCGGTGGTGGGGTGTCGCGAGACCAATGAATCGTTTTGAGCCCTTGTTGGTGTTGAATATCCTGCTGGGATTGGCCGGTGCGGTCATAAGTTACAACCTGCTGGTCAAACACGTGGAGACGAGTACTGGCATCTCGTGGTTTGATGCCACCTGCGAAGCCACAGATGAGGAGGAGAGTGCTCGAAGCTGCGACGAAGTCATGGCCAGCGCGTGGGGCACGCTTCCGCCGGTTCCGACAAGCGTCGCTCCGAGCAAGCGTTACGAGCCGGTGTCGGTTCTCGGCGCATTCAAGATGCGGCCGCGGCCGGTCGCGCTTTTCGGGATGCTCTACTTTACAGTAATGACTGCATGGTATGTCGCCGTCGGGCGTCCTGATTACCGCCGGCGCTATTGGCAGCTTTTGCCGCTGACTCTTAACATCCTGGGAGTCGGCGGTGCCTTGTTCTTTTCCTACATCATGTTCTTCACCGAGCTACAGGCCTGGTGCCCGTGGTGCTTGGTGGCGCACGTTTGTAACGGCGTGATGCTGGTCGGCTCGGTCTTGCTTTGGCCGCGGACGGACGGCAGGCTCTCCAGGCGGACTGCACATGATACCTCGGATGGAGTTGCGGAAGGTCAGGGTGCCAAGGCGAGTACACTTTTGAACCGGTGCGCAGAGAGCCTTTGCGAAGGCACGGGCGTGGGGTGCAATCCGGGGTGCGACGGCGAGGTGGCTCGCCGGGCTGAGGCATCGGCGGGACACGACACGGCGCATCATCCCTACGGCCGTCTTGTCTTTGTCGTACTTCTGGCGGTCGGCGCTCTGATCGCCGCTGAGGGGTATCATTACGAATACCTCAGCAAGGCGCGGGACCACGAACAACTTCGCGCAGCATTCGCCAAGCTCGATGGCGAGATGAAGCAGGTCCGCAATCATGCCAAGACCCTGTTCTCGCTGTTTCAAGCGAGTGAGAAAAAAGACATACCTCTGCGGGACGATGCCCCCGTCAAGAATCCGGGCCCCGATCATCTTGTCGCTGTCGTGATCAGTGACTTTCGGTGCCCGCATTGCGCCCGATTCGCGGAATACATGAAAGAAGTCGTCGAGCCGATGTTCGACGGTCATCTGGCGGTAACGTTCAAACACTTTCCGGCGGATACAACGTGTAACCGGCACATACGACGAACCCTGCATCCCAAGGCCTGCCTGGCCTCTGCAGCAGCGGAGGCCGCGCGGACACTTGGCGGCGCGGATGCCTTTTGGCGGGCGCACGATCTGCTTTTCGCGTCGCAGGATCGGCTGCGGGACGGTTCATTCTATATGGATCTGGCCGATCGCCTGGGACTGGATGAAGAACAGTTCGTTGAAGCATGGGCGTCTGAAGCCGTCATGGAGCGCATCTCGGAAGACATTGAGTTGGCCATGGCAATCAATTTGAGGGGGACTCCCGCGGTCTATATCGAAGGCCGGCACGTTCCGTCCCTCTCGCGTGAGCAGGATGTGTTTTGGAAGGAGATTAGTCGTCGTTATGAGTATCGGTTGCGGGCCCGACGGCACCGCCGCACTTCGAGCATGAAGTGACAAGTCGCAGCGGAGGCGACGGAGTGGAACGTGGGGCGTTGTTGCAGGTCGGCCGGCCGAAGGGACCGCGTACTGGAGCAGCAAGGGCGCTGATTGGTACAACGAGAGAAGCTAAATGGCCGAGAGAATCGGGATCATTATCTGTGATCGCTACCGTATGTGTGGCGGAGGCAAGTGCCTGAAGGCTCTTCGCCGGAGGGAGGGGGCGTTCAGCATTTACGGGGGAAGGGATGTGGAGCTGGCCGGGTATGCCACTTGCGGCGGTTGCCCGGGCGGAAACATCGAGTACGTGCCGGAAGAGATGGGCAGCAATGGCGTGTTGACGATTCATTTCGCCACCGGCATGGTCGTGGGATATCCGCCGTGCCCGTACATCCAACAGTTTCGCGATTTCATCACTGGACGATATGGCACGAAAGTCGTTATCGGCACGCACCCAATCCCGCAAAAGTACTATGACATGCATACGAGTCTACGGACGTGGGATACGCCGGAATGGAAGGAAGCGATTCGGCCCAGCGTCGCCGATAAGGAAACGCGCCTTGCCTATGATTGACCGTTCTTTTCGAATAGCGGATTAGTCGGCGGGACGGTGCTCGACCCGCTCAACGGGCGCATCGTGGCGGGAAACATCGCCGGGCGGCTGAGTCGCCTGCGGCCCGAGCATGCGGCATACTTCAACGATCGATTGAAAACTTATCAACGCAAGCTCGGCTAACACATGTGCGGCGCCGAACTGGTCGAGCGTGTGGGCGGGGCCAAGCTGTTGGCTTTGCTGCTCAAGGGCCGACTGGATTTGGCGCTCGGCGCCTCGGACCGGCCGCCGGTGGGGGGTGGTTGGCCGCCTTGAAGCCTCACGCCGGCAGGAAGGTCGTGACCTACCATCGAAGCTGGTCTTACTTCGGGCACCCCTTTCTTCGCGAGGGAGGGGGTACCATGCGCACAGTGCGGACAAGCCGCGCACCCATCAAGAATTCCGCAACAGCCGTTAGTGTCGCGGGGCCTGGCTGATCTGTGACGGATCGACGCTTTTTGCGGCCCCTTCCGATTTGCCGTCGAGCGTGACGGGAAGGCCGGCCTTGATGGATCGTACGTGGATGTCGCGTTGCGGAAATGCGATTTCGATATTGGCCTTTCGGAACTCGGCGTCGATCGTCATGTGGAGCTCATGCTTGGTCTGCAGGAGGAATTCGATGCAGGGAACGTACGCCCGAAGTTCGAAATTGAGGGAGCTGTCGCCGAAGCCGAGGAAAAGGACCCTCGGAGCGGGGTCGTCGAGGACGTGACTGTTTGCACGCGCGACCTTGTAGAGCAGCTCCTCCGCCCGGGAGGTGTCCGATCCGTAGGCGATGCCCACGGGAACGATGACTCGGAGTATAGGGTCTGACAGGGTCCAGTTCACGACCTGACCGGTGACGAACTCCTTGTTGGGAATAATGAGTTCCTTTCGGTCCCAATCTCTGATCGTGGTCGCGCGGATGCGGATGCGGGTGACGTCGCCGCTGATGTCGCCGACGGTGACGGTGTCGCCGATGCGGATGGGCCGTTCAAACAGGAGGATGAGGCCCGACACGAAGTTGGCGAAGATCTCCTGAAGTCCGAAGCCGAGTCCCACCGTGATGGCCGCGGCGAGCCACTGGACCTCGGACCAGCCGACTCCGATCGTGCCGAACACGACGATCACGCCGACGACCGTGATGGTGTACCGTACCAGCGCGGTTACGGCGAAGCGGCCTCCGGCGTCGAGCGGCAGCCTCTGAAGCAGTGCGACTTCGAGGAGGCCGGGGATGTTCTTTGCGAGCACCATCGTCGTGAGGGCGAAAATGACGGCCAGCGCGACGCTTGCGAGCGTCACGTACTTGACCACCGATTGCGCGGCGCCCGCTCCCTCTTCACCGGCGGCGACGGTAACCGTGTAGGACCACAGCTCGACGTTCTCGAGAAAATTGAGCGCGGGGAGCGTCCCGGCCCATATCACCCACAATCCGACGACGAGACCGAAGGTGACGACGGCGCGGAGGAGTTTACGTGTCTGGTCGCCAATCTGGACCAGATTCAGTCCGGTCTCATCAACGGCGGGGGTGTCAGCGGGTTTCTCCTCCGCGGCGCGCGCCTCGGCCGCCGCCCTCAGCTTCTCGGCCTCGGCGAGGGCCAATCGCCTCTGGGCCACGAACAGCCAGCGGATGAGCAATGCGTGCGAGACCAGGAGGACGACAAGGAGGTAAAACGTGACGATGACGCGTTGAGACAGATGTAGCGCAGTAAAGTAATACCCTGCGGCGGCCGTAATCGCGAGGGCAACCGGCACGAGGATGCCGCCGAACACCCACACGTGTCTCAGGCGGTAGATCCAATCCGAGGTTCTGCGTCGGAATCTTTGAGCAATCGCGCCCTTTTGGGGGTGGAGGACTCTCAAAGCGAATACGGCCATTGCTGCCATCAGTACGATAAAGGCAATTCTCCCGACGGAATCGCGCCAGACCGCGGCTGCCGAGCGTTCGGTGGCCTCAATGACGAAGACCGCGGGAACACCGAGGAGCGCCAACGCGTACGCGTTTCGCCGCAGGCGTTTCAACGCGGTGGTGTCCGAGCGGAAATGACTCTCGGCCAGACCTCTGGTGCGGCAGGCATGCCAGAGAAGCATGAACGCGAGCAGGGCGCTGGCTGCTGCGACGACCCCCGATCCCACCGCAGTTCCCACCGCGTAAACCGCGGGTTCCGTGACCTCGGCGGATGCGGTCAGGCGCCAGCCCAGGAAAGCCAACGCGAGAGGCCACGGCGCGGCGAGCAGGACGGTGATTCCCAATGCCGCCAGTGTATAGGCAAAAGAGTCCGTCGCCGCCCTAGCAACCTTCTGACTCAAGCCGCCGAGGATCGCGACCAGGCGCAGCCGGGCCAGCAGCAGCGCCAGGATAGGAATGGCGCAGGCCGCGTAGAGAAGCCAGTAGGTGCGAAGGTCTTCGAGCAGTGCTCCGAGCAGCACCGTCCAGACGGTGGCGGTCGTATCGACCGCTTGCGGCAACTCGGCCCTATAGAGGGGCTTTGCGCTTCGGATCCACAGGATGTGGCTCTCGACGAACTGGCTGATCTCGTCGATCTTCTTGATCAGTTTGTACTCCGCCGCCAGCAACTGGCTCAAGTCGGTAAGATAGGTCTCGAGGTCCTTGTGCAGTTGAGTCAGTGCCTCGCGCCGTGATTCGAGTAGTTCGCGAACGCGGTTCTCGAAACGTGCGATCCGGATTCCCTGTTCCGACTCGGTCAGCGACTCGAGGACACTGGTTACCCGCGCCTCAAGGTCCACAAGTCCCAGGCGCTTGTCTTCGATTTCCCTCTGCCGGAGCCGGGCACGGGCGTGTACTCGCGCGTCCCGGCGGCGTTGGGCTTCGTAGCCCCGCAATGCGTCGAGTCTCGTACGCAGCTCCCGCAGCAGAGGACCGGTGATCGGCGCCATTCCCGGCTCGGTGACGTTTTCTTTGAGAAAGCTGTGGTCCTTGCCGAGTTGGTTCATGAGCTCGGCGATTCGGCCTGAACGGGCGTTGATTTCAGACAGTTTGCCCGCGAGCTCGGCACGTTCTTCGGCAAGGGCGGCGTTCTCCTCAGCCAATTCGCGGATTGGGCGCGGCGCCTGTTGGAGTTCCTGCTCGGCCTGTTGTTTCTGTCTTTGGATGTCGGCTTGACGACGCTCGGTTACGAGCTCCTGAAGTGCAGCGGCTTTCGCTTTAGCCGCCGAAGACAGCAGTTTCAGCTCGTCGCGCCTGGCAGCCAGCAGTTCGCTTCGGGCGTTATAGAACCGCAATTCCTCGTCAAAGGCCTTGATTTCTTTCTCCACCGCCCGCTTGCGCGCGGTTTGAAGCAAACGCCTTGCCTGAGCGATGCGAGGCGAGGTGCCCTGGGCGGCCGGCGCTCCATCTTCGGCCGCGATATTCGCGAGGCGCTGATTGGCGTCGGCGATCAGCTCGGGGATGACGGCGCGGCGCTCCGAGCGCCGGTCGGCCTCCTCCGCAAGCCGTTTTGCAGACTCCTGCGTGCTCTTGAGCTTTGCTTCGGCCTCCGCAAGTTTGCGTCCGAGGTCATCCAGGGTGGTATCCGGGGTCACCTCCAGATCGGGTGCGGGAACGCCATCGCCGGAGAGTGTGGCGATCCGCCTGCGGGTCTCCTCCAGCAGGGCGGGCGCCTCTTCGCGCCCTTTCTGATACTCGGCGATCTTGGCGTCCCAGTTGGCTGCGACGGTGAGCTGATCGAGCGTCTGCCTGTACAGGGAGAGCAGTTCGGTCGCGACGTTCTCCGGCAAGTCGGTTGCCGCCTCGACCTGTTTGATTTGCGCCTGAACGGACTCGGCGGAGAGGTCGAGCGAGGATTCGGTGACTTCCGCAGGCTGTGGCTCGGGCTGGGTGGGCGGCTGTTGCTGCGCCGTCAGGTGTGCAGGTGGCAGGATGAACGCGAGAGTCGAAAAGAGGCAAAGCCTGAGTCGGTGCGGCAATGAACGCATGGTCGCTACTCTCCCTGAGTCGTTCGGGGCAAGTTGTTCGCTGCGCACTCGGGCGGACGGAGGCATCTTGCCACGCATGTCGCAGCCTTGGTGAAGGCGCCTCTCAGCGTCCGACCGGGATATCGCTCCGGCCACGTCATTGTCCGCCGCCGTTCTGTTGTTGTCGAGCCGGCGCCTCAGAGCGCTGTTTTCTGGCGGCCGGGGACTCGGAACGATCTTGGACGAGTCCTATGAGTATCTGGCCGGGTTTCGGCTTGACTTCTCTGTCGGCCGTGATGACCGTCAAGCGCCCGCTGTCATCAAGCAGAAACATCGGGATCGCGTTTTCGCCGTAGTACGCTCGGAATGCTTCGAAATCGAAGGATTGCGAGAGCGGGGTGGCCTTGAAGGTTGCCCCGGCGGAGAGGCGCGTTTGCAGGGTGAGGTAATCCGCTTGGGGCTGAAACAGCGGGCGTCCCCAAAGGTGGGCGTGACCGGTGGGTCGGGCCTTGCTTTCGCGTTGCGTCACGATTTGATAGCACTCGTTGCGTCCGAGGATGCGCGAGAACCGCTGGACGGTCAGCACGTTGACCCACTCGTTGGGCGTCACGGCGAAGAGACGTCCGATCCCGCCAAGATCGAGCGTATCGAGGGCGTGATCTGCGAGAAGGCTGCCGTTGTAAGCCGGGAGCCCGGCCATTCGAGCTGCGGCGGTGTTGGTGCGGTTCGTGTCGGCGAGCAGAACGCGAATACCCTTCTCCTGCAGCGTCTGCGCCAGCTTGCGCACCCAGGGTTGGGCGCCGACGAAGAGGATCCCCTGGGGATTGGGATCTGCGACGCCGAGGCGGCGTGCGACGAACGGGCTTGCGAGCCCGTAAACAGCGACCGTTCCGATAATGACGATGAAGGTGATCGGCACAAGGAGCCTTGCGGACTCGTAGCCGATCTGCTCGAGTCGCAACGCGAAAACTGAAGAGACGGCCGCCGCGATGATGCCGCGTGGAGCGAGCGATGCAATGAAGAGACGGTCACGATTGGGCAGCCTGCCTCTGATGGTGCATACCAACGTCGCCAACGGCCGCGCGACGATGATCAGCAGGCCGACGTAGACGACTCCTGCGCCGATCACGCTTTTCAACTCCGCGGGCTGGAGCCGCGCCGACAGCAGAATGAAGACCGCCGATATCAGCAGGACGCGCAGGTTTTCCTTGAACTCGACGATGTGGCGGACATCCGCGAACTTCTGGTTCGCCAGCGCCATGCCCATGACGGTGACGGTCAGCAGCCCCGACTCGTGTTGCAGGTGGTTCGCCGCAACGAAAGCAGCAACGATAAACATGAGCGAAGTCGCGTTCTGGAGGAAGTCGGGAATCCAGTAGCGACGCAGAAGGAAGGTCAGCACAGCGGCCGCGAGCAGGCCGATCCCGCCGCCGAAGACTACGGTCTTCACCACTCCGATGATCACGTGCGTCGTCGCCGCCTCAGCCTCTCCAACGGAGATCACCTCAAAGACGAGCACGGCCAGCGTCGCCCCGATCGGGTCGATCACGATGCCCTCCCAGCGCAGTACTGCGGCGGAGGGCCCGGTCGGCCGGATGTTCTGAAGAAGTGGCCCGATGACGGTCGGTCCGGTGACGACCAGGACCGCACCAAGCAGCACCGCAATCGGCGGGCTGATGTCGAACAGCAAAAGGGCGCCCAACGTGCTCACCGCCCAGGTGATCAGGGCGCCGACCGTGACGAGGCTTCGCACCGAACCGCCAATCGTCGGAAGTTCGGCCAGTCGGAGCGACAGGCCTCCTTCGAAGAGGATGAGCGCAACGGATATGGAGACGACCGGGAAGAGCAAATCCCCGAGGAGCTCATCCGGGTCAAGAACGCCGAATAACGGTCCCGCCGCCAGGCCGGCAAGCAGCAAGAGCAGGATGGAGGGCACACCGACTCGCCATGCCAGCCACTGGGCTGAAACACCGAGAACGGCGATAGTGGCCAGACCGATCAGTAACGATTGTGACACGTCGGGACCTCCCGCAACGCATTCAAGACCGAGGCGCGATACTCCGAATCAACGGCGTGTCGCATGTTCCATACACGACCTATCGTTCCTTCTCTTCCTTTTTCGGGGCCGAGTCTTTGTCTTTCTCAGCTCCAAGGCCGACTGTGTTGGCCAACTTTCCCGCCTGCTCCTTCATCTTTTTGATCAAGCGGCGGGCCCAGACGACCTCGCCGCCGAGGATGGCCAATCCTGCGGGGATCACAATGACCGCCGGGCCGGGAAGGACGAGCATGGCCACGCCAACGAGCAGCACAGTGGACCCGATCACGATTGTCAGCACGCGGCGGGCGTGCTTCAACGTAACGACGGCGAGATCCTCCAGGTCATCCGCCAACGGCGAAAGCAACGGCGAAACGCCGCGGTTCGCGGCGACCAGGGAGGCCAGGACGCCCACCGACAGGATTGCCCCGATCACCGTCAGCGATACCCAGGTCGGGATCGGGTGATGGTGTGACAGGATCATCTTGACGCCGACGAATGCAAGCACGAACACGAGGCTGGTCTGGAGGTAGTGGAACTTGTTCATGACGCCCGCCAGCGCGAAATACAGCGATCGCAGGCCGAGTATCGCGAAGACATTGGATGTGAAGACCAGAAACGGATCGCGCGTGACGGCGAAAATCGCCGGGATCGAGTCCACTGCGAAAAGCACGTCCATGCTTTCGACCACCAACAGGACGAGGAACAGCGGGGTGATGGCCCGACGCCCTCCGATTCTCGTGAAAAACCGCTCTTCCTCGAAATGGTCGCTCACGGGGCACAAGCGCCTTGCGAGCCTGACCAGCGGGTTCTTAGTTGGGTCGATGGTGTCGTGGCGGGTGACCAGCAGTTTCACAGCGGTCACGATCAGGAGCCCGCCGAAGACGTACACGATCCAGTCGAAACGCCGAATCAGCGCCGTGCCGGCGGCGATCATGATGCCGCGCATCACCAATGCTCCGACGATGCCCCAGAACAGGACGCGGTGCTGGTACATCGCCGGGACGCCGAAGTAGGAGAAGATCACGGCGATAACAAAGATGTTGTCGACGCTGAGTGACTTTTCGATGAGATACCCGGTGAAGAACTGAAGGGCGGCCTCGTCGCCATCGAGAGGGTGCCCGACGTCGAGGCCGATGCCAAGCCAGTGATGTTCGTACATGAAGTAGACGCCGGCATTGAAAATCAGGGCGAGAACCACCCAGAACGCGGTCCAGGCGAGCGATTCGGGAATCGTCACGACGTGCGCATGCCGGTGGAAGACGCCCAGATCGAGCGCCAGCATGAACAGCACAAAAACGATGAAGCCGAGCCAGAGCCAGATCGTCATTTATCTGTCATCATCCCGCTTGCCCTCCCGCGTGTCGGGCTCGCTCATCTGCGCCCGGCCACGGCGCCGTGCGACCTCCTGCAAATCCACGACGACGTCGGTCTCATCCACGATTTCCTGCCCGATGAGCGACTCCAACACATCCTCCAGACACACTATACCGACCACCCCACCGTATTCGTCAACGACGCCCAGGAGGTGCTGCTGTTTGCGGATAAACTCTCCCAGCAGGATGTGTGCGGGCATGGCTTCGGGCACAAATGCGATCGGCTTGGCCAGCGAACCGACAGAGCGATCGAATTCGTCGTTGGCCAAACATACCAGGATGTCCGCCCGAAGGACCACGCCCCGCCAGTCCTCCGGGTCGTCGGCGGCGAACACGGGAATCCGCGCGTATTTCTCCTCAGCTACCTTGGGCGCCACATCGCGCACCGTGTCGCCCGAAGACAGACTAAAAACGACCGTCCGGGGGGTCATGATATCCTTGGCACGGATCTGATCGAGGCCGAGCACGTTCTTCACCAACTCGGACTCGAACTTGAGGATGCTGCCCTCGTTGGCACTGAGCACGGCCAGTTGGCGAACTTCTTCCTCGGGAGCGATCGGGGGTGGTTGACGATGGCGCAGAATGACGGAGACCCGCTGCGTCAACCAGACCAGAGGGAACAGGAGCGTGACCGCAGCGTTGAGCGGAATGCTCGCGGCCCGCGCGATGCCCCGGTTGTACGCCACGCCGGCCACCTTCGGGAGAATCTCGGCCAGGAACAGGACGGCCAGGGTGAAGCTGGCCGAGAACCAGATCAACGATCCCTCCCCAAACACCAAGCGGGCCTGGGCACCGGCCACCGCTGCGCCGGCTGTGTTGGCCGCCGTGTTAACGATCAGGATCGCTGAGATCGGCCGTTCCATGTTTGCTTTGAACTGGGCCAGCACTTTGCCAGCCATCGAACCGGACTCGGCCAGGCTGGAGATGTACGGAGTGCGCACGGCGTAGATGGCCGCCTCCGTCAGCGAACAGAGGGAGGAGACCACCAGTACGGTTACCACGGATGCAACAAGGAGTGTCATGGACCTGCTCCGGTTCTGGCTTGCGCGGGCATGTTCAGTCGTTCGAGGCGTTCATTCGCTTGCGCTACGCATCAAGCCCCTGCGTGAGAAAGTCGGCCGGTCCGCGCCCGGCGGGATGGTGCGTTGACACGTCCGTAAGCCGGCCGGCGCGTTCCGGGCATGGCCCTTACTTCGTAGCCTGATCGCGACGCCTGCCGATCCAGCCCTTCCTCCGAAAATAAAGGATCATGACGGCGGCGGCCAGTGCCATCAGGACCAGCAATGCAGGATACGCCCATCCAATTTTCAACTCCGGCATGTTCTCGAAATTCATGCCGTAGATGCCGACCATGAACGTCAAAGGAATGAAAATCGACGCCATAACCGTCAACACCTTCATAATCTCGTTCTGCCGATGTCCCAGGCTGGAGAGGTACATATCGACGAGTCCCGTCGCCATGTCCCGATAGCTCTGGAGCACGTCAGCAAGCTGAACACAGTGATCATCGACGTCGCGCAGGTACACGCAAACCTCGTCGGACACCATCGGGGTATCGTTTCGAATCAGCATCGAGACCGCCTCTCTATGGGGCAGGATCACACGCCGCAGCGCAAGCACGTCGCGCCTGATGCACTGGATCTTCTGCAGCGCATCCGGGCCTGGTCTCTCGAGAAGTGCGTCCTCGAGTGTTTCGATCTGGTCACCGAGGTACTCGACGACGGGGAAGTATCCGTCAACAGCGGCATCCATGATGGCGTAACCAAGGTAATCCGGGCCGTGTTTCCGAATTCGGCCGCCTCGTCTCCGCATGCGGTCGCGCACGCAGTCGAATACGTGGCCAAAACGCTCCTGAAACGTGAGGACGTAATTCGATCCGATGAAGATGCTGACCTGATCGGTATCAAGCGGAGCGTCGTCCCGCAACATCACCACCCGCGTGATAAAGAACTGATGCTCGTCGTACGTTTCGGTTTTAGGGCGCTGCGGGACGTTGACGATGTCCTCCATGGCGAGCGGATGGATCGAAAACAGTTCCCGGATTGCCTGTAGTGATTCCCGATCGCCGAGCCCCTGAACGTCGACCCACGTCACGGCGCCTTCGGAAAGATGCGGCCTGATTTCCTCGACTTTGCTGATTTCCTGCTCCTGGAGATCGTCCTCGGTGTAGCGGATCACGCGGATGATCGGCGGCCTTGCCCTGTCGGGAATCACAAGTGTGCCCGGTGTCGCGCCCGTCGGCGGATGACGCTTCCTGAAGATCATGCTGGCTCTCCCACTACGATCGCCGCTTATTGGGCCTTTGGATGTCGGTTGGTCATGTGCCCGGGACCGACGCGCCGTCGGTGCGCGCCAGGGTGGTCCAGGCGAGGAGTGTACGCGGGCGTCCTCGGCGGTCCAGCACGCTTGGCTGCAGGTGTTTTGCGAGGGGGCATGGGCAAGCTGCGCCGCCAACCCGGGTCTTGCCGGCGGGCAAGACCCGGGTTGGCCGTGGCACCCTGTTCGCACGTCAGACACGTACCTCCGCTTGCGGAGCGCGTACGCCGTGCCTATACTCCCCTTTGCGGCGAGTTAGCGCTCTGTTCGGTTGCGCCGGTTTCCCGGCGCCTTGTGCGAGGTCCCCCGGAATGCCGATCTATGAGTACACGTGTACCGCGTGCGGTCATCGCTTCGAGCTGCTCTCGCGGGCGCGTAATGCGGACAAAGCGCGCTGCCCGGAGTGCGGCGCCTTAAAAACGGAACGAGCTTTAAGCGTGTTTGCAACCCGTTCCGAGGTCAAGCCCCAAGCGGATGCCGGTGGTCCATGCGCCCGCTGCGGAGACCCTGACGGGCCATGCCCATTCCAAGGCTGATGGCCGATTCCCAGAACATTCCGCCGCCGTTCCGTCTGGCAGCAACCGGTATTCTGGCGTGGCTTGTGCCGGGCCTCGGCCACTTCCTGGTCGGTGAGCGCAGGCGCGGGTGGATCATCCTCCTCGCAATCGGGCTGACTTTCTGGGGCGGCATTGTCATCGGCGGCGTTCGTTCCACTGTTGATCCCGGACGCCTCTGGTTCGTCGCGCAGGTACCCGGGGGTGCCCATTCCATCGTAGCGTACTACCTCGGACAACGATCGTTGAGGGAACGAAGGGATGACGGCCGGCCTGTCGCGACCCAGGCGATTACGAGCCGATGGCAGGGCGCGGAAATCGGCACGGTCTATACGGCTGTCGCGGGCCTGCTGAATGTCCTGGCCATTCTCGACGCGCTGGGCCGGGCCGAATTGCTCGAGCGTCGTTCAAAGGGTCAGCCGAAGCAGGCCACTCGCGCTGGTGCGTCATGACAGGACTGGTCGCTCAATTCATGGTTGATCCGATCGCAGTTCACGGTCTTTGGCGCGCGCTGCTTATTATTCCGTTGTGTCTGAGCATCAGCATTGTTTACAAGGTGACGCGCCTCGAACGCCTGGCGGAGTTGCCCGCCGCAGCGGCCGCGTTGTCCTTGACCATCATCCTGGGCATGTACGGCGTAGGTTTTATCCTGTGGCTGTTGTACCTGCTGCTCACGTAGGGCGCGTGCCTGTGAAAAGGGCGGTTTGTCCCGTTGCGGCATTGGCACACGCGGCCTGGATGAGGCGCGCGGACTCCCTCGAGGACAGCCCTGGCGATACTCCAAAGGCACGCCAGGCACGTCATGGAAACGTTCCAATCCTTGACCGAAGCACGGCAGGGCAGTATTCCGTCGGTGATGTCGTCTCAACCTGACATCTCGCTCGAGCAGGTCGACGGCACTGTCGACGAGCACGCCGTTGATCACGTTGCCGAGGCCCGACAGCGCGCCCGCGACGTGCTCAGTTGCGAAGCGCACCTTGGCGACGTGGACGACTGGCGTCAAGCTGCGGTCAAGGCGCGCGACGCCGTCGTTCTGCTATGGCTGATCTGGGTGGGACTTCAGGGCTTTGGCGTGACCGAGCATGTCGGTCCGATTCTGGTGGCTGCGGGCTTGGGCATCGCTTTGTACCTGGGCATGTCAAGCGCCGTCGCCACCCAGGTTCGGCTGCGATACCTCGAAACCGAGCTTCAGCGCGAGCGGCGTGAGATCAAGGAGCAGCCGGAGCACGAACGAGAAGAAGTGCGCGCCTTGTACGCCGCGAAGGGCTTTCGCGAGCCTCTGCTGTCGCAGATCACCGACGTGCTTTGCGCCGATGACGACCGGCTTCTGAAGGTCATGATGGAGGAGGAACTCGGCCTCTTTATCCATCACGTGAACCATCCGCTGCTTGTCGGGCTGTGGAACGCCGCGGGCGGAGCGGTCGGCGCGTTGGTGCTGGCCGTCCCGGTCTGTTTCCAGGAAACGAGCGCCACCCTGGCGTGGATGCCCGCGGCCACCGCGGGGATGCTGATGTGCATCGGAGTTCTAACCGGGCGGGTCACTCGTCGTCCCGTCGTCCCCGTTGTGGCCATCTGGCTGTTCGCGGCCGCGGTGGCCGGGGGTGTAACGTACTTCCTCGCCGATCTGCTGGGGGGAGTTTCGTGAGTCGCGTCGATGGCGCGGCCCGATCTCTGTAGTGCGCCATGCAAAAGAACGGCCGACCGAGTCCGTTTACGTCGGATAGGCATCCCCACCCGAGCGTGGGCCCGGCACGGCGAGCGCTCAATCCGATCCTCCTGGATGCGCCGGTCATCGACGCGGAAGGGGAACGCGCGAGCGTGTTTCTGACCCCCGCCTCCGCAGCGATTGAAAGGCAATTACCCCTAATCGTTGCCGGCAGCGCCGGGCTGTTTCTGGTGGCCGCGTACCTCGCAAGCAAGACCGGCGCGCCGACTGCGCTGGTGCACTTGTTGACGTTGTGCGCCTTTGCGATTGCGGCGATCCCGGCGCTCGAGTCGGTGTGGGAATCCCTGAGCGAATTGCGTGTCGACATCGATGTGCTGATGCTATTGGGGGCGTGCCTCGCGGCGCTCATCGGCAGTCCGCTGGAAGGTGCCCTCTTGCTGTTCTTGTTCGCGTTGTCGGGTGCTCTGGAGGAGCATGCGCTCGCGCGAACGCAAGCAGCGATCGTTTCCCTCCACAACATGATGCCGAGCGAGGCGACGGTTCTCATCCAGGGGGAGCCCAGGCGGCGGCCGCTGAATCGGGTGGAGGTGGGCGCTCTTGTGCTGGTCAGGCCGGGGGACAAGATCCCGCTCGACGGCGAGATCGTCGAGGGAGCCTCCGCGGTCAACGAGGCGGCCATTACCGGTGAATCCGTGCCGCGTGACAAGGAAGCCGGCGATGCCGTGTTTGCCGGCACGTCCAACGTGAGCGGCCGACTGGTGGTGAGAGTAACCAAGCGATCGGCCGATACGACTTTCGCGCGCATTCTGCGACTCGTTACGGAGGCGAGGCACAAGCGTGCCAATACGCAACGGCTGATCGATCGCATCGGGCCGACCTATTCGACGGGGGTGATCGCGTTTTCGGTTTTGTCAGGGCTGGCGATGCACTTCGTCTTCGGCATCGACGCGCGTGACGCGACGCGGCGTGCGATCGCGGTGCTGATCGTGTGCAGCCCGTGCGCGCTGATCATCGCGACGCCGGTGGCGTACCTGGCCGCGATCGGCGCAGCGGCGCTACGTGGCGTGCTCATCAAGGGCGGCGTTTTTCTGGAGGCTCTGGCGAAGGCGCGGGTGGTGGTTTTCGACAAGACCGGAACCCTAACCACCGGCGAGGTGCGCCTGGCGGAACTGGTGACGCTCGACGGGTCTGACGAAACGGAAGTGCTCCGGGTAGCCGGCGCTATTGAGGCGGCGAGCAGTCACCCTCTTGCGGCGGCGGTGATGCGCGAGCTTGCCTCTCGCGATTTGCGGCCGTATGAGGTGACCGATCTTCACAGCGTGGCGGGGCAAGGCGTGTCGGCGGGTGTCAACGGGCATAAGGTCTGGATCGGGCGACCCCGTTCGGCCGTGGAACACATCGGGGAATCTTACCGCGCCGCGTTCGAAGAACGTGTCGCGTCAATCTATAGATCGGGACGAGGTGCGGCGGCGCTGGTGATTGATGAACATCCGAATATTCTGGTGTTCGAGGACACGATTCGGCCTGCCGCTACTGCGACCGTCGCGCGCCTTCGCGCCAGCGGAATGAACCGCGTCGAAATGTTGACAGGGGACCATCGACTCGTCGCCGACGCATTGGCAAGCCAACTGGACATCGACGGCTTCCGAGCAGAGTTGCTTCCCGAGCAGAAGCAGACGGTCGCGGAGGAGCTGCGACGCGAACACGGCGCCATCGTGATGGTGGGGGACGGGGTGAACGATGCACCGGCTCTGGCATCCGCGGACGTCGGCATTGCCATCGGCTCGATCGGGGCCGACGTCGCGCTCGAGGCCGCCGACATCGTGCTGATGAACAACAACATCGACGGCGTCGCGTGGGTCCGCGATCACGCCCGGAGAACGTCCCGCATCGTCTACCAGAATCTGACGTTCGCGATCGGAGTCATCGTGGTGCTGGCCGGATTCGCCCTGGCCGGGAAAGTAGCCCTCCCGCTGGCCGTCATCGGCCACGAGGGAAGCACCGTGCTGGTGGCCATGAACGCGCTGCGCTTGCTGAAGGGCGGCCGGTAGGGCCGCGAACGTTACGCGGCTGTTTCACCGTCGATCGGCTCGATTTGCGTGATGTGCATGGGGTCGCAATAAGCGGAGCGTTCGGGGATTCGGTCGTCGCCCACGTCGAGTCCAATCACCACTTCGCGCCGGGTGACGAACATCATCTCTGGATGCCGGACATCGTAAGACGAACCGTCCGAAACGACAACGCGAATCGGCTGAAACGGCTGTCTGCGAAGGTGGGCGCTAATCTCGTCCGGTCTCATTACATCAATCCTAACGCACGGCGGCTCGGGAACGAATGTTGATGGTGCCGAGTATTCGGTCGCATTCTATCATTGACTTCGCGACACGCCCGCAAGGCGTTGCGGGAGGCCTTATCGGGGAACCCAGGATGCCGGGCGTTTTTCGACGAAGGCGGTCATGCCCTCTTTGGACGCCTCGTTGCGGAAGCAGTCGGCGAAGGCTTCGACGTCTCGGCCGTCGCGCATGGCGCGCTTGGCGAGCGCGATGGCGGCCGGACTTCCTTTGATGAGCGTCTGTTGAAGGAGCTGAATCGCTTCGTCGAGGGTGGCCGCGTCGGGAACAACTTCGTCGACGAGGCCTACCGACTTCGCCTGGTCGGCGGAGAGCGGGTTGCCGCTGAAGATGAGGCGCTTGGCCATCGGGGCACCGAGGAGTTTGTAGGCCCGCGGCACGCCACCCCAGCCGGGGATGAGGCCCAGGGTGGTTTCGGGCAGGCCGATTTTCACGTTTGCGGTGGCGATGCGAAAATCGCACGCAAGCGCGATCTCGCAGCCGCCTCCGAGCGCCCCGCCCTGCAGGGCGGCGATCGTTATGGAGGGCAATGTTTCGATGGCGTCGCACACGCCGGAGCCGTCACGGCCGAATTGCGTGGCTTCTTGCGGTCCGAAGCCCGACATCTCCTTGATATCGGCGCCGGCGACGAAGACTTTGCCCTCAGCGCGAATCACGGTAAAGCGGACGCTCCTGTCGTCCGCCACTTTCGCGACGGCGTCACCAAGGCGCTTGATGGCGTCGCCGGACATGATGTTCAGCCCGTCGGGCGTCGTGATCGTGATGGTCGCGACCGATCCGTCTACGCTCACATGTGCGGTCGTGTTGCTACTCATAGCTGTAGAACCCCCGTTTGGATTTTCTGCCGAGGCGCCCGGCGTCAACCATCTTGCGCAGGAGCGGGCACGGCCGATAGCGGTCCTCGCCCAGATCGCGATGCAGCACCGCGAGAATATCGAAGCACACGTCCAATCCGATCAGGTCGGCCAAGGCGAGCGGGCCCATCGGATGATTCATGCCGAGCTTCATCACGCCGTCGATGGTCTCGGGGTCGGCCACCCCGTCCTGCAGGGTGAAGACGGCCTCGTTGATCATGGGCATGAGGATACGGTTGGAGACGAAACCCGGATGATCGTTGACTTTGAGCGGGGTCTTGCCGAGCTCTTCGGCCAGGGCAACCGTTTCGTTGACGGTTTCGTCGGAGGTATCCAGGCCGCTGACGACCTCGACGAGCTTCATGATCGGCACGGGGTTGAAGAAGTGCATGCCGACGAATCGATCGGGCCGTGCAACGGCGGTGCCGAGCTTCGTGATGCTGATGCTGCTGGTGTTGCTGGCGACAATGCCGCCCGGCTCGATGTACTGGTCGGCGTTTTTGAGCAGCTCCATTTTGATGTCGAGCTGTTCGGATACGGCCTCGACGATCATCTGCACCTTGCCGATGTCGGACAGCGCGGTCGCCGGCTTGATGCGTTGCTTGGCGGCATCGGCGTCGGCCTTTTCCAACTTTCCTTTTTCAACGGCCTTATCGAGCACTTTGCCGATCGCGCCCGGAGCGGCCTCGAGCGCCGCCGGGATCGCGTCGTAGACCCGCACTTGATAACCGGACTGCGCGAACACCTGCACGATGCCGCGCCCCATGGTGCCCGCGCCGAGCACCGCTACTGGTTTGGATTTGTCCACCATGACTCAGATCCCTCAACCTGTGGTCTCTATCACTCGCTGTAAGACTCCGCCTGGGCCGACTCCAGCGGCGCTGCCATTGCGCCGTTAAGCGCCCCGACCCAGCAATTCCTCCAGTTCACGTCGCAAGACAGGCAGCTTATCCGTCACAGCATACCAGACAAGTTCGGGCTTCAGTACGTCGTAGCCGTGCACCAAAACGTGCCTGAAGGCGATGATTCGTGCGTGCTCACTGATCCGATCGGCGCAGGCCGGGTCAAAGGACTTCAACTGCATCATGGCTTCGCCGATGACCTGTAGCTCGCGCTCGATTGCTCCACGGAACACGCGGTCATTGTTGTAGCGCTCTATGCTCTCGTTGGCCGTCAGCTCAACGAGGAAGCTGCAAGCATCGAGCATGTCGAAGAGATACTTCTCGCGGTTACGCGGCATACACTGCTCTTCGCGAGTCGTTGACGGCGCGGATGAAGTAGGGATTTCGCATGGCATCGGCCTCTACGAGATCGACCTTTCGTCCGAACAGGGAACGTAGATCCTCCCAAAGCCCGAAAAACGCATCATAATGCTGATCCGGCGGTAGGGGCGTGAATTCGACCAGAAAGTCCAGGTCGCTCGCGTCCGGCCTGAAAGTCCCCTCGGCCGCCGAGCCAAACACCTCGAGTCGACGCACATGATGCCGACGACAGAGCGCTTCGAGCTCTTCGATTCGTTCTTCGATGAGTTCGATCATTTGATGGTTCTGCTTAGACCTTCGCCGTCCAACCTTGTTCGGCCTCGTTCATCAATCCGCGGAAGATCACCAGGCGGTGGATTTCGCTGGTGCCTTCGTAGATCTCGGTGATCTTGGCGTCGCGCAGAAAGCGCTCCGCCGGATAGTCCTGGGTGTAGCCATAGCCGCCGTAAATCTGCACGGCGTGATTGGCGCAGAGCGACGCCGTCTCGCTGGCGAAGAGCTTGCCCATGGCGCTGTAGTAGCCGTAGGGCATGCCCTGGTCCTTCATCCACGCCGAGCGATAAACCAGGCTGCGGGAGGCCTCGATCCGCACGGCCATGTCGGCGACCTTGTTCTGGATGGCCTGGAAAGCGGCGAGCGGTCGATTGAACTGCTCGCGCTGGTTGGCGTACTTTGATCCGACGTAGAGGCAGGCCTCGGCGATGCCGAGGGCCTGGGCGCCGATGCCGATCCGCCCGCCGTCCAGAGTGGCCAGGGCGACACCAAGGCCTTTGCCGCGCTTGCCGAGCAGGTTCTCCTTGGGGATGAGGCAGTCCTCGAACACGTATTCGGCCGTCGAGCTGCATCGGATGCCCAGTTTCTTCTCGAGCTTGCCGATCCGCAGGCCTTCCCACGGGTGCTCGACGATGAAAGCGCTTAATCTGTGCTTCGGGTCATCCGGATCCGTCACGGCGATGAGGACCATGACGCCGGCCTCCTTGCCGTTGGTGACGAAGACCTTATTGCCGTTGATGCGCCAGCCGTCCTTCTCCTCGACGGCCATGCAGCGGGCGGAGCCCGCGTCGCTTCCGCTTCCCGGTTCGGTGAGCGAGAGGCAGCCGACGGTTCCACTGGCCAGCATGGGGAGGTACTTGGCCTTCTGCTCCTCGGTGCCGAAGGCCATGATCGGGTCGACGCAGAGCGAATTGTGTGCGCTGATGAAGACGCCGGTCCCGCCGCAGGCCTTCGATATTTCCTCGACGACGATGGTCGAGGCGACCGTATCCATGCCTGCCCCGCCGTACTCTTCGGGGATGCAGATGCCCAGTAAGCCGAGCTCGGTAAGCTGATCCCACAGCTCCTTGGGCATCTCGCATTCGTGATCGCGTCGCTCGGCACCCGGCGCGACCTCTTTGAACGCGAATTCGCGAATTTCCTGCTGCAGTAGTCGATGATCTTCGCTCAGTTCGAAATCCATCACATTGCCTTTGCCTGTTCGAGGATTCGCCGGGAGATGACGATCCGCTGGATCTGGCTGGATCCTTCGCCGATCTCACAGAGCTTGGCGTCGCGCATGAGCCGCTCGATCGGCATGTCCTTGGTGTACCCGTAACCGCCGCAAATCTGAATGCCGTGCAGGCACGCCTGCGTCGCCATCTCGCTGGCGAACAGCTTGCACATGGCCGCCTCGACTTCGCAGTTCTGTCCGTTGTCCTTGAGGACCGCGGCTTTGCGGACGAGGAGGCGCGCCGCGTCGATGTTCATGGCCATGTCGGCCATCATGAACTGCAGCGACTGATGGGCGGTGAGCGGTTTGCCGAACTGCTCGCGCTGCCTGGCATAGGCGAGCGCCTCTTCAAGTGCCCCGCGGGCCAGGCCGGTCGAGAGCGCCCCGATCGTGATGCGGCCTCTTTCGAGGACCTGGAGGGCGTGGAGGAAGCCGTGGTTCAGTTCGCCGCAGAGGTTCTCTTTGGGCACGCGCACATTCTCAAGGGTCAGCGGCACGGTGTCGCTGGCCCGCATGCCCATCTTGTCTTCCTTCTCTCCGACCGTGAAACCCGGTGTGTCGCGTTCCACGATGAAGCCGCTGATGCCCTTGGTTTTGCTCTCGTCGCTCGTACGGGCCAGGACGACGTAGACGCCGGCCTGGTGGCCGTTGGTAATGAACATCTTGGAGCCGTTGATAACCCACTGATCGCCGTCGAGAACGGCGCGGCTTTTGAGGGCGGCCGCGTCGCTGCCGCTTTCGGGCTCGGTGAGGCCCCATGCGCCGAGCATCTCGCCGCGAGCGAGCGGTGGAATGTATTTTTTCTTCTGCTCGGCGTTGGCGGCCAGGAGGATGTGCGTCATGCACAGCCCATTGTGGGCCGCCAGCATGAGGGCGGTTCCGCCGCATTGCCTAGCCACCTCTTCGATGACGATCGAGTTGCCGAGGTAGCCGAGTTCGGCGCCGTCGAGTTCGGCCGGGGCCATCGTGCCCATAAAGCCGAGTTCGGCCATTTGCGTGATCGCCTCGCGCGGGATGCGGCCTTCGCGATCCCAATCGCGGGCATTGGGGCCGATCACCTCGGCCGCAAACTTGCGGGCCATATCCCGCAGTGCCAGCATGTCGTCTGAGAGTTCAAAGTTCATCGAGAGTCCACCGTAGGTCCAGGTTGGTTCAAATAGGAGTGTTCCTCGCAAATACCGTGCCAACTCGACCGCACTACGCGAGTATCTGGTCGAAGATTATAGAGAAAACGCCTCGGTACGCCAAGGCGACAACAAGCAACGGCTGGCGGGCGTGAGCGACCGCGGATCAATGGCGTGTTCTGGTCAATGAGCTGGCAAGGGTGCGGGCGTCGCTGTAGGTGTTGCCCGACACGGTCCCCGGGCGGCGGCGTGCGGCGTGATGGACGCGACCGCAGTCGGCTCCGCACGCCCGCTGTTGCACCGTCCGTCGTCCGAGGGCGCACCGGGACGAAGCCACGAGTCTCGCCAGGTTCGTCACGTCGCCGGTCCAACATCCCGCTCAGATACGCCGCGCCGTTGATTGATGAGGCGCTGAAACTTACACTAGCGTCTGCCTGGGCCTGAAGCCCGAGCTCTACGTCGCCGCCTTTCATCGGCGTCTTGGTGCGTGGCGCTCGCAAACCTTGGCAACCGGTCCAGTCTTCGATGGGAGGGAGCTCAGCCATGTCTCGCGTACACACGAATTGCCCCGTCGTGCTGCAAGCAGTATTGGCCGCCTTCGTGCTTGCGCCCCTTGCAGGTGTGGGCGAACCGTGCGATGGTTCGGAGCTTTCCAAGCCACGGCGGCCTGCGTCGTTCACCGAAGCGAAGCACTCCGTGACGAAGGATGCCGCGCATTTGCCGGGCGATCATGTCGATGCGTCGGCTGCGTTGAGCAGCGGGTCGGCGGGCGCTATGGGGGCGTGTTGCGGGAACGATGTGTATGCCGCGCGATGCTTCTTCCTGACGCCGGCCGAGTGTGACAGGATCGGAGGCGCCTACCGGGGGGACGGCACATTCTGTCCCGCGGACTGTCCTTTATGCCACAACGACCCGCGTCCGTGCGATTGGTGTTGGGAGGGCACGCTCGCGGAAGGCGCGTGTCCGACGGATTGGGAGGCGGACGGCGAGTGCGACTGCGGGTGCCAGTTTGACGACGCGGCGGATTGTGCGATCGATACGGAGCCGCCGTTCATTGTCCACGAACGAGGTGCCGTTGGTCAGACAACACCCTGCTCGAGACTGATCGATCCGCGGCTGGAGAGCGACAACGGGGTCGCGCTGAATCTGGGCGTGGATGCGGCAACGATCGTCTTCAGCGAGCCGGTGCGCGCGTCGGGGGGCGGCCCCATCGTGCCGGGCAGCTTCACGGTAAAGCAAACGGGCGTGCAGGCGCCGCCGACGGTAACCGCCGTCCAGGCATTGAGTCCGACGACCTACGTGGCCGAACTGAGTCGCCCGATTTCGCTGCAGGAGTGGACGACAATTCAGGCGTTGGTTGAAGACGAAGCGGGCAACCCGATTGCGGACTTCGGGGATCTCGGGGTGGGCATCGTCGAGCCGGACCGGGTGGACATCGGCTTTCTTCCGTGCGACGTCAATCAGGACGGGGTCGTCACGCCGCAGGACCTGCTCAACCTGCGCCAGTTTCTGACCGCCGGAAGCTATCACAACGACTGCGACGATCTGCTTTACTTCGATATTGACCGCGACGGTCTCATGCCCGAGCCGCAGGACCTTCTTCGGTTCCGGCAGATGCTGGAGGGGACCGCGCCGGCAACCCGACCGTGGGCGCTGGAGGAGATGAACGCCGCGCAACCATGATCTGTGTTGTCGGGCGACTCGGGCGCGTTTAGCGAGCTTCTGCGGCGTCCGGCGTGTTTGGTGCGCGTGGCGACGGCGTTCGCAGAGGCACCACCCGCAGGCACGACTCCAGCGAGCCCGGCGGTATCGTGCGCGCCACGTGAGCATGGGCAAGTTTGCCAGCCCGCTCGATGATTGTCGCGGCACTGATCGAGTCGGCCGCGTCACTTTCCTTCAAGCAACTTTACTTAAGACCCTTGAGCGGAGGGTCCCAGTCCTTCTTGGCTACGCCGGGGATCGGCTGGGCGTCGATGCGGCCTTTGAAATTCGGCATCAGGTGTTTGGTCACGAGCCTCTGGACGAGGTTCATACTGGTCAACACGGCGTGGAAGCCTGCGGCCGGGAGCATCAGACGATCGCCGATCTCGAAGAAGCCGAAGTCGTCGGGACGTACGGCCACCAGCGCCGTTTCGGGGAGGAACCGGGGTAAAGCGCCGTTGAGCGGTACGGTGCCGTCGCCGGTAGCACGGCTGTCGGGCCACTCATTGGTGGGTTTGGCCACGTCCAGGTCGAAGTAGGGCTTTCGGCCGCGTTTGACGATGTGGACCTGCTGGCGGGTCCTCTCGTCGGCGCCGATGACGGCGAGCCAGTCCTCCCTTTTCAGCCCCGTCCCGGCGAGGCTGAGCTTGTCTGCGGTCGCGCGGCTCGCCCGGGCGCCGTCGAGCAGGTTCTTCAGCATCGCTCTGGCCTTGGTCGTGCGGCGCGACTTGGGCGTGTGGTCCCGGACCGAATGGAGGCGGACGTATTCGCTGAGGCTGTCGACGACGCTCTGCTGCCAGTTGGCCGGGTCGAAGACGTCCATAGGGTCACCCTGGGGCGACACGACCGAGCCGGGATAGGAGGGCAGTAGCTGGTAGACCGCGGGGGTCGATCTGGCGGATTCGCGTTCGCGCTCGTTGGGCTTGGCGTAGGACAAGACACCCAGTCCGACGGTGAGCTTAAGGACGGCCTCGATCGAGCCGCCGAAGGGCGTCCCGACGCTCGCCACTTTTCCGACACGTTTTTCGCGTCCGAACTGGCTCAGGTATTCGCAGATGAGCAGGCCGCCCATTGAGTGGGCGACGAGGTCGACCTTTCGCACATTGGCGTAACCGTCGTAGTGACGCAGCAGCTCGGTCCGGGCCACGACCTCCTCGATGAAATCTCGTAACTCCGCCGCGGTGTCGCGGATGTCGCGTCGCCAATCGTAGGGAAAGGCGAACACCGGGGTGGGCTGGTCGGCGGCGGGGCTGAGTTCGTGGCGCAGGGCCTCGATGAACTCGTTGTAAATCGAGAAGAGTCGGCCGGCGTAGACGCGGGCCGGCTCGATGGCTTCGTATCGCATGTTGTCGGGATGGAGGGAGATGCGTTGATAATCGTGGTTGAGGATCATGGTCCACAATTCCACGGTCTTGAGCGGGTAGTCGTCGTGAAGGGACGTGGCCGTGATACCGGGGATGAAAACGACCGGGTGCTGGATACGTTTCTTAGCCATTGGAATGTCTCCGCGCTGGACGGGGCCGGACCGGGCCCCCTGGAATCACTTGTTTTGCCGGGCGGCCGCACGCCGCAACAAACGGAGGGAAAAAGGCAGAGTTTACCACGGCTTGCCTCGCTGCACAAAGAGTGGAGGAGGCGGTTTTCTGGGGGATGCAGGGCGCTGGTTGGGGATGGCTTTGGCTGTGGTGGGTTCGTTTCGTCTTTCGGTGGTCGGGTTCTGGCCGACTCGCGGCAGCAGCGAGGAGTGACCGGCATGGTAGGTGGGCTCCTGTAAACTGGCAACTGACAACTTGCTCCGCATTTGGCCGGGTGGGCCTGGGGGATTGCTCCCCCAGGCCTCCCATGGAATGGCGCCTTTCCTCCGGCGGCGGCCCAACCACTTGCGCCATTGACGCGTCACCGCGAGATGGAACCGGCTCAGCGATCGCGCGTTGCCGGTGATCCCGTAGTACGCGTAGTGGCCCCGTAGTTTGTGACTCAGGTGGCATTGCTGCTCGGCGATCGGAAGATGGCGGTGTCGGCGACACCACTGGGCGACCGTCGTGATCGCCCGGCTCAGTCGCGATGAGGCTGTCTTGCGTTGAACCACCCAGTTCCCCTTGCGGGATCGTCCCCAGTAGTGGGTGAATCCCAGGAACTGGAAGGACCCCGGACCCCATCCGCTGGAGCCGCCCCGCTTGAGGGACGGGCCTCGCTGCGGTGGTTTCCCGAAGGCAACCATCCGGGTCTTGTCCGGGTGAAGCGCCAGGCCGTACTTGCCGAAGCGCTTCGGCAGGACGTTCAGCGTTCGCTGGGCGCCCTCCTTGAACGCGAACCCCATCACGAAGTCGTCGGCGTAGCGGAGGGCGGTACCAGCCCGTGCATGTCCGTTCGCTCCCGTCGGCATGACGTGCAACGCCGGGGGCCGGGGGTTTCGCTCTGCGCCGGTGACCCCCGTCCGGCTTCTTGACGGTGTGGAGACGACAGGGCCTCCCACGTTCCTGGGGAACCCCGGTGTGCCTATGCCCTGCTCTACGACCCCGGCGGGACCGGGCGCATCAGGCCCGTACGATGCGCCGGCGCGGCCCCCGCTCAAACCACGACGAAGGCTCCCGCGAACAGCCACTTTCGAGGCTCTATCACACGGCTTGGGCACTCGCTGTCTACGCTTCGCAGGACGGATTGCTCCGCCACCACGCAAGACTCGCTTCCGGCTGCTGGCCAGCTCTGCCGGGTGGGATTGGATACCCACCGGGTTCCTACGAAAGGTTTCAGAGTTCACTCACGTCATCTCGTCCTCCTTTCCCAAGCTTTCGTGGCGTAAGGTTCGTTTGGAAGGAAGGAAGGCACGAAGGCACGGAGGCACTTAGGCACGAAGGGGGTGGCCAGGAATGTGGCGATTCGGGTTGGCGGGGCGCTTGGGTTCGTTTGGCGCCGGTTGTCGCGCCGGTTGGGACGCGGCGAGGACCGACGGCCGGCTGGTGGCGGGTGGATGGGCCGGGCGGTATGGGCGGCAGGTCGCTGGCCACTGGTAACTGAGAACTGATGACTGAGCACTCGCGCAGCTTTGGGTTGGTTTCGCAAGGGTACTTTCCGCGTTGGCGCGTCGGGAAGGCGGGGGACCCGAGCGGCGTCGAAGGCACAGGTCTGATAACTGACAACTGATGACTGTCGACGAGCTTGGGTTCGTTTGGCGCCGGCGCCTGCATCGCGGCGGGTGTTCGCAAGAGTAAGCTGATGGCTGACGGCTCGCTCCGCGTTTGGGTTCGTTTGGCGCGGGCGCATGTTGGTGCGCGGGCGATTGAAGGTCCGGTCGCTGGCGCTCCCGGCTTGGATGCGCCACGGCAGCCGCACGGCGGCCTGATAACTGACAACTGACGACTGAGAACTGATCCGCCTGAGGCGGAATGACTCGTGCAGCTTTGGGTTCGTTTGGTAATCTGGTCCGCAGTTTTCGCAGGTTGGCGCGGGTTGCCGGGGGATCGGTGGGTTCGTTTGCCGCCGGGGCTCGCGGTGCGCACCTCTGACGACTGAAAACTGAGCACTGACAACTCGCGCCGCGATGGGTTCGTTTGGCGCTGGCGCTTGTCGGGCCGCGGGTACTTGCGGGTCCGGTCGCTGGCGCTCCCGGCTCTGATGCGGGTTGGCCATGGTCTTCTCATTTGCGTATGCCTCCTGCGGCGCACAGTCCGGGTGCGCTTCTCCTTTCCACCCTATAGAACATGGGGGCTGTTCGGGGTTTACCTGGAAAAGTTGGAACAGGTGAGTGCACGCCCGGTGGCTGACATTATCAGTCGTGGGCGGGGACGAAGCCGACAGCCGTCAGCCGTCAGCCGGAGCGCACCGTGACCTGCGCGTTGTGGGGGAGGTCATTGCCTGGTTTCATGTTGGTTGGTGTTCGAATCGCGCCCCCGCCTCTCGCTTTGCGAGAGATGGGGCCGGTGTGAGCGCGGCGGCGGCCTCTTGCGGTCGCCAAGGCCGAGGCGACCCCTTCAGGGTCGATTTATTTTAATGCTTTGTCGTCCGGTGGCGGGCCGCCTGCGGCGGCCAGCCACCGGCTTTAGAGCAGGCCTTCGGCCTGCGGCTTGCGCCACAACGAAACGGGGAATGCGAGAGGATTGCGTCGCCCGCCTCGCGGGCTTGCGGCCGTGAGGGCGGGCGCGGGCGAACAGGGTTTGCGTCCTTAATCATAACCAGCCGTCCCTCCGGGACTCGTGGGGTCATTGGACGCCAGGTCCCCAGCGTCCACACGCTGGGGTATTCTCACGTGCCCCTCCGGGGCAAGAGCGTTAGAACGCTGGGGTATTCTCACCTGCCTCTACGGGGCAGGAGCGATGAATCGGAGGGATATGCTCAATGACCGCTCTGGGGCAAGAAGGGCGTGGGTCGCACGTATGCCTGGTGTCCGTGACAGTTTGGGCGAGACCTCTGGGAGGGCGAGCCTTGAGGTTTATGGGTTTGTAGCGATTGCGGCTCGGCAGGAGCCTCGACCTCCCTTAATGCGGCAATCGCTGCTGCCCGCGGATTCCGTCACGCACCCGTATGCCTGTACGATGCGCAAGAGCGGGCAATGCTTGCATGCTCATGGCGCGCGTCGGGGTGATGGGGAATGCGCTGGGGCAAACCGGGTGTCGGTTCGGTTCAGGTCGAGAACGACGGCGTCGCCCCCTGCGGGGCTTCTGTTGACGTGCGGCGTGCCGGATTGTGGCTGGTGACACATTGACAGAGATTCTGAAACGAGATCAAGTGGACTCTGGGGCACCGAGAGCCTGTTCCCATACCGGGTTGGAGGCGGCAGGACACAGGCGGATCCTGTTGCGGCAGACCAGCAGCACCGATCAACGGTCCCGGGAGAGACTGCTTTCCCGGGAGCGGTCTTGCGGGCACTTCGCGGGGCGTCGGGCGGTTGTCGTATGAACCCGGGCTCGGTACGGTTTTGCCGGATTCAGCTTTTGGGAGGCTCTGGCTCTTTGGATCTCCTCGGCGTTCATCGGCTTCCGTACCTCGCCCGGCGCAACTACTACTATGAATTCATGCACCTGCTCCCATGGGGCGTGCTTGCCGGGGCCGTCGAGGGGCAGATCACGTCCGTCGTGGTGGCCAAGACGTTCGATGCGGGCGACTGGCTGGTGGCGGTCGCATCGGCCACGCCCATCGCCGCACTGTTGCTGACGCTGGTCTGGGGCATGCTCTGCATCGGCCGGCCCAAGCTGACGCTGGCCACGCTGTTCGGCGCGGGAACCGCCCTCTGTGCGGCGACCGCCGGCTTCGCCCCCAACACGCCGGCCGGCGGCGTCATCTTCGTCGCGCAGATGGCGCTGGCGCAGCTCTTCATGTCCGGGGTGGTCACCGTCCGATCGGCGCTCTGGAAGCACAACTACCCGCCGCAGGCCCGGGGCCGCATCACCGCCCGCCTCCAGGGGCTGCGCATGATCATGTCGGTCGTCATCCTCGCCGCCATGTCCCTCCTCTTCGACCACAATCCGGCCCACTACCGATGGCTCTACCCCGCCGTCGCCCTCTCCGGCCTGGTCGCCTTGCTCATACTACAGAACATTCACGTCCGCCACGAAAAGTCCGAGCTGGCCGACTTCGACACGGGGCGGGCCGTCGGTGCGGACAACGAGCCGCTCGAGCGGGTCAGCGTCGCCAGGGCCTTTTCGGTGCGCCGCGTCGTCGCGCAGTTGAACCGCGTCCTGCGGTCCGACCGCCGCTTCGCCTGGTACCTCTCGGCGCAGATGTGCTTCGGTTTCAGCGTCCAGATGATCATTCCCCTGCTGGTCATCGTCATCCGCGAGGCCTTCCAGATGTACTGGATCAGCACCGTCCTGATCGTCATGCTCCCCAAGCTGATCATTTTCGGCAGCCTCCGCCGCTGGGGCCGGCTCTACGACCGCGTCACCGTATCTCGGTTCCGTGTCTACGTCGGAATCTGCGCCGCCGGTGGCGTTTTCTTCGGGATGATCGGGGCCGCACTCATCGAATCCGGCGGCGCGCTCGGACCCGGCGTCGTCATACCCGCCGCCGCAATCTGCTTTACCCTGCGGGCCATCGGCCAGGGCCTTCACCAGGGCGGGGGCTCACTCGCCTGGACCCTGGGCCACCTCGACTTCTCCCGCCGCCACGACGCCGAACTCTACATGGGCGTCCACGTCACGCTCACGGGCCTGCGGGGACTGGTCGCCCCGTTCGCCGGCGTCGCCTTGGGCAACATCATAGGCTGGGGCGCCTGGGCCGTAGCGCTGGTCCTCTGCCTGATCGGAGTCCTGACCTACCATCGCCTGGCCAAGTCCGACGAAAACCGCCCAAGAACAGTCTGACCGAAACCGCGAACCGCTGGTCAAGATCGAATGGTGCCTGATTTGTCACGCAACGCGCCCGGGGAGTCTGCTGTTGACGAAGTGGACGGTGCAGGCGATAGAAAAGCCGTTCGCCAGAATGCCCCAATCACTTGCGCAAGGAGGAAACATGGTGCTGACTGCTCGCGTTTGTCCCCGGTACTTCGTGTGTCTGGCCGCGATCTCGCTGACCGCGCTTCTATCATGCGGCCAGCTTCCCCCCGGCACGGTCTATTCGCCGCCGGGCACGACCACGACCGTCATCATGGTCCGCCACGCCGAGCGAGACGAGGGCCTGGATCCACCTTTGAACGAGACGGGACTGGCCAGGGCCGAAGCGCTGGCCGACGTGCTCGAAGACGCCGGCATCACCGCCATCTTCTATCCTGCTTTCATCCGCAACCGGCAGACCGCCGACCCCCTGGTCGAGCGGACGGGGGCCGTCCGCCGCGAGTACAGCGTGCTCGAGGCCGCCGACACCAAGGCGCTGGCCAACAGGTTCCTTGCCGAAGTCCTGCGCGACCACGCCGGCGGGGCAGTGCTGTGGATCGGCAACACGGGTCCGGTGATCGCGAACGTCCAGGAAGGCAACCTTCAGGAGATCTACGCCAGGCTCGGTGGAACGGGAACTCCGCCCGTATCGTACGGCAGCCTCTATACCATAGTTCTTCGCGAGGATGTGCCGCCGACCATTACCGAGGACAGCTACAGCATTCCCGAAAGCGCCGGATGACATCTGCGCTCGTTCTCGGCAAGGCGATCGGCTTGCGCCGTTTGGAGACAGCCCGCAGTGAACGAAGTTTCAACCCGACCTGCCGAGGCCGCCCCCTCTATGCATCATCCTTTCTTGATGGAATGCCCACCGCCGAGTTCAGCTCGGCGACGAGTGCCTCCTCGTCCAGATCACGCTGGCGGGCCGCCGTCCGCAGCGACACCGCCCGGGCCATCGTCCGCCGCAGAATCGGATTCTCCAAAGGCGTAAAACCCTTGGCGATCAGTACCGCAAGCGTCTCGGGGTACCACTGCACGATCTGCCCGACCTTGTCGTCGGCCGTGATCCGCGCCGGCCGCGCCTCGCCCTCTTCCGCCGGACGCCACCCGGCCATAATCCGCCAGAGATGCACGCCCCAGATCGCGATGCCGGTCACCTCGAGCAGCCCGCTTACCCCCGCCACAGGGTACGCCCACTCCGCGAAGTCCGTGCCGATCTGGAATGTGACTCGCATGAAGCACCCCGCGTTGACCAGGGCGAACGGGAGCCAGAGCGGCCGCAGCCGCCGAATATCCACGCCGTTAAGCGTCGGAACCACCTTGGCCGCCATCCCCAGAATCAACAGACTGATGAACCCCACCGTGATCGCGTGCCGCACCGCCCCGCCGTACGCGTGCGAAAACCCGATCTCGACCGCCCGCGCCCCGCTCGGCGACAGCGACCCGGCCGCCGGCAGAATCACGTACATGTACACCGGCGCCAGCACCAGCATCAGCATCGACAGGTGCAGCCAGCCGACCCCCGCCCGCACGAACTTGATGCTGCGGTCCACCTCCGCAGGCCGCGCCAGCCACCCCCAACGCAGCGTCAGCCCGATGCTGACCGCCGCCACCAGCACCATCGAGGCAAACAGCCCGCCGGTTGCCCAGGATGCGTCGTACCGGCGCATCAGAACGAACATCGTCGCCTCGCCGAGGACGGCCAATACCAGCAGCGGCAGCCCGGCCCGAATCAGATCGCGCCCGGGCGCCTTGAACCCGAACAGCGCCGGGAACATCCGCAGCCCCACGCCCAGGATCATGAGCAACGCAAAGCCGTGGATCTGCATGTCCCGCAGCGGCGCCTGGTACGTGGCCACAAGGTACAGCAGGCGCTCGGTCGTGATGCCCGGCGCAGTCGTATAATACAGCAAGCCCAGGTCGTAGACCGCCTGCACGAAGAAGAACCCCAGCGACGCCAGGATGTACCCGTCGTGCCGCTCGAGGCTCTTCCCGCTGCCCAGCAGCGTCCGGAGGATGATCGTGACGAACAGCCCGATGGCGACGATTTCGGCGGCGTTGGCTGCCACTGCCAGCCACCGGAACATGGACATGTGGAACAGCGGCTCGCCCAGCGCCCGGGCGAAGACCCCAAACACCATCAGGTAGAAGGTCACGTTCGCCAGGTCGGGCCGCCACAGGTTGACGTGCTTCATGCGGGGAAAGGCCTGATAGGCGAACCCCATCACGAACAGCCCCACCCAGCCGAAGATCTGGGCGTGCCCGTGAGCGTTGATCTCGTGGACGGATAAGGCCGTGAACGATCTTTCGAATCCGATGCGCAGCAGCAGGATCGCCCCCCACACGGCCCCGGCCGTGAGCACGACGACGATGCCGGCCTTGAAGAACCGCCGGTAGATGGCATCCGCCAGGGCATCCATCCGACTCAGCCCCGGCTCCGTAAGCTCCCCCGCCCGGTGCTGTTCCGGCCGCCCTTCCGGTTCCCCCTGATGCTGCGGCTGCTCACGAAGCGCCGCCCGAAGCTCGGCGACCAGGCCCTGGGCGTCGACGCCGTGAGCCCGTGCGAAGTACTCGATCGACTCCGCCGGCCCCAGCGGCCCGCCGCAACCTCGAAGCCCGTACCGATCCAGCACGGGCCGAACGCGAGGATGCTCCCGCAGCAGATCCGGAATCATCGTCGTTTGGGTGATGCCCTCGGCCGTGTGCCCGGTGTCGCTCGTCATCTTCTCCCTTTCACTTTACCTTGTGCGCCGACCTTCCCGGCCCGCGCCTTCCCGGCAGCTTTCGAGTTCATCCCGAGCGCCACGTCCTTCGCGCCTTCCCGCCCCTCGCAGAACGGCGTGCTTCGACCCGCTTCCTTCACCAACTGGGCAATTGTCGTATTCGCAAACGACTGTTGGACGTGCTCGATCGCCTCATCGAGCCGCTTGTGCAGCGGGCAGAGGTTACCGCTGTGCGATTCGAGGCCGAGCGGACACTTCTCGATCCGCTTGATCGGATCCACGGCGTTGACCACCTCGAGGACGGTCAACTTGTCGGCCGGCTTGGCCAGTCGGAAGCCGCCCCCCAAACCGCGCCGCGAATCGACCAGTCCGGCGCGGCCGAGCATCTGCAGAACCTTCGGCAGGTAGCCGGGAGGGACCTTGGTTTGTTTGGCGATGACCTGGGTGACAGCGGCGTCGCCGTTTGCCCCGGCGATGGCCACCACGGCCCGTAAGGCGTATTCGGCGGTCGGCGAAATCATGGCTGGCTCCAAAATCGGATAATTGGGCCTTGACATCCAAATTATGCGCGGTATATTTCTGATGTCAAGAGGTTATTGGGGTCCGTTTGACCTATTTGCCAACCGGAGCTGCGATCGTGGAGTTCAAACGCGTTTGGCTCGCCCTGGCGGCGGTCATTCTCGGTTCGTTCGCGGTGCTGGGGTACTACGGTTACGAGCTCTACCAGAAGGCTCCGCCCTTGCCGGAGTGGGTCAGGACGACGGACGGCGCTGTTTTGTTCAGCGGCGCCGAGATTCGCAACGGACAGAACGTCTGGCAGTCGATCGGCGGGCAGGAGGTCGGCAGCGTGTGGGGCCACGGAGATGGCTTCGGGTGATCGGTGACACGATTTTCACGACGGGCGTGATCTCACTGGGTTGGTTCGTCCTGGGGCTGAAGACGGGCTGGTCCTTGCGCTCGGAGCGCGACGCCCTGATCGAGGCGCTTCCGAGCACTGTGTGAGCATGGCAATCGAATGCGAAGAAACGACAAACCGCAAGGAGTTATACTGATGACGAACGATGTTTTGACGAAAACGGTCGGCGAGCTGGTTGTGGAACGTCCGAGCCGATCGCGGGTGTTCGAACGGTTCTCGATCGACTATTGCTGCGGGGGCAGGAAGACGCTGGCCGACGCCTGCGCCGATGCGGGCGTAGCAACGGAAACGGTCGCCGACGCGCTGGACGCGGCGGATCGGAGCGGCGACGCAGACGCGGGGAGGAACTGGTCCGGCGCCACCTTGAGCGAGCTGATCGATCACATTGTCTCCACGCACCACACGTACTTGCGTCGCGAGCTCCCAAGGCTGAGCGACATGGCCGCAAAGGTAGTGAATGCTCACTCCGACCGGCACGAGTGGGTGAAAGAGTGCCGGGAAGTTTTCGGAGGGCTGCGCGGTGAGTTGGAATCTCACATGCTGAAGGAAGAGCAGGTGCTCTTTCCCATGATTCGTCGGCTCGAAGCGGAGGGCGTCTCGCCATCGGGTTCCTGCGGCGGCCTGGACGGACCGATCGGCGTGATGGAGCACGAGCACGACAACGCCGGAAACGCTCTGGCACGGCTGCGTACGCTGTCCAACGGCTTTACACCGCCCGACGATGCCTGCAACACGTTTCGCGCGTGGCTGGACGGGCTCTCCGACTTGGAGGCCGATCTTCACGAGCACATACACAAGGAAAACAACATCCTGTTCCCAAGGGCGCAGGAACTGGAATCCTCAACGACGCGGGCTTAGGGCTGCCGTTTAGACGTGAACGGCACCGGCCGCGGGCGACGGCAGGGATGTGTCGTCGCTCGTCGGCCGCCTCACCGGATGCGCAGAGACGCGGCCTGAGCCATCTGCGGAGCGTCGCCTTCGTGTGAAATGCCCGGGCTCTTGCACCGATTCGCGCTGCCGTGGTGACATGTGGTTTCGGGCGGCGTGCTCATCGGTGCGAAGCCGCCAGCAAACCGACATAAATCATCACTTGCGCGCCGGCCGTCGCCGTCGCATTTGCGGCAGCAGGAACAGGTAGATGCCCGTTGCCCAGAGCATCGCCAGCAGTGCTCCGGCAGGCAGGAAGACCCCTCGCTTCACTGCCTCTCCGAACCACGATCCGTCGTGCAACGACTCGATCAGGTCGCTGCGCCGGACCGCAACCTGGAGCACGGAGCCGTCGTTCGGATCGATCTGGATTTCCCAACCGTCGCGGGTGGTAACTTTCAGCAGTGACTTACCCGGCCGCAGATCCACGCGGTGGATGTCGCTCCAGTCATCGATAGCCACTTCGGGCACGGCCGCGCAGCTTTCGAGAATCTGCGCGAACGAGACCCTTGGCGCGCCGGCGCTCCCACGCTGCTCGTCGGGCTGAATCCAATGAAAGTCCTTCTTGACTTGCAGCAGCAATCCACTGCCGATCATCACAACCAGTGGAGCGGCCACGATGATGGACAACCAGTAATGCACCTTACGCCACAGCACTTGTGCTCGCATCAGTCTCTCCAGGTGGCGTCGCTAAGCGCAGTCGCTCATCGCGCCGTGGCTATCGGAGTCGGTTTCGGTTGCTTTCGCGCTTCCCGCAGCTGCGCCGAGGCAAGGCCTTCGCATCGTCTGCGGGGCAGGCGGTTCAGGCAGGCAATACACCGCACCAGCCGGCAGAGTCTCGTCTGAGTTTTCGCGGCCGCGAATCTCACACGCGACCGACCAACCCCTTTGTCCACGTCCTGACGCAAGCTGTCAACACACTGCTGAGTGGTCATTGGCCGCCAACAATGATGCTGCGCGAGGACGCAAGCGCATCAGTCGCGTTCCGTCGAGGCTCGGAACATCATGCATGACCACCGTTTCAAGCGGGCACATCAAAACGGACGGGTATGGTCGCTCCCGTCTGATTCACCTACCGGCGGAGGCCGTGCGGAAGGCGCTTGAGCCATCCTGCATGTAGCACGCCCCAGAGCCCGATGAGGATCGCCTCGGACGCATCGTGACGGAGCGACGTCGGCCGCTTTGCTGCGGACCACGTGATGACCCGCCGGGCCATGTCATCGGCCGAGCGTTTGGCTTGTCTTCCGTTCCGGTGCCGGCGGTCATACAGAAGCCTGGCGCGCCATGTCTCGGCGGCGACGCGCTGTAACGAGATGTTGCGTACCGTCGCCTCTTTCTCCCAGATGTCCGAAAGTGGTCCGCCGCCCTCGAGACAGATGATCGCTACGCCGTCGTTTTCCTTGAGGAGTCGGCGGACCGCACGGCGCAGTGCCGAGGCGTCGCCGAAGTGCTGCGAGCGATACCAGCACAGCCGCGCGTCACGACCGAACAGCGCGAGTCCGGTTCGGAGGCCGACATCGACGGCGAGCAGGTACTCCTTGTTGACTGAATGTGCGGGCATGCGGATGTTTCAACAGAGCCAGTGTAGGGGGCATGCGAAATTATAAGGAAATGGCGTCGCGATGTCAGGCCGCATGTCAAGCGAACGCTCGCGCTTACAAGCCACCCGCGGCCCGCGCAGAGCTTCTTGAGTTCAGCAGCCTTCTGCGGTAGTCTGATTGAAATAGGGCCATTTCATTCCAAGTGCCGAACACCAGGGCGGAAAGGGAAATACCGTGATACGAAGCGAACGTTGTTGGCTGCCTGCGATCCTAATGATCGCTCTGGTGCCGCTGAGCGGGTGTAGCGCCGTTACCGGTTTAGACGATCGCGGCAACCCCGGTTCGTCGAATACCAATGGCGGCGATATGGCCGGGAATCCGGATTCGCCGGGTTCGGATGTCGAAGACGGCGGTTCCGAGGACGACGGCGAGGTACCGGAGCCGGGCGAGGACGCCTTGCCGGATTTCGCGATCACCGATGTCAACCAGGACTCGCCGCGCCACGGCGATGCCGTGTCGCCGCGTGACTACGTTGGGCAGGTATCGGCCTGGTACTTCGGCCACTCGACGTGAGGCTACTGCCGAAGCCAGTTTGGCTTCCTTGACCAGATGCAGGCCGAGTTTGATGCGCAGGAGACCGTCCGGCCGATTCAAATCCTCGGCGTCAACGACATCGGCCTGGAGGTCGGCAACGCCGGCATCACTGCCAACCGCACCCTGCCATGGCTGCAACCACCGGCGGGCGAGGACGTCTGGGCGCTGTGGCAGGTCGCCTACCGCGACGTCGTCATCCTCGGTCCCGACAACGAACAGGTCGGCACGTTCAACCTGACGGTGCACGACTTGTCGGACCCGACGAACTACACCGAGTTAAAGAATCAACTCCTCAACGCCGCCGGCGAGTAAGGCCTGCGCACAACGAAAGACTGAATCGCTGAGGCAAGCACGTTCAGTCCCGGCGTGCAATGGATAGCTGCCGGTTATATTCCCAGAATGCTTGCCGGGTTGGTGCACATCATCCGGCGGATTTCGTTCTCGGTCAGGCCTTCGTTCAGCAGGGCCTCGGCGAAGTGGCGGAGCATTACGGGCGGATGGGGGTTGGTTCGCTGGCCACCGTCGGTGCCGATGACGCAATGGTCACAGCCGACGGCCTGGATCGATTGGGCCGTCTGGGCGGGCGAGACGGCACCGTGCCAGCCGGGCGTGCAGGAGAGGCAGTCGAATTCCAGCAGCGCCCCAAGCGCGACGGCCGCTTTCATCCGGGGCAGGTCGAAGCGTGTGAACTGCATGAGCGGGTGCGTCACGAGCATTCGGCTTATGCCCATGTCGCGGGCAACCGCCAGCAGGGCGAGGCTTTCGTCGGGTGCGAGGTGGCCCGTGCCGAGGGTAATGTCCGCGTCGCGAATCTGCTCGAGGACCGGCATCACCTCATCCACCAACTCCCCGTCCGCATCGACGACGCGAATGCCTTCGCGCCCCTTGCGCCGCTCGGCCTGGAACATCTCGGCCTCGGCCGTTTCGAGGCAGTTGGCCGCGTGAATCGTGGGCATCCAGATCTGCCGGGCGCCGAAGGCGATGGCCGTCTCTACGGCCACTGGGTTCAATCCGCCGACGGTGTGGTTCAGGGCAAGCCCTCCGAAGACCTCGATCCCCGGGGCGTGCCCGGCGGCCAGCGTGGCGCGGTCGGCCGTCAGCGTGTGATGGCTCTTCAGAAGTATCGCGCGCATGCCGGCGGCCTGCGCCTCGCGCACCAGCTCGACGTCGTCGACCGAACGCTCGTACACATCGGGCGCCGAGTGCACGTGCAGGTCGATGGCGCCGTCGATTTCCATCACGCGACTTTAGTTGTATGCAGTCGGGCCTCGACCCATTCGACGATGCGGGCGCCCAGGGCCTGGAATCTCGCGTCGTCGTCGTGCATGAATTCGGTGTGGCCGGCGTGCTCGATCCAGAACATCTCCTTCGGCCCGCCGTAGACGCGATACAGCGCTACGGCCTCGGTGGTCGGATGCAGCTCGTTCCGCTCACCGTGGGCCAGCAGCAACGGGATGTGCATCCGGTCGGCGTAGGCCTCCGGAACCCAGCGCAGCAGCGAGTCGGCCAGTTCGAAGGAATATCGCTCAGCCTGGTAACCGGGCGTACGCCTCAATACGGCATCGACGTAGTCGCGCGACAGCGGGTCAAGCGGATAGATCTCGAACGGGTCGGCTTCGTCGGCGATGCCCGATTCGGCGCGCCGGCGTCGTTCCTCGTGCACGCGCAGGCAGAAATCGCGATAGGCCGCCTCGCCGCGATGGTACAACTGCACGCGCGGGCCGTCGTAGGAGCCGTTCACCGCGATGAGTCCGACGATACCGGGCAGGTGTCGGGCGGCGTCCAGAATCATGCCAGCGCCCATGCCCCAGCCCAGCAGGATCAGCCGCGACGCATCGACGCGCTCGTCCCCGCCGACGTACGCAACCGCATGGATGATGTCGCGCACCTGCTCCTCGAACAGTACGCGATAACGCGCACCCTGGCTGTCGGCGAACCCTCGGTAGTCGAACGAGAAGCACGGCTGCCCATGTTTCGTCAGGTAGCGGGCGAACCGGGCGGGGTGGATGTGACGCAGGCCCGTAAACCCCGAGCAGGCAATGACCATCGGCTGCGGCGTCGCCGCGTCGAAGTCGTCGGGCCAGTAGAAGCTCGCGCCGAGCTTCAACCCATCGCTGTAGAATTGAGTCTCTTCGGTCTGCATGGCTGTTCTTTTCGGGTGTGCGCTCGGTCAGCGCGGTTTGGGGATCAGCATGTTCCCGTTTACCACCGTATCGGCGAATCGGTCACGCCGGATTTTGGATTTCAGGACGCGCTGGGCGAGTTGGATGGTGTGGGCGAGGCTGTCGTCGCGCCGGAACGGGAGCTTGATCCGCTGTTCTCGCAACGCAGCAAAATCAATGTCGGCCACAACCAGGTCCGGTTCCGATGTCTGGCTCTGCGCGATGACGTTGCCGTCCGGCCCGGCGACAAAGGAACCGCCCCAGAAGTGATGATCGCCGGCCTTGCCCGAATGGTTGGCGAACACCACGAAGCACGAGAGGGTCAACGCGTAACTGCGGCACATGGCCTGCCAGGCGTCGGGGCAGGACGTCGTGTGCGTGAGACCTTCGTTGGAACTGGCCGCGAGGATGAGCAGCACGTCCGCCCCGTCGTTCGCGGCCAGGTACGCCAGCGGAAGGTGCCAGGCATCACCGCAGATGAGCATGGCCATCCGGCCGTGGGCGGTGTCGAACGCCGAGACGTCCCAGCCCGCGCCGAAGTACCGCCTCTCATCGAACAGGCCGTAGGTGGGGAGGTAGATCTTTCGGTGGACATGGACGATCTTGCCGTCTTCGAGTGAGACGGCACTGTTGTAAAACAGGGCCGTGTCCGTCTCCTCGATCAGGCCGACGGTGAGGTTCAACCGTTCGGAGAGTCTGCGCAGGCGGTCGACCTGCGGCCCGTCCAACTTCACGGCCGCCCTGGAGAAGCGTCTGTCGACGAGATAGCCTGTGAGGGCCAGCTCCGGGAAGACCAGATGTTGCACGCCCTCGGCTTCGGCCCGATCCACGAACCGGGCGAGTTGCTTGAGGTTGCGAGGCACTTCGTTGCGTACGGCGTCGATCTGCGCGATGCCGATACGGAATCCGTTCCCACTCATGGTGCTGAACTCAATCGCAGTCAGATGCTCGTAATCTTCAACCCTCTCTTCGGGTTATACATTACAGAATTGTAATCCCAAGCAGAAGAAAATCTCAAGCACAAAAACGCCGCGACCTCGGCGAGCCGCGACAGTCTGAGCGGCGGGCGATTTTGAGTGCGTGAGCAGCCGTTGATTTTGCGTTCGACGGGTCCGCCTCAGGCGGATTCGCCGGTGCCGCCGCCGAATAGAGGGTACGCGCGATTTCCCCAGGCGGCGAGGGCGGGCGAACTTGATGATCCGCTGGGCGAGAAGCCTCCAGTGGTCAATCTGATTCATGCTGAAAGGGCCAGAAGACGAAGTCGCGACCGGTCGGGAGCGTCTTCCTGTTGATGTCTGCCCAAGGCCCGTGGTGACCACCGTGGTCGGCACCGTCCTCCCCGACACTGTAGAGCGTGAAGCCCTCCGGCGCGGAGCCGTACTCTGGGAAGGAATTCCTCTAAACCGTGTCGGGGCGGAGCGCCGCGTTGTCGGTGTCGCCGTAGCAGATTGTTCGTCCACCTCCGTCTCTAGGTCGAGCACCGTGCGGCAGCACTCGAGAATGTGGCTCATGGCTTTCGCGGCCGCGCCGACATCCGTGGTTTCGTGATGGTATACGGAGCACTCCTTGCGGCGCATGCAGGTAACCACGATATGGCAGAGGTCCTCCCGCATGGCGTCCGCGGTCGCGGGCGGGTTTCTCTGAAGGAGATAAAGCCCTCGCAAGTGTTCGTGCTCGGGCAACGTCCGCCTGGTGTGTCCGTCTCCGTTCTGTTTCGGCCCTGGAGCGGAGAAGCGCTCAAGGTTGAGGCGCGTTCAGTTCCTGCAGGGCCCACGGACGCGTTGCCGGGGCGGTGCCTCCCAGCAACTGGCGAAATCGCAGCAGGTCCTGCGGCTCCGGCATGACTCCGTCGCGGTCTATATCAAAGTATAGCTCGTCTTCGCAGTCGTTGTGGAAGGTGCCGGCCGCAAGGAATTGCCGCAGGTTGATCAGATCCTGCGGCGAAACGAGACCATCCTGGTTGATGTCGCCCGGCAGCCTGCCGATGTCGACGCGGTCCGGCTCGGCTACGCCCTCACCCTGGTCGCCGCTGCCGGCGATGGGGTTGCCGCCGGCGTCCTGGACCTGCGCGACGATGGTTGTCCACTCGTTCAACGTCACGATGCGATCGAGCTGCACGGTGCAGGTGGTCGCGTCCGCCTGCAGGACGCCCACCACCACCGGGGGCGGACCGCCGCCGGTCTCTGTGACGGTGAAACTGGTCGCATCCGGGGGATCCACCGGAAGGCCATCGAGTTTATAGACCGGTTCACTGAAGACGAACGTGACCTCGCTGACGCCCAGGTTGGCGTCCACGCCGTTGTCACTTTCGATCCGCGGATCGATGTATCCGGTGCAGGGCGAAGTCGCTGCCGAAGCGCCGTGCACCACGAACGGCGCGGCATCGACCCCCGCCCAGAAGCCGCCGGTCAATTCAAATGAGCCGCCGGCCATCCTGCCGGCGTCCGGCTGCCCGATCGTTCCGCTAAGCTCGTAACCTCCGCCCTCGGCGTGCACGGCGCCGCCACCGTCGATGGTCCACCACGGTATGTCGAAGACGGCCGCCCACGAGGACTGTACAAGCGCAAGGGCCGGCAGGATGACTGCTATCGGCAGCATGCCGTAACTCTTCCGTTTCATCGTGTGTCTCCGTACGACGTTTCGTCAAGCCTTGCGATCAGCCCCTCCAGCACCTCGATCCGGGCGCGCAACTCCTCGATCTCCGGATGTCTTGAAGCAGTTGATTCGTCTGCTTGCCTCATCGAGGACTTGCGATTGGAAACCGCAGGCGAATCGGAGCCGTGGTTGTCGCGCGAGCGATCCTGTGAACCCAGATCCGGCATTCCCGGCCACTCGATTCGGTGATTGGCGGGGTCGAATTCGGTAATCGCATCGCGCAGAGCGCGCGCCCCGCCCGTGTCCAGTGGATCGGCCCGGCCGACGGCGGCGTGCATGACCTTGTATCTTTCGAGCGCGGTGTACCGTCTCAACTCCGGCTCCTCCTCAAAGCGCCGGCGATCTGAGGCCATGGAGGGAATACGCGCTTCACGATCTTTCTCTCGGACCACGCTTGTCTCCTCGAAGCCAATGCGCAGGCCGTAAACGAGGTAATCGAATACGAGGTCTTCGGGACAGTTGGCCGGACCGCGAACGACGAGTTCCTCGGTGGAGAGAGACACAATCGCAAGCGGCACAGGCTCTCCGTGTGGCGTCAAGTGCGCCGTGAGGCCGACGTCCGGATTGGTGACCCATTTAAAGGTTTCACCCAACATGACTCGCGCCTCGCCGTTGACGAGCCGGGCGGTTCCGCGGGTGTACGTGGCCGTTTCATCGCCCTCAGGGGCGGCATAGACAATTACGCGCTGGTTGTCTTCCGGGTGGTTCTGAACGAACGAGACCCTTCCGTTGCCGAAGACTTTGAAGTCCTCAAAGCCCACAGTGGCCCAACCGTCGGCTGCAGACCCGAAGACGCCGCCTTGAACATCTCCGTAACCGTTGACGCCCCACTGACCGGTGAACGAGCCGCCGTAACCGTCGCTGGTGCCCCAGACACCGTATTCCGTGCCTTCCGGGTTGCTGTACGCGATCCGCGCCTCTCCCGAGCCGTCGGCGTCGAAGAACCAACCCCCGGCCCTGTTCCCCTCCGCGTGGATACCCCACTCGCGGCCCTGGTCATCGGTGTAGGCGAGGTAGACATCGCCTGAGCCGTTGCTGTCCTTGAAGTGCGCTGCGGCGGTGTCTCCCTCGGCGAAGATCCCGGTATCGCCGTAGGCAACTTTGGCATGGCCCGAGCCGTTCGAATCGTAAAAGAGGCCGCCCTGGGTGGAGCCTTCGGCATCAATGCCTGTGTAAGCCCCGGAAGATTTAATACCGATTCCGGCGGGGGTGGAAACATCCAGCTTGGCTGCAGGGATGCCCACGCCCACGCCGACGCGGCCACCGAACTGGTTGACGAGCGTATCTCCCCCGTCGCGATTGATGTGGAGACTGGAAAGCCCGCCGTTGTTGCGAGTCATGATCTCGTTGTCGTCGAACACGAGGTTTTGCCCTGTGGGGGAGCCGAGCTGGAGGAATCCTCCCCCACTCAGAGAAGCGTCGGTGCCGCCCTGAACGTGCAGCCGGACCGCCGGGTCCGGGGCGGCGATGCCGAGGTGGCCGGAAATGTCGGCGTCGCCGGCCACCGATAGCGGGTTCGAAGGGAGGTTTGTTCCGATGCCGACGTCGCCGCCGAAGTACGTTCGCCTGATGCCGCCGATGCTTCGCAGGTAGAAGTGCACCCAGTTGTTTTCATCCTCGACGTAGATGGGATAGATGTCGGACCCTGGTTCGTTGTTGTAATCCGAAATCAGTAGTTTGACGGCGTCGCCCGTGTTGACGCCGGTATTGTATTCACCGCTCAGCACCAGTTGCTTGTTGTAACCGTCCACCAGGCTCGTAGTGGTCCCACCCTGATAGGCCCCCAAGGCCAGTTGCCCGGCCGGCGTGTTCGTTCCGATGCCAACGTCGCCGTTGTTGTAATAGATGTTGCTCCCGTTGATATGCCACAGGGAGTCGCCAGCCGCGGTGGTCTGGACCGTGCCGTCGGGAAACTTCACGCCATCAATGGTGGACTCGATCATTCCGGCGACGGTGAGCAGGGCGCCCGGCGAAGTCGTGCCGATGCCGACCCTGCCGGAGTTCTTGATGACCAGGCCGTTCGTCGGCGAAGGGTCATCCGGCGTGGTGCCGGTGAGCAGGCTGAGACGATCACCATCGTAGCAGATGTCGGCATTGAAGAACTCGCCCGGATCCGGCGGAAGGTGGATCTCGGCCGTCCGCACGGCCATCCCCAGTCCGTTCGAACTGCGGTCTCCGATACTCACGTCACCGGTTCCGCTGACGCTGCTGCGGATCTGGCCCTGAACGTGGAGCTTCGCGGCTGGGGAAAGCACACCGATGCCGACGTTGCCGAGGTTGGTGTTGAGGAGGTCGTCTCCGTCGGCCTCCCAATGTCCGGCGTCAGCCCCCTCCAGAGCATACGCCGCAAAGGGCACCGCCGTGAGCGGCTGGCGCGGCAAGAGGACCTCCGGGGGATCATTGCTGTCGCCGGGCCGCGCGTACACCTGCAGCCAGAGGGCCTGCCCCGTGAACACGCCGGGACCGAAGTCAAGCGTTACGGTGAACAAGCCGTCAACAACCGGCCAATCCTCGAGGATCACGTCCTCGCCGACTCCTGAAAGGCCGTCTTGAGAGTCGAACAATTGGAACGCGAAATCGTAAGAGCCCTCAGCCGGCACACCGCCCTCCTTGAGCTGCCCCTGGTAGGTGAACGTTTGGCCGACGGGCTCGGCGAGGATCGGCCCCGGCACCAACATAGAGGCCACTGCCACCATCAACGGGTTTGCAATCGCTGCTTTCATCGCACACCTCTGCAACTTTGTGCCGACCCCGACGGTTGGACATTCGGCACGGAGCTTCGCCATCTCACGGCGGCGCGGCGACGACCTTGGCCGCGGTCTGTGGGCTCCGTCTAACAGAGTCGTGTGCCGGGGCGAATGGTAACGAAGGGTCGTTCGTTTTCGGGCGGACCTTCGCGCGGCCTGCCGCGCATTTCCCGGGTATTTCCGCCGACGACCGCCCCGGATGCGAAGTGATGCCGGGACACCCTCAGCCGCGTTGACTTTCACGGCATTATGGGAACCAGCGGACCACGTCGGCGGCCCGCAAGGGCCTCGAGAAGTCTGTCCGCCCAGAATTAGTGCAACTTAGAACTTTCCTGCCGTTTTGCTAAGATAGTCAAGTATGTACGGTGCCGAGCAATTCTCTGACGACGTCGTGGCCCGTGCAGTGTCCGGGAGCGATGCGGATCGTGACTGCATTGCGGACGCGCTCGACCCTCAGGTTCGTATGATGGTCATCGCCAGACTCAGCCCTCACCCCCATCAACTTGACGCCGTGGACGAGATTGCCCAGGAAGCCATGGTCAGCATCCTGAAGAGCTTGCCGACACTCAGGACGAGGACGGTCGGCAGCCTGAAATCGCTTGCGTCGGCCGTTGTGAGTCGAAGAGTTGTTGATTTCTTGCGCAGGCAGAAGGCCGCCCGGCCCGGCGGGCGTCCGGTTGCGTCGCTCGAGACCACCGTCAGGGACTTCTCGCGAATCGGGCCGCTGTGGCAGTTCTTGTCGGCCGGCGGCACGTCTCCGCTCAGTGCCGTTGTCAGAGCAGACCAGGTTTCACTGGTGCTCGCAGAGCTGGCACAGATAAAGGATGCCTATCGCGAGATCATCACACTGGCGTTCTTCGACCAACTGGCGACCGCCCAAATCGCTGATCAGCTCGGTGTTTCTCGTCGCGCGGCGTCGATGATGCTGCTGCGGGCACTGAGAGCATTACGCCGGCGTATTACAAATTCCAGCCAGCCGGGGGTGGGCCGTGCCGACACCAAATGAGCGCCATCAGGGCGAAGAACCGACTGATTCCTCGGTTCCGCCGGAAGACCTCGGTGATCGTCTCGATGCGGCGTTGGAAGCGGCGTGGCTTGGCGACATCGATCCGCTCGAAGAGTTGATGCGCGATCCGCAGACGCGTACGCCTGACGTCGGGAATGCGCTGAAAGCGCTGTGGGATGGCGCGCCGGACATCGCGCGTCGACAAAGGGCGCCTGACCGCATCGGCCAATACCGAATCGTCCGCGTGCTCGGCGAGGGCGGGATGGGCATTGTGTACGAGGCCGAGCAGGAGGTTCCGCGGCGGACGGTCGCACTGAAGGTCATTCGAAGCCCCGTTCCGCTCTTGCACGCGGATTCGCATGCACTGAGGCTCTTCCAACGCGAGGCGCAGACGCTGGCACGTCTGGAGCACCCCTGCATCGCGACGATTCACGAGGCTGGTTGCACCGACGAGGGGCGGCATTTTTTCGCGATGGAACTCGTGCGCGGCGTGCCGTTGAAACATTACGTCGAAACCGACCAACCCTCGACCACGTCCCGGCTGCGTTTGTTCAAGAAGATCTGCGAAGCGATTCACTACGCGCACCAGCGCGGCGTCATTCATCGCGATCTGAAGCCCGGCAATATACTCGTTGACGAAAACGGCAACCCGAAAGTGCTCGACTTCGGCCTTGCAAAGATCGTAGACCCGGAGCTTACGGTCGTTTCGGGCATTACGGAAGTGGGAAAGATCCAGGGCACGCTGCCATACATGAGCCCGGAACAGGCCCGCGGCGATCCTGTCGAGGTCAACCTGCTCTCCGACGTGTATGCGTTGGGTGTGATTCTCTACGAATTGCTGACCGATCAACTGCCCTACGACGTGCGGCGCACCGCGCTTCCCGACGCGGTCCGCGTCATCTGCGAGGAACCTCCTCATCGGCTCAGCACGGTGAAGCGTGCGCTGCGCGGCGACCTGGAGACCATTACTCTCAAAGCACTCGAGAAGGATGCGCTGCGACGCTACCAGAGCGCCGCCGCACTGGCCGACGACATCGATCGCTATCTCGCGAATCAGCCCATCCTGGCCCGCCCGCCGACGACGATTTATCAGTTGCGCAAGCTCGTGGCGCGCCACCGACTGGTGTTTGGATTCACCTCCCTCCTGTTCATACTCGTGGGCGCCTTCGCCGTCTGGATGAGCCTCTTGTATCGGGAGTCCGATCGGTTGCGTGTGGCGGCCGAGATGGCACGGCTCGCCGAACAACAGCAACGTCAGGTCGCCGAAGAGCGCTTGGCCCAAACGGAGCGCGCTCAGCGCACTGCGCGAACCGCCGCGCGGACCACTGAGAGGATCAATGAGTTTTTGCAGAACATGCTGGCGGCCGCCGACCCCGAGCAGGTGACCGCACGCGATCCGACCGTTCGCGAAGTTCTTGATCAGGCTGCGCAGACCATCGACACCGACCTGGGCGACGAACCGGAGGTCGAACTGGGCGTACGGAAGGTTATCGGGAAGACCTACGAGAGCCTGGGACGTTTTCGAGACGCGGAGCTCCAGTTTCGGGCAGCACTTGCCATTGCCGGCAAACCATCGGCGACTGACACGCCGGAAATGCGGCGCGAGCGAGGCCGGCTTATGGTCAACCTGGGCAATGCGCTCGCTCATGAGGGCAAGTTCGAAGAAGCCGAGGCGGTGATCCGGGAAGGGGTCGAAACGCTCAGCCAGGAGTTGGGACGCAACCACGCTGTGACAATCATGGCCCGCTATCGCTTTGGTGTCCTCTGTTGGCTGCAGGGCCGTTACGACGAAGCCGAGGAAGTACTGCGAGAAGTCGTCCGACAGGCGCGACCGGCCATCGGCGAGCATCACCGCGATTACATTTCTACCGCGAACGTCCTCGCGTTAACGCTCAACGACGCCGGGAAGTTTGCCGAGGCCGAACCGCTGTTGCGAGAGCTGCTCGAGTGGAACCGCGACACGGTCGGCGAGGCCCATCCGCGGACAGCGCGCGCCTACAACAATCTCGCCTGGAGCCTCCAGCGCGCCGGCCGGTACGCCGAGGCCGAGTCACTATACCGCAAGGCCCTGGACAGTTGGCGCGCCGCCCGCGTGGAAGACCACCCGGAGGCCTCCCTGTGCCGCAGCAATCTCGGCCTGCTGCTTAACCTCCAGGGACGGTTCGACGAATCAGAGGCCGTGTTCCGCGAAGCCCTCCGAATCGAAGTGCGCACGCTCGGAGAAGGGCATTCGCAGACGGCCAGCAGCTACATCGGGCTCGGCTGGGCGCTTCACGAACTGGGCCGGCACGGCGAAGCCGTCGAGGCGCTCGACAGGGCGCATGCGAGCCTCGAGGCCGCCGCAGAGGCGTCCCCCGCCCTGAAGGCACGATACTACGAAGTCCGGGGACGGGGGCTCAACCTGCAGGGCAGGTCAGTCGAAGCGGAAGTCGCCGTACGGCGGGCGATGGACATCAGCGAAGCCCATCTCGGCCCGAACCACCGGGACACGGTACGCCTGATCAACGAACTCGCCTTCACGCTGAGCCGGCAAGGCAAGCACGCGGAGGCGGAGCCGCTCTTTCGTAAGGCCCTGGAGGCCTATCGCTACTCGTTCGGTGACAAACACCCGGCCACGCTCGTGCCTCTCCACAACGTAGCGGCCGTCCTCGAGAAACAGGGCAGAGCGGCAGAAGCGGAACCCCTGTACCGGCAGGTCGTGGAGCTCGCCGATGAAGTGTTGCCCCAGGAAAACTGGTCGCGATCCGCGTTCCATGGCACCTTGGGCAACTGCTTGATCACGCTCGAGCAGTACAACGACGCCGAAGACCACCTGCGGGCGGCGCACGCGGGGTTGGAGGCGTCCTTGGGGGCGGACAACGAACGGACTCGGAACGTCCTGTCCAATCTGGTGCGTCTCTACGAGCGCTGGCAGAAACCGGACCAGCTTGAAAAGTACCGCGAGGCGTTGAAGGCCACTGCATCGCCCGACAATGACGGTCCTTCATAGTGCAAAGCGCTCTTGCGCTGCATGCTTGATGCGGTCACACTCGGCCCGGCCGACTCCCCGCCCCGGCGGGGCACGGCGGATACGGGCTCATAACCGATGGAAGATTGCTTACACAGGTGGGCGCGCTTGAACGCTAGGGGCGGGACCCGTGCGACGCGCCGTGACGCATTTCGCGATCGAGCCAGCGAGGCGATTCGGCGCTCCAAACCGGTTGTCGGTGCCGTCAAGCACCTCATTTGCTTGGATTTCGGCGTTACCTTTCGATCCGGCTCGCGACTCCCAAACAAGACGATCTTTGCGCATGACTCGGCACTGCGCGCCCGCCGCCAGGTCGCGATGATCTGCCGGTTCTCGCCGACTAACAGCGATCTTTCGCGGGCGGTCGTGAGGCTGCGATTGAACCTGTAACAAACCGCGGAAAGGCGTAAAACATGAACAGATTTGTGAGCACCGGATTAATGTGCGGATGTCTTCTCGTCTGGCTGCCGTGCCCGGTGAGCGCTGAAGGGGTGGGAACTACCTTCACCTACCAGGGTCAACTCAAGCATGACGGTCAGCCCGCCAATGGGACCGTCGACGCGCAATTCACTCTGTGGGATGCCCCCTCGGGCGGTAATCAGATCGGCCCGCAGAACGAGTTCACGGGCGACATCGAGTATGGCTATTTCACCGTCGAGCTCGACTTCGGCGAGGATTGCTGGGCCGGCGAGGCCCGATGGCTGGAGGTGGCCATCCGGTTTCCGGCGGGCGTCGGATCGCATGTGACGCTGCCGTCGCGCCAGCTCATCACGCCGGCGCCGTACGCCATGGCGCTGCCGGCATTTCGAACGGTGCCGAACGCCACGTCGCCTAATGCGCTCGGCGGCTGGGAGGGCAACAGCCTGACCGACGGCGTCGCGGGGTCAATCGTCGCGGGAGGTGGTTCACCGCTGATCAGTGGCAACCCTCGTCCGAACCGGGCGACTGACAACTACTGCACAGTGAGCGGCGGAGCGGGAAACCAGGCCGGCGACGGAGACGCGACGGTCGACGACGCCAACAACGCTACCGTTGGCGGCGGTTATGCCAACAGCGCGAGCGGACCCAACTCGACGGTGGCCGGCGGGTGGTACAACCGGGCGACCGGCACGCGTTCGACGGTGGCCGGCGGCTGGAACAATCTCGCGAGTGCGGACGCCGCAACCGTTGGCGGCGGCCGCGACAGCACGGCCGGGGCCGGCCACGCGGTGGTGAGCGGGGGTTACGGCAACCAAGCCACATCGCAGGGCGCCAGCGTCGGAGGCGGGCGTGGCAACACCGCAGGTGGAGATTATGCGACAGTCGGCGGCGGAAAGGAGAATACATCCGGGTCGCTGTACAACACCATTGCGGGTGGATGGGGGAATTCGACGAGCCACGGGCGTACGACGATCGGTGGCGGGGTCGACAACACAGCGGCCGGCGACTCCGCCACGATCGCGGGCGGGCAGAACAACACCACGGGCGGCATTGCGGCCGCCATTCCGGGTGGGTCCTACAACAGCGCCATGGGGCACTACAGCATGGCGGCCGGGCGCCGCGCGAAGGCGATGCACGACGGTGCGTACGTCTGGGCCGATTCGACCGACGGAGACTTCGCCTCGACGGCAGCCGACCAGTTCCTGATCCGTGCGGGCGGCGGCGTCGGGATCGGAGTGACCGACCCCACCGAGCCGCTCACTGTGGACGGAACCATCTACTCGGTGAGCGGCGGCTTCAAATTCCCGGATGGCACGATTCAGACGACGGCCGGCAGCGGGTTGGGGTTGACGCTTCCCTACAGCGGGTCGTGTCCCTGCGATGAGCCACGAATGATCGTCCCGGCGTTCGATGTCATCAATGCGATGTACGGGGTGGCCGTGCAAGGCACACACGAGCCTACAACGAACCGCGGTTATCTCGGAAGCTTACTGCACGGCGTCTACGGCGAGAGTGCCACCGGGTTGACTGGTACACCTCCTGTGATGGGCGCGGGCGTGTTCGGCGTGAACACGGGCGGGGGCAACGGGGTGCGGGGCAAGAGCGACACAGGGATCGGCGTCCGTGGCGAGGGCGTCACAGGCATCTCCGGAGTTGGCGACGTGTCCGGGGTGTACGGATACAGCACGACCGGTCACGCCGGCTATTTCATGGGCACGAGCTACATGTCCGATCGGCTTGGAATCGGCACCGAGCTCCCGGCCAACCCACTCGACGTCTGGGCGCCGGGCACGGATATGGGAGGTGCGGATACCTACAACGAAGTGGTAGCACGCTTCAGGAACGCAGGCACCGGCCACTCCGCCGTGGCAATCGACGCCCCGCTCGACCAAGACGCAGTCCTTTACTTCGCTGAAGGCGGCGAAGCCCATTGGGACATCCGGCACGATGCCGACAACGCGGACAGCCTGAACATCCGCTACCAGGGAGGCACTGAAGACAACTGGAGCGTCGTGCGCATACTCGCGGACGGTACCACGCGCGTCCGAGTGCTGGAGATTGTCGGAGGGGCCGACTTGGCCGAACCATTTGCGGTCGCCGAATCCGATGGTAGCGCCGGCAGGATCCAGCCGGGAATGGTCGTGGTCATCGATCCGGACCATCCCGGTCAGTTGAAGCTCGCAACCGAAGCGTACGACCCGAAGGTGGCGGGCGTCATCAGTGGAGCCAAGGGGCTCAAACCCGGCATGGTCATGAAGGCCGAGGACACCTCACTGGCCAACGGGGATTACCCCGTTGCACTGACCGGTCGCGTGTGGTGCTGGTGCGACGCAACATCGAAACCGATTCGTCCCGGCGATTTACTCACAACAAGCACCACCGCGGGCCACGCGATGAAAGTCGTCGACCGCAGTCAAGCCGGTGGCGCCATCATCGGAAAAGCGATGACGCCTCTCAGCGAGAGCACGGGGCTCGTTCTGGTGCTCGTTTCGTTGCAATAGCACAGCCGGTGCGGGAGACCAGACAATGGCACTTTGCTCACACAACTGCATTCAGCAGGATGTGCTCCGCGCACGCGTCGAGGCGGTCGGCTTGCGCCGGCTCATGACCGCCTGCATCACCTTGTTCGCGCTCTTGTGGCCGCTGACTTCGGTGGACGTTGTATACGGGCAAGCACTCGGCTTGGAGTGGCCGGCGGGCTGGCCGGACCTGGCCGCCTGGGATCCCTCCATTCCCTTGCCGGGCGAGCTTCCCGCCTCGTTCAGTTGGGACGATCTGTTTCCGGCACCTCCGGCCCGCAATCAGCATGCCTGCGGAAGTTGTTGGGCTCACGCGACGTGCGCCGCCCTGGAGTATCAGATTCTCATCTACGAGCGCCGCCACGTGGACCTCTCCGAACAATGGCTCGTGAGCTGCAACGAAGACGGCTGGAGCTGCGGCGGCGGCTTTGTTGCGTTCAACTACTTTGTTTCCGGTGCGACCGAGTCCGATCCGTGCGGCGATGACGGAGCGGTCCTGGAATCTGACTTCCCCTACACCGCCGCGGATTCCTCCTGCAACTGCCCCTATGAGCACCGCTATTGGCTGGACAGTTGGGGCTACACGGGGACCGTGCCCGGCGTGATGGGACTCAACGACCAGATCAAGTACCAAGTTTACTATCGCGGGCCGGTGGCGGCGGCGATGCGCGCCGGATACCAGGCCTTTCACGATTACGACGGCGGCGTTTTCGCAACCTGCGATCTCGGTTTCCCCGATCACCTCGTGTTGATCGTCGGTTGGGACGATTCGCGCGGCGCCTGGCGCATTCGCAACTCGCACGGCTGCGACTGGGGCGAGAGCGGCTACATGTGGATCGCGTACGGTTGTTCGTCGATCGGCTTCGGCGCCGCATGGGTCAACTACCCGCCAGGCCGGGGCGTCTGGGTCGACTTGGGATACGGTGGGCTGTTCAAGGACGGGTCATTTCATCGCCCTTACGATGTGCTTCTTGACGGCATCGGGGCGGTGAACTCCGGCGGCGTACTGAGCATCAAGTCCGGCTCGTATACCTCGCCTGCATTGCTCAGCAAGCCGATGACGATCCGGAATTTCGGCGGAACTGTCGTACTTGGGAGTTGATCTCGTCATGGCGTCGAAGAACCTGAACGACCACGCAGAGACGAACGATGAACTTCCGGCATCCTAGCAAACACACTGTTCGGGCCGCGCTGATCGCGTTCAGCGCGAATTTCGGCTTCTCACTCGTCCCGAATGCCCCAGCCGATCAACGTCCCTCTCCCCGATTGGCGGATCCGGTCAAGCTTGACGCACTGTTCACCTCGATCGAGACAAGTGTGGATCCGAAAGGCCTTTCCGATGAACCGGCGACACCTCGATACAGGTTGACGTCGGACGGCTACGTTCGCGTCCTATCCGCGCCGGAGGGCTGCGGTTTCCGAGCAAGGGCCGCTGCCAGCGACAGCGCGGTCGAGTCCGCCAAGGCATTTGTCGCCGAGCACGCCCGGGCTTTCGGGGCAGCGAGTGACCGCGTTGATTTCACAATGAAAAGACATCGCACGCAAAACGACCGGCACTACGTGCGACTGGAACAGACGTACGCAACGCTGCCCGTCTTCGCCGCGGAAATCGTCTTGCAGCTCAACACCGCTGGCCAGGTGGCGTTCGTGCTGGCCGATATCGCCCGCAACACGTCGCTGCTCGATCACGGGACAGTGAGCACCGAACCCGCTTTGAATGCCGGCGACGTGTCTGACATCGCGCGCCGGCACGTCGAGGCCTCGCTGGGAGGTGGAGACCTGCGTGCATCCGATCCGCGGCTCATGGTCTTCGACAGCAGCGTCGTGGCGGAGCCGGGCGATGTCCACCTGGTCTGGCAGGTCTTCGTGGAAAGCGAAGTTTTCCCGGAGATCAACGAGCACCTTCTGATCGACGCCCATGATGGCGGCATCGTTCGTCACTACTCGCGGAACGGCGAGTTCCTGGACCGCAAGATCTATGATGCCAGTAATACGTCGGCCGACCCCGGCGTGCTATGGCGTGCAGAGGGCGACCCCGCGGCGGGCATCGACGACGTTGATCAGGCGTACGAGTATCTGGGCGATGCCTACATGTTCTACCTGGTGCACACCGAGCGGGACAGCCTGGACGACAACGGCATGACCATCAGCGCAACCGTTCGTTATTGCGCACCCGGCAGCAGCTGCCCCTACCGAAACGCTTTCTGGCGGCCCGGCTGGTTCGCCAATCGGCTCTACTTCGGCCAGGATTATGCAGTCCAGGATATCGTCGCCCATGAGTATTCCCACGGCGTGACCAGCTTCGAATCGAACCTCGTCTACGAGAACGAGTCCGGGGCCATCAACGAGTTCTTTTCCGACGCATTCGGCGAGTTCGTCGATCAGCGGTTCGTGGATTTCGGCCACGACGGAACATCCTGGAACTGGCAAATCGGCGAGGATCTTCCCGACGGGACCATACGGGACATGAGCGACCCGCCCAATCCACCGTTTCCGGGGGTCATGAATTCCGACTGCACGATTACGGGGGGCAACGTGCGTCAGCCCGACCGGAAGAGCAGCCCGCACTGGTACACCGGCGACTGCGACCACGGCGGGGTCCACATCAACTGCGGCGTGGGCAACAAGCTGTGCTACCTCCTCACCGACGGAGACTCCTTCAACGGGCAGACGGTGGTCGGAATGGACATTCCCAACGTGGCCGCACTCCTGTACGAAGTGAATGCCAACCTCCTGCCGTCCGGCGCCGACTACCGCGACTTGGGCAACGCCATGCAGCAGGCCGCCGCGGTCACTTCGTTCTATTGGGACTGGGGCCCCGTATGGACCCAGAACAGCCTCTTTCGAGCACTCAAAGCCGTTGAGATCGCCGCAACGGACGACATCTACGTGGACGCTGCCTACTGGGGACCGGAGTTCGGGACCGAGTTGTTCCCCTACAACACGGTCGAGGAAGCCTACGCCGCCGCCTATCCGGGCGATCGCCTCCGCATCAAAGCCGGCTCCTACAACGAAACGCCCACCTTCGAAAAAATCACGAAGATCTACCCGCGTGACGGCACCGTCACGATTGGACGGTGACGACGACGCCACGTCCGGCACATTCGCTCGTTTTGTCGCGCCGATGATCGGCAAGATGACAGCATCGACACTTGGCAGTACGATCGAGCACCCAGGCGCAGCCAACTGAACTGTCCTTAGTCATGCGAGGAGCGTAATCACCATGCAGGATGCGGAGTTCTTTGTGGGTCTTCAGCGTGTATCCCGGGCGATGGTGCTCAGTGCACTTTTTGTCGCCTGTTCGACGGGCACATGGGGCGGCGTTGCTTCTGCCGGGGGACGCCCGGAATACCGAATCCCGCCCACGGCCATTGCGGACCTGATTGATGCACTCCCCACGCCGGCGGTCAACCTCGGTCCGAACCGACAGTGGTTGTTGCTCATGCAGCAACCGAGCCTGCCGCCGATCTCAGAAATCTCGCAGCCGGAGCTTCGGCTGGCCGGCATCCGGATTAACCCGCGTACCAATGGGCCCAGCCGAACCCGGCATTACAGGAGCCTGACGCTCCAACGTGTCTCCGACGGCGAGCAGCGCCCGGTCCTCGGCTTGCCGGCAGACGCGCGCGTCGGCAGCGTCCAATGGTCGCCGGATGGCCGGAAGATTGCGTTTACTATCACGCAGGACACCGGTGTGGCGTTGTGGGTGGCCGATCCGGCGACGGGAGAGGCGCGTGCGATTACCGAGCCTCGGCTAATGACTGCGTACGGCAGGCCCTATCATTGGATTTCCGACAGCAGAACGTTGATCTGCCGCTTCGTTTCAAAAGAGCGAGGCGACCCGCCGCAGGAGCCACAGGTTCCGAAAGGTCCGGTAGTCCAGGAGAACATAGGCAAGAAGGCGCCCACACGGACCTACCAGGACCTGCTTCAGAATCCGCATGACGAGGCGCTGTTCGAGCACTATCTGACATCAAGAGTCGTGCAAGTCACACTGGACGGCACGGTTACGCCGATCGGCTCGGAGGGTATCATCGCACGGGCCACTCCCTCGCCTGACGGTAAGTACGTGCTGGTCGAGAGCATCCACCGGCCCTACTCGTATCTGGTCCCTATCCGGCGTTTTCCCGAGCGGGTCGAGATTATGGATCGGTCTGGGAAGGTCGTTCGCCTGCTGGCGGATCTGCCACTGGCGGAGCAAATTCCGGTGGCGTTCGGCGCGGTGCCGGTCGGTCCCCGCTCTTTCGGCTGGCGTGCCGATCAACCGGCGACGGCCTACTGGACCGAAGCCCAGGATGGCGGCGATCCGAACACAGCCGCGGAGGTGCGCGATCGTGTTTACACTTTGTCTGAACCGTTTGATGGAGACCCGGTCGAGCTGGTCGCATTGGGGTTGCGCTACGGCGGTCTGGAGTGGGGGCATGAGACACTCGCGCTGGTCTCGGAATGGTGGTGGGATAACCGCAAGACACGGACCTGGATCATAGACCCGTCGGCTCCGGGTTCCGCGCCAAAGCTGCTGTTCGACAGGTCATTCGAGGACCGATACAACGACCCGGGCGATCCTGTCTTCACGGACACGCCTCAAGGCACATCGGTCATGCTGACAACGGACAATGGGAACACCATTTTCCTGAGGGGGCGCGGCGCGTCTCCGGAGGGCGACCGCCCCTTCCTGGACCGCCTCGACCTTCGCACGAAGAAGTCTGATCGCCTTTGGCAGTCGGAGGCGCCTTATTACGAGTACCCGGTCGACCTGCTTGATGCGGAAGCGCCGGCGGTTCTGACCAGGCGGGAGTCGATCTCCGAGCCGCCCAACTATTTCGTTCGAAACATCGCGACCGGCGACCTGCGGGCGGTGACAGACTTCCCCCATCCGGCCCCGCAACTCGCCGAAGTATACAAGGAACAAATCCGCTATCAGCGAGCCGACGGCATTCAGCTCACAGCGACGATCTATTTACCTCCGGGCATGCAACCGGAGGATGGTCCCTGGCCCATGCTTGTCTGGGCCTACCCGCAGGAGTTCAAGAGTGCGGACGCGGCCGGCCAGGTGACGGATTCGCCTTATCGGTTCGTACGAACCGGCTGGTACTCGTCTCTCTTGTGGCTCGTGCACGGATATGCCGTGCTGGACGATCCAAGCCTCCCTATCGTCGGTGAGGGTGATGCGGAGCCCAATGATACGTACGTAGAACAACTCGTCGCCGGAGCGAAGGCGGCCATCGATGAGGCCGTACGCCGCGGCGTGGCCGACCGGGATCGGGTTGCTGTCGGTGGCCACTCCTACGGCGCGTTCATGACCGCGAACCTGCTGGCGCATTGTGATCTATTCCGGGCCGGCATCGCGCGCAGCGGCGCGTACAACCGCACTTTGACCCCATTCGGCTTCCAGTCCGAGGAGCGGACATTCTGGGAGGCGCCCGAGGTATATTTCGAACTGTCTCCTTTCACGCACGCGGACAAGATCAACGAACCGATCCTGCTGATCCACGGTGAGGCCGACAACAACTCCGGAACGTTTCCCCTTCAGTCCAAGCGGTTCTATCACGCCCTTAAAGGCCAGGGTGCCACCGTGCGACTGGTGATGCTGCCGCATGAGAGCCGTGTCCTTCCGGTAAGCGTGCATGAAGTGGTTTGAGCGGGCCGGTATTGTCA
>CAZNPL010000004.1:0-235491 GCA_964574815.1 uncultured Phycisphaeraceae bacterium
GATATTGGAATTCCAGACCGGCGTACCTGAAGGCCGCCTAAACTGTCACGGACCCCAGATGATGCTCGAAGCCGCAGCCCTCATTCTCTGTTGAATGCCCGTAAGCATAAGCCATGCAGGACGATGACGCTCTCGTTGTGCATGAAGGCTTGGGCGCTGTTGCGAGCGAGGGCCCGTCAGGGACGCGTGATTTCTGTCATTGTCGATGTCGCATGCTGGAGGAGCTCCCGCGCCTCTTCCGCACGTCCTGCCGCTTGAAGCGCTTCAGCCAGTCGCCTGCGTGTCTCCGCGTCTTCCGGATCGAGTCGAAGCGCCTCGCGGAAGTGATCAATCGCCTCGCTTCGCCTGCCGGCGCGCCACAACATCGTCGCGAGGTTGAAATGCGCGTCCCTTAACTCCGGTCTTATTCGAAGAGCCTTCTTCATGTGTTGGATTGCCAGGTCGGTCTGCCCTTGTTCGGCATAGGCCGCGCCCAGGTTCATCTGACTCCCGAAATCATTCGGTCTTTCGCGAAGCACTCGGCTGTATTGTTCGACGGCCTCATCCAGCCGCCGGACGGAGATCAGCGCTTGGGCAAGATTTTTACGGCATACGAAGTAATCGGGGTCGCATTCCAACGCACGTCGATATCGCTCGATCGCGTCCTCGGTCCTCCCTTGGTCGAGCAGGACGTTTCCGTAGTTGTTCCATGCCTTCGCGTAGCCCGGTGCGATCTGCAGGGTCTCGCGGTATTTCCTGGCAGCATCGTCCACTCGGCCAATCGCTGTGAACGCCTTGCCCAGGTTGTAGTGTGCATCGGCATGTTCAGGGTCAACTTCAATCGCCCGACGGTAGTATTCGATCGCGTCTGCCGGACGCCCGGCAGTGTGAATTGCACAGCCAAGCCCGTTCCAGGCGCGGGCGTTCTGCGGAGCGGCCTCGACGACCGATTGCCACAGAGCCTCCTCGCTGTGATAGTCGAGATTCCGTTTTGCCGTCAGCACGCCCAGTGCCAGCGTGCAGGCGCCGACGAGGGCGACGCCGGCAGTGCGTGCCCGCGTTTCTCCGGAGGGGACGCGGATCATCTGGCGCAACAGCAAACGGACACCCGCAACGGCCACGACCACGACTGCCGCGAGCGGGAGGTACATGCGGTGTTCGAACGCCGGATCCTTGATCGGGATAAAGCTCGACGTGGGCGCCAGGATGACGAAGAACCACGCGCCGGCAAATCCCAGCCAAGATCGTCGGAGGAGTGCCCACAGGGTGCCGCAGAGTAAGGCGAGGATCATCAGGGCGGCCGGCACAATTTCGGCCGGGTTGCGTGCCAGCGGCCAGTCGTAGTCCAGGCAGAGAGGATGAGGCCAGAAGGAAAGTCGCAGGTAATGCAGGACCACGCCGGGTTGAGTCATGGCGTATTCGAGCGCGGGGACGCCGGGTACGCCGAATCCGACGTCCTTTCGGCCGGTCTCGTCCGGCGTGAGCACGCTGATGACGCCGGTTTGAATCAGGACGACCCAGGTCGCCGCCAACCCCAGATACAGCGGCCAGCGCCGCTCTCGCGTCTGCCGCGTCGAAGCCCTGACAAAGACCCAGTCGTACAGGATCACCATGACCGGGGCGGTGACCACGACACCCTTGCAGCCCATACCCGTCGCACAGGAGGCCACGGCGGCGACGTACCAAGGCCAGCGGCGAGGCGCATCAATTGCGCGGACCGTGCAGTAGAGAGTCAGCAGGTAGAAGAGACCGGCCATCGATTCGGCACGCTGAATCACGTAGGTCACGGCCTGTGTGTTGAGCGGATGGACGACCCAGATTGTCGCGACGGCTGTGGCCAACCACGACGCCGCGCTTCCCATCCGGTCGCGCAGCACGCCAAGCAACAGGGTCCGACGAACGAGCCCGTAGAGGGTCAAGGCGGCAAGGATGTGTACGGCGAGATTGAATGCGTGATAGCCGCCGACGTTCAGGCCCCCCAGCGCATAGTTAATCGCCAGCGAGAGGTTGACGATGGGCCGCCGGTCGTGGGTGAGAATGTCGATCGGGTCTGAGAGACGGCGAATCGAGTCGTTCTTGATGATGGTTCGCTCGTCGTCGAAGGCGAATACGCCGTCGAAGCTGGTCGCGTATGCGGCCACGCCGGCCAGGATGACGATGAGCGGCAGCCATGACATTACGCGCGGGGCGAATTTGGCCATACGTTGCATCATAGTCGATTGAAGCGTCTAGGGGTCAGCGAGCCGGGAAGGGCGGATGCGGCCGCACGCGCGGGCAAGCCGTCCGTGGCACCCGACCGCGCTGTCACGCATTTTTCTGCCGTGGCCTCCAGGTGCCTGCGAGAAGCAGTCGTGTGGTTGATTGGCATTCCCGGCGGGCGTGCGGATAATGGAGTGATGCCGGAATCCGACGCTTTCAAAGAGACGCAACGTGGTCCGCGGCACCTGATTCTCGGTACGGCGGGGCACATCGATCACGGGAAGACCACGCTGGTTCGGGCCCTGACCGGCACCGACACAGATCGGCTGCCTGAAGAGAAGCGGCGCGGCATGACCATCGACCTGGGTTTTGCCCACCTCGATCTTGGACCCGTCCACTTCGGGATCGTCGACGTTCCGGGGCACGAGCGCTTCGTGCGGACCATGGTGGCCGGGGCGACCGGGATCGACATGGCGTTGATCGTGATCGCGGGCGACGATTCAGTCATGCCTCAGACGATCGAACACGTCGAGGTTTTGCGGCTGGTGGGCATCGAGCATGCGGTTGCAGCGATCACTAAGGTTGATCTGGTGGACGAAACCCTGGTCGAACTGGTACGGGAGGATGTGCAACAACTTCTGGATCGTTCACGGCTGCGGAACGTTCCGATTGTGCCGGTGTCATCGACGAATGGCAGCGGGCTGGACGAGCTGCGTGATCGGATCATCGAGGTGGCTGATCGCGTGCCCGACCGTGATGCGGCCGGGCCGTTCCGCATGGCGATCGATCGGGTGTTCACGATCAAGGGGCGCGGCACGGTGGTGACCGGTTCGGTGATTCAGGGGACCGTGCATGCCGGTGACGCGCTGGAGCTACATCCGGACGAGCTGACCTGCCGCGTGCGCGGGTTACAGAGCCATGGGTCGGACAGCGAGGAGTTGGAGCTCGGGCAACGGGCGGCGCTGAATCTCATCGGCGTCGATCGCGAGCGCATTGAACGAGGGCATGAACTGGCGGCTCCCGGCTTCTTGGCGCCTGCGCGGCGCATTGACGCGCGGTTTGAGGTGCTTTCGACCGCGAAGCGCGAAATCAAGCCGTTTTCGAAGCTCCGCGTCTGCCTGGGGACGCGCGAGCGAATGGCCAGGATCGTCCCGCTGGAGCGCGAACCGATCGCGCCGGGGGCGTCCACGTTCGTTCAGATGCGGTCGGGCCGGCCCTTCTTCGCGACGCATGGTCAACACTTCATCGCCCGGACGGAAAACGGTACAAGGACGCTGGGTGGTGGCGTCGTGCTGCGGCCCCACGCAACGCGGTGGTCGCGCGATCGCAACGCCGAGCGGGCCGCTCTGGAGACGTTGGAGAGCGGTGGTCCGACCGAGCGGCTGCGACAGGTGCTGGCCGAGAGCGGTTTCGAGAGTCCGACGGCGCTGCACCTGTCGGCTCGGACCGGCATCAGACCGGACGAGCTGCCGGGGATGCTGGGGGCGATGGAGGAGCAGGGTCAGCGTGTCGCCGTGGATTCCTCCGACCGGCGTTTCGTTCCGGACGTGGTCGAGGCTCTGTTCGCCCGCGCGGAGCGCTGGCTTCAGCGGCATCACGACGCCCATCCGGACGAGCCGGGGTGTCTGACGGACGCGCTGATCGGCTGGCTGGAGCGCAAGAGCGCCCCGGGACTGGGCCGTCCTCTATTCGAGCGCTTCCGGAAGTCCGGCCGCGTGACGGTCCGCGGTCGTTACGCGTGTCTGCCGCAGTTCGCACCGGCGATGTCGGCCAAGGACGAGCGTGTTTACGGGCAGATGCTCGAGGCGTATCGGGCGGGCGGCTATCAGCCGCCGTCACTTGACGAGCTGGCGGGTCGTCTGGGTACCGACGTACAGCGGATCAAGCGCTTGTGCAAGGTGGCGGTGGCGTGGGGCGACCTTGCCGAGATCGACGGCAGCGTCTATCTCGCCGCCGAACACGAGGAAGGTCTTCGTCGGGCGGTCGCCGACATGATCGAAGATTCGGGCGGCGTGACGGTGGCTCAGGTGCGCGAGCGGCTCAACTCCAGCCGGAAGTTCGTCGTGCCCTTGATGGAGTATCTGGATCGTCAGAAGTTCACCGTACGCAAGGGAGACCTTCGCCTTCTGTACGAAAGCGCGTCACCATGACCCCACAACAGTCGGAACAGCTTCGTGCGCTGCCTGCCGTCGGTGAACTGCTGCGAACCGATCGGGCCGACGAGTGGCGCCGGACGCATTCGCATACGGCCGTGGCCAATGCGCTGCGCGAAGCGGTCGAACACGCTCGGGAGCGGCTGCTGTCGGGTGAGGCCGAGACCGCGTGCGACGCCGCTCATATCCTCGACGCGGCGGCGGACATCCTGGCACGGGAGGCGCGGCCCGTGCTGCGGCGCGTGATTAACGCGACCGGCGTCGTGCTGCACACCGGCCTGGGCCGGGCACCGCTGTGCTCGGATGCCGTGAATGCCGTCGCCGACGCCGCGGGGGCGTACTGTAATTTGGAACTTCGGCTCGACACCGGCAAGCGCGGCCGCCGCACAACGCACATCGCCGAACTGCTGTGCAAGGTCACCGGCGCCGAGGCCGCCACTGTCGTCAACAACAACGCCGCGGCCGTCCTGCTGACGTTGCGGGCGTTGTGCGAAGGGCACGAGGTCGTCGTCTCTCGGGGGCAATTGGTGGAGATCGGCGGTTCGTTCCGCATGCCGGACGTAATGGCCGCAGGGGGCGTGACGCTGCGCGAGGTGGGCACGACCAATCGCACGCGGCTGAGCGACTATGCCAAGGCCATCAATGAAAACACGGCCGCACTGCTCCGTGTGCACCACAGCAATTTCCGCATTGAAGGGTTCAGCGAGGACGTGCCGCTCGAGCAGATCGCCCGATGTGCTCACGAGCACAACCTCATCGCCATTGACGATCTGGGCAGTGGGGCGATGTTCGACTTCAGCCGGATGGGTTTGCCGGCCGAGCCGCACGTAGGAGAGTCGCTTGCGGCGGGTGCCGATATCATCTGTTTTTCGGGCGACAAGCTGCTGGGTGGACCGCAGGCCGGCATCGTCGTGGGGCGCAAGGATCTCATAGCCGCCATCGAGTCGCACCCGCTGATGCGGACGTACCGGCTGGACAAGATGGTGCTGTTGGCGCTGGAGGCGACGCTGCGTCATTACACCGAGCCGTTGGACGCCGTGCAGCACATTCCCGCGCTGAGCATGCTGCACGCCTCGACCGACGTGCTGGCGGAGCGCGCCCGCGAACTCGATCAGATGCTTTCGGATGCGCTGCCCGACGAGAAGTTCTTCATCAGCTCGGATGTATCGTACGCCGGAGGCGGTTCGTTGCCGGGCGAAGGGTTGCCGACGGTGGTGATCCGATGGCAGCCGACGTTTGCGAGCGTCGGCGCGGTTGCGGCGGCATTGCGGGAGGGAGACCCACCTATCGTAACGCGCATCGGCGACGGCGCGATTTGCTTCGATCTCAGGACGCTTTTCCAGGAGGACTTCCGGATCATCACATCGGTAGTTTCGAAGGTGCATACGTGCGTGATAGACGCGGGTTCGTAGTGCGTCGATCGGGCTTGTGCCTTCCGCTCCCTTACGGTCGCGGCTCGGAAAGGCGGCGGTTCGGAGAAGCGCTTGCGGTTTGGAAAGTCGGTGGTTTTGCGTGCGGCGCTTCCTTTCGCGGAGTCGGGCGAGGGTGACGGACATCTTCGGCTCACGCGTTTGGGCTTTTGTGGCCTACGACGACCAATCGTTCGGCCTTTTCATCGTAAGGCGCACCGGCGAGGGAGCCGTAAGCCGCGGTTGTGCTGAACCCCGAGTCGCGCAAGAGTCGGCTTAGTTCGGCCGCCGAGTAGAGTCGCAGTGTGAAGCGATGTTCGGTTCGTGATTTGTCGCGAATCACGATCCATCGAGCATCGAGCTGCCCCCAATCGTGCGTGACACGTCGCTCTTCCAGCAGCAGCGTGCCGTCGGGTTCCTCGTGCCAATCCCGTTCCTGGAAGATGCGAGCTAATACCTCTTTGCCCATCAGTTCGATCAGGAACCGTCCGCCGGGCTTCAAACCGGCGAGGACGCGCTCGGTGACGAGGCGATCTTCGGCGGGGTCGGCGAAATAGCTGAATGATGTGAGCAGGCTGACGGCCGCGTCGAAGGCGTTAGGCCGCTGGAAGTGCCGCATGTCCGCCCGGACCCATTCGATGTCCAGTCCCTGCTCGGCGGCGTTCGCTCGGGCCTGTTTAAGATAGCGTACGGTTCGGTCGACGCCCGTGACCTGGAAACCGCGCCGCGCGAACTCCAGCGAATGGCGTCCCACGCCGCAGCCCAGGTCCAGGATGGCGGCGCCTTGTGGCAGGTGGAGCAGATCGAGCACCTGCTTTGCCTCATCGGGTGCGCTCCCGAGCCGTGCCTGATTGAAGACGACCGACGCCGTATCTTCCCAAAACGTGTCGGATTCGTGCCACTCGCTCATGTTGCGAATGCTACGCGGGTAAAGAGCAGGCTTCAACGGGCGAGCGATTCATCTCCGGTCGGGCAGTCTGCGGACCGGCCGCCGATTTCCACCCAATCGTGAGCCCACGTCTGAAGGGCCTGTCGATTTAATCGGCCTCGATCAAATCAACACCCCTTCGATCGCTTGGCGCACACCCCAAACCCAGGGTTCGGGGACACGAAAGTCGCAATCCGTGCATGCGATCGCGAATAAATCGACAAGCCCTGAAGACGTGGGCCATCCGCGCGTGGGCCACCCGCGGCGCGCGGTGGCGTGTGGCCCGCCGTCCGTCTATCATCGCGGGCCGGCGGCCGGCGGTGGAGATTCTGCGCGGCAACGCCGTGACGGAGAAGCTCATCCTGGAGAACCGACTCGACGAGATTTCCGCGCACATGGAGATCGGCGAGTCCGGGATGCGGACTTTCGATCAGCATCTCCTGGAGATGTTCGATCAGGAGCTGATCCGGACGACCGAGGCGCTGCGGTGTGCGACGCGTCCCGAGGCGCTCTCCAGGCAGATTCATGGAATCAAAGGAAAGTGAGGATCGGGTAATGTTGCCGGCGCCGGGTATGGAGCAAACACGGAATGTCTGATCAGCAGGTGACAACGATCGACCGACGCGACGGCCTCGTCGTGGCCGTGGTCGAGCAGGCGGACATGGACGCGGAGGCCACGAACCGGATGCGGGCCGAGGTTCTGGCCGCCGCCGAGGAATCACGCGCGTCGAACGTCGTGCTGGATCTTTCGAAAGTGGCGTTCTTTCCCAGCATGGCGCTGGGGGCGATCGTCGTCGTGCTGAACACGCTGAAGCAGCATGGCCAGAAGTTCATTCTGGTCGGACTGCAGCCCGCGGTTCGGGACGCGCTGGCCGTGACCCGTCTGGACAAGTTGTTCGAGATTCGCGACGACGTCGAGGACGTGTTGGCCCACCAGCGGCGCGAGGACGCGGCCGCAGAGGAATGAGAGCGCGCCGGCGCGGACGTGCAAGCAGGGAGTGGGTTCTGACGATCGTCATCGCGGGGGTGCCGTCGATCATCGTGGTGAGTTGGACGGAGAGCGTAGTACTCGGGGCGGTGGCATTCGCGGCCACTGCAGGTATCTGCCATTGGCTGCTCCCGTCTGCGACGGCGTTGCCGAAGTCACCTCCGCACAAAGGGCCGGCTGATCGGGCGCATTCTCCTGAAGCCAAGCCCGCCAAGCTGGGGGCTTGGACGCGCTTTCGAGATCGCATGGTGGCGAGGCGACGCAAGAAAGAGACAGGCGGTTTTCGAACGACGGTTCAACCGCGACGGTGCATTCACTGCCGGTATGATCTCACCGGTCTGCCGGATTACCACGACTGCCCCGAGTGCGGGCAACCCTACACATTTACGGACATCGACGCCTACTTTGATGATCCCGACGCATATCGAGAGGCACACAAGTAAACCCGCTGCGGCTGCAACTTAAGCCGCACACAGAACGAGTGAGCACGTGCCGGCAACCACTGACGATGCCTCATCACCACACCCGTGCGGCGCGTCACCGTGGCGCTGCTTGTGGTTCTCGGGCTCGGAATCCGCGTTTACCGTATTGGAATGGCCTCTCCATTCTCACCCGACACGGCAGTATCGCTCTTTCCTGCTTGCCAGCGCGTATTACCAGCGGGCATTGCCGGATGCCGAAGGTTGAAACTCACAGGGATTATGCCGTTGTCCTCTTAACGGAAAAATAATGGCCCCTTCGACGGCCGTTAGCGCCGCCCGCCTAACATTCGGGGCGTTTGGCGGCGGCAGTACGCGAGGACGGGCCCTGGCGATCCGCCGCCCGTGTGGAAAGGAGCTTCCGATGGGCGATCGCGAACAGTCACACACCATTGCGGGGAAGCTGGTCGGCGTCGTCCAAAGCGGTACCGAATCGCTGGTCCTCAGGGCCGGGTTGCGGCAGGCGAACGGCAAGTCCTCCTACCCCATCCTGCTCGAGCGGCGCTCGCCGGTTCGTGTCTTCGGAGAGAGAGGCGGCGAAGAGTGCGCTTCGATCGAGATTCCCGCCGAAGCGGCGCTCGAGCTCGCTCAGATCCTGCGCGATTACGTTCAGATCATCACCGCCGGTCGGGGCGACGCCTATTTCCAGGACATGTGCGAGCCGAATGCCGGGCGGATCACGGGCTCGGATGTTGAAGGCGTCACCGAAAGCGAGGGGAGCCGCGCGGCCGCGAGACGCAATCGCGCCGAGCGAACACCTCGTGAGCACTCGGTATCGCTTTCCGGAACGGTTTGCGTAGGTTGATAGAACGCCGGCCGATTTTAACCGCTCAGTTCATCATCTTCTCTGGTGTTCCGGCCTGCTTTGGACGTACTGCACCCACAATGGTGCAAGCCGTGCGCACCGGTCCTCGTCGAAGTATCGTTTTGTGATGGCCTCGGTGCGGCCGTCGTCGTCGGCCAGGTCACGCACGTAGCTCTGCAAAGTTTCCCGTGATTGCGCATCGGCAAGCAGCATGTGGATGAGCGTGTACGACTGGGCGTAATAGACAAAGCTGCGTCGCAGCGGTTGGCCGCCCCAACGCACGTCCATGACGCTGTGGTCGTAGAATTCGGACCTGTTCGCGCGGACCAGATCGATGAGTTGAATCGCCTGTCCTTGGCTGATGAGCTTGCGGCAGATGTCCCAGTGGTCATTGCGGGGGTCGAATACCAAACCGGACTTCGTCGGCCGGGCCGTACCGAAGTAGGTGGCCAATCCTTCGTTCAGCCAGATGGGCGGATTTTCCACGTAACGTCGCAGGAACTGGTGGAAGGCCTCGTGGAAGAGCGTCTGGTAGGTTTGCGCGGAGTCCTTGTTGTCCTGGATCAAGAGCAGCTCGAGCGACGGAATGAACATCCCACTGGAGAATTCAGACCCTTGCCCGATGTATTGTCTGGCAAAGTGCGCGTACTCCCTCTGCGTTCTCAATACGATGACCTTGAATCGGTTGCCGAGGTCGCCGGCGGTGATCGAGGGTGAATCGGCATTCGCCGGCTTCCGCCGGCCCCGCCCGTTCGGCTCGGCACGGTCGGGGTGCTCCGCTTGGTCGAGCAGGGACTCAAAGCCGCGCGTGTACTCCCCGTGGATGTACTCGAGGTACTGCCCGTATTCGACGAGACGGGCTTCATTCGCCGTGCCGCCCAAGGCGTAGTGCTCCGTTCGGTGGCGCACGTTGAGGTCGGCGAGATCGGCGGCGAGGTCGCGTGACTGGGCCAGCGCGTTTCCGGGCTTCGAGATGCACATGAGTGCACCGATGGCGAAGATCGCACAGGCATCGACAAACGACTTACGGCGTTGTCGCTCTTTCACAAGATTACCTCTGTTGCAGAGTTGGGGCGACGCCTTGGTGCGATAAGCCGGCCTCAATCGTCCCTCCGGGACTCTTTCATTGCTGAAGTTCTCAGTTCCCAGCGATGAATCGCCGGGCTACTCTCGCGGTGTCCCTCCAGGACGCGGTCGCCGCGCGCCTTACCATTATACTGCAACGTCCATACCGCAACGTTGCCTATGAACTGTATTCCCCTTGGGCACCTCACAAGATTACGATCTGCCGGTCTCTGTCTCGTGGTCCTGCGGCGTCGCCGTGGGTTTCTCGGGATCTTCTTCGGTGGCCTTCACGATCGTTACCGGTGCGATCTTTTCGAGGTCCGGCTTGAGCTGGTCCGCGACGCCGACGACGACGATCACGAGCTTGTCTCTGTGAATCAAGTCCTTTGCATCGGCCAGGATGTGCTCCGGAGTCGTGCTGCGTACGCCATGCAGGTAGCGATGGAAGTAATCGCCGGGCAAGTTGTCGTATTTGATCAGCCACAGATCGCCGACGGTTGACTGCGGCGTCTCACGGTCACCGGCGAAACTGCCGACGAGATAGGACTTGGCCACCTCGACCTCGTCACGCTCCGGCGGCGTCGCGCGAAGCCGGTCGATCTCGTCGAGGATGACCTGAATGGCCTCGGCCGTGCTGGGCGTCTTGGTGGAGGTGCTGCAGACGAACCTGCCGGCGAAGCGGCCGGTGTAGAAGCCGCCGCGGGCCCCGTACGTCAAACCCCTTTCGACGCGAATGGCCTCATTGAGCCGGCTGTTGAACGTTCCACCGAAGATCTGCGACAGCACGCGTGTTCGGAAGTAACTCTCGTGATCGCGGGTGATTCCGAGATGCCCCGCTCGGATCTCGCTCTGCACCGATCCCGGCCTATCGACCAGGTAGATACGCGTTTCGCCGATTTCCGGAAGCGGCGCCATTTCAACGGAAGGCGCTTCTTGCTGGTTACGCCAGTCGCCGAAATGCGCTTCGGCCACTTTGAACGCCTCATCCGGGCGGACGTCCCCGGCGATATAGAGCGTTGACTTCTCGGGGCGGATGAAGGCGCTCCACCACTGTTTCAGGTCGGACGTTTTGATCGCCCGCACGTCGGCCGGCTCACCCGTGGAGGTCCGCGAGTACGGATGGTCTTCGAACAGTCGCTGGCGCAGCTCGCGGTCGGCGATGTAGCCCGGCGTCCTGGCCTGTACCATCAGCCCCAGTAACTCCTGCTTGCGGAGCACCTCGAGTTCCTGCTTCGGGAACGTGGGCGTCCGCGCGACTTCGGCCACTAGCTTGGCGGCCAGATCGAACTTGCCCTTGACGCACGACGCCGAGACGGTGGCCGCGTCCATGGAGGCGCTTCCCGAGAGCGAGATGGCATTGAACTCCAATTCTTCCGCCATCTCAGCGGCCGTGTGTTCGGCCGAGCCTTTCGTGATCATCGAAGCGGCCATCGAGGCGACGCCGGGCTTGGGTTCCGTCCAGCCGCCGTTGAGACACCCCAGCGTGATCGTCACGAAGGGCACCTCGTGGTTGGGTACGACGACGACTTCGATCCCGTTGTCGAGCGCGCGTTTCTCGTGCTCGATCTCCGGCATCTCGGCGAGCAGCTCTTTGACGGGCGGCTTCTCGGGGTACCATTCCGGCCGCTTGATATCGGCACGGCATCCGCCGCGTGTGGCCACCCGATTGACCTCCGGCTTTGGAAGCGGCTCGGCGCCTTCATCGATGTCTTTTTTGCCGAAGCCAAGGAACGAGGAGATCATCGACCCGAAGGCCGGTTTGACGATCGCTTCGGTCTCACGTTCCTTGACGAGGTATTTGCCCGCCAGTCGCTTGAGGTCATTCACGGTGACGGCGCGGATCTCGGCCAGTCGCTGGTTGGCTTTCTCCGCGTCGCCTTCGATAACTTCGTACTGGCCCAGCAGGCCGGCCTTTCGTTCGATGGTCAAGGCGTTGGTGACTTCGTCGCGCAGGTACTGGTTTCGCACTTTTTCGAGCTCGCGATCGGTTACGCCTTCGGCTTTCAGCCGGTCAATGTGTTCTCGGATCGCGTCCAGCGCCTTCTGCTTGTCGGCCCAGGGCATCAAAACGGCCCCTGCGCCGAGCAGCCCGTCGTCTTCGAGCGAGAACGCACCGGCCATCGCGTACTGAGCGAGCTCGCGCTTTTTCACGATGTCTCTGTAGAGGCGGCTGCTTTCGCCTCCGCCGAGGATTGACATGAGCATTTCGAGCGCGAGGGCGTCCTCATGGTCGACCGCGACGCCCCGGAAAACCAGTCCGACGATCGGAGCGGGCCCTTTCTTTTCGTCGATGGTGACGGATCGCGGCGCCGTCTGAGGCGGCTCGGTGAGGGCGACGCGCGGCGGCTCGGGGCACTTGGGCATCCATCCGAAGTACTTCTCGGCCAGGCGATGGGCTTCGTCGTGTTGTACGTCTCCGACGATCACCAGCGTGGCGTTCGAGGGGGAGTAGTATCGATCCCAGAATGTCTGCAACTCGTCAATCGTGGCTGCCCGCAGGTGTGGGATGCGGCCGATCGGTGTCCAGCGGTAAGGGTGCTTTTCAAAGATCACCGGAAGCAGCTTCTCCGGTATGGTACCGTACGGCATGTTGAGCGATCGCTCACGGCGTTCCTCCTCGACCACGGATCGTTCGGTGTGAAAGCTCTCGTCATCGATCTTCAGGAAAGCCATTCGCTCGGCCTCGAGCCATAGGGCCAGCTCGAGCTGATTGGACGGCAGTTCGTCAATATACGTGGTGTTATCGAAAGAGGTGTAGGCGTTGCAGTTTCCGCCGGTGCGATGGATGTATTCGAAATGCTGTTCCGGTCCAAGCCGGTCGGTGCCGCGAAACATCATGTGCTCGAACATGTGGGCGAAGCCCTGGCGCTCGGGGTCTTCGTTTTTCGAGCCGACATGGTACCAGACCTGCACGGCCACAATCGGACATGAGTGGTCCTCGAGCGTGATGACGGTGAGACCGTTATCGAGGATTCGCTTCTGGAAGTCGTAGGTGCGCGGTCCTGCAAGAGAGACCGGCGCGCCGAGAGCAAAAATGGTGAGAAATCGAAAGATCGATGTCGCGTTCATAACCGCCTCCATCCCGCTGAGTTGTCCATCGGATCGTCGTCGGATTCGACCGTCTCACCCGACATCCACCCGGCTCGGCCGGAAGCAGCGAGACGCCAAGCCGGCACCGGGCAGGCACAGTGATCGTACTGTTCGCGCGGGGACGCTACAAGGTGGCCCGCCGGCTCGTCACATGCTACGATCACGCCGCGGCCGGACTTGTCGTAAGTTGTATTGCGGGGTTAACGAATGGATCGAGACGCAGAAGTGCGGGGACACGTGCTCTACTTGTTGCGAGGCGGCGGGGCACATCTGGATTTCGATCGGGCGGTGGCCGATCTGCCGGCCGAGCACCGCGGAAGCAAGCCTGCGGGAGTGCCTTATTCGCCCTGGCGGCTTGTGGAGCACATGCGGATCGCGCAGTGGGACATTCTGGAGTTTTGTCGAAATCCGGAGCACGTTTCGCCGGGATTCCCCGATGGTTACTGGCCCGCCGGTGACGCGCCGGAGAGTGCCGGTGCATGGGCCGAAAGCATCGAGGCGTTCAACCGCGACTTGACGGTGATGCAGGCGCTGGTGAGCGACCCGGCGACCGATCTGTTCGCGCCGATTGCGCATGGTACGGGGCAGACGGTTCTTCGCGAGGCGCTGCTGGTGGCCGATCACAACGCGTACCACCTTGGGCAGTTGGTGGCGGTACGCAGGGCGCTGGATTGTTGGGGCGAGTGATTTCGCGGGCGCGCGGTGCCCGAACGGGTACGGCCCTTTCCCTTGATCGATCGTGACCCCACGTCTCGCTTCGCGAGAGATGGGTCTCGCGCACGGTTGCGGCGTGCGAGCGGACTGTCTATTCTTTGCGGCGTCTGTGGGGGCGGAATCCGTCAAGGGTCGTGGTGGAGTGATGGCAGGGCGAAAGTCTCCTGCGGAAGCGGAAGATCGAACGAGCAGACAAACATGGCGACCGGTTCAGGAAAATCACAACGGCTGGGGATTATCATCGGGGCTCCGTTGATGGCGGCCGCGATCTTCGCGGTGGCGTTCATCGACTGGCGTCCGGAGCCGGAGCCGGAGCCTTTGCCGGTCAGACCGCTCAAGACGATGGTGGTCGAAACCGCGTTTGCATCGGGGGCGCGGAACTACCCTGGAAAAGTCAAGGCGACCCAGACGGTGGATCTGGCGTTCCAGGTTTCCGGCCAACTCATCGAGTTCCCCGTGAAAAAAGGTGACGAGGTCGAACAGGGCCAGTTGCTGGCGCGGCTTGATCCCCGCGATTACGAGAGCGCTCTTCAGGCCAAAGAGGGCCTTTTGACCAAGGCGCAATCCGACTACGAAAAGCTGCAGGATCTCCTTGAGCGGGGCAGCGCCGGCCGTCAGGAAGTGGTCGATGCCAAGGCGGCGTTCGACGTTGCGGAATCCGAGGCCCGGATTGCACGCAAGGCGCTCGAGGATACTTATCTCCGGGCGCCGTTCTCCGGCGTTATTGCCAACACGTACGTAGAAAACTTCCAGAACGTGATGGCCAAGCAGCGAATCCTCAGCCTCCAGGACGTGACGAGCGTCGAGATTGAAGTCAGCGTGCCGGAAAGCCGCGTCGTCGAGTCGAAGCAGAAGAAGGGCCGGTACCGGTTCGTGGCCACCTTCGACTACCTTCCGGGCCGGGAGTTCGACGTGGAGCTCAAGGAGTTTTCGACCGAGGCCGACCCCCTGACTCAGACGTACACGGCTACCTTTGTGATGCCGGCGCCGGAAGATGTCGTGATTCTGCCCGGCATGACGGCCACGATCCGCGAGTATCCCAAGGAAGGCGCCCCCGAAGCGGACGCGAGTTTTGCGGTGCCCATCGATGCGGTCGCGGTGGACGGTCTGGGGCAGTACTACGTCTGGATCATTCGGCAGGCTGACGGCGGGACCATGACGGCGCATCGGCAGGATGTGTCGGTGGGTGAGATGGCCGAGGACGAGGTCGCGGTCACCGACGGGTTGTCCCGTGGAGACCGGATCGCGACGGCCGGCGTCAACGTGCTCCAGGAAGGGCAGCGGGTCCGGCTGATGGAATCGCGGCGGGCGGACAGCCAGTCATGAATGTGGCCGAGGCGTCGATCCGCTACCGGACCATCACTCTGGTCGTCACGGTCGCCCTGGTGGGCGGCGGCATATCGGCCTATCAGCGTCTTAGCAGGCTCGAGGATCCTGAGTTCACGATCAAGGAGGCGCAGGTTTTCACGCGCTACCCCGGTGCCACGGCGATGGAGGTCGCCGAAGAGGTCACCAACGAGATCGAGACGGCCGTGCAGCAGTTGGGCGAACTCGATTACGTCACCAGCATATCCGAGCCGGGGCTTTCCACGGTGCGCGTCGTGTTGAAGAAGGAGACGCCCAAAGCCGCTCTCCCGCAAGTTTGGGACGAGCTTCGCCGGAAGGTGAACGACGTTCAGGCGGACCTTCCACCGGGCACCAGCACGTCTCTGGTGAACGATGATTTCGGGGACGTCTATGGCGTTTTCTACGCGGTGTACGGCGACGGGTACTCGTACGCTGAGCTGAAGGAGCATGCCAAGCTGCTGCGGCGTGAACTGCTGCTCTGCCGGGACGTGGGCAAAATTGCACTCTACGGTGACCGGCCCGAAGTGGTCTACGTCGAGTTCTCGCGGGCTCGAATCGCACAACTGGGCCTGTCACCGCAGACGATCACCGCCACGCTCGCCGGTCAGAACCTGGTGGCGCCCGCGGGCCGGATCCAGGTCGGCCCGGAGTACGTTCGCATTCAGCCGACCGGCGAGATCGACTCGGTCGAAGAACTCGGCGAACTGCTCATCCTCCAGGATGACGCAACTGCGACCAAGCTTTACCTCAAAGACATCGCCACGATTGAGCGGGGCTATGCGGACCCGCCGAGGGCGATCATGAGTTACAACGGCCATCCGGCCATCGGACTCGGGATCTCGACCGTTTCCGGCGGCAACGTCGTGACGATGGGGCAGGCCGTGGACCAACGTCTCAACGATCTGCAGGCGGTCACGCCCATCGGCATCGAGACCGGCGTGATCGCCCATGAGTCCGAGGCGGTCACCACGGCCGTGAGCGGATTCGTGATCAGCCTGGTAGAGGCGATCGCTATCGTGATCGGCGTGCTCATGGTGGCGATGGGATTGCGCAGCGGGCTGTTGATCGGGTTCATCCTGCTGCTGACCGTGCTGGCCACCTTCGTCGTCATGGCGAGCCAGGGCGTTGCGTTGGAGCGCATCAGTCTCGGGGCGCTGATCATCGCGCTGGGCATGCTGGTGGACAACGCCATCGTCGTGGTGGAGGGTATCCTGATCAACCTGCAGCGAGGGATGGACCGAATCACGGCGGCGTCGAAGATCGTCGGACAGACCATGTGGCCTCTTTTCGGCGCGACCGTCGTGGCCGTCCTCGCGTTTGCGGCGATCGGGGCCTCGCAGGATTCGACGGGCGAGTACTGCCGTTCGCTTTTCCTGGTCATTCTCTACTCGCTGATGCTCAGTTGGGTTCTGGCGATCACGGTGACGCCGCTTCTGGGGACGATGTTTCTTCGCGTCAAGGCGTCGGCCGGTGGCGACCAGGACGATCCGTACGGCGGGCTTTTGTTCAGGGTGTATCGTGCTTTCCTTGAATCCTGTATTCGGGCCCGATGGCTTACTTTGTTCGTGCTCGTGGGGCTATTGATCCTGTCGATCCAGGGATTCGGTCTGGTCAAGAAGAGCTTCTTCCCGCAGTCCACCAGGCCACAGTTCATGGTGCACTATTGGTTGCCGCAGGGGACGCACATCAGCCGCACCGAGGCGGACCTGGCAACCATCGAGGCGCATGTGCTGGAGATGGAAGGTGTCACGGAAGTGGCCACGTTCGTCGGACAGGGGTCGCTTCGCTTTCTGCTGACTTACGCCCCGGAGGAGGCCAACAGCGCGTACGGCATGCTTCTGGTCGGCGTGGAAGACTACCGGGCGATCGACGCGCTAAGCGCCGAGATTCACAACTATCTGTACGAGAACTTTCCCGACGGCCAGGCGTTCTCCCGCAAGTTCGTTCTGGGACCGGGCGATCCGGCCAAGATCCACGCGCGTCTTCGAGGTTCTGACCCTGACGTGCTTCGGGGGCTTGCGACTGAAGCGACGCGCATCATGTACGGCGTACCTAATGTGACGGACATACGTGACGACTGGCGGCAACGGGTTCCACTCATTCGGCCCGTTGTTGCCGAGACGCAGGCTCGCAACGCGGGCGTGACCCGGGCGCAGGTGGCGCAAGCTCTGGAGACATTCTCGACGGGCGCCCAGGTCGGCGTCTATCGCGAGGAAGACGAATTGCTGCCCATTATCGCGCGTAGTCCGCTGGCCGAACGGGTGGACGTCGGCAATCTCAAGGATGTGCAGATCTGGAGCCCCGTGGCGCGCAGCGCGATTCCGATCCGACAGGTGGTCCTGGATTTCGAAACCACTTCTGAGAACTCGATCATTCGCCGGCGTGACAGGCTGCCCACCTTGACCGTCAAGTGCGACCCGGCGGTCGGCGAGGCCAGCCCCGTTTTCAACCGGCTGAGACCGCAGGTCGAGGCCATGTTCGCCGAGAAAGAGCGGGAGTGGAAGCTCTCCGGATACAGCCTCGAATGGGGCGGCGAATACGAGGATTCAGGCAAGGCCCAAGCCGCCTTGGCGAGCAAGATTCCCGTGATCGGCCTGTTGGTGGTGTTGGTGGTCGTTTTCCTTTTCAATTCCGTGCGCAAGCCGCTGATTATCTTTCTGACCGTTCCGTTGGCTGTGATCGGCGTGTCGGCCGGTCTTCTGCTGACGGATCAGCCCTTCGGATTCATGGCGCTGCTGGGGTTCATGAGCCTGGCGGGCATGCTGATCAAGAACGCGATCGTCCTGATCGACGAGATCAACCTTCAAAGTTCAGAGGGTAAGGCTACTTACGACGCGATCGTGGACGCCGGCGTGAGCCGCGTGAGGCCGGTGTCGATGGCGGCGTTGACCACGGTGTTGGGCATGATCCCGCTGTTGGCTGACGCGTTCTTCGTTTCGATGGCGGTCACCATCATGTTCGGGTTGACGTTCGCCACGGTCCTCACGCTGATCGTCGTGCCGGTACTGTATGCGGTCTTCTTCAGGGCTCCGTCTCAACAGACGGGATAGCCGAATCCGTGCGCCGTGCCTTGTGATGAACTGTACGACGCTCCGCTCAAAAGTTGATGTGGTCGGGGTCGAAGTCTTTGTGATCCAGGCCCGTGTTGAACTCGACGTCGGTGAGGACGTAGCTGCCGAGAAGTCGGCGGCCCTCGTCGTCGGCGAAGGAGTAACACGCCGTCGGAACCAGCCACTCTCGGTCGATGTGATATCTAAGTAAAGCATCCGGGTGGGGTTCCTCTTCGCCGGTATAAGGCAGGCGGCGCTCGAAGACATAGGTGGGGCGGCCGTCGATCTTGCCGCGGCCGATGTATTCGAGCTCGAGGTCGCCCGCGTTGCGGGCCTTCTCGGAGTACTTGATGAGCAGATCGAGCGTCCGCTTGAAGCCGAACTGATTGAGCGACCGGCGCGAGGCGGCGTTGGCGCGCGTTCCGTTGATGGGCTGCTTGATTTTGGGCACGAACAGTCTGGCCACGGCGCCGGCCGGTTTGAACCAGGCCAGCTCGCGCCCTTTTTCATCTACCCACTTGTTCTCGACGTAAAGAGCCCGATTGGCCTCGGTGGGGTTTCGGGTCCATTTCATGTCGATCGAGTGCGGCGATTCGCGGAAGCGCACGTGTGCCTCCTGAACGGGGGTCATCCCGTCGGGCACCAGTTGCTGGGTGGTAAAGGTGCAGGTGTAGTCGCGGATGTCGCGCTCTGTGTATTCAAGGCGGCAGTGGTGCAGGAACGCCAGCGGGTCCTCGCGGGCCATCGCCTCGTTCTCGTCGATCGAACCGGCGAACGTGGCCATGGGCTCGACGGTCTCGGTGAGTGCAGGCAGATAAGATGTCGGCCCGCTCCTGACCTGGTGACATTGCATCGCCAAACCGCAGGCCAACAACAGTGCGGCGCTCGGTACGACACTGCGACGAAGAGAGATCAACATTGGCAGTCGTTTCCCCTGCGGGGTCGTTGCGGCGACTTCCTTGATTCCGGCTGCACCGCGCGAGCCGCCGGATGGCGTCGACTTCGTCGACAGGCGGCGCGATTCGCCGCGAAGATCCGACCAACTGATACGCTCGTTCAGGTTGTCCGTCCCACAAGGCTGCGCCGCGGATTGTTAAGCGCGGCCATCTTCGTGCCGATGCTCACCCGCCTGATGTATCGGACGGAGATCATCGATCACTGCACGCCTGTGATCCGCCCGGTATGACCGCAACACTCGTTGGGACCAGCGGTCGGATGCCCACTCGGGCCTCGCGCCAGGAGTGTAGGGCTCGCTCGTGCCAAAAACAAACAAAGTGCTGACTATTCCGTAATGCGGCCGGTGCTCGCCGTTCAGGTCCGTCTGGCGGATTCGCCCTTCAGTTTGATCGTCACAGTCGTGCCTTCCTGCGGCGCAGAAGAGATGGTGATGGTATGCCCGAGCACCTGCAGCGCGCCGTGGGCGATCGCCAGACCCAGCCCGGCATGCTCGTCGATGGCCTTGGTGCTGTAAAACGGCTCGAAAACGCGTTGCCTGGTTTCCTCATCCATCCCGCACCCGGTATCGGAGATCAACAGGCGGACGATGCCTTCAACGACCCGAGTCTCAACAGTGATGGTGCCGCCGCCGGGCATGGCGTCGGCGGCGTTCTGCAGGATGTTCTCGAGAACGGTACGCATCTGGGAATGGGGTACCGGCGTGACGGGGACGGCGTCCAGTTTCAAATCGAGCTTGATTGCCTTTTGGGCTAGTTCGGGTTCAACCCGTTCGACCACCTCGAACACCACCTCGGTCAGATCGCTGAGGTCCTGGTGTCGAACGTCGCCCTCTGCGAACGTGAGCAGGGCGTCAATGATTCTTGACGCCCGACCGAGGGCGTCGCTCGTCTGGCGCAGCGTGCGGCTCTGGAAATCGGGGTCGTCGGTCGTGAGGGCGAAGTCCACCCGTGTGATAACGCCGCCCAGGATGTTGTTGAACTGGTGGGCCAGCGCCCCGGCCATCCGGCCGAGGGAGGCCATCTTGTTACGCTGCGCGAGCTCTGTTTCCAGCGTAATACGCCGCGTGATGTCGCGGGCGCAGGCCAGCACGCCGGTGCGGTTGCCGTGGTCGTCCACGATGGGTGAAAACGTCGCGATGACGTGGCGCGGCAGGCCGTGGTGGTCGCGATCCTGGAACTCGAAATTGCAGATGGCGCCGTCGGCGATGGCCTGGTGAATCAGCAACTCGCCGCGGGTGCGTTGCTCCACGGGAACGACGGTGATGAGCGGCGTTCCGATCGCGCTGGCGGCGGATCCGCCGAACATGTGGCCGGCCGCGGCGTTCCACGTTTTGATTCTGAGCTCGGAATCCGTGGATATCAGGGCGATGCCGGCGTGCTCGCACATCATGCGGTAGTGCCGGTCGATCGCGGGCGCGGCGGTGGAATTCGGAGTGTCATTCGCGCTCACGGTCACCGATCTCCCCACCGTCGGTCAGATGAAGTTGCGGTGTGATCAAGACGATGGTTTCCCAGTCCCGTCCGGCGGCCTCGTGGCTCAGGATCGTGCTTCCCACCAGGTAGGCGTTGCGGCGCTGTACACTCGGGCCGACCACCAGCGTCTCGCCGTCCCGGACGCGCACCTCGACGGACAAATTGCGATAGGCCGTGCCCTGGTATTCCTTTTCGTAGCGATACTGTCCCTCGGCCACCCGCCAGTGCGGCTGCTCGCTTTCCTTGAACAGCTCCGGCGTCAGGGCGAGCGTGATCAGCGGGACATCGTCATCCAGATCGACCCGGTAATCAAGGTGGAGAAACTTGGTCGCGTCGTCGAAGGTTGACCCCTCGAGTCGCCCGTCGCGGTGAAACACGTAGACCGTCTGGTAGCTGCCGGTGCTGCCGAAATCGAGCGTCAGGGGCGCGCCGCTCTGGATGACTCGATTCATGACTTCACGGCGTGCGCCCAGCGTGGGGATGATCTCGCGCATGGTTTCCGCCTGGGCCGGTCCGGCCACGCCGATCCGCATCGCGTTCGTCTTGAGATGTGCGATGTCGTCCGGTGGGACGCGCAATTCGTCGACGAGCGACCAGACGTCGTTTCGCCGTCCGGCGAGGTCATCCGTGGGGACGACGTATCGCTCGACGGTGAACGCGATGCCTACGACGACAACGTCTTCGGGAAGGCCCGAGGCGCGCCGCCGGTCGAAGGGCATGGGGCCATCGCCTTGTGAGAGTTCGGCGAGCTGCTGATGTTGTACCGGGGCGGGCGGATCTCCGGCGGGCGGCGGCTGTTCGCAGGCCGCCGTCATCAACAGGCAGGCGCCGAGCGCCGCCGCGCGCAGGTTGAACGAGCCCCTCGCAACCATACGCCCGCCATTTTCGAAAACCGCGCGGGCCGCGTCAATCGCCGCCGGCCGCGAGGAGTCCTCGGCGTGCAAGACGCCGGGCGGTGCGCCGTCGAAAGGCGAGCGTTGCGATCGACACGAGCAGCAGGGTTGCCCAGACGGTACTCCATGCGGTTGTGGCCGGGACGGCGTCGTTTGAGAACCGGTACACGTAGACCGTCGGGCCAATATCCTTGAGGTACAGCTCTCGCGTCTTCGGGTTGAACGCGATGGCGTAGAAGTTGGCGTCGTTGGCCTCGTCGGGGTCGAACCTGCGCACCTCGCCGGGGTCGCCGGGATCGGCCGGGCCGTTGCCGGCAAGGGCGTCTTCGACGGCCGCGGTGTTCACCAACCCGGCGAAGTCGGACTCGCCAGAGCCGAATGCGTCGCCGCCGCCGAGGTGCAGGTTGCCCTCGTGATCGAAGCCCAGCGAGGCGCCGGAGAGCAGGTCGACGACAAGCGTTCCATCGATCTCGAAGTCGGCCGGCGCGCCGCCGGACAGCGCGGGGAGCCAGGCCGCCGACGGAATCGCCATCACCTGGCCGGTTTTGTCGGGTGGTCCGGGGCCGAAGCCGTTGGCGGTGTACAGGCTGCCGCTTGGATCGAAGGTGACGCCGCCCGAGGCGCCGTCGATGTTGCCGACGACGACGGGATTGGTCGGGTTGAGCGGGTCGGCGCTGTTGGTGTCGAGGACGGTCACGAGGCCGGAGGTGAAGTCACCGGCGGTCAGGGCGAGCAGGTCGTTGTCGAGCCACTCGGCGTCGAATCCGTCCACGGTGAACCAGACGCCCGTCAGCGAGGGCAGATCGAAGACGCCGACTTCGTAGTCGGCAAACGACGCCCCGCCGTTGTTGCCGACCGCGATTTGCGTGCCGTTCGGCGAGACGCGGACGAAGGCCGCTCCGAAATCGGCGATGTCGGCGTCGGGCAACAGGCCGAGCGACGTGAACACGCGGGTGCGCGCGCCGGTTTCGAGGAGGACTTCGTCGTGTGCCAGCGTGATGACGCGGCCGTCCGGGGTGACGTCGAACGGCCCGGCGGCGGCCGGCAGGTCGAACTGCTCGGCAAGCCCGTAGCGGCTGAAGAGCTGGGCCGCTGCGGGCTGGGCGAGCCCGGTGTATCCTAATACGGCAACACAGATCGAAAGGAACGAAAGCCGCCCGTCAGGGCGCCTGCCTACGACTTTTCGCTGATCGAGAGACTTGTTAGTACCCATGCTGCACAACTCCCTTCCCGCCGAAAGCACCTCGGCGATGACGCGAGCGCAGGGACGGCCGGTTCGATCGACTTGCCGCCTCCAGTGTTGCGATTCAGGTGAATCTGCGGATGTGCCACTGCTCTTGAGCAGTGCCGAAACACAACGGTCCCCAACTCGGTGCCGATGATAACCCGCACAATCAAGTGAACCCACTTACTAGCAGGAGGAGGGCGCCGCCGGTCGCCCCGGTCGTACGGTTCGTGCGCTCTGCGCGTGTGACCTGGTTCCGGCGCGCCTTGGAAGCGGTGTATGCGTACCCAGCGGATGGGGAGCCGAACGATAGAAAGGGGTATGAGGTTCGGTTGCCGGATCGACATGGGCCGCCACTCCTCCCTCGGGAGCGTCAGGAACCCTTGGAAATTCGGCTGGTAGGTCTTCTGGCTTCCGGGCCTTCGGCCTGTGGCCGACGCCTACTGACCGCACCTTCTCGATTCGCACTTTGGCGAATCAATGGTGTTCGCGGCGTTCGTTCCCGGTTACAGCGGCGGGACCGCTCCGGATTCGCACCGGATTCCCTGTTAGACCCGCCCCGAGCGGGTCACCAGCGGTCGCCATTATGACCGACCCCGTTAAGCGGTCAAGGGTTCTTCGCCCCGCACGCCGCGGCCCGCTTCGGCCGGTCAGCAGCGTAAGTCTCGTCGCACCTTGTGGCTCGGACGATCATCGTTGTCGAGCACCGAGAACAGAAGCCTCGCGATTGCGGTAAAGACCCGCGCGCCCAACTCCAAAAGGACCAAAGCCAAGAAAACAACCCGCAAACCACCGAAGTCGAGGCGTTGATCGTCCACTGTCAGCCTACACCCCTCGGCCTCCCGCGTGCCGCCCCTTGGTCTTACCCTGGTGTCCGGCCACCCCGCAGGCGACGGGCCGAACGCCACCACCCGTCGCAAGGAGCTCCCGAGCGAGGATCGTTTTTTGTTAGGATCTTGCACCTTCCGCTTTGCGGGTGTATACTAATAACAGCTTACGGGGCTTCCTGGACATTTCCTCGGGGGATCTCGTTTCCCCGGCCGCCCCTAAAGCGCAGGCGGCATTTCTGCAGAGTGGGAGTGCACGTTCTTCGACGCCGGAGAACTCTGAAATGGTCAGTTGCAGTCGCGTCAGCCAGTCGTTGGCGTGGAGGTCGGGCCCGGGCCGATACGCATTTACCCTCGTCGAACTGCTAGTCGTCATCACGATCATCGCCCTCCTGATCACGCTCCTGGTTCCGTCACTCAAGAAGGCACGCGAGCAGGCCAAGACCGCCCATTGCCTCGCGAACCTCAAGGGCATTGCGACCGCGAGCATCACCTATGCCAGCGCCGATCCGAACGAACAGGCCATTCCGGTCCATGCCGGCTTCGGAAACGTAGAAGGCGCCGACAACGCCTATGGCTGGGGCGGCAAGGCGGGCAAGGGCGAACCCCAGGAGGGCAGGAGTGCTGCAACTTCCAAGTGGGGCACCGCATGGGGTCGCGGGCCGGGAAGCCGACCCATCAACCCCGTCCTCTTCAAGGGAGGGTTCCCGGACTACTCCCGCGATCCCGGGCCCAACAACATCAAATGGCTCAGCGACGCCGCTCTCGATCTTCCCATCTTTCGCTGTCCCTCGGACCGGGGTTACACTGGATACCATCTGCCGCCGTGGCGCGAGTCGGGACTCAGTTCGTACGAGCATTACGGGACTAGTTACTCGGCGAACGCGTTATGGTTTGCAGGTACTTGGTCCGACTGGAAAACAATGGACAAGCACTGCGAAGCCATGAGCCTCGGACCGCTCCTGAGGCCGATCTCACGCGTGCCCAACCCTGCCAACACGGTGTACTATATGGAGAACGCAGGGCGATTCGGATGGCTCTACCACGTCGACGGCGGCTACTACTATCACTCTGGGCTTTGCATGCGTTTCCTCGACGACTCCATGCGTGATCTGGAGTTTCAGATCAACGGCTGGCACGGGCATCCGTTTCATTTTACCAGCACATTCGTCGACGGGCACGCCGCCGTTGCGAAAATGGCGGGGCGCCAGTGGCCGCCTCCGCAGCTCGCCAGCTATCCCTTGCCGCCATACTGTTACGACCACACACAAATCCCGGTGGGTCACGGCACGTGGATGTGCGGGATCATTCGCGGTCCGGGCTGGCAAATGGACTGCCTCCCGGCGCAGATGATCTTCAGCGGAATCCCCTGCGATTTGCCGTACGGTGCTCAAGTCGTCACACCCGGCCCTGGACCGTGATTCTATGGCGCCCGGGACAACAGACATGGTTAGCAGCAATCGCATCACTCACTCGTTGGTGTGGAGCTCCGGCCCGACCCGATACGCCTTTACCCTCATCGAACTGCTTGTCGTTATCTCGATCATCGCGCTCCTTATTACCCTCCTGGTTCCCGCGCTCAAGAAGGCACGCGAGCAGGCCAGGGTCGCCCATTGCCTCGCGAACCTCAAGGGCATCGCGACCGCCAGCGTCACTTATTCAAACGCCGACCCTAACGAGCAGGCCATCCCCGTTCACGGGAGCTTTGCAAACGTAGAGGGGGCCGACAACGCCTATGGCTGGGGCGGCAAGGCGGGCAAAGGAGAGCCCCACGAGGGGCGAAATTCTGCGACCTCCAAGTGGGGCACCGCATGGGGTCGTGGGCCGGGCAGCAGGCCGATTAATCCGATCCTGTTCAAGGGCGGCTTTCCGGATTACTCCGCTGACCCAGGCCCCAACAACATCAACTGGCTCAGCGACGCCGCGCTGGATCTGCCCATCTTCCGCTGCCCCTCGGACCGGGGTTACACCGGATTCCACATGCTCCCGTGGCGGGAGTCAGGGCTGAGCTCGTACAACCACTACGGGAACAGCTACACGGCAAACGCGGTGTGGTTTGCGGACACGTGGCCGGAAGGGGACAGCGCAAGCATCAGATGCGAGGCGCAAAGCGCGGGCCCGCTCCTAAGGCCGATCTCCCGCGTTCCGAATCCGGCCAATACGGTGTACTACATGGAGAATGCGGGGCGCTTCGCATGGCTTCTGGAGAGCGGAGAGTTCCCACGCTGGAGATGCGTCCACGATGTCGACGCTTACTGGTTGAGCAACACGGAGACGATCAAGGGCTGGCACGGACGTCCGCTTCACTTTACCTCTGCCTTTGTCGACGCACATGCTGGCGTAGTAAGAATGGAAGGGCGCCAGTGGCCCCCGCCCCAACTCGCCACCTACCCCTACCCCTCTCGGTTTAAAGTGATCTCCGGAGATCTTCGCAAAGACTATGGAGGTGTGTGGAATTGTGTGATCATACGGGGCAAGGGGTGGCAGTTGGACTGTCTGCCGGCGCCCATCCTCCCGAGCGGAATTCCCTGCGACCTGCCCCCGGGACCTCAGGTCGTTGTCCCGATGCACTAAAACGGGCGGCCCGCCGTGCATCTCGATCGATCTTATGCCTTGGAGCGCCTGCCGATCCGGAGGCCGTCGAGCGGCTGAGTGGACACAAGCGAACGGGCCGTCCGATCGGGCGGGGCCGCTTATCGCGAGGCTGGAGAAGACACGTCGGCCGGAGGCTCCACCCGCGCGGGCCCGGCCAAAAGCGCAAGCAACAGAGCACTCAGCTACATCGGAAAACGAGTATGGTGTCCCCGGATTTGCGTTGATGGACTCTTGCGAGTCCGACTTAGGCGTCTACATACTGGCTCAGTCGCATGCCCTCGTCAACATGCCGGGTGATAGCTAGGTTGATCGCGCTGCGGACGGCGTCAGAAGCGTTTTCGATTTCGATGCGGCGCTTCAAGTGAGCGACGTCGTCTCCGCAACGTCTCAGCAGATTGAACAAGAGGGCGTTCGCGAAGGAAGCCGACATGTAGGCGACGCCGTCGAAGTCGAGGCGGACCGCCTCTGTCTCCCAGACGCCGAAGATCTCGGATGCCAGCTCCGACCCCTGGTGGGCCCGGTTGAGGAAGGGTCCGATATGTTCCGCAAGCTTGATTCTCATACCATTAGAAGTATACGCGAGGGTGCGGTGACGGTTCAACCGGTGTCGTCACGAACTGCAGGTTGACCAGAGTTCCTCGAAATCGACGGCCGGGCAGCGCGTGGATGACCGGAGCGCGATCCTTCTCGAACGCGACAATCGAGCTCCCACTTAGAATCGCCAAATGCCCGCCTCCCTGCTCCATATAGGTTCTCAGCTCGTAAAGACCCGCACCAGAATTAGGGTCTCCCAGGGCGTTCGCCGCCCCTTGCGGTGTACCCGTGATAGATGATTGGGTCGCTATTTCGATGGCGTCGCTATCGGTCTTGATGTTGGCGTACCTGCTTTCGCAGGTGGCCATGAATCGTGATTCCGAGATCCACGATTGCAGCCTCGACGATACCGCTACGCGGGAAACTCTGTCCACACACGACGCAGCCGATCTCGGAATCGGCATGCCCCAGCGCGTTCTGAATGACTTCGTCGATATGATCTGCCATCTTTGGTTTGACGCCGGGCGGCAAATCGTCAGGGAACTCCCGCTCCAGCAGTTCGACCGCCTCCCACGAAAACCCGCTTTCCGGCGTCGACATTATGCGCAGGGGTATATTCGTTTCTCGCTCCTGTGCTTCGGGAGCTTCGATATTGAGTATGGTGTGAAGTCGGAGTCGAGCAAGGTGTTTTCGTGCCTGCGTGCTGGATGGCCACTTGACCGTAAAATCGCCAGCTCGCCCCTGCCGGCAGAGGGCAGCCAGGAGCGCAACGACGTACGGCTTCAAATGGACCGCTGCGCTGAGGTCAAGACAACTTATGTTTCGCTGCTCATGAATGCAGGTCGCTGCATCATCGAGGAAGTCCCAGGCGATCCCACCATCAGCGAAACGGCTGTTTGTCAGTCGTGGAGCTCGCAGAATTCCCTCGCCTCTGTTCATGAGGTCCGTCTCGTCTGCCCGTGGAACTTAAACAACACGCACGCCATGAGGAGGACGCTCACGAGCCTCCCTCCAGATCGATTCCCATGTCCCCGGACTCGTCAGCAAGGACAAGCATGCGTCAGTATGCTTCCGCACGATGAGCCTATGTCAAGACCGCGTACATGCCTTTTCCACAGGAGTCAAATAATACGAGGGGCACCATTACCCGTTTGCATCGCCAGGGCGCCGGGGCATTCGAGCAATGAGCCCGCGAAGGTGCATACCATACGAAGCGCGACGGTTTGCGTATAGGAGTGGCAGGGCAGCAGCTGCGAGGCGGTGAAACTTCCGTCAGAATTTGCGGCGTTGGCGGGCTGGGGGGATTTCGAGTTGGGCGCGGTACTTGGCTACCGTGCGGCGCTTGATGTGGATGTTTTCCTTGGCGAGGACTTCGGCGATCTGGTCGTCGTTTAACGGATTCTTGGGGTCTTCGTGGCGGATGAGCTCGGCCACGCGCTGCTTGATGCTGTCCCAGCTTGTGCCGACGCCGTCGCCTGTGTCGGTGCCGCCGGTGAAGAAGTACCGCAACGGGAACACGCCGTGAGGCGTCTCGACGTACTTGTCGGCCACCGTCCGGCTGATCGTGGAGGGGTCGCAGCCGATCTCCTCGGCCAGATCGCTCATGCGGAAGACCTTCAACCCGGGCGGGCCGAGGTCGAAGAACTCGGACTGATGCCGGACGACGGCCTCGGCGACCTCCATCAACCGGCTCTTTCGGAACTTGACGGCCTCGATGAGGGTGCTGGCGCTCTCGACCTGCTTTCGGACGAAGTCGCGGACTTCCTTCCCGTTGGTCTTGGTCTTGAGCATTTCGAGGTATTCGGGCTTGATCCGCAGTTCGGGGATGTTGCCGCGGGTCAGACGCACCACCAGCCCTTTGCCGAGTTCGTCCTCTTCGATGATCACATCGGGATAGACCCGCGGCACCCGGCGATCGACCACCAGGTAGCCGGGGTGCAACACCAGCGAATGCTTGATGGCGTCCACTGCGGCGGTGATCTCGCCGATCGCAAAGCCGGTTTCCTTGGCGACGGCCGGGAATCGGTTGCGGCCGATGTCGTCCAGGTGGTTCTGGATGAGGACCCGTTCGATCGTGTTGTCGCCGGGGAGGGCGTCGAGCTGCAGCAGCAGGCACTCGCGATAGTCGCGGGCGGCGATGCCGACCGGATCGAGCTTCTGCACCTTCTTGAGGGCTTCTTCGATCTTTCCGACGCTGAGGGGCGGGCGGGCGTCGGCCGCGATGGTCTCCAGCGGCGTCTTGAGGTATCCGTCGTCCTCCAGGTGGTAGATGATGGCCTCCCCGGCCCGGCGGGTCTCGTCGTCCAGGTCGAGCAGCGCCCACTGCTGGAGCAGGTGCTCGTCAATGCCGATGGCCCGGCTGGCCGTGTTGGCCATCGCGTCGAGCTTGGCGTCGCGCTCATCGGCCCGGATGGCACGCCCCCTGTGCCGCGGCGCGACGCGCTCCTCGGAATCGAGGTTGTACTCGCGCGTGAAGCGATCGAGGCGGTTGAAGCTGGTGGAGTCGTCTCCGCGCTGCTCTCCGAGCTTGGCGTCGCCGGCCTTGTCGGACTGTTCCTTTCGGGCGACGTGCTCGGGCACCTCGAGCGTGACATTGCGCTCCAGCTCCTCGGCGATGCGGTGCTCGAGCGCGGGGGTGGAAAGCTGCAGGATGTCCATAGACTGGATCAACTGCGGCGTGAGCTTCTGCTCCAGCCGCATGTGTTGGCCCAGCGTTTGTGACAGCAGGTGCGACATCCTGACGTTCCAATAAACGGCTCGTTGGCCGAGACGTTTTCCCGTTCGCCCGCGGCGGGGCGATCCAAACTATCGAACGACAACGGGGGCATCCAGCCCGAATCCGCTTCCGTTCCCATCCGTATTGGATTATAGCACAACCGGAACGCGGTTGGCAGAGCTCGATGAACCAAGTTGCGAAGGCCCCGATCGTTTGATTCTCGGCTTCGAGCGGGGGCTGCAATCGGGAGAAACGAGGAACTCAGCACGCAGCCCGACGTGTGAACCGCGGCGCAAAAGCACTGGCGGACAAGCCGCCCGTGGCACCCGCGTCGCCCGTGGCACCTTTGGGTGTTCTTTCGAGCGGTCCTACAGGGTGGTCCGGCCGCGAATTGCAGATTCCAGCATTGCCGGGCTGGCATATTCCAGGGGCGAGCCGACGGCCAGCCCGCGCGCCGGACGCGATACGGTCACGTCCAGGCCGGCCAGGGCACTTTGTATGTGCAAGGCCGTTCCGTCGCCTTCGAGCGTGGGATTGGTCGCCAGGACGACCTCTCGGATCTTGCCCGACTTTACCCGCTGAATGAGGGATTCAATCGTCAGGTCATCCGGTTCGACGCCCTCCAGCGGGGCGATGTGGCCCATGAGCACGTGATAGACGCCGCGGATGAGGCTGGTGGCCTCGAGCGCGAGCACGTCCTTGGGCTGCTCGACCACCCAGACCTGGGACTGATCTCGTGATGGATCGCGGCAGATGGCGCAGGGGTCGTTTTCGGTGAGGTTGTAGCAGGTGCTGCAGTGAAAGACGCTTTCCTTGACGCCGAGGATGGCCTGGGCCAGTTCAGCGGCCTCCGCCTTTGGCTGGCGAAGCACGTGAAAGGCGATTCGCTCAGCGCTGCGCGGACCGATGCCGGGCAGCTCTTGGAGCGCTTGCTTGAGACGTTCGAGTGATTTGAGGTGTTCGTCGGCCATGTTGCGCCGGACTCGCGGTCAGGTCGAAGGCCCGCCGAGCATATCCGATAAACCTGGGATGTTGAGTCCGCCGGTCATCGAGGCCATCTCCTCGCGAACGGCCTCATGAGCCTTGGTGGACGCGGTCCGAACGGCCGAGGTGATCAGGTCTTCGAGCAGTTCGATGTCCTGCGCCGCGTCCGGCTGGATCTTCACGTTCACCAGTGTGCCCTTGCCGTCCACGACCGCCTTCACCGCCCCCGCGCCGGACTCGGCCTCGAAGCGCCGCTCGGCCAGCTCCTTCTGCATAGTGGCCATGCGCTCCTGCATCTCCTTGGCCTGTTTGATAATTCCGCCCAGATTTCCGAGTCCGCCAAGCATCGTCAGAGTTCTCCAGCTTCGGTGTTGTTTTCGAGCGCGTCATTGACATCGGGCGTGCCGGCACCGGTGGCCGGGGACTCGCCGCGCACCGGCGTGGTGCGTTGCACCGACACGAGCGTGCCATCGAAGAGTTCCATGGCCTTGCGGATGGTCGGGTTGCGCCGCACGAGGTCCTGATCCGCGGAACTCGCCTGCGTGTGCAGCACGTTCTCGTTACGCGGCGCGGGTCTGGACACTGCGGCGGACGGCGTAGCGGACCGCGTTCGCCGCTTGCCGGAAGCGGAGCCTGTCTCGGAGTGTGGTGCGGGTGATTTGGCACGCGACGTCTTGCTGCCGGTGCCCGATGGCGTAGAGGCAGGCTGGGCCGCGGGCACGTTCGGAGTCGCCTTGGCGCCGCCGTCGCTCGAGCCGCCTTCGAGGCGTGCGATCAAGCCTTCGATGTCCGAGAACTTCGAAGCCATGGCCATGCGCACGACGGCCGCGTCCACCAGCGCCCGCGACGCGTTGCTTGTCTTGACGGCCCGGCGGACCTCCTCCATCAGCCCGATGAGATACACGAAGGTCGGCGCATCGAACTGCTGCGCCTGCTTCACCAAGCGGTCGTGCACGTTCGACGGCACGTCGACCAGATCCGTGTCCGCCCCGCAGACGTTAAGAAGCATGAGGCGGCGAAGGTGATCGACGATCAGCTCGCAGAGCCGCTCGGTGGTTTGCCCGGCGGAGACGGCCTCCTCCACGCAGAGCAACGCGGCGGCCGCATCCTGATTGCCGACGTGCTCGATCAGACTCGACACGCGCTCGTCATGGGCCGGCGGCAGCACGTCGTCGATGGCCTCGAGCGTCAACTGGCCCGATCCGAACGAGAGCAACTGGTCCAGCAGCGACAGGCCGTCTCGCATCGAGCCGTTGGCCAGCCGGGTGACTCGGCGGATGACGGCGTCGTCGGCCTCGATGCCCTCTTGTTTCAGGATCCAATTCAGGTGGCCGGCGATGTCGTCCATACCGATGCTGCGGAAGTCGAACCGCTGGCAGCGGCTGACGATCGTCGCGGGGACCTTGTGTACCTCGGTGGTGGCCAGCACGAACTTCACGTGGTCCGGCGGCTCCTCGAGCGTCTTGAGCAGGGCGTTGAACGCGCCGGTGCTGAGCATGTGCACTTCGTCGATGATGTAGATCTTGAAGCGGGAGCGGGCCGGGCGGTACGCCGCGTTGTCGCGCAGGTCGCGGATGTTGTCGACGCCGGTGTTGCTGGCCGCGTCGATCTCGATCACGTCGAGGTCTTCGCCCTCGGCGATCATGCGGCAGGATTCGCATTCGCAGCAGGGCGTCGCGGTCGGGGCGTCGTATTTCAGGCAGTTGAGAGCCTTGGCCAACACGCGGGCGGTCGAGGTTTTCCCCACCCCGCGCGTGCCGGTGAAGAGGTAGCCGTGGTGGACTCTGTCGGCGCTGACGGCGTTTTTGAGCGTCGTGGCGATGGCGTCCTGGCCGACGAGGTCGTCGAACGTCCGGCTGCGATATTTGCGGGCGAGTACGGTATACGACATCGGCGCGATCCAGCCTCCTCCCGGAATTTCGTGGGCCCTGCACGCACGGCGCCGCATGATGACGGCCAGGTTGCTCCACGGCACCTGAACTCGCCGGGTGGGCTGCTCTGTCTCCAGCCTGACCCGTTGCCCGGCGGGCCCACTGCATGGGACCCGGCCGTCATCACACGGCGCCTTCGCGTGCCCGACGGGGGATCATACAGGCGACCCGGTGGGATTTGAACACCCGCACGTATTTACAGGTTGCCGCACAGAATAGGCAGAAGTTCCAAGATGAACGCGCTCGAGGAGGGCGAGGCTCCTGCAGAACCGCATGCAGCTGTCATTTCGTCGTCAGTTCGATCGCGCGGTTCCAGTCGTCGGGGGGTGGTGACTCCTGTCTTCGGCGGATGTTGGTTTCCAGAAGATCGACCGCCGCGTCATCCGGTCGTTTTTCGCGGCATTGCGCGAGGAGGTGAAGCGTCTCGTCCCACTCGCGTTGCTGGAACTTCTCGACGGCCTGGCCGAACAGGACTGCGTAGGTCTCCTGGTCACCGTCGGTTTCGTCGCGCCGGCCGATGAGCTCGTAGACCTGGACCGCCTCCTTCTTTCCGACCACCTGAAGAGCGCCGAGGTGGCGGGTCAGGAACCGATCGCCGGCCTCTTGCCGCGTGGATTCGGAGATCAGACATCGAACGCCGAAGACCTTGCAGGCCGGCTCCAGCCTGGCGGCGAGATTGACCGTGTCGCCAATGCAGGTGTAGTCGAGCTTGTTGCCACTGCCGTAGTCGCCGACGAAGACGGTGCCGGTGTTCAAGCCGATCCGCATGCTTAACGCCCGGACCTCGTGCTCCAGATCGCCGTGGCCGAGCGATTCCTTCAGTTGCTCGAGCGCCGCGAATGCGCGCGAGGCGGATTCACAGGCGGCCTCGGCGTGGTTGGGCAGCGGCAGAATCGGCGGATTGAAGAACGCGAAGATGCCGTCGCCGATGAACTTGTTGATCACGGCCCGGCCTTCTATGAGCACCTCGCTCATGGCTTCGAGGTAGGGGTTCAGCAGATCGCGCGTGCGCGAGGCCCCAAGCCGCTCGCTGATCGACGTGAACCCTTTGAGGTCGCTGAAGAAGCAGGTGACATCACGTGGCACCGGAGACAGATCGAGCGGAGCACCGCGCTCGGAAAGGCGCGACGCCAGCCGTTCGGCGATCGCCGGCGATGTGTACTGTGCCAGCGACTTGCTGAACGCCCGCTTCTGACGCTCCTCGGTAAGCTGGCGATAGAGCGTCACCATCGCCCAGGCCACAAACACACCGACGGCGGCCCCGGCCGTTTCGATGTGCAACGACCACGTTTCGAACAGACCGAACGACACGACGAGCAACCCCGCGATTACGAGCAACATCGACAGCAGGCTGAACCAGGGATCGCGCCACGCGGCGATCAGCGTGATGAGCACGCCGCTGAGCAGGATGGTCAAGCCGGCGCCCCAACGCGGAACCACATGAGGGAATCGATCCGCCAGCAGCGTATTGATCAGATTGGCATGGGCCAGCACGCCGGGCATTTCATCGAAGACGGGCGTGTTGACGGTATCGGCGACGGCCGCGGCCGTATAGCCGACCAGGCAGATGCGCCCCTCGATCCGCGGGGCCAGGTCGCGCTTTATCTTGGCAATGCGGTCGCGTTTCTCGGCGATCGCACGCTCGAGGTGCGATCGGCGCCCGTTCGACTCGTGCTGTTCGGCCAACTCGAGTGCCAGAAGGGCCTGCCGGTCTTCCTCGACATCCCGGGAAAGCGTTCCGCCGTCATCGAGGTATTGCTGTACCTGCGGGGCCAACTCGTTTACGACATAGTCCACGCTCTCGCTTTCGATCCGGTTGACACGCTGCTCGATGTCCCGGAGGCGATCTTGCTCGTTCGCCCTCGAAATGGAGCGTCGCAGCGCGTTCCGCTCGCGAACGAGCTTCTGGTACTCGCTCAGCAGTGCGGTCGCCCCGGCCGCCCGCACGCGCACGTACTCCTCGGCCGCGTACGCCATCAGGGCTTCCTCCTGCTCGAGGGCGTCTTTGAGTTGAGGGATGGTCATCACGCGTGCTGCCGGAATGTGCGTGAAGCTTCCGGTCCATTGAGGATTGTCGGGATCGATGTGCCAGTTGATCAGTGTGCGCCCGTCGGCGTCGACCGGCACGCGCCACGTCCGCCGCCCGTCGCGCGTCCGCATTGTCAAGATCCCATTCGAAGCGAGGCGAATGTGGTCATCCGCAATGTCCAGCACGTCGCACGCGACGGCGAATCCCAGGTGTTTCAGGAGCTTTCCATGTCGTTCCGCCACGAGCGGAAGACGCCGCATCACGCCGTCTACCGGATCGGTGGTAAAGGTGACCAGGCCGACGTGAGCCGCTGCCGCGAACTTCTCGACCGGAAGCGTCAGATCCGTCACGTGCGGTATGTGGTTCCGCAGCGAAGCGTCAACCGGCGGCGCTTGTTCCAGCACCATCTGTTCCGCCGAGACGGAGCGAAACGCCTGAAGCAGGTCCTGCCGGTCGGACGAATATGCGTGAAGGTCTTTGTCGGGGAAAAAGTTGTGATACACCTCAGGCCAATCGGCCTCGGGGCGTTCGAGCAGGTATGCGTTGACCAGCCGGCGCGCGACCGTGCGTTTGGCCTGTGCAAGGTGGCGTTCGGCAAACGCGCGGGGCAGCCCGAGGCGCTCCGCAATCTCCGCCTCGTTCAATCCGAACTCGCGACCCAGCAGGTACTCGATCCGCAGCCGGTCGAACAGGTCCCGCGGGTCTATCGGTCCTGCGTCCCGCCCCGAAGCGAGGGCACGTTCCGCGAAGACGATCAAATCCCGCCGTAGCTCACCGTCGAGCGACTTGAACGTGGTCTCGGGCTGTGCGTCAAGGACGGCATACAGGCGTTCGCGCAAATGCTCGGGCGAGAACGAGGGACGGTACATCCGTGCGAACATCGCCAGGTGAACGTTGCCCGCGCGGTTCAAGGACGCGGCCAGCACGTCGTCCTCTCTGACGATGTTGCTCAGGTCCAGGCTGCCGACAACCTCCGCCGGGTCGACGTCGTAATCCGGCGCCAGCCTGGGGTCGTCGAGCCGGCCGCCCTTCGGTTCGGCGAATACGATATCCATCAGGACCGTGCGGGCGCCGAGATCGTGGAGCGTATCAACCAAGTCAGCGTGAAGGTCGCGAGGCCAGGGCCAGCTATGGACCCGTTCGAGGGCATAGTCGTTGATGTCGATCATCACGATCGACGAGTCCGCCGGCGTGCTGTTGAGGTAGCGAAACTTGACGTCGAGCAGCCATAGTTCCAGCGGGGCAAGCAGTCCACCAAAGTACAGAAGCACGACGGAGATGCTCACGCCGATCCCGACGACCAAGCCCCACCGACGGCCGCGAACCCAGACGGACAGTCGCTGCATAAACGGATCGTAGCCCCGTTTAGGGTGCTATAAAAGCGGCAGGAGTTGGCCGGGCGGGATTTACCGCCGGCTCGCAGGGCGCGGAGACCGAGTGACGGGTCGGCGGGTCAATGGCGAGCGGTGCTTACTCGTTGGCAGCAGCGTCGCCGGGATCCCAAAGTCGCCCTCCGGGCGTACGCGAATTCTCGGCCCAGGCGTTATCCCGGCGGGCTCGTCGATCGGTGCCGCTCCCAGCGAAGCGGGCCCGCTGCTTTGGCTCAGGTTATTCGCCTGCGCGGAATCAGGCGAGACAACCGAACGGCCTCCGGGGTTGAGCGAGGCAAACTTCGCCTCCGTCTCCGTCATCGAGTCGGCGTCGTAGAAGGACACCTCCCGGTCAAAGATGGCCTGGTTCACCCATAACACCTTCATGGTTCGATCGGTTGCGTATTCGCCCGCACGAACCCTGCGACGAGCGCCGGTCGCCTTGCGAATCGCTTCGACCAGTCCCGAACGCGCGAGAGAAATTCGGAACCGCCCGGTGGTCGGTTCGACAAACATCTGCCATCCTTCGGTGCCGCGCTTGGCGAGCGTGGCCACTGTGGAGTCCACGACGACGTCGGTCCGCAGCTCGGCTTCTGTGGAGCCGCCGCGTACCGTGCCGTAACCCAGGCCCAGATTGACGGTCTTCTTGGTTGCGGTCTTGTAGTAGTCGTCGATGCTTGCCAGCGAGGCTTTGCGAATTTGGACGACGGTATCCGGACCGAATTGCAGCACCACGCTTGATCGAAAGCCCGTCTTGAGCTGAGTCCCGCCGTCCAGCAGATCGTCCACCTCGACCGCGGTCCAGCCCGACTCGGTCGGGCCGACGCCCACCGGCGCCTGCTGCACCGACCCGCGTACGTCGAGCACCTTCGCCTGAAGGGCCTCGACCTCCTCCGACTCTTCCGCCTCTGAAGCGGTAGTCTGTTGCTGCTCTTCCTGCCCCTGCGCGATATCCGTACAGGGTATCAGGAACAGCCAGGCCGCACCCAGACCCATCAACCCGATAAAGCGTCGCCACGACATGATCGTCTCCGAGTCGCGCGTCTAAGGGCCACCCGCCTCGTCGCCGTCTACGTCCGACGGCGACGTGACCTCGATATCATCAGCCTCGTACACGCCGTGCTCGGCCATGTAGTCGTCGGCCTTGGCCAGCGCCGCCACGACCTCGCCCCCGGTGGGGATCTCCCCCGGCCGGCCGTGTCGGATGATGCCGGCGTCGGCCACGATCCGCACGGCGTAACGCCGATCCCCAAGCCCCGTAAACGTCGAGAGCCACGAATTCAGGCTGTGTGGCATCCCACACGTCTTAAATATCATATACGCCAGCGTGCCGCGATCCAAAACATCGGTCGCCGATAAGTTCCACCGCTCCGATACCACCCCGCGGGTAACCAACTCGGCGTGACGCTCCTCGAACGGCCCCGGGGAATCCTCCCCGTCGGCCAAAAGCAACACCGCCCTGCACCCCTGGCCATAGGTCACCATCGGTTGCGTGGCCAGCAGGTGGATGAAATCGAGTGCCTCGTAGTCGGCGTGATCCTGCTCCGGCTCGAACGTGACCCTGGGGGCACAGCCGGTCAAGGCGGCCAGCGTTACAGCGAGCACCAGGATGGTCTGTCGAGAATTCATGGTCAGAAATTCCAGGTGAAGCCCATCAGCAGGTACGTCCGCGTGGTGCGGTCCTCGAACGCCTTGCCCGGGAAGAACAATCCGTACCGGGCGGTGGCGGTCAGGTCCGGCGAAACCCGCCAGTTGGCGAAGTAGTCCATCTCCCATCCGAGGTAACCGGACTGAACGTTGGCCGTGGGGTCCGAAACCGCCGCACTGGCGTGATGCTTGTAGTAGAGAAACCAGTTGGTTCCGAGTTCGAGTTCCTTGAGATTGGCGTCTCCCTCGAAGGGGAAGAACGAGGCCCCTGCGCGCCAGATGTGGATGTTGCTCAAGAACGGGGCAAAGGACAAACCCGTGTCTCGGTAACCGAACCCGATGAAGCTCTCGTCCAGGTGGCCGCGCGAAACGCCGCCGACCGAATCAGTCGGACTGCCGAGGCGATCGCCCTCCCCGCTGGCGAACATGTATTCGACCGAAGCCCGGGGACGCGTCCGGTGCTCGAAGAGGTACTCTAGTGCAATGTCCCACGCCCAGGCATTGATCCGGTTCTTCTCGGTAGACCGGCGATGGCCGTAACTGTGTCCGGACTCGAACACCCATTCGGTGGAATAACGCAGGTTCCGAACAAGTTCACCGGTCGCGCCGATGCCGGCGTAGAAAGAGTCGTAGTCATACTCCTGAAACAGGGTCGGAATGTTGTCGGTGATCTGGTCCCGCTGCCACAACACGTACCCGAACGGCTCGTGCCGCTCAAAACCCGTATACCGCAGCTCGGCGCCGTAGAACCAGCGTCGCGTCCGCTCCGGGTTCCGTGACAGATCGAAGTCCTCCAGGCTGCCGGGCGTCCGGCCCACCAGTCCCACGATCTGCCAATTGTCCCACGTGCCGCGCACCCAGACCTGGTCCAGGGTCGTCGATAACGCGTAGCCGGTGCCGAATTGGGTGAAATCGCGCCCGACTTTGATCTCGATGTTGTAGTCGAGGCTTTGGCCCTCGTATGCCTGGACGGCACGGGCCAGGTCGAACTTGTAGAACACGCGCTCGAAGACCGGCGCTTCCACGTCGTCCTCGTCGTCGTATTCGTCGCCCGAATTGAAATCAACGAAACTCACGCGCATACGCGTGTAGAACTCGTGCGCCCCCTCGTCGAGCGCAAGCCGGCTCCAAAGCCGAAGATCAAAACGCCGAAACGTCCTCGAACTCTCGATGCCGTCGTCGAACAGGAACACGAACGAACTGAAATAGCCGCCGTAATCGAACTCCACGCGATCAGTCGGAATGCCCAGCTTCTCGCGCTCGGCCCGGATGAATTCCTCGATCTGCCGCTGCTGATTCAGGAAGGACTGCGGCTCGGGCCGCTCGCGCTGCCGCTGCCCAAGCGCGGGCGCTGAGATGTAAAGAACAAGGGCAAGGAAGAACAGTCGCCCGGCAATCGCCGCTCGAAGAAGTCTCAACGGGGTTGATCCCTGTCTCGCTCAGGAACCGCCTCGCCGCCCACCACGCCCGGGGCGACGTCCGATCCGCTGGAACCTTTATCGACGCGCCCATGATCGTAACGTGAGGCTGAAAGATCAAGTGGCTCTTGCAGCTTTCCGAGCCGCCCGGTGGCGGCTGGGCTGGGTTACGCATCCGCTTGCCCATGGCACCCGCGCTGAACACGTACAAGCTGCCGATGGCAACCGCGATCGTGGCTTTCCGGGCGGCGGCATCCGTGACCCTGTTTCTGTCCGGGGTGCGTGGGAGGTCGCCGAGCCAACCGGGCTGAGACCGTTATGGCGGCAGGATTGCCGGCGCAAAAAAAACGGTCCCGCGTCCCTCGGGGAAGAGACGCGGGACTGTCAAAAAGGGGACACGACAGCTTCCATATCATGTATAGGATTGGCCCGAGCCGGAATCAAATATCCAGGCCAGAAACTTTATGAAAAAATCGGGGGAAAACCCCAGTTTTTTGCGGCCGATGGCTGTTTGGATGTATTTAATGCACTAAAAATGGAAAACGCGGGCCCAAGCCATCCGGGACGGGGATATTGGGGCAGTGATGGTCCAGCTCAGGGGAGTTCCTGCGGAATCGCTCCGGCTCTTGACGCCCCCGGGTCCACGGGTCGCCGGGACGACAACGGGCGGAGAAGAGAGAGGGTGGGCCTCCTAGGAAAGACGCCCACTGCGCAGGATCGCCACCAGCAGGCCGACCCCCAGGATGCCCGCGATGATGTAGCCGATGAAGCCGAAGACCTGGAGCCTAATTCCCAGCACCACCATGGTCGAATCGGACGTCACAACCATCGAACTGGCGATCACGACGGCCGCGATGACAATCGAAAATGCCAGGCGGTTTCCGGCCCGGTCCATCTCCTTCGCCAAAGAGTCCAGGTTCTCGTGCCGGATATTGAGCTGCCACTGACCCGAAGAAACCTGCCGGAGGACCTCGCGAAGTTGCTGCGGTGCGGTCTTGAGGAAGTTCAGCAGATGCCAAGCCGTCACGCCGCCGGCCCGGGCGAGCCGTCGCGGCCCGAGCCGATCGCGCACCAGCGAGCTGAGCCGCGGGCGCATCAGCGCCACCAGGTCGAGATCCGGATCGAGACGCAACGCCACGCCCCACACCGTCGCCAGCGACTTCAACATCAGCACGACGTCCCGCGGAATCACCAGATCATGGTGCCGAACGATCTCGGCCAACTCGTAGAAGATCGTGCCGACTTGAAGGCGCTCCAGCGGTTGCCCGTAGTACTTGTCGAGCAGCGACTGGACATCGCGGCTCAACTGTCGTTGATCCGTGCCGCTGCCCGATGCACCCATCTCGACAAGAGCGACGGTCACCAGCTCGACGTCGCGCGACACGGCCCCGATCAGCAGCATGAGCAAGTGCCCCGCCGTCGTGTCGCCGATCACGCCGGTCTGCCCGAAATCCACCAGCCCGATCCGGGCGGGAGGCATGATCAGAATGTTGCCGGGATGCGGGTCGGCGTGAAAGGTGCCGAGTTCGAAGAATTGGCGCAGATACGCGTCGGCGAGGTGCTTGGCCAACGCCTTACGGTTCAGGCGATGCCCGTCTCGTTGCAGCGCCTGATCGAGGCTTTCACCGCGAACCCACTCGAGGGTGAGAACCTTTGCCGTGCAATGGGACCAGATGACCTCGGGAACGTCGATATGAGCATCGTCGTGAAAAGTCTCATAGAAGCGGGCGGTGATGGCCGCTTCATGCAGGAGATCCAGTTCGGCGGCAAGCGTGCGCTCAAACTCATCCACCAGCACGGTCGGTCGGTATGCCCGGCTTTCCGGGACCCATCGCTCCAGCGCCTCGGCCAACCAGCGCAGGATCTGAAGGTCGGCGCGCACCGAGGTTTGAATGTTCGGGCGCCGGATTTTGATGACCACCTCGCGCCCGTCGACCAAAGTCGCTCGATGCACCTGCCCGATCGATCCCGATGCGATCGGGACGTTATCAAAGGACGCAAACGCCTCATCCAACGGCTTGCCGAGTTCTTCGCTGATGATCGCTCTGGCCACCGCAACGTCGAAGGGATCGACATCGTCCTGCAGCGATCGAAGCTCAGCGAGGATTTCCGGCGGCAGCACGTCCGGCCGACTGGCGAGAATCTGACCGAGTTTCACATAGATCGGCCCCAGGTCGTTGGCCACCTGTCGGAGTCGGCGCCCGATCGTGGCCGGCGGCACCGCTTCAACGCTCTTACTATCGGACCTTCGCCGGAGCCACAGCGGTACGAGCCGGCCGAGTTCCAGTCGGTTTACGATGTGGCCAAACCCGTGCTGGGTGAGTACCCGGGCAATGTACTGCAGGCGATGGAGGCTTTTCACGCCACGGGTGAGCTTGAGCGGGGTCATCGGGGTCTCTGACGCAGAAGAATCGCCTTGCGGCCTTCCCGGTTCTTTCGGCCGTCGGCGGATATTTTGCCATAGATTGACCCGGCAAGCGATGCCCCGGCCGAATTCGCCCCCCGTCACTGACTCCTCCCGGCCGGGCTTAACCGGAATTCAGGCGGCAGAATATGGGGCGTGGCGCGCAAGTGGTTGCATCCACGGGCTTTGGGGCGCTCTGCAAGGTTCGTCGCAGGGGGACGGCGGCAACCACAATTTGGGTTATTTCGTCTTGAACCGCCCCGAATAGTTCGCTATAAACGAGCGAGTGGCAGGGGACGGAGGAGAAAGAAGGCGATTATCATTGACTCGATTTCAATTGATGAGCAGCCTTTCTGACTCTCCTCATTCCTGAGTATAATGGGAGCGACGCGGCCAGTGCCGTGCGGCTTTGGTCGGGAAAAATGGGGTGGATTCATCGCCAGCCGGGCCTTTTCGGTCGCCCGGACTTACGCTTGACGGGAAAACGCTTAACAGGTACGATTGCGTCAGGGTAGTGAACGTAGCTGAACGTGGTTGGCATGGCGGCGCCTGCCCTGACTTTTGTTAAAGAGCGATACTAAAGAGGTTGTCCAAAACGACTCCGCTCGAGGAGGTTTCACGATGAAAGCGTCCGCGCTGGTAGTAACTGTCTTCACCTGCTTTCTTGCAGGCGTCGCTTCCGCACAGACATTCACGGTCACGGCCCAGGGAGAAGGCGGCGTGACATCGCAGGTGGAGGTTCCCCTGGGATCGACGCCCACCATCGAGATTCACGGGCACCTGACCACCACCGGCAACCAGGGGTTGGCGTTCTTCTCGTATGATCTGCGGGTGAACGGGCCGAACCCGGTGAACCTGTCGACCGCGGCGGTGTTCGATCCGCCGTTGATCCAGAATGAGGGTCCTGGCGGCGAGCAGCCTGACGTGACGCCTTTCCACGTGCTTGATGGGTTCAACATCTGGATCAACCAGGATCCCGCTCAGGACCTCTTCAATGGCGCGCCCAACGGCGACATCCTCGAGCAGCTCGGCGGCGGGCAGAACACGATCAACAACGATCCGCTGCAGGCTCCGTTCATCCCCTTCCCGACCGGCGATGTGCTGTTGAACGTCGCCCACGGCGACGGGATCATCATGCACAAGTTCGAACTGACACTGCCGGCGTCGAACGTGGGTGATATATACACGGTGGAGCCGTTCAACGTCGTGGCCAACGCGATCAGCGCGTTCGACGGCGTGAATTACACCGTGGACCCGGTTCCGGTGACCAACGGCGTGTCTGTCGAATTGGTTATAGTTGACGAATGTGCGGACACCACGGCGCCCGAGGTTGCGCAGGCTCAGGCGGCACCGGGCGAGACGACGCCGTGCACCAGCTACATCGACCCGCGTCTTGAAAGCGACAACGGCGTCGACCTCAATCAGGGCGTAACCGAGGTCACGTTCGTGTTCACCGAGGCGGTCCGTGACGTTGCCGACGGCCCGCTCACGACCGCGAACTTCGTCGTTTCCGAAACGGGCGGCGGCGTCGCACCGACCGTGACAAGCGTGACGCCGGTGAGCGGCACCACGTATACGCTGACGCTCAGTCGTCCGCCGACCCTCCAGGAGTGGACCACGATCCAGGCGGTCAACGTTGAAGACGCCGGCTGCGGTGAGAACCCGATTTTGAATCTGGGCGATCTCGGACCGGGCGTTCCTGAGCCGGACCGTATCGACATCGCGGCTCTGCCGGGTGACATCAACCAGGACTTCCAGGTGACGCCGCAGGACCTGATCAACCTGCGTCAGTTCCTGACCGCCGGCACCTTCAGCAACGACTGTGCCGACATTCTGTACTTCGACATCGATCGCGACGGCGTGATGCCCGAGCCGCAGGACCTGTTGCGGTTCCGCCAGATGATTTCGGGAACGTCGCCCGCGACGAGAAACTGGACGCTCGAGTCGCTCAACAACGTCCAGCCGTAAGAGGGAAGGGAAAGAGGCTGCGGCCGGAGCATGCTGCCGGCCCGGTGTAGAGAGCAAGCGAGTTCGGCGGTCAGCATGGCGAGCTGAAAAGCTCGGGCCGACTCGGAAACGGAGGGGGTGATAAGCGCTTGATCCCGAAGTTACCGCCGGGGGGTATCCGCACGGGACGGCGTGGGATCGAGCAGAAGCGGAAAGGCGTGGCGAAACGGGCGAACCTTCGAGCCTGACTTTAAGGCTGGGGCGAGCGGTGGCTGGCCACGCCGGATGCGGAACTCACAAGGGCGGAAGCAGGGAGCCTTTCGATTATTTTATTCTGAAAAGGCTTCTTGATCGAGGCGGCTCTTGTGGGTAAATATGGAGGGGGTTCTCTCAGGGAATCACCACTGGATTTGACCAAAGTGTGAAGCGAGCCGGGAGTACGCGAAGGAGGGCTTCGCCGCTACCGAGCGAAGAAAAGATGGAGGCTGTGAAGATGCTGAAACGTTCGTTGCTTGTTCTGAGTGTGGTGGGTTTGATGGCCGGCGCCGTCGTCGCTCAACCAGAGGTAGAGTTTAGCTACGATACTGGGTTGCGCGATTCCGGAAATCCGGCGCTGAGCGCACCCGGCGTACCGACGCCGCTAGTGATCAGCGTGGTCAACAACACCGAGACCGATTTCGCGATCGGTGGAGTTGTTTTCAGCTTCAGCGGCGATGACTTCAACTGGGATCTTCTTGGGCCCGACGGTCTGCCGAGCACTCCTGATGATGGATTCATGTGGGAAGAGTGGCTCGACGGCAGTCCCCACCCGGTATTCGCGACGCCCGCGTACTTCCCGACGATCGATCCGCCCCAGACTGCCCTGACTCTCACCGATATATTCGCGGTCACGGTCCCGGCACTCTCCTCAACGCCCGTGGCCACACTGATGATCTCGGGTAAGGCAGAGGGTAAGTTCGATTTTGTTGCCGGCGACGAAGCTGAGATCCTGGCTGCCGGTGAAGCTAGAGGCTTCGAAAATGTTCCGGTTGGCGGCACGAACACCGTCGGCGTCACGGTCCTTCCTGAGCCGGCTACGCTCGGGTTGTTGGGCCTCGGCGGGCTGATGTTCCTGCGTCGCCGCCGTTAGTAGCGAAGTCGCCGCCTTCGGCCGGCTTGCTTACACAGAGTCATTGAAGAGGGGTGAGACTCGTCCGCAAAACGAGTCTCACCACCTCCTCTGTTTTTATTGGGGGCAGCCCGCGGCCGATAAACGCCGTCTCCGGCGGCATAGGCCAGGCGAAGCTGCCCCAATTGCTGCGCGGCGCAGTGGTCTTGATGGGGACCGCCGGCCCGCGGCGAAAGTCTCGCGGAAGACGCGGTCTGCGAGCGGATGCGGCACACCAATCGTTGGTGGGAGACGCCGGCGGTGACAGACCATTCCAGATCCTCTCGCGCCTTTCCTGGCCGGAAACGTCTCGATTTCACCCGGCCGCTGACGCCGGTCCAACCGGCGCGGCGGTAGCATCACAACTGCTTGCAGAGCTTGTGCGATTATCCTTTTGATACGCTGCGCTCGCGTACTCGTCCTTTTGCCGCTGGTCCTGTCGCTCGCCGGCTGCGCCGTTGGTCGTCATGCTCCGATCACCGGACTCGATCTGGTTGAACTCGACGAGGCGTGGGCGGCTGCGGCCGCTCGGCACGATGTCGACGCCGTCATGGCCGTGTGGACCGAGGACGCCGTCATCTACCCCGCCGGCCGCCGGCCGATCTACGGCAAGCCGGCTATCCGGGACTTCTTCGAGCACCACGGATCGCAAGCCGGCGAGCCCATCGCCTGGTCGCCCACATGCGCCGGCGTCGACCCGCGGGGCACAATGGCCTACACGCTCGGCACGATGGCGGCAACGCCGGTCGAAGCCTCCGGAGCGCGGGGGCAGCAGCCCGGGCACTACGTCGCGATATGGCGGAGGGAAGACGGCCGATGGCGCTGCGCCGTCAAGTGCTGGAACGCCCGTTGACCGCGACCCGCCGCCGCGACGGCATCTCTGACGGCGCGGCGTATACTATATTGAGAGACCCTTCACGCGAGCGATCGCCCGGCGGAGCCATTTCAGGTTGTCGCGGAATTTCTCCGACGAAAATGATTAGGTCTTGAGTCTGCAGCGAAGGTGCGCGCGATCCGTCGGGCGGACTCGCAGCCCTGACGCCCTCGCACTTCATGACTCTTGTGCATTGCGGGGCATGCGACTTGCGGAAGGAATGGTGTCATGCGATACGGACTCTTGGCAACTCCAGTGGTTACGGCATTGACGGCGAGCGCCGGGCTCGCCGAAGTATCGGTTCACTATGCGCCGACGGAAATCTCGCCCGGCGTGGCCACCCCGATCACGATCAGCTTTCAGGACGAGACGGGCACTGGCTTGGAGATCGTCGGGATCGTCATGGACTTCATCGCGCCCGAGGGGCTGAACCTGAACGGGTTCACCTGGTCCAGCGGGTTCGATGAGGAGCCCTTGTGGCTGGCCACCGTCAACCTTCCAAGGGTCGAAGCGGCGTCCTTCGGGGCCGGACGGCAGGTGCCGGCCGGTGGGACGCTCGAAGTCGGAATTCTCACGGTCACAGCGGCCAGCGACACGGCGGGGGCGCTGCTGACGCTGCAGGTTCTGCCGGAGCCGTCCGACGCCATGATCGTGGACGCCGACGGGCTTCGAAACCTCGAAATCGTCTCCGGCCGGGCCGTCAACCTCATGGTGTCCGGCACCGCGGACGGCGGGACCGACCCGGGCACGGATGACGGCGACTCGACGCCACCGGACGACGATTCCGACGCGGACGGCGATACCGACGCCGATTCGGGTAACGAGAACAGCAACGATTCGGACGGCCAGTCCGACGATTCGACCGGCGATGGCGAGGATTCCGGCGTCGACGACGGCCCCCCGGCCGCGGGACCGTGCGGAATGGCGATGCTACCGTTCGGGCTCTTCACATTGGCCTGTTTATCTGGTATGAAAATAAATAGCCGACGGCGAACGTTATGACGTTTGTCGAGTTCGGGCGCCGTTTGAACGTCGCGGGCGGGCTTCAGCGCCGCTTTAGCTGCGGTACGCACGCGCCACATCGTAGGCGTAGCGAGTGCCGGATCCTCGCGCGCCGGGCACAACCAGGACTGATGTGCGCGGTGCCGGGTCCCGTGGCAGTCGTACGAGCAAAGACGCCACACAGCAAACCGGCGAGCGGGCGTCCGAACCGGCTTTGATCGGTGCCCCGTAAATTCAGGTTGGTACGTGCAACAGGATGTCCGGGGCGTAGGCGGCATGGAAGTGGAGGAAAGCCATGACCACATACACAGAGTTTTCGGTATTCATGGTGACCCGGCCGGGCGTGCTCTCCCAGGTCTGCCGGGTGCTGGCGGAAGCGAAGATCAACATCGTGGCCCTGACGATGATGGACACGATGGAGCACGGCGTGATGCGTCTCGTGTGTGCGAACGCAGACCGGGGCCGATCGGCACTTCAGCGGGCGAATTTCACCTTTACTGAAAATGAGGTCGTGGCAATTGATATGCCCAACCGGCCCGGTGCGGCCGCGGACGTCTGCGAGAAGCTCGCGGTCGGCAAGGTGGACATCAAATACATGTATTGCAGCACTGCCGGGGCCAAGGCGATCGGGATCTTCCGGGTGGCCAGCGCCGAGAAAGCGAAGAAGGCGCTGACCAACACGAGGAAGACCAGTCGGCAGATGAAGATCAACCGGCGGGCACCGGCGCTGCGGCGGTAGGGGCGGCACTGGCGGGCAAGCGGCCAGTGGCACCCGGGCGGACCGTTCGCGCTGGGGCCACCCCGGTTGGCGTTTATGACTACGAGTCGATCAGTGGCTCTTCGCGGTCGGTTTCCGGCGGCTTCAGGACGCCGGTGGACTTGAAGTGCTCCAGGGCCTCGCCGGCCGATCGAAACACGCCGGTGGCCGTCTCGGTGATGAACGGGCTGGGCGCCCGAAGGGGCTTCCAGATGACGTAAACCTCCTTGCCGTGCTCGTAGGCATGGTGCAGCTCGCGCTCGACGCCGCTCGAGAGGGCGGGCACGCCGCTTGGCAATGCGGGCACCAGGCTGACAATCATGTCTGACTGATCGATGAGCTGGAAGTCACGGGCATAGATCTGACCGTCGATGTCGCCGGTGACCTCGAGCACCTGTTTGACCGAAACCGGGAATGTCGTGACGTTGCCCTTTCGGTCCGTGCTCCTGCCTTCAACGAAGTCACGCCCCTCTTTGGCGGCTCGAATCGCTGATTCGACGAGCTGCTTTTCGTCGACGTCGGCCGGATCGAACGTGACGAAATGTTGCCGGATTTCCGCTCGAAACGCGTCGATTTCCTCCATCACGTCCGGCATGTCCACCACGTGGCTCATTGGGAACGAAAGATAAACCTTGCGGACTTCCGGGTTGCACGCCAGATGGAAGCACTTCTCCGCCGTCGAGGTGTAGCGGCCTCTGGGCATGACGAAGCATCGGCGGGAGCAGCCCGTCGCCAACGCGAGCAGTTCCGTGGCGAGGATTTCTTCCTCCCGCCACACGAGCGTATCCTTGAGCGCGGCGTCGAGAGTGTGCTCGCGTTTGAGGCGGTCGTGAACCGACTCGACGTTATCGACGAGGCTGATGAACGTATCCGGCCGGAACCTCTCAATCTGGTCGAAATCGAAGGCTCTAAACAGCCCGTGACGCCACCGGAACGTCGCGTGCGTGTTGACGATGACGTTCTCCTCGCCGGCGGATTCGACGATGATGTCCTTAAAGACAGAACGCCGGATGCTGTGCAAACGGCTGAGGGGCAGATCCAGGATTCGCCCGGGGCTGACGTCCGAGGCCTCGGCGTACATGCGGTCCCCGACGTGGTAGAAGGACAGGGGAGTCGCGTTCCGGCGGGCGATATCGGCCACCTCGTTGAGGTACTCTTTCTTGTCCAATCCGACCTGTCCAGTCAGAATCGTGCGCATGAGTTCGGCTCCCTGCGGGGGTGTGCGGGTCCGGAGGATGCGGAATTGACCGCAGTCCACGGCCCCTCCTGTCACCGGGTCCGGACCTGCTGAACGTACTCCCTGCGCAGCGAGAGGGCAAATCGAAGGCCGATCCGACGGTCCGGTGGCCCGTTCTCCGCGGTGTAATTGGGCAGACGAGGCGGCGCAGGAGGCTTTTTTAGCGCAAAGTTAGCGCTCGAATGGCAGCGCAATTGTTGCAGTACGGCCTCTGCGACGATACGATTATAGGGCAGGCCGTGCCAATTCGGCTTTACGGCCGGACAAACCTCAGTTGAGAAGCACCGGGCGTGTCCGGTTGGCGCGGCGGCTCGGATACGGTGTCGGTACGTCGGGATCGAAAAGCGGTGGCATCCAGTTCAAACGGCTCGTCAGTAGTCCTGAAGATTGTCGCGGTGGTGCTCGTCATCGTGGCACTCTTCATCGGCTATCGCGCCATGTTTGCCGGTGGCCCGACCGACGACTTCCGGATGGTGTGCATCGCCACCGGCGAGACTTACTGGATGTCGCGGGACGAACTGGTCCAGCTACCGGCGCAGAACCCGGATACGGGTCAGCGCACCCTCCTTCCATGCGTTGAACGAGACGGCGAGCTGTACGTCTCATCCCGTTACGGCGACGCCCTAAGAAGCGGTTCGATAAAGGAGTTGAATCAGTATGTGGACACCGAGACGTTGCGGGTCAGAGCCCCCCGGTGAGCGAGGGGGCCGTCGTTTCCGTCGGGCGCAGCCAGGTCGTCCGGCGTTCACGCTGATCGAGCTGCTGGTCGTCGTCTCGATCATCGCCCTCCTGATTTCGATTCTCTTGCCGAGCCTGCGCCGCGCGCGGGAGCAGGCCCGCACCGCCGTGTGCGGCTCCCAAAAAGCGGCGCTCACCCGAGGTCTGAACGCCTATTTCGCCGAAAACAAGGATTGGATACCCGGCTACAACACCAGCAGCGTGGAGTACCGGACCCTTCAGTTGGAGGCGGCTGGCGATCCCACGGTTCTGCACGATCCGGGGCTTCCGGTGCAGCCGCACGACTGGCTCTCTCCCCTGATTCGGCAGGACACGAAGCTGCCAAACAATCGCGCGGAGCGCTTCCATCTGATCACCCAGCGGTACATGTGCCCCTCCCAGCGGGGATACCGGTCTACCCTGTTTCCCCTCAATGGCGCGGGAGTGCAGGACTTTCAGGACTTCCTGGATATCGAGACGTGGCGCCCGTTGAGCTACTTGATGCCCGTGCACTTCCAGTATTGGGGCCAGGATGGCAAGAACGAAGTGCTCGCCGATTTGAAGGGTGCCGCCGGCTCGTTCGTCAAGGTGAAGGCACAGGTGGCTCCGGCGAACTGGGAGGTGAGAGTTGACCGGTACGTTCCCAACGTCAACCGGGTGGGCACGCCGGCCCGAAAGGTGTTCATTGCCGATGGCACCCGGTTCGTTACGGAAACGGGATTGATCGACCACGACGTGAGCCCTTATCCCAGATACTTCGGCTCTTTCACTTCCTCCGGCGCGTGGTGGTCGGGTGGTACGGCCTACGGCGTGAATTCCCGTTCGCGTAATTGGGACGGACTGCCGGTCGGCCAAGGGTCGACAAGCGAAGGGCTCAACCTCTATTACTCGTATCGTCATGGGAAGCGCGGCAAGAGCAACGGAAGCTGCTGGAACAACGAAGGAACGATTTCGGCCGCCTTCTACGACGGACACGTGGAAGTTCTCACTGACAGAGAGTCTCGGAGGGTCGATTTGTGGTACCCCAAAGGCGGGGTTGTGAATTCACCGGGCGAGGGAATGACGGCCCTGCCGCGGGATTATGTAATACGTTAGTTGGTGGACGGTGCATTGGCGAGGGGGTGAAGCGGGTCCTGCCTGTAACGGGGCGATCCGCCGACGCGAGACGATCGAGGAAGCAGTCGGCGCGGCGGGCGCGTTCCGTGTTTTCACTTGATCAGATCTGACTTCACGCCGGACGATGCCCCGCTCTCTTTTGCATTTGAACCGGAAGACGGCCGGTTGACGCGAATCGATACACAGGACTGAGGAAAGGCAAGAAGGGAAGGAATGATGGTAAGAATGCGGGGCACTTGGGTGTTGGTGTCGGCGATCGCGGTGGCGGCGCCGTGTCTGGCTCAGGACAGTCTGTCGAAAACGGCGTGTCTTCCGGGCGACGCAGTACGCCCGTGGGACGCCGCGACGGCGACGTTCGGTTCCGAGCAATGCAACAACTACGTGGTGGACCTGACTCCGTTCACGACCTCCTGGGGCACGACGTTCGGCATTGCGCCGATCGTCAAGTCCAGCAAGACGTCGTCGAGCTTTTTCAGCAGCATCGTCAGCGCTCAGGGGATCAGCCGGCTTCAGGACCCCGGCTCCAAGCCGGCGTCGATTTACTATGAGTGGTTCGATCGGGGCTTCGGCGTCAATAACGACCCGAGCATCAACGATCCCGGCACGCCGCTCGGCACGACCGGCCTGCGGGCCAACCAGTTCGCCGCCGGCTTCGCCGAGTTCAGCACGACAGACAACGGTAACGGGTACAACGGCATCATCGGCGCCATCGGCCATATCGCGCCCGGAAACTCGTCGCGCCTGTACATCCAGCGCATCGTGGCCGCAACCAACAGTTGCGACGACGCCTCTGAGCTGGCACAGATGGGGTTCGGATCGGTCGATCAGGCCGGCTTCATTCATTTCCGCGCCGACGACTTCTTCTCAGGGTCGCCTGGTGGTTGCGGGCTGACCCCTGTGGACGGAAACAACATCTTCCAGGTCGATATGGCCGGACGTAACTGCAACGTCCTGAACGTGGTAAGCAACGATTTCGTGGGTGGCTTGTTCAACTCCACCCAATGGCTGGTCCGCAATTCCCTCACGGCACACAACCCGCCCTCGGTAGCTTCTTCCCTCTTGACGGGATCCCCGGCGCTGTATATCGGTGCGAACTTCAACGGGGACTACGTGCGGGGTAGCGCGTTCCCAACCACGGCGGACGCGACCCACACCGCCGGCACGGGGATTCTCGATCATCGTGGAAACGTGGCGCACCTGAGCAAGAGCCACCCCGTGGTGGGAACCAGTCAAGCCGGCATCGCGGCCCTGCTCGGCCAAACGCTGGGGGCCCTGGGGTTTGGATGCCTCAGCTCCAGCGGCAACTGCACGGACTCCATGATTTTGTGGGGTATTGACGCTTCCGGAGCCGTGACGGGCAACCTCGAGCTGACCTTGCCGTGGGACGGGACGCCCGGGACGGTCATTACGGATAACGACGACGGCTTCACGAATCTCGTGGACCCTGTTTTCCCCCCGCTGAACTCTGGGTATCGAAGTCAGGTGGCGTTCCGGGGTGGCAATGGCCAGGTCGCTATGAATGTGGACGCGGACGGACGCCTGCTGGTGGCCGTCCAGGCGGATCATCCGACCAACCCGGATCACGATGACTGGGACCTGAACTTCATCCCGGTTGCTCGGATTACTTGCCCTACGCAGGCCTGCACCTCGCCCGTCGTCGAATGGACGATGGCCGCGTACAACACGAGCGATACCGCCGGTGGTAGCCTGTCCGGCAAGGCCATCAAGGATGGGCCCGGCGGAGCCACGATCGGCTTCCTGAGGCCGTTCACGGGTGATGTCAACCTGGCTGAGTTCGATCACAACGGCCCGGCGATCTCACCGCCTGCGATGGACTCGGCGGGCAACGTGTGGTTCGTCGCGGCTTATGAATTGCTGGCCGACCCTGGAAACCTCGAGGTGGGCCTGTTCCGGTCGGTCTACGATCCGGTGGCGTTCAAGTACGAGCTGGAGCTGGTGCTGACGGCCGACCAGGTCTTCCATGGGCAGAATTCGAATCGGGATTATCGGCTTGATTTCATCGAATTGCAGGACTTTAACTCACACTCGTCCGGAACGATCTTCTCGCAAAACATCAGCGAGGTTGCCCACTTGGGGCTGAATCCGGCCGCATTTGCCTCGGCCGACCCCCGCACGCTCGGCGGGTTGGTGTTCGCGACCGACCTCATTTACGACGGTGATCAGAACGGTCTGTTTCTCGGCTGCGAATTCGAACCGCAGAGCGAGGACCAGGCGTACAACTCGATCATGTACATCGGCGCCCTCGAAGAGGCCGACTGCACGGGGCCTGCGGACTGCGCCGACGGCAATATCTGCACGACCGATACCTGCGACGGCGGATCGGGCCAGTGCGTGTTCCCGCCGCGCAACTACGGCGACGTCGATGGCAACAACGCGAGAAATCTGTTCGACATTTTCTGCATGCTGGATCTGATCGGCGGCCAGACGCCCGCCGAGCCGACTTGCACGCTCAGCAATGCGGACATCCACCCCTGCGATACGCAGGGCAACGGTGTCGTGAGTATTCTGGACGTCTTTGCCGTGCTGGATGCAATCGGTGGAGCAATCTCGGATCCGGATTGCTGCTTCCCCGCTAAGGGCGCCTGCTGCCGCGCCGGCCAGTGCGTACCCGATTTGTCCGAGCTCGAGTGCATCGTAACCGACGGACTGTACCAGGGCGACGGGAGCAATTGCGCAGATGTGGAGTGCCCGAATGCCGGCGCATGCTGCACGCTGGGCGTATGTGCGGTTGTGTCGCAGGATCAGTGCTTCCAGCGCGGAGGCGACTATCAGGGCGACGGAAGTGCGTGCGATCCCAATCCGTGCCCGCCGGTGGGCGCGTGCTGCATCGAGGGTATTTGCGAGGACGACCTGACCCAGACCGAATGCTCGGCCGCGGGCGGTCTGTTCCAGGGACCCGGCACTGATTGCGGCACCGTCACGTGCCCCACCGGTGCATGCTGTGCCGCAGGCTACTGCGCCGACGACACGGTAGAAGCGCTCTGCGTCGCCGGCGGCGGCACGTACCAGGGCAATGGCTCAACCTGCACGCCCGGGCTGTGCGGAACGCCGGTCGTCGGCCTGCAGCTCAACGAGATCCGGCAGGACCAGGACGGCACCGATAACGACGAGTACTTCGAAGTGGCCGGAACGGCAGCGACCCCGCTATCCGGCGTCAGCCTCGTCGTGATCGGCGATGGCGTCGGTCTCAGCGGCACCGTGGAAGCAGTGGTTCCGTTGACGGGCAGTGTCCCGGTGGGCGGGTTCTACGTGGTCGCAGAATCGTCCTTCACGCTTGGAACCGCCGATCAGACGTCCGACCTGAACTTCGAGAACAGCGACAACGTCACCCATCTGCTGGTGGCCGGCTTCCATGGCCAATTGGGTGACGATCTCGATGCCGACAACGACTGCACGCTGGACTCGACGCCGTGGGCGTTCGAGTTCAACAGGGTGGCGATTGTCGAGACGCCGAATCCGCCGGCGACGACGTTCGACGAGTGCAGCTATGGTCCTCCGAGCGTTGGGCCGCAGACGACGCCGGATGGCGATTTCGCGCCGGGTCACGTGTACCTGTGCCCCAACGTCGCCAATACGTGGGCGATGGGCGATTTCATCGCGGGCGTCGACGACACGCCGGGGGCCGCGAACCCGACGTGTCCGTAACGGGATAGCCAGCCCGCGGGCGCCGGCTCACGACGGAACGGCGTAAGTGCCAACCGTTGCGGTCGGGAGCGCCCGGCCGTCGTACCCGACGGCAGTGCTGAGTTGACAGTTGAGTTGAAAGGCCTCGCCTCGCGTGCGAGGCCTTTCTTTTGCTTGCATTCCTGGAAGAGGCCTCCCGCGGAGAATGCGATCCGGGAATCGCGGCGGACGGCTCGTTTGGGTATAATAATTGGTGTGGGGAGACCGGAATGGCCGTGTCGCGAGCCATCCACAGCCGGTGAGTGCAAGCCGGAGGGGCTTACTGGGGAGTCATTGATGAGACGAGTGAAATCGGCCGCTGTCGTGGCGGGAGTGCTGGGAAGCCTCCTCGCGGGAGCGGTGCGTGGCGAGTGGGACCCGGATAACGGGGCCTGGGGCAAGGAATACGCGGCCGACGTGCGGGTGATGACCTGGAACGTCGAGGACGGGATCTGTTCCAGCAACATCAAGACGGAAGGCTTGAATAACTGGACGGCGCTGGCCCGGATCGTCGCAGCGATGAAGCCGGACGTGCTGATCATCCAGGAGGCCGGCGACAACACGGGCAACGGCACGGGCGGCGGCGTGGACTCGGTCGGCGAACTGGAGGCCACGATCGATGAGTTCCTCCACGGCGGCACCGGCGTGACGGCGTACGTCCAGGCCTACGATCCGACGTTCGATCTTCCGTATGTATTCGTGAGCGCCGCCACCGATGGCTTCAATCGAAACGTGGTCCTGAGTCGCTTCGCGTTTGTCGACCACAACGGCGACGGACAGGCCAGGATAAGCGACACCTATAACATCACGGCCGATGAGTATGCTCCCGGTGGCGACGGGGGAATCCGCGGATTTCAGTTCGCCGAGATGGAGCTGGACGACGCGGTCTACCGCGGCGATCTCGTCGTGGGAAACGCCCACCTCAAGAGCGGGGGCGGATCGGATGACAAAGCCCAACGTCTGACGGCCAGCCAGAACGTGGCCTATTTCATCGATTACTGGTTCAACGGGGCCGGTAGCGGTGTTCCAGATCCCCATGACAAGATCGCTGACGTCTCGAACCCGGCGGACGACATCTTGGAGCTTCATACGCCGGTCGTCTTCGGCGGTGATTGGAACGAGGACGAATTGACCAATGGCCGCAAGGGGCCGGCGGAATGGCTGACCCGAGCGGCATTCACGGGAGGAAGCGACGGTACGGACCGCGACCGGACGGACTCGACGTACGACAACGCGCTGCACGTGTATTCCGGGAGCCGTAACACGTTGGGGTCCAGGAAGCTGGACTACATCGCCTGGCAGGACAGCATCGCGTCACTGCGCCGGGCATTTGTGTTTAATACTAATACGAGCGGCACACCGACCGGATCGATGCCGCCGGAGATCCTCGGCTTTCCCAACCCGACGTACGCCAACGGAATCGCTGCGGACCACCTCCCGGTCATCGTTGATCTGATCCTGCCGATCTTCGGTGATTTTGACGGCGATGGAATTGTAGGAATCGACGACTACACCGCTTTCGTCGGATGTTACACGGGACCCGGACCCGCCGGCCTGGATACGTTCTGTCAGCCCGGTGACTTCGATGAGGACGACGACATCGACTGTTCGGATTGGATCGGCTTTGAAGGCGCCTGGAGCGCGGGTGGAAGCGCCCCGGACTTCTCCGAATGCGGAGGCACCGAGGTGGGAGCATGCTGCACACTTGGTGAATGCAGCTATCCGTCGACGCCCGACGACTGCGGCGGGGCCGGTGGCTTCTTCCAGGGGGACGGCAGCACCTGTGATCTGGTGCAGTGCGTCGCACCGGGTGAGATTGTCATCACCGAGATCATGTACAATCCCAACAGCGACGAGTCCCTCCCAAATGACGTCGAATGGGTCGAGATCCTCAACCTTTCGAACGAGACCATCCTGCTCGACGGCTGGTTCCTGGAAGACGAAGACGGCGCGAGCGCAAGCCTCAGCGGCGGCGCGACGCTTGATTCCGGGAAGATGGCCGTTCTGATACCGGATGATCAAACCGCGCTCGACTTCGAGTCGGCATGGGGCGCAGGAATCACCGTGTACACACTGGCGGGCTGGGGCTCGCCGGGTCTGTCCGGACTGGACAACGACCCCAGCGCGATCAACGAAATCCTCACGTTGCGAGACGACGACGGCCAACTGATCGACGAAGTGAACTTCGACGATGAGTCCGGCTGGCCGAGCGACAACCCCGACGGGTCGAGCATCTATCTGCTTCCCGGATGGCAGGACGCGGTTTCCAACGACGCCGGCGCGAACTGGGATCGGTCGGCGGACGGGGTGGCCGGAGCGTATCTCAACACCGCCACACCCGACTTTGACGGACAGGATGTGGGCTCGCCGGGCTTTGTGCCGGACTGCGTGACCGCGGTGGACTGCGATGATGGGATCGCCTGCACGGACGATTCCTGTGATCTGGGCAGTTGCGTCAATGCACCCAACGCTGCGTTCTGTTCGAACGGTCTCTTTTGCGACGGAGAGGAAGTGTGCAACCCGCTGACCGGTTGCCAGCCGGGCGGGAATCCATGCCCCGGCGCAGCGGATTGTGACGAGGTGAACGACGAGTGCATCCCGTGCTTCAACGGCGCCGATTGCGACGACGGCATTTTCTGCACGATCGATGAGTGCATCGACAACGTCTGCGTCCGCACGCCCGACGACTCGGTCTGCAGCGATTTCCAGTTCTGCAACGGAGCCGAGGTTTGCGATCCGCAACTGGCCTGCCTGCCCGGCACGCCGCCATGCATCGGGATCCCCTGCGACGAGGTCAACGATATCTGTGCCGATTGCTTCAGCGCCGCCGACTGTGTTGACGGCGATGCCTGCACGCACGACGATTGCGTCAGCGGTTTGTGCTCGTTCTCCTTGAAGGCCTACGGGGACGTTGACAACAATGAGGCGTTGAATCTGTTCGACCTGTTCTGCGTGCTGGATGGCATCGCCGGCACGTTTGACCCTCCGTGCACGTTTTCAAACCTCGACATTGAGCCGTGCGCGGGAAACGGTACCATCAATCTCTTTGACCTCTTCGCCGTCCTGGATGCCATCGGCGGCGAGGATCCGTGCTGCGGGACTTGAATTCGGCGCGTCGGCGCGACCCCCGCCTGTTCACGAAACCCCGCCGCCGGGGAGGCACTGTTTCATGAATCCGATGCGATTCCCCAAACGCTTGTTCTGGCTGACTGCCATGCCGGCGCTGTCCTGCTTTCCCGGGGCTTGGGCGGGGCCGCCGATCGACCCGGACGAAGCCCGCCCGCACGTGGACTGGACCGATGCCCACAAAGTCGTCGGCAAGGTGGCATTCGTGAGTGGCCGGATCGTCGGCGTGGGGTCGTCCGGACGGGTGAACTTCCTCAACTTCGAACAGGAACGCCCGGCGCGGTTCACCGGCATCGTGTTCCAACCGTTTGTGGACAACTTTCCCGGCTCCTTGAAGGACCTCTATGAGGGCAAGTACGTTCGCATCCGTGGCATGGTCACGACCTATGCCGGGAAACCGCAGATTCAAATCACAAGCCCCGGCCAGATCGAGGTGCTTGACGAACCCCTTCCGGTGAAAGCGCTGGCGGAACCACGGCGGCGCCCCGTGGGGAGCGAGCTCACCCTCGCAACGTTCAATATTCTCAACCTCTTCGACGAGATCGATGACCCCTATCGGAACGACGAGAGCACGCGGACCAAACCGCGCAGCGAACTGGAGGACGTCGCCAAAACGATTCGCAAGATCAATGCCGACGTGCTCGCTCTGCAGGAGGTCGAGAACCGCGGCTATTTGAGGCGGTTCATCGAGGTGTTCCTCGCCGACATGGGATACGAGCACGTCGTACACTACGAAGGGAATGACGTCCGCGGGATCGACGTCTGCCTATTGTCGCGCGTTCCGGTGGGACCGGTGACGTCTTACCGGCACATCCGATTCAAGGACGAGGCCGATCGCACAATGAGCTTCCGGCGGGACGTGCTGGCCGTCGAACTGCTTCCCCCGCAGGGCAAGCCGTTCGAGGTGTGGCTGCTTCATCTGAAAAGCAATTCCGGCGGGCGGGAGCACGCCGAGCCAGTGCGGATGGGAGAGGCGAAAGAGCTGCGCAGAATGCTGGACGAGAGGCTCGGGGACGACCCCAAGGCGCGCATCGTCGTCTGCGGCGATTTCAACGACACTTGGGACAGCGAAACGTTGAAGACGATTGTGGGCACCGGCCCGAAGGCCATGCGCTGCGCGGCCGATGAGTTGCCCGAGGAAAAGCGTATCACCTACAACCGCGAGCCGTACCGCTCGATGATCGACTTCATCCTGATCTCGCCGGGGATGGCCGAGCACTACGTGAAAGGCTCCTATCGCATCCATCACGGTAGCGTCGAGACCATCGGCGCGGATCACAACCCGGTGTCAGCCCGGTTTGACCTGAAATAATCTCTGCTACAATGGGATTGGGACGCGACCCGTTGTGTGTCACTGGCCCCGCTGCGACCGGCCTGCCGGCGCGATCGTAATCACGATTTCGGAGACCTCCCATGAATTCCGCCCGGAACAGCACCCTGACGACGGCACTTGCGACGTCCTTCGCATTTCTGCTTCTACTGGCTTGCCCCGCGCCGGCGGCGCCCGGTGATGTGAAATCCGAGGTTGATTCGCCATGCAAGTATCCGGCCGGCCTGGCCACCGACGGCGATCTGATCTACATGCTCGACTGGCGGGAAGCGAAGATCCACGCCGTCAAGCCCGATACCGGCAAGCTCGCGCGAGAGTGGGACGCCCCGACCCTCAAGCCCCATGGGCTGACGTTTGCCGATGGCCTCCTGTATGTCAGCGACGACCACACCGGCGGCATCTTCGTGATGAATGTGTCCAGCGGCGTGATCGAGCGCACCTTCCAGGCCCCGAACAGGAGAGCGACGGGACTCGCATTCAACGACGGAACGCTCTTCATCCTGGCCGGGGGCACGATTTACCGGGTGCTGCCGGAGGACGGGACCATCCTCGGTTACTACGATGCCCCGACTGGATCGAGCCGCTGCCTCGCCCACGATGGAAGCTACCTGTGGGTCAGCGATCGCATCAAGGACGAGCTGTACATGGTCCAGCCGCAGTCCGGGAAAGTGCTCAACATCCTTCCATCGCCCGGACCGTACCCCGTTGGGATCGCCTGGCGGGAAGGGTATCTCTGGAACGTCGATTTTCAGACTCGAAAGGCCTACCGCCTGGCCATTCACGACGATCCGATGTACCACTTGTCCGAGCCGCGGCACGCTCGGGCGGAATATCTCTGGTCGCTGGCCAACTATGGGCCGGCGGACGTGACCGATCTGACGCTGAACCTCGCCGTCCCGGTCGCACTCCCCAACCAGAAGCTGCTGTCCGATCCGCAGTTCTCGCAACCGCCGACCCGAACCGCAACCGACCGGTGGGGCCAGCCGTGCGCAGTGTTCGACTTGGGCCGCGTCTCCGCTGGAGGCAAGGCCACCGTATCGTTTTCGATCGAAACAGAGGTGTCGGCGATCCGGTATCTGCTTATCCCCGAGCAGGCCGGCACCCTTGAGGACATCCCGGAGAAGATCAGGTCGAGTTACACCGTCGACGGATCCCGGTACCGAATCGACAGCCCTTACATCCAGGAGACGATCAAGCGAGTGGTGGGCGACGAACGGAACCCGTACTGGATCGCCCGAAAGATCTACGATTTCGTGATCGACTCGCTCGAATACCAGATGATCGGGGGTTGGGACGTCCCGGAGGTCGTCTTGAAGCGAGGCAGCGGCTCGTGCTCGGAATATACCTATTCATTCGTCGCGCTATGCCGGGCAGCAGGCCTGCCCGCTCGGTACCAGGGCAGCGTGGTTGTTCGTGGCGATGACGCCAGCATCGATGAAGCGTTTCATCGCTGGGCGCAGATCTACCTGCCGAACTACGGCTGGGTCCCGGTGGACGCGAACCGGGGAGACCAGCGATCGCCGGCCGACCAGGCCCGTGGATTTGGTGGCCTGAGCAACCGCTTCCTCATCACGACTCAAGGTGGCGGCGATTCGGAGTTTCTCGGCTGGGGATACAACGCTCTGAGCAAGTACAAGACGACCGGGTACTGTCACATCACCGAGGACCAGTTCGGCTTCTGGGAACCACTCGAAGAGGCCAAGGGGGCCTCCGTGGCCGCTCGCGCGGAGGGCGCAAGGGAGTGCGACGCATCGCAGTAGATCGGGCGCGGCGGATCGGTAAAGTCGCACTTAGAGGGCAATGACCTTATCGGCATCGCCAAGCGTCGCGAGAATCTCGTCCATATTGCTGAGGTGGTCCACGGCGAGGTCGCCGGCCAGCCCGTAGTGCTCCACGCAGGTCTGGCAGGGGAGGATCGAGACTCCGACCTCACGAAGCAGGAAAAGCTCCGTGACGATGGGGGACTCTTTGACGGCCAGCTTGACCCCCTCGTTGTAAAGGATCAGGGCGTCGATCGCGCGACTTGCGGCGAGTTTGCGCAGGCACGTGCCGAGTATCTTCCGTCCGAGTACCGGGTCTCCCTCCCCCATCTGTAAGCGTGAGATAACATAAACCGTGCTCATCAGCACCACCTTTCGACCTTGCCAGCCCCGACCGCCGACCACGCCGCCGCTCCAGAAGCCCCAGCGCCGCGGTGAGTATAGAGCCGCGGGCCGGCATCGGGCAAACGCCGCAAGGTCCGAAAACACCCGGCCCGGGGGGCGCCGATTTATCGAGGTTTTTACTTCAGGAGACGTTGCAACGCGACGCCGGTTCGACTATTGTTATGAAAGGTCGGAGGGGTGGAGCGGATTGTCCCGTCTCTGAAGCTGGGGTCCTCCGAATTCGGGCAGAGTCACGGGCCGTTCGGGCGATAGTGCGAGCTATGTGTCAGAAGCGACTGTTCTATGTATTGCTTGCCGGTGTCGGAGCGTTTTGTGTGGCGCCGGCGGCATCGGCGGATGTTCTTGTGGGCGATGTCTCGCGTTCGCTGACTTCGAGCTTTGCTTTCGCTCGGGGTGGCATCGCCGGCATGTTGAACCATCACTTGTCGTTAGCGGACAAGGGTGCGTTCGGCGTCACGTCCTACGATGTCATTGAACAGAGCGGGGACCGATCGGCCGGAGCAGTCGCAGACACCGGCGACCCCTTCGCCAAGCAGCTTTACCAACCGGCGGGTTCAATTCAAAGCGCTGTCGAGTTTCTGAAGTTCACTTACGGCCTTCGAGAGGCGAATGCGGCGGCTTCCCCGAGTCCATGGCACAGCGAACTCGACTCGGGCCGTACAGACGAGAAGGTCGCGCGTTCCCTGACCCGGCACGACGACTGGCCCTATCGGGTCAACGCATGGGGTTGGGTCGATCGCATGGACCCGGATGACAACACAGCGGCCGCCATGGGCTACACGATTCAGACCCAGGCAGTACCGGCGCCCGGAGCCGCCGCGCTTGGCCTGGTCGGTCTGGCGATGGTCGCTATTCGGCGACGTCGCGGCTCCGTTCAGGAATAAGACCCGAGCGTACTTGTCGGGTTGCCGCTGAGCCTTGCACTTCGACGCGAGCAGTATCCTCTCAAACGGTTTCTGATTTTGCGCCCCAAAACTCGGTGCGCATCAACGCTTGCACGCATATTATCGGCTCGGGAATAACCGGCGGAGAATCTCGCTCCGAATCCTGAAAACCTGCCAACCCGAGAGAAGTCAGGAACGATGAGCCATCAACTGGCGGCCTCGATGTGTCCTTGGTGCCCCGCCGGCCGCGCGAGCTCCCCCAAGAGGGGCAAAACTCGCGCCCCGTGCGGCTTTTGGTCGCAGCCTGCTCGCGCGGAAGTGATACCCGGCCCCATGGTCACGTCCGCTTCGGTGGTGATGAGGGACCGAGAAACAGGAAATCGAAGAGGAAAAAGCGTTCAAACGCTTTGGGAGCCGTTCGCCCCAGGCGTGACGTATTGTACGTTGAAGGTGTTGCAGGAGGTGTCAGGCGGCACCGACGATGGACGACCGTGCGCGTTCCGAGGGGGACAGCTTCAGACAGTGGAAAGCGCCCGCACGTGCGATCGGTGCAAGCGCGGGCTGGTTCGGGTCGGGCAAGGCAATGGGAGGCGGCGAAGAACGTGAGACACGTAAACCAGATCGCAAGACAGGTCCATCGCAGGCGTGCGTTGGCGCTGGTCGGAAGCCATCCGGAGTTCCGATGGCTCACGACGAAACCGGAAATCCTCGACGAGCTTGGCCGCATCGACGCGGACCACGCTCTGCTCGTGATGGCCAAGAGATTGTGCGACCTGAAGCCGCACACGAACGAGGCCATCGAGATGATCGCGAGACATCGCGAATTCAATCAGCTGGCCGACGAGGTTATCCATGTGGTGAATGACTATTTCAGACGACATCCCACCACCTCGCGAGCCGAAGTACTGCGGGCGCTCGAGACGGCGGCGCTGTTGCTCGGCACGTTTGACGAGGCTTCGAAGCCAGGTCGCCACCAGTTCCTGCAGAAGGCACGCAGCCCTCGTCCGGCGCCGACCCCCAAAGGTATGAACGTCGAGGCACGCTGACACATGGACGGGTATGGGGCGGATTGCCCGGAGAAAACGCGGCCACACCGCCCCTGGTGAACGAGCCCGCCGCGGAGTTCAGAATGCGTTCACGCCGGTGAGTTCTCTCCCGACGATTAATTCGTGGATCGTTTCCGTGCCCTCGTAGGTGATCACGCTCTCGAGATTGAGCATGTGCCGGATCGGGCAGCATTCCGACGTGACACCGGCCGCCCCGAGCAGATCACGGGCGTCGCGGGCCACCTCCAGGGCGGCGCGGCAGTTGTTCCACTTGCCCAGCGACACCTGCGCGGGGTGCAACCTCCCGGCGTCGCTGAGACGCCCCAGCTGAAGCGCCAGAAGCTGAGACGTTGTGATGTGGCGCACCATCGTCGCCAGCCGGCGCTGAACGGTTTGCGTGTGGTTCAGTGGCCGGTCGAACACCACGCGTACTTGAGCGTATCCGTGCGCCTCGCGAAAGCAGGCGATGGCGGCGCCGACCGCGCCCCAGACGATGCCGTAACGGGCCTGCGTCAGGCAGCGGAACGGTGCGGCCAAACCCTCGGCACCAGGTAGACGATTCGCATCCGGGACGCGGACGTTGTCGAAGAACAGCTCGGACGTGACCGATGCGCGAAGCGAGTACTTGCGTTTGATCTCTCGGGTGCTGTAGCCGCGCATGCCGCGCTCGACGAGAAAGCCCCGGACGCCGTCGTCGGTTCTTGCCCATACAACAGCGACATCAGCGAGGCAGCCGTTCGTGATCCACATCTTCGAACCGTTGATGACCCAGTCGCCGCCGTCGCGGCGGGCGACGGTCTTCATGCTCCCCGGGTCGCTGCCGCCCTCCGCTTCCGTCAGCCCGAAACAGCCAATGGACTCGCCGCGCGCCATTGCGGGTAGCCAGCGGTTTTTCTGCTCTTCGCTGCCCATCTTGTGGATGGGATGCATGCAAAGCCCGGACTGGACCGACAGGAAGCTTCGCATCCCGCTGTCGCCGCGTTCGAGCTCCTGACATATCAGTCCGTAGCACACGTCGTTGAGAGCGGCGCAACCGTACCCGTCGATCGTGCAACCGAACAGGCCGAGCGCTGCCATTTCCGGGACCAGTTCAACAGGAAAGCGATGCTCGTCAAAAGCCTCGGCGATCTGCGGCAGCACCCGTTCGTCGACGAAGCGACCGACGGTTTTCTGGACCTGCCGCTCGTCGTCGGTGAGCGCGTCACACACATGGAGGAAATCATACGGGTCCGGCACCGCCATCTGCCTGCTGCTCCACCATGACCCACGGATTCATACAAATTGAGGGAAAACGACCTTTCCGACGGCCCGGCTACGTGAGTATTGTAGAGCCGGCGAAGCGGAGGAGGCAAGCCGCCCGACATGAGGAAGCCGGCCGTGCTGCAAGACGGTTTTGGGGGACGTGGCGCCGGCCCGGCTCGGCCGGACCTGCCAGTGCGTGCGCCCGGCCTCCCCGCGGCATACGGAGAAAGTCGTCAACAAGATGTTACTGCCGCCGCCCAAACACGTTGTTTATCTGCCGGGCACGCTGATCGTACGTGATCCGCTCGTGATCCGATCGGAGGGCGCCACGCGTACGGCCGATCTTTCGTCCGTCGAACGGATCGCCGACCAGGTCGCCGGCGTTGTGCAGGCCGCCCGGACGACCCGCTCGGCCGGGGACGCCGACATTGAGCTTCGCACGCGCGACCTGGAATCCCGCTCCGAGGCGTACACGCTTCGAATCGACACTCGGGGCGTCACGCTTGATGGCGATGGTCCCCGGGGGCTGTTCTACGCCCTGCAGACCTTCAGGCAGATCATCATGACCGAGGGGCGACAATGGCGGTGCCGAACCATCCGCGACGCCCCGGACACCTCCCTGAGAGGCCTTTCGCTGGACGTGTCCAGGGGAAGATGCCCGACTCGCGAAACGCTATTCAACCTGGTCAACCGCCTTGCCGCCTGGAAGATGAATCACCTGCAGCTCTATGTTGAGCACACGTTCGATTTCGAATTCGATCCGGATATCGGCGCCGGGTCTTCGCCGCTGACCGCGGACGACATGCGGGCCTTGGACGCGTACTGCCGCGAGCGGTTCGTTGAGCTGGTGCCGTCGCTGGCGACCTTCGGGCATATGGGCAAGGTCCTCAGTCTTCCGCAGTACCGGGATCTGGCCGAAATACCGGCCGACGGCCCGTGGGAATCTCAGTCCTGGCCGCAGCGGCTTCGAGGCCTGACCATCGACGCCCGTAGCCCGGCAGCACGCCGGCTTCTCACCACGATGCTGGACGAGTACCTGCCGTTATTCTCATCCGGCCTGGCCAACATCAATGCGGACGAAACCCATGACCTGGGCCGTGGACGCAATCGGACGTATGCCGAGCACGTTGGCAAAGGCAGCCTGTACGTCGAGCATTTGAGGTTCCTGCACGAACAATGTCGCCGCCACGGCAAACGCATGATGTTCTGGGGAGATGTGATTCGAAATCATCCCGACCGCCTGCACGAACTTCCGGAAGACGCCGTTCTCCTGGACTGGGGCTATGAGGCCGACGCAGACTTTCCGGCCGCCCGTTCGCTCAACGCGAGCAATCGCCACGTCTGCGTCTGCCCGGGCACCAGCGGCTGGAACCGAGTTGTCAATGCCTACGAAGTGGCCGAGGCGAACATAGCCAACGCGGCGGCCACGGCGTGCCGCAACGACGCCGCCGGAATGCTCGTAACGGATTGGGGAGACCACGGCCACTTTAATATGCTTGTGTGCTCGCTACCGGCTGTTGCGTATGCCGCGGCCCACGCGTGGAACGCCGGTGCGGCCGGCCACGCCGGCCTCGACCGATCGATCGAAACGGATCTGTTCGGGGGCACAGGCTACGGTGTACTGTCGACGCTGCGCGACATCTCCAAACCGGGAAACGTCTGCCCCACGTGGTGCGCGCTCTATCGGCCTTGGCAGGCCTTCAATCCATCGGAAGTCATGCCCGTTGCAGCAGCTCATGACTTGCGGGACGCGGCCGGCGCCGCGGCTGAAGTGCTGGGGTCGACTGACGCCCCCGACGTGGAGATTGCCGAATGGCGTCTCGCCTGCGAGGCCACGCGCCTGTTGAGCGAGAAGATCACGCTGGCGCACGCTTTGAAAACGGGCGGGCAAGGGGTGCACTCCCGGCTGCAGCAGTTCTCCGAAGAAATCGAAGCGTTCGTGCGTCGATATGAGGCGACCTGGTACCGACGCGACCGGCCTGAGCGCCTGCGTGACATCATCGCGGTATTGAATAAGTTGGCGCGAGAGACCCGTTCACTGATGTGATGTAGCGGTGCTCAAACACGAGCGTCATCACGCCGGTCACGTCACTTGCACCTGAACAAACGCCGACTGTGTGCTGCCGCGTCGCGTCGAGCCGGAACCACGTTCGATACTTGTGCGAGCGGCGAGGCTTCACGCGTCCGCAAGTCCTTCGCGGATCGCGAATCGGGCGAGCTCGACCCGGTCGTGTATGTCGAGCTTGGCCATCAGGTTCGCTTTGTGATTGTCAACAGTCTTCACGCTCAAATGCATGACACCGGCCGTCTCCTTCACGCCCATGCCCCGCGCCAGATAGCGAAGCACCTCGCGCTCGCGCGGCGTAAGGGTCGACAGACGTGATTTCGCATCACCGGCCAGCCCGATGCCCCCCTCGTGTATCACGATGCGGGCCTTGATGTCGTCCGAGAAGTAGATGCCTCCGCCGGCCACGATGCGAATGGCCTCCAGCACGCTCGTGGCACATTCCCCTTTGGTGACATAACCTGCGGCGTCCAGCCTGATCGCTTCATCGATATAGCTGTCGTAGCAGTACGCGCTCAGGAAGACGACGCGGGTGCCCGGCGAGAGAGTCTGCATTGTCTTCGCCGCCGCAAAGCAGCTCATGCCGGGCATATCAATGTCCATCAGGACGACGTCGGGCTTATGGGTCTCTACGAGCTCAATACCGTCGTCCGCACTGCCCGCCTCACCGCACACGCTCATGTCGGACTCGGCATTGATCTGCGCGGCCAGACCCTGCCGAACGAGAACGTGGTCGTCCACGAGCAGAATCGTGATAGGTGTTCCCATAAGCACCCGCTTGACGCCGGCGATTTATATCACAGGCCTCCGCGCCCCCGGAGCGTGGCAGTAGCCGCCAGAGAGGTCTCTACACCGAACGCAAAAGAACCTGTTAGCTGACGGCCGTTCACGTGTCAACCCGAATACGCCAAACTGGCATCGGGAAGCGCAACACCGCTACGGCGGCATGAGTCGGTGGATGCCATATCGCACCTCTGCTAGGATGCTCCCGACGACATCGGGGCGGTCAGCCGGAGGCGACAGCCATGAACGTGTTGATTGTCGGCGGGGGCGGGCGGGAGCACGCGATTGCTAAGAAAGTGCGGCATTCGCGTCACAAACCAAGCGTCTATTGCGCCCCCGGCAATGCCGGGACGGCACTGCTTGGCGAGAATCTCGACATCGGCGCCGAAGAGCTGGACAGGCTCGCCCATTTCGCTTGCGACCATAAGATCGACCTTACCCTTGTGGGCCCCGAGGCTCCGCTCTGCGCCGGCATCGTTGACCGCTTCGAGCAGATGGGTCTTCGCGTTTTCGGCCCCTCTGCGGAGGCGGCCCGAATCGAGGGCGACAAAGGATTCACCAAGCGGTTGCTGATCGAGTCGCGGATTCCTACCGCTCGAGGACGCGTCTTCACCCGCTATCAGGACGCCCGATCCTACATCGCGACCCGTGACACGCCGCAGGTTGTCAAGGCCGTCGGGCTGGCGGCGGGCAAGGGAGTCGTGGTATGTGAGGATCCCGCGGACGCCCTGCTCGAGGCCGAACGAATGATGGTGGACGGACGGTTCGGTGATGCGGGTCGCAGCGTGGTGGTGGAAGAGAAGCTCGTGGGCCAGGAAGTGTCTGTGCTGGCTCTGGTGGACGCCGGGACAGTCTACGTGCTTGAGCCGAGCCAGGATCACAAACCGATCGGAGAGGGCGATACCGGTCCGAATACGGGCGGGATGGGCGCTTACAGCCCCACGCCGATCATGGACGAGCCCATCCGGCGGAAAGTGGAATCGGAGATCCTTATCCCCTTTATCGACACGCTAAGGCGCCACGGCATCACGTATCGAGGCGTGCTCTACGCTGGACTGATGTTGACCGCGGCAGGGCCTCAGGTTCTGGAATTCAATTGTCGATTCGGCGATCCGGAGGCCCAGGCGGTCCTCGTGCGTTTGAAATCGGACCTGATCGACGTGGTCAACGCGTGTCTCGACGGAAAGCTGGATCATGTCACACTGGAATGGGATCCGAGGCCGGCGGTTTGCGTGGTGATGGCGTCGGAGGGCTACCCCGGCAAATACGCCAAGGGCAAGGTGATCGAGGGGCTGGCCGAAGCCGAAGCGCTGCCCGACGTAACGGTTCATCACGCCGGCACACAATTGATCGAAGACGTCGTCGTGACCAACGGCGGGCGGGTGCTCGCGGTGACGGCGCAAGCCGACACGCTCGGCTCGGCGCGCGATCGAGCGTACGAGGCCGTGCGATTGATCCGCTTCGACGGGGCACACTATCGCCGTGATATCGCGTACCGAGCATTGGGCGCGCCCAAAGAGCGCTCGGTTTGATGCTTTGCCCGTGCCGTCCGAATGCCGGGACGGCGATCAGAACAACTGGTCGTTTGTCTTGGCCATCTCCATCATCTTCAATGCCGCCGGTCCCGCCAGAACCACGAAGATGGCGGGGAAGATGAAGAAAATAAGCGGCGCCATCAGTTTGACGGCGGTCTTTTGGGCTCTTTCTTCGGCGGCCTGGCGACGCTTGACGCGCAGCGCGTTGGCCTGATTGCGAAGCGCCTTGGCGACGCTCGTTCCGAATTTCTCCGCCTGGTTGATGATGGCCACGAGAGAGCGGATCTCGGCGACTTGGGTCCGTTCCGCTACGTTTTCCAGGGCTTCGTTGCGCGGGATACCCATCTGCACCTCACGCGTGGCGATCTGAAACTCCTCACTGAGCTGAGGGTGAACGTTTCGCATTTCATCGCCGACCCGCTGGATCGCGCCGTCGAGGGCGAGGCCCGATTCGACTGTGATGACCAGCAGATCGAGCGAATCGGGCAGACCGTTTCGAATGAGCTCCGAACGTTTCTTGGTGGCTGCGGTCAACCACAGGTTCGGCGCCATGAATCCCAAAGCCGCACCGAAAAGCCCCATTCCCACGATGCGGGTTGGATCCTGCCCGCGGCTGACCGAGTAGATGCAGATCGCCAATCCAATCGCGAGGGCGACGATGGTCTTGCTGGCCAAGAAGAGCGTCGGAGCCGTGTCCTTCCGATAACCGGCGGCCGCCAGCTTGACGCGAAGTCGCGACATGTCCGCGGTGTTCTTCGGCATGACGGGCCGAATCGCAAGCGGCGCGACCTTCTGAACCATCTTGGCGGTCACCGACTCGCGGGCCTTCTGGCGAATGGCGTTCGTATCGTCCTCGACGCTTTTGCCTCGCATACGCCGATGGATGGTCTCCTGGTCCTCTTCCTTCTTGGGCAGAAGGGCATAGACCAGCAGCCCCAGGCTCGCCAGCATTAACAGCGCGACTAGAATCAGTGTGGTGTTCATGTTTGCCTCACACCTTAATGTTCACAATCCATCGGATCATGGCGAGACCCATCAACTGCATCCCGCCGGCGACGAGCAGCAGGATCTTGCCGATCGGCTCTGTGAACAGGACTTCCGCATAACTTGGATTGAGCAGATTCACGGCCGCAAAGACCACCATCGGCAGGGCAAAGAGCACCCAGCCGGAGAGCCGCCCCTCCGCAGTCAACCCCTGGACCATTCCGAACAGCTCGATGCGGTCCCGAATAACGCTTCCGATCTTGTCAAGCACCTCCGCGAGGTCACCACCGGTCTGTCTCTGAACCAGCACCGCGGTGACGAAAAACCGCACGTCTAGAGAGTCCACGCGGTCGGCCATCGAGAGGAGCGCGTCCTCGATCTTGATCCCCAGGTTCTGCTCGTGATAGACCCGGCCGAACTCGGGACCGACCGGATCGGGAAGCTGCTCCTGAACGACCTCCAGCGCGCTTGCCAGCGAATGGCCGGCGCGCAACGCCTGAGACATGATCTCGAACACGTCCGGCAGTTGGGCGGTCAGTTTCTTCATCCGGCGGGCACGTTTGGCCTTCAGAAACACAAGAGGCAGAAAGAGCACCGAGGCGCTCGCCGCCGTGGCCACCAACAGGCCGTGCTCAAGCGCCAACAGACCAAAAAAGGCCAGAATCGTGATGACGCCCTGATTCACCAGCATCTTTGACGCCGAGATGTTCACGTTGGCCTGGTCCAGCAACGTTTGCAGCTTGGGCGTAAAGCTCAGCTTGCTCGCCAGTTGGTCGAACATGCCGCTCGCGTCTTCCAGGGCGGCGCGCCGGAGAATCGACTTGGCAGGCTGCCCCCCCTTCTGCTGCAGCGTCGATTTGCCACGCAGCCGGTCGGCGAGCCGTTTGCGCTCTCCCTTGCGCGAGTCGACGATGACCTGGTAAATGCCATAGGCCAGCAGCATTGAACCCGCCAGCGGGAAGATGATGAACGTGATCGTGGTGTTCGTTTCCGCCACCAGGAATGGAAGAGTCATCGCCATTCTCCGGAAGAAGACGCCGGGATGCCGCGTCGGATTCGTTGGATTGGATAATCCATTTTATCTCCCCTTGTTCAGGTCATGTCCGTAGAAAGCACGCGCCGCTCGAACATGCCCTGATCCACCGGGGAACCGTGCGTCTTCAGACGCTCCAGAAACGTCGGCCGCAGCCCGGTTGCTATGAACTGTCCGTATACTTGCCCGCCTTCGGTAGCACCCAGCGGTTCAAACTTGAAAATGTCCTGCATCGTGATGATGTCGCCTTCCATCCCCTGGACTTCGGTCACGGTCGTGATCTTTCGCGATCCACCGGGCAACCGCTGGGCCGACACCAGCAGGTGGATGGCCGATGCGAACTGCTGCCGGATCGCACGGACCGGCAGCTCGAACCCCGCCATCATGACCATCGTCTCCACACGCTGGACGGCATCCCGCGTACTGTTGGCGTGCACGGTGGTGAGCGAGCCGTCGTGACCCGTGTTCATCGCCTGAAGCATGTCCAGCGTTTCCGGACCGCGGCACTCGCCGACGACGATCCGGTCTGGACGCATACGCAGGGCGTTGATGAGTAGATCGCGGATGCGAATGGCACCTTTGCCCTCGATGTTCGGAGGCCGCGACTCCAGGCGAACGATGTGCGGTTGTCGAAGCTGAAGCTCCGCGGCGTCCTCGATCGTGACGATCCGCTCTTCAACGGGAATGAAAGACGAAAGGTTGTTCAACAGTGTCGTCTTACCGGAACCGGTTCCCCCGACGATCACGATGTTGAGCGCCCCTACGACTGCCGCCTTCAGGAAGTCGCGCATCTCTTCGGTGCAACTGTTGAATCGCAGATAGTCGTCCCACGTGATGGGGTCCGCTCCGAAGCGACGGATCGAGATGCTCGGCCCGTCAATGGCCAGCGGCGGAATGACGGCGTTCACGCGGCTCCCGTCCTTCAACCGCGCGTCGACCATCGGCGAGACCTCGTCGCACCGGCGGCCCACCGAGCTGACGATCTTGTCGATCGCGTGCATGAGATGGCCGTCATCGCGGAACTGAACCTCCGTCAATTCCAGCCTGCCGTTGCGCTCGACGTAAATCTGTTGGGGTCCGTTGACCAGTATGTCGCTGATCGTGGCGTCGGCCAGCAACACCTCCAGAGGCCCAAGCCCGAAGGTCTCGTCGAGCACCTCGCTGACCAGTCGCTTGCGCTCGTTATAGCTGAGCAGGGTGTCCTCCTGCTCGGCCAACTGGGCGACCACCTCGCCCACCGTCGCGCGAAGCGACTGGTCGTCACCCTCCAGGGCGGTCAGGTCAAGCTGCTCGACCAACTTGCGGTGAATCTTCGTTTTTAACGCGTTGAAGGCGTCCTGCTTGGCCCGGGCGGGTTTGGACTGTCGGGGGCCGGGAGGGTCCTTCCTTGGCGCCGGGGGCGCCGTTGGCGCCGGGGGCGTCGCGGCCGGCGCCTGGGGCGCTTTCTTCGACGTCAGAATGGCGTTGCGATTCCCGAACATAAATCACCCCTCCCCAAAAATCCGACTTCGCCGCTATCCTGCTGTGGCCTTGTTTCCTTCGCCCCGTCCGGTCCGGCGCGTTATCCGCAGCGGGCATTACGCCTCGCTGAAGATCTTGCTCAGCAGCTTGCCGCTCTTGCGAGGCGGCTCCCGCTCAGACATTGTGTCGTCCGGTGAGTGGATGCGCTCCGCAAGCTGCCGAATCGATTGCCGGACCTTGCTCTTCGGCGCCCGCAGACATAGCGGCTCGCCAAGGTTGACGGCCGAACTCACCGCCGGCCAGTCGTCCGGAATCGTCTCGAATACCTTTTTCTGTAAGGTCGTCTCGACGTCCGCGGTGACTAACGGCCCCGCCTCCTTGCCCGCTCGATTGCAGATCACCTTGGTGCGGTCGAGGTTGAAGCCGGCCTCGCGCATCCCCTGCAGGATACGCTGTGCGTTGCGGACGCTGGGGACCATGAGCTGCACCAGCAGGAGCGTCAGATCCGACACGTCCAGGATCGCCGATGCCCCCACGTCATATCGATTGGGACCGTCAACGACGACGTATTCGCTCATCGACAGAAGCGACGTCAGCACTCCGACGCAGTTGGCGGCCGTGATGTTGTCTGACTGGACAAAGTGGCTTGGAGCACTCAGTACGTGCACACGCGTCGAGTGCTGAACGAGGGCCCGCTCGATCACCTGCGGTTCGATCGCCTCGGGACTTTGCGTCAGATCCGCGATTGTGTGCTGAGGCGATACGTCAAACATGGTGGCGAGCTGCCCGAACCGGTAATCCAGATCAACCGCTGTCACGCGACCGTTGGTCAACGACGCAAGTTCCGCCGAGAGATTCGTCGCCAGCAACGTTGCCCCCACGCCTCCCGCCGAACCGAGAACCGTGATGAGTTTCCCGGTCGGTCCACGCTCGTCGACCTGGTGGATGATCTTCCCGAATGCATCCTCCAGATTGGCGCGGTCGATCGGCTTGGTGATGTACTCTCGAAAACCGCGCCGCATCACCGACAGGATCAACTGACCGTCCGTCGATTCGCTCAGCGCGAAGACGGCCAAGCCGGGATGGTTGGCCGCGAGCTCGCCGCCGATCATGATCAGGCCGTCCGGGTTCGGATCCAGATGGAGGATCAGCACTTCGGCGGGAAACTGCTGGACCGCCTGCGTCAGGAGTGCCGGGTCCTCGACTTCCGCAACGATCCGCACCGAATCGAAGGACGTGAGCGTGCTGCGCAACGACGGTCCGTATGACTCGTCGGCGTTGAAGATGATTGTCCTAAGCACGCCCATGGCCAGTGCTCCCACGCCGCCGCGGCGGAATCGGCCCCGATCTGCAATCCAGTGGCCTTTCTCCTAGATCGGCCCTTCCAGGACGCCGCTCGATTCCGACGTCGTTTGGCTGGCGGCACTTGAGCTCCGAATTAATCGGACGGTGCCCGGTTCCGGCGGTTTGCGGATGTTCCGTGACTCCACTCCCCGAAATCATGATCGTCCGTGCCCCATGCCCACGTCCGCCGATCTTCCGTTTGCGAGCCGGCGGCCGGTCTTACGTGCTTTCGCACGCCCGCACCAAACGCGCCGCGAGAAGCTCGAACGCCCTTCTTGTCTTGGCCCGCCGAACAGTTCTCTTAATTCGGGGAAACCCGCTCGGGCGCATCGTCGTCCGTTCGTTCCGCGGTCGGCGGTCGAGGCACGGGGAGCGGACGCCGCGGCGTTCTGTGTGCCGTGGGGCCGTCGGTGTCCGCACGACGGGTGGAATTGCGTCCGCTAAACGAGTGCGTGGCCATCTGGCCCTTACCGTTAACCACCGTCAGGTCGTAGTTTTCCTCCGGCTCCATGGGGAAGTTTGTCAGAGACTGGCTGACCACCGGCTTGGCAAGCGGTGGCGGTTTCAGGCCCAGGATCTCGCTTCGGCTGGCGTGTCCCGGAGGGGATTCGATCGTATCATCGGGGCTTCGCATCGCCAGCGTGATCTTCCCCTCCGTTTGAGCCAGGTGCAGCTTCGGCACGTCCGAGTCCTTGACCAGGAGTGTGACCGATTGCGCCGCCTTAGACTTGCCGCCGTCATCATTCGGGGAAGAAAGCATGCGCCCCACGGCTACGACCTTGACCTGCTGGAGAATGATGCGGCTCACCAGTTCGTTCGCGCGACCGACGCGCATCACGGCAATCACGTCGACGAACGTGCCCGGGCGAAGCTGGTAGCCTACCGCGGACACTTCGTTGATCTTGACCGAGACGGCCCGGTAACCCTTGGGAATACGGACCATCAGGCCCGAAGGTGTGCCCTTGGGGGCCAACAGCTCCTCGCGCACGATCGAACCGCGTGGGATCGTCGTCTGCGCCACGCGACCGATCACATCCTCCGACTTTTGAAAGCTGTCTCGACCCAGCAACGGCGTCACCGGCGTTTCGAGGACCTTCAGCATGGCGGGCGTGATTTCTGCGGTCGCCGGTATGTCGTCCACTGTGACGACGGCCGGCACGACTTCGCTTCGCGCATCGGCCCTTGCCTTCTGAATATTGCTGAGGAAAAACTTGATTGCGACAACACCCAGGCCCAGGCCCAGAACCAACGGAATAATCGTTCCCTTTTTCATCGCTCTGCTCGCTATCGTGTGCTCCCACAGGACGACGCGGGGGCGGCCGACTCAACTCGAGCCGGCCCGCCGTTCGCTCCCACGTGCCATGTCTTGTCGCATCTTCTCCGTTCAGCCCTGCGTCGCCCGGCTGCAACGAATTCGCCTTCGTTCAATCCGGTGCGGCGACGCGTCAGCTGCCGGCCACGCCCTCTTTACGCATCGAGCTCCTGCCGGTCAGGCTGTAGCCGCCCTGGACGACGAAACCGACAAGCGTGCATCGGTCGACCGGCATGCTCACCTGCACCCACTGCACTTCGGCATCAATTGCCGAGGTCGTGAGCGTCCAGTCGGTGCCCTCCGCATACCCGGTGGGCTCCATCACCGAGCGGACTCTGTTTGCCACCTGTTCGGACGTCGCCGTCTGCAGCACGGCGACGCGGCATCCTTCGCGAGCCGCATTCGTCAACGTCTGGCGAACCATGAAGATCCACCCGAAGTCGATGATCCCGAACAGCAGCACCAAAAGCAGCGGCAGAACGACCGCAAACTCCACGATCGCCGCACCGCGCCGCCGTCTGCCCGCCCGCCTGATTAACGCTTTTCTCGTGCGTCGCATGTCACACCACCCACCAGCCGAACACCCGGCCGCTTAACACGATCAGGGAACCGATCGTCAATGGCACCCCGTACGGCAGAAGCTGCGGCGACGGACCCAATGACTTCGCGCTGCCGAACTCGCTGAACATGGTGTCGCGAGACCGCAGCTTGATCAGAATCAGCCCCAGGTTGCCCCATGCCTCCGCCACACGACGGCGCCACACAATCATGGCCGCGGCAATCACGCCGCCGATCGCCGCACCCAACGCGAACGACACCAAAGTCATCCACGGACCGAACCACACGCCGACGGCCGCCATGAGCTTGACATCGCCCGCCCCCATCCCGTGCATCGCCCACGGCAATATGAGGACGCCGAGGCCCACCAACATCCCAAGGACGCCCGCCGACAAGCCGGACCAACCGAAATAGGCGCCCTGCGCGACGAAGCCCGCCGCCGCCAACGCCGCGTTCAGCCAGTTCGGCACCCTTCGTTGGGAGTAATCGATCCACGACGCCAGAAGCACCGCAGGCACCAGAACGGCACACGCTACTCCCCAATAACCAGACAGCATCGTCGTCCCCCGTCGATGTTCGCAGGCCTTTCAACATCGGCGATCGGCGCCTGGTCCCCGAGTCGCTTCCCGCCGAACGTCTCGATATTTGCAAGAAGGCGGGTGGGCATTCGCCGTTTCGGACGACACCCACCCGCCGAACTCCTCAACAAACCCTTATCACCCCGTCGATCCTCGACCGCGCTTGTCCTCCATGAACAAGGGCGATGGGCGGCTTCGTAATCACTACGAGCCCGTGCCGACGGTCGGCAGTGCGGCCTCGACGTCGGTAAACGTCGATGAGACCTTGGTGCCTACGAGCTGAATCGCCCCGATGGCCGCCACGATGATCAACGCCAGCATCACCGCGTACTCGGTCGCGGTCGGTCCATCCTCACTCCGCAAAAACTCCCAGAATTTCTTCACGGCAAAGCTCCTTTCTCAGACCCCCTCGAGCCGGCTTGTGCGGCTCCTCCGGGTAACCGATCAGCGCCGCTCGCTCCGCGACTGCAGCGCTGCCCTCCTCTTGACTCCAACCTCCGAGGGTCGTGAGTGAATATGACCGGCTGCCTCCTGCAACCCGGTATACGTTGCGTCGTTATGTGCGCTCCGCACGCCTGATAACGGCCGGCTGCGGCGGACGGAAAACTCTCCGATGCGCTCCCTCGATACGATGCGTCGACTCCGAAACGAGATCAGTTCGTCTGTCTCGGCCGACAAAGGAAACCTAAGAAACAACTTCCCGGTGGGCAAACGGATTCGGAAGTTTTTTCCACCGACCGATTCCCCGCATCTGAGAAAAGATGACGACGCACGCCACGAGTGATAATTCGATCATTACGGCGGCGTGGATGGACTTGTCATGGCTTGTGACGAACGCAAATTCTGCCGGGCATTGCGATCGTGAAGCGCGCCGGAGCTGCGGCGACTCGCTGCCGCGCGGTCCGAAAAACGACGCTGGTCTGCCACGAACGACCCAAAAACGTCCTCGCCACCCCAACACGCCTCCCGCCGAGAATCGCATCGCCCGAGCGGGATCCACAGACCAGCGCGATGTTCGCGCTGAAAGACCGATATGCCTTCATCGTCTTTTAATGTTCGGGCGCATATGCTGGCGAGTCGGATCGGCGGTAGGACCGGCTCGGCGTGGACCGGCACCGCCGTCAAGGCGGACAGGTTCGAGAAGAATGTTATGAGAACAAGTTCAAGCGCGCTATTGGTGACCGGAATGTGTGTGGCCGGTGGGCTGGCGCTGACCGTTCGGGCGCAGGACACGGGTGAAAAAGTAGTGACGCTTGATCAAATCCCGGCCGCGGTCAGGGATATCTCCTGGGACCAGACGATCGATGAAAAGCCTGCGGGCGCGCGTGCTGCTGGGAACGACCGTCGGAACCGGGCTGGTTCTGGCGGCCTCCGCATTTGCCCTGTATCTTGTTGTACGTGCGGTACTCTGCACCGAGCCGCCGAGCGCAACCTCGAGGTGCACCTTCATCTACCGGACGCATGCCGCGTGGCCACCGATCGCGACAAGGTCCGACTGGTACTCGACAACCTCCTGGACAACGCGGTCACCTATGCGAACGCCGGTGGGCAGCTAACGATCTCGCTGGAGGCCGCCGACGGGCACGTGAAAGCGCGGATCGTCAACATTGGCAGTTGCGTGTCCGAAAAGCACGCCGAGCGCGTCTTCAACCGATTCTGGCGCGGCGACACCTCGCAAACCTCAGACGCCGACGCCCGTCGCTGCGGACTGGGCCTGCCCCTCTGCCGAAAGCTTGTCAATCTTCTCGGCGGCTCGATCTCCGTTGTGACGACCGAAGGCGGCACGTTCGCCGTCACGACGATTCTGCCCCGCTGACGAAGAAGAGTTTCCCAGGCCCCACACCGTCCAGAACGAATCGGGGTAAGTTTCCGCCGTGTCTTGGGTTTTGATTCGCCCAAAGACAGTTACGGAGCGGCCCACGCATCGAGCATGCCCTCTGGCTTGGATGCGATCGCAGGCGGAACGGATTGCTGATTCAATGGGACGTCGGCGCGTTCGCGGATGGGAACATCGGACCGGCATCCCAAACCCGCACCGTATTATCGTCGCTACCGGATAGAATGCGGCGACCATCGCGTGTAAACACGGCACAGGTCACAGGATAGTCGTGGCCGGAGAGCGTCAGCGCGTGCTGGCCCGTTTCAGTGTCCCAGATTCTCAACGAACAGTCGTACGAAGCGGAGACGATCCGACTTCCGTCGGGAGAGAACGCCGCGTCAAGTATGCGATGGCGATGGCCCTTGAGCCGATGAACGGCTCGACCTGTTGAGGGATCCCAGATGATGAGGGTCCAGTCGTCACCACCGGTTACGATACGGGATCCGTCGGGCGAAAACCTCGCAACGCGAACGATATCCGTGTGCCCGGCGAGCGTCATTTCGGGCCGTCCCGTTGCGACATTCCAGATCTTGACGCTGCGGCCCCGGCACGCCGTCACCAGCCTGCCACTGTCGGGCGCGAATTCGACGGACCAGACGGGTGCATCGCCCGCCTGCATCTTCTGTATCAATTCACTCGTCGCAGTAGACCAGATGCTGACGGAATGATCCGACGAACCTGCCGCAAGCAACCTGCCATCCGCCGACCAGGCGACACTCAATTTCGAAGTGTCGGACCGGGATAACTCTAGAACCTCCTCCGCTTCCGGCGCGCTCCACAACTTGACGGCCCCGTCCGAACCGCACGTGGCCAATCGATCCCCGGCCGGGCTGAAGGCCATTGCGTGAACCCATCCGCTGTGACCATCCAAGGTCTTTATGCGGTGCATGGAATCAGCGTCGTATAGATCAATTCGACCGCGATCTGCGGAAACGGCCATCAGTCCACTTCCAAGCGGGCGCTGGCAGCAGGCCAGAGACTCGATGTGCCCGTCATACCGCGCCGCGACGAGCGCACCGCAGCGTCGATTGATGTCCCAGACCCTGATGGAACGATCGTGGCTCGCTGACACGAGACGCGTCTGATCGGGTGAGAACGCCACCGCGTTCACGGTGTGCTGGTGTCCGAGAAACTTCCGCAGAGTCTCACCCGAGCCTATATCCAGCAACTGTACGGTCGTGGCGTCCGCAATCGCCACGCGTTGCGCATCCGCGCTCAGAGCAATGGCGTTTACCTCCGTGCCGTGCCTGATCGGCGGCATGACGAGTGTGCCCGTCTGCGCGTCCCAGACCTTCATGGACCGGTCCCATGATCCGGAGTAGAGGCGTTGCCCGTCGTCATCGAAGGCAAGGCAACTCACGCGGCGGTCGTGTGCCGAGATGCGCAGTCTGACGGTTTGCGACGCCATATCCCAAATCTCAATGGACCCGTTGGTCGTACCGACCGCCAGGGTGCGAGCGTCGGAAGCGAGCGCCAGGGCTGAGATGCGAGTCTCCTGACCGGCGAGCTCGGAGACGAATGCGCCCGTCAACGAGTCCCAGACCCTTATTCGCCCGTCCGCGTCACCTGAAACGATGTTTCGATCATCGGCGGTGTATAGAACACGAGTGACCGTGTCCTGGTGGCCAGTTAGTGCGTGGAGCATGTCCCCGCTCGCGCAGTCCCAGACCCGTACCGTCTTGTCGTAGCTTCCCGAGACGCATGTAGACCCGTCGGATGAGACGGCGACGTCTGTGATGATTGACCCATGCCCGTGCAGCGTCCGCAGCGCCGCGTCCCCTTCGGCGTCCCAGAGTCGAAGGACTCCGTCTTCCCCGCCGGACACGATCAGCTTGCCGTCGGGGCTGAAGGCCACGGTCATGGCGGACCCCCGGTGGCCGCGCAACGCCCTGATACTGTCGTCAGATCGGTGCTTGAGATAGTACCACTCCCACCCGCGCAGGCGGTCGGGGCACCTTTCGAGCAGTTCGTTCAACACAACCACATTCGCCGAGTCGAAGGCGGACTGGGCGAGCGCGATCGTGTTGAAGTACGCGCTGACGTGCAGAGCCTCCGTGGTACGCTCGGCCTGCCGGCGAGCCCTTTCGGCGAGGGTTCTCTGATGGTCCGCCGTCCGGTACATGAAGCCCAGCGCGATGGCCGCGGCAATGACGAGAAGCAGCAGGGCTCCGGCCACGGTCGCGGTGATCCGGTGACGCGAGAGTGTCTTGCCCAGCACGTACCATGTGCGGTGTCGCTTTGCTTCGATCGGCTCGTTGTTGAGATATCGGCGGATGTCTTGCGCCAGTTCGGACGCGGACTGATAGCGGCGGGCGCAGTCCTTCTCAAGCGCCTTGAGTACGATGGTCTCCACGTCGCCGCGCAAGGAGACGTTGACCGACGACAGCCTTCGCGGCTCCTCTTCGCGAATGACCCGCGGGATTTCAAACGGCGTGGCGGTCCCGAAGTTGTACGGGAGTTCGCCAGTCAGCAACTCGTACAGGACCATGCCCAAGGCGTAGACGTCGCAACGCGTGTCGACATTCGCGGCATCGCCCTGGCACTGCTCGGGGCTCATGTACCGCAGCGTCCCGACGAGTTGCCCGACGTCGGTCTGAAGCGTCGCTATCGTCATGTCTGCGTCTGTCGCCAGGGCTACACCGAAGTCAATCACCTTGGGCTGCCCCGCTTCGTCGACGAGGATGTTCCCCGGCTTCAGATCCCGGTGGATCACGCCACGCTGGTGCCCGTGATGGACCGCGTCGCACACCTTGGCGAACAAGGCCAATCGCCGGCGCGTCGAAAGCGCGTGCTCATCGGCGTATTGCGTAACCGTTCTGGCCCCGGGAATGTACTCCATGGTAAAGTATGGAGTCCCACCGGCCTGTTCGTGGACGCCGGCCTCGTAGATCTGGGCGATCCCCGGGTGCCGCAGCCGGGCCAGGATCTCGACCTCGTGCGCGAAGCGCCGCAGCGCGCCCCGGGACGCGAGGCCGGCCCGCAGAACTTTCAGCGCCACGCGCCGCGCGGGGTGTTCCTGCATGGCCTCATAAACCGTTCCCATCCCGCCCGAGGCGATGACCTGGAGCACGGTGTAGCGGTCTATCCGCTGACCGATGATCGCTGCCGCCGGGTCGGTTGCGGCACGTGAGAACGCCGTGGCACGAAGGGGTGAGGCGAGAAAACCATCCGCCCGTTCGTCGGCGGCCAGCAAAGATTCAACCTCGGCGCGGAGAGCACTGTCTCCCGCACAAGCACGCTCCAGGAACGCGGCGCGTTTCGACGGGTCGAGCCCGACGGCCTCCTCGAACACCTCTGCCGGGTCCCGGATCGAATCAGACGCCATGGTCGGACTCCGTCGGCCAGCGTATCTCATCGCCTGACAAGGCCCGGTAGAGCCAGGCCCGCGCATATCGCCAATGCCGATCGACCGTCCGTGCCGACATACCCAGAACCGTTGCGGATTCCTCGATCGTCAGCCCGGCGAAGAAACGCATTTCAACAATTCGCCCATGCTGAGGATGGCTCTGCGTGAGCTCCGTCAATGCCTCGTCGAGCGCAACAACATCTACGACGTTGTCGTACGCGGCGGCAAGCTCCTCGTTCAGTGTGAGCCTCATCCTCCCGCCCCCGCGTTTGGCCCGTCCGTGGCCTCGAGCGTGATCGACAAGAATCCGTCGGATCGCCTGAGCGGCGACGGCAAAGAAATGGGCCCGGTCCTGCCATTCGGCGCGCTTCTGATCCACCAGTTTCAAGTAAGCCTCGTGGACGAGTGCAGTCGCCTGGAGTGTGTGGCCCGGGCGCTCCTGCTGCATCAACTCTTCGGCGAGCGCTCGCAGACGGTCGTAAACCAGCGGCAGGAGCTCATCCGCCGCCCTGCTGTCGCCCTCGCGGGCGTCCATGAGGAGTTGGGTAATGTCAGCGTCGCCGGGCGCCACCTCGGACCCCAGAATTCTGGCGAGAAAATGAGGTTACGTGTCGTGACCTTGGTCTGATTATCGCGTGTGAGACCGGCGGAAACAAGGAAACCGAGGGGCAGGTCACTCGAAGAGACGTTATCGGCCGTCCACGGCGATATCCGCCGGGGAGATCGAACGCATGAGAAAACGAACGCAAATGCTGGCCTTGGGGGTTCTTGCTCTGAGCTGTGGTCCAGGCCTGGCGCGGGCCGCGGAGTTTCAACCCGTCGTCAAGTGGGGCTGCGTCTCGGGGGGGTCGTTCTACAAAATCCAGTTTGGCAACACGGACCTCTCGGCCGAGGGGAGGACGATCGTCTCCCGCGCTCATTCCGGGAACGGCTGGTGCGAGGCCTTCCGCTGGTCGGCGGACACCGGCCAGATCGAGTGGCTGGGCCACTACGATCCCATCGAGCCTGACGAGGATCATCCGAGCCCATGGAGTATGGCGTGCGCCACGTCGGCCGACGGCTCGATCGTCGCGGGATCGTCTCTGACGGGTCATTATCATCCGCTTGGAATCGGCTACGAGGTTCAGCTTATCTCGGGCTTCAGATGGGAGAACGGCACCTTCACCCATCTTCCGCGGTGGATGTACACCCACCATGCATATCCCCTGGATATGACGGCCGACGGCTCGGTTGCAGTCGGCGCGCTCTGGGAAGACGAGTTCCGCCTCTACTACATGGTCGAATGGGTCCACGCCGTCAGATGGGTCGACGGATGGCCTGAGGACTTGGGCTCTCTGCCGTTAAGCCCGATCTTCAACGACGATGACGCCTTTGCGCTTGCCGTGTCCGCGGACGGATCGGTCATCGTCGGGCAGAGCGGAGAGATCCACGACTACTGGCGCCCGTTTGTCTGGATCAACGGTGAGATGTATCCGCTTCAAACCCTGTCTTCCTCCTCATGCCCAGAATTCTGGACCCCCGATGACAATTTCTCTTACATCAGTTGCAATGCCGTTGTTGGGGTGTCCGGTGACGGGTCGGTGGCCGTCGGGCATCTCTATGACGGGGCAAACGTCGTTCCCATACGCTGGGATACGGCGACCCAGGCGCCCGGGCCACTTCCGCTCCTAGGGGATGATGCGTGGGGCGCAGCGGACGCCGCGTCGCACGATGGATCGATGATAGTTGGCACCTCGGGTGGCAGGGGCGCCGTGTGGTTGGAGTCATTCGGCTATTCGCCAATTTCGCTTGAGACGCTGCTGCGGTCGGTCAGGCTTGGCGACGACATCGCGGGTTGGGATCTGGGCGTCAGCATGGTCTCCGCGGATGGCAAGGACATCGCCGGTCTGGGAATCAACCCGGAAGGCCAATTGTGGCTCTGGCATGCCGATCTGAGGAACCCGCAACCCAACGACGCCTGCGCGTTTGCCCAATGGCTCGGCGGGGGGCCGGTTGCCGACACTCGAGTCAAAACCACGCTAGGCAGCCTGCGCGACGCGACCGTTGACGGCGCGAGCGCGTGTGAGTTCGAACACGGGCCGGATGTGTGGTATTCGTTCAGTGCGCCGGTGGACGGCTACCTGTATCTCGAGACCTGCGGTACCACCTCGCAGCCGAACCCCGTTCAGACCCTGGACCTGTCTGTCCACGACGCGCCCTGTCCTGGCGGCGGTGCCACCACGGTCTACTGCGCAGATGACTGCGCCGGTCCGCCGTGCGAGGGGACGTTGCCGTGCATTCGCCCGGAGCACGTACGTATAGCGGCCGGCCGAGATTATTTGATCCGTGTGGCGAAGAAGGCGGGCGACACATCGCCGGGCGTGGACTTCGAGTTGAGGACTCAGTTCTTACCTGACACCGACGAGTGCGATGACGCGTTTATCGTGGACGTGCCCGGTCCGAACGAGGAAGCCGTCCTGACGCTCGGTACGACGACGCATGCAACAGTCGAGTCTACTCCCGTGTGCGACCAGGTACGCCAGGAGGGGCCGGGCGTGTGGTACAAGGTGCTTGGGACTGGCCGCATCATCGTCGCTGATACCCTCGACTGGACGGGCTACGATACGAAGCTCAGCGTTTTCTGCGGAGGGTGCGGGGGACTCAACTGCGTGACGGCCAACGACGACTACCACTACCCCGAGGTTTTGGGGTCGAGTGTCTCCTGGTGTTCGCAATGGGGTGCGGTGTACCACATACTCGTTCACGGAGATGCCCCCCCCCTCTCGCGCAACTTCGGCCTCAAGCTTTGGGATGGCGGCTCGTGCACACCATCGGCAGGCGCATGTGCTCCGCCCAACGACAGTTGTGAGGATGCCCTACACATTGCACCAGGCGCTCCGGCCGAGATCATCGGAGACAACACCGGAGCAACTTGGGACACCACGGCGAGCTGCTCGGCCAGCTACGACGATGTGTGGTATCGCTATCGAGCGGCTTGCGAGGGAGTGGTTCTGATCGACACCTGCCAGCCGGATATCGGTTCGCTCCACCAGACCGTCCTGAGCGTCTACGATGCGTGCGGCGGCACGGAGCTGGATTGCGATTTTGATCCAACGGCCCCGTGTCTTGGCCGCTCGACCGTGAGCGCTCAGACAACCGTCGGGCAGGACTTCTGGATCCGCGTGGCCAATCTCAGCGCTGATTCGGCGCTTGATGGCACGTTCCCCCTACGGATTCAGGAAACGCCGGCCCCCTTATCGCTGTCGAGCGTTGCGCTCCCCGATGCGACGCAGGGGCAGCACTACGAGGCCGTCATACCGATCGCCGGAGGATGCCCGCCCTACGAGGTCGAAGCCGAATTGCCGCGCGGTCTGCGTTTCATCCGGTTCGCAGCCATCTTCGGGACCCCTGAGGTGAGCGGCGATTTCGTCATTCCAATCGCCGTGCACGACCAGTCCGGCGACCCGCCGGGGCAGTTCACCGTCACACTGCGGGTGCTGCCGTCAAACGACGATTGCGTCCAAGCCATTCCCGTAACTGAGGGAGGCATTCCTTTCGGAAACATCGAGGCCACGACCGACGGCCCGGACGAACCTTTCGGCTGCAACTTCTCCGGCTACACGCACGTGGAATCGGACATCTGGTTCTGCTACACGTCGTCCTGCGAAGGCAGGGCCACCGTGAGCTTGTGCGACAGTGAGTACGACACGAAGGTGGCAGTGTACAGTTCGTGCAGATGTGGCGCCGCGTTGGGCGGTCTGCTCGCGTGCGACGACGATGGCTGTGGTCTCCAATCTCAGGTTACGTTCGAGGTCCACGAAGGGTGGGATTACGCGATACGCATCGGGGGTTACGGCGGGGCGCAAGGAAACGGTCAGCTCGCGGTCACGTGCGTGAACAAGCCGGCTTGCTGTCTGCCGGACGGAACATGCGACCAGTTGTGGCCTGAGGACTGCGTGGCCTTAGGCGGTGTGGAACAGGAAGCGCGGGCGACCTGCGATGTTCTTCTCTGCCCGTCATCCTCGCAGGCCTGCTGCCTGCGCGACGGATCCTGCCAGGACCTGTCACCCGATACCTGCTGGGATCAGTTCGGCTTCCCCCAGGGCGGCGGCACAACTTGCGCGGCGACGACGTGCTCACAACCCCAGGCGTGTTGCTTCGATGATGGCACGTGCGGGGGCCTGCCGCCCGAGGAGTGCTCAGGCCTGGGCGGCAGCCCGCAAGGCAGCGGAACCACATGCGAAACCGTGAATTGCCCTCAGCCGCAGAAGGCTTGCTGTTTCGCTGACGGATCATGTCAGGATCTGGCGTCCGCCACGTGCCTCGATCAGAGCGGGATCCCGCAAGGTGCAGACACCACTTGCGCGACCATCACTTGCCCGCAACCGGAGGCCTGCTGTTTCGACGACGGGCACTGCGAGGATCTGCTTGCGGCACAGTGCTCAGGCGGCGGAGGTGTGGCACAAGGGGTCGGCACCACATGTGCCGGCACGAACTGCCCCCAACCGCCCGCCGCATGTTGTTTTGCCGACATGTCCTGCCAGGACCTGCCGCCCAACGAGTGCATTGCCCAGGGTGGTATGCCGCAGTACGGAAGTTTGTGCGACAACGTCGACTGCACAGTATTGCTGGGGGCCTGCTGTTTCGAGGACGGGAGCTGTCAGGATCTGCTGCAGGCAGACTGTTTTGCCCAGGGCGGCATCACTTACGCGCCCGATGCCACTTGTGCAACTCACACTTGTGCGCAGCCCGAAGCCTGCTGTTTCTCTGACGGGTCGTGCGAGGATTACACGGTGGCCAATTGCCTCCGACGGCGGGGGGAACCCGGCGGCCCCGGTTCGGCATGCGGCATCGACTGCAACGGTGACCTGTTCGATGATGCTTGCCAAGTGCTTGGGGACGCGAATCACAGCGGCGCGGTGGACCTGGACGACTGGCTGAAAATGGTCGACTGCCTCACCAGCGCTGGCGCGCCCGTCGGCGAGCAGACCTGCCGGCCTTGTATTCTCGATTGCGATGACGACGTCGATCTCCACGACCTCGCCGTCTTCCAGCGTGCATTCGGAATGTATTAACGAGTATCCGGCGGAAGTCGACGATCGACCCATCTATTCGTCACATCGTCGGCGATTCGCTGCCGTGTCGAAAGCCGTAAGCTTCGCATACAGCAAACAGAACGGGCGACGGCTTGTCGCCGTCGCCCGTTTCCAATCTTCAGACTCTTGTGAAAGCCGCGCCAGGCAGACTATTCGCGTTCTTCAGCCGACTGCAGCTCCAGATACGCGTCGTAGTCATCCGGGCTGCGCTCGGCCAGATCGTCCAGGTCGAGGTAGTGCTTCACCAGTTCATTCTCGCCCTTGCGGATGATCACGTCGATCGAGCCGTCGGCGTTCTCGTGAATCGTACGCGAGGCTTTGCGGGCACCGATGAACAGGCCGTGCAGCTTGTCATCGCCGCCCTTGAGCTCGATGTTCAAGTTATGCAGAGTGCCCTTCAGATGCTCGTCGATGTTATCGAGACTCCGGAGTTCGACGTTCAGATTGCGCAGGGCGTCCTCAACCTTCGTGTCGATATCCTCCAGCTCCACTTCGAAGCTGAACGTCGGCATGTCACCGCCCACGCCCACAACCACTCTGCTCGAAACATTCTTGTACACCTCATAAGCTTCCGGATCCGCAGCGGCCAGCGCATCCTCGTCCGCGTATCGCTCGACGCTCTGTTCCCCCGTCTCCTCGCTCGAACGGGTCACGACGATCTCGCCCTCTCCGGTGCGCTCCACGGCAATCGTCTGCCCGTCGGTCGTCACCTCGGTCGTAATGGTCGTGCCGCCGTCATTGACAAAGACCTGAACCGTCTTGCCCTCCGACTTGGGCATCAATTTCAGAATCCGCGCGGGAATCTCCGGCAGATCCTCCAGCTTGGAAAGGTCTCCGAACAGTAGCTCGCCGTCCTCTCCACGCAGCAGGACCCTCGCTCGCGTACGAAGCGAGTCCTTCATGATCGCGTGCGGCAACGTCTCGAACACCCAGCTCAGCGGCTTCATCTCCGTTCGGGAAGCCAGCGTGGTCGCCAGCGTGCGGCGCTCGCCGTCCCGCAGAACCGTGAACTTGACCCGCGCATCCACGCCGGCATCGCGGATCGTGTGGACGAAGCCCTCCAGATCGCTGCCGATGTCCACGTCATCGATCTCCGTCACGAGATCGCCCTTCTGAAAACCGGCCGACTCCGCCGGGCTGCCCTCGATCACGTTCAGAATGACGATGCCCTCGGGCGTTACCGCGCCCTCTTCCGCCGGCTCCGGCAGTCCGATCTGAACGCCGAGCCATCCGGCGTTCTCGTCGATCTCCTCGCCCACCACCGTCACATTCAAAGGCGCGCGCTCCCCGGACTCCGAGATGAAAAATGCCTGACCGGATTCGCCGGTAGCCCCGACGGTTCCCTCTCCCGTGATCACCATGTGCCGGACGGTGCCCTCCTCGTCTTCGCCAAGCCCCTTGAATACGAAGTGCATCTGTCCGTCCGAGCCCTCGTCGTCAAGAACGATCGCCTGGCCGTCGGCCGTAACCCACTGCTTGACCTGTTTGGCGTCGCTCTTCTCCTCGGCGGCGCCCGTCGCGGCCGCCAACGCGTTGCTGCTTGCGCTCGACGCCAATCCTGCAATCAGACTCCAGAGTACCAGCTTCATCTCAATTAGCTCCTTATCGTTTTCTGCAGCCGTGTGTTCGCCCTTAGAATACCGTTTTGCTACAAGCCCTCGCGCGCCGTGCGCACCGCAGCGTTCCCGAACGGGTAATGGTACGTACGCGTGCGCTCGATCTCGATCAGGTAAATCCGCCCGTCTTCCCCGACGATGCCGTAGACGCTGGTGTCGCGATGCCGGTTCATCACGTCCGCACCCGTGCTGACTCGTCGTATGGGCCCGGGCCGCCCGATTCCATTCGCCGACTGCGACGGACCAGACTCGAACGCCGGCCCGACAGAGGGTGTCCGCGTCGCTGGAACCGGTTGCTGATCAACGAAGGACGGCCGTTCGCCCTCCTCATTGGCGAACCAACCGCTCACCACGATCAGCCCCAGACATGCGGCCATCGCGCCCGGAAGGCACCACCAGTACCATCCGCTCCGCTCAGACCGCCTGTGCTGCACAGTGACGTCGCCGACGCTGCGCACGCCCCCGTTGAATTCCTCGGCCAACGCCTCGGCACAGAGCGCATCAACGCGTTCCGACTCCTCCAGCACGCGACGGTGCTCCGGCGAGCGCATCACCGCCCGGTCCAGCTCCAACCGTTCCTCGTCGCTGATCGTGCCGTCCAGCTTCCGAGTGATCAGAAGCTCAATTCTTTCGTCTTCCGGATGCGACATACTCAATCACACCTTGTCCTTCAGCGCCTCTCGCAGGAGTCTTCTCGCTCGGACCAATCTGGTTTCGATCGTGCTCTCGCCTAACCCCATCACTTCGCCGATCTGCCGGTAACTCCAACCCTCCACGTGGCGAAGCACAAACGGCTCGCGATAGAGCGCCGGCAACGACTGAATCGCATCGACGACGATCGCCCTCCGCTCGCCATCGGCGACCTCATCCCGATGCGACGGCGACGCGGCCATCGGCATCGTGCCGTCGCCCCGAACGAGTCGATTCTGACGCGTGAACTCGCGACCCGCGTCGAGGGCCACGTTGCGAGCCAGGCGATACAACCACGCTCGCCATCGCTTTGCGTCACGCAGCTTGGGAAGCTGCTCCCAAAAACGCATCCATGCCTGCTGGCAGACGTCGTCCAGATGCTGCCGCCGCCCGAGGACGCCGAAGATGACCGCACGGACCCATGCGCCGTTGCGATGCGCGAACTCCTCGAACGCATACCGGTCACCTTGGCGAATCGCCTCAATCACCGGATGCTCGGCGTCATATTCGTCTGGCAGCGCCGTCGGCATCGACATCGTCACCCCAATAGACGGTGCGCATCTCGCGCCCCTGTCACGATTTTCGCCTTTTGAGACTGTTGTTAAAGCCCGCGAAAGGACAGGGAGACGCGATTAACGGGCGAATTACCGGATCGTACGAGAAGTCAGTGTGGGTGGGAAATATCGGTTCAAACAGCCGAACCCGACCCGGAACCGTCGTTGGGTCCCACTGGCGGCTTGTCCGCCAGTGCCTCGCTGAATTCAAATGGGTTCTGGGCTAGCCTCTGGGGCGACCGCTCGTGCACGTCACCGCTAGCGCCTGCGGGCGACAGGCGGCCAACTCAGGGATCGTCCGATTGACGCTGAGTCCTCCGGCCTCGGGGGCGCCGTATCGGACTGGTCGTTCCGCGCGACGTCACGACGACCTTATATGTTCCGTCGGGCCGGGCCTGCTCGCTCTTGACCCGGTAGCCGCGAACCACGCCCGACCAGTGGATCCGCCCGCTTCGCCGATCGGTCTCCACGCCGGCTCGGGCACGGCCCAGATTCCGAACGGCGACGACCTCCGCCGCCCGCCGGGCCATCAAACGTGCCTGCGCGCCCGATTTGCCCGCGGGCGGTTTACCGATCCCCTCGGCTTCCATCGAGCCACCGCTCGTGGCCAGCACAACGGAAAGCACCACGCCGATCACACACCTATCTCCCGAAAGAAAACCAGGGCCGTCCCCTCCGAAAGTGAGACACGAATGACCGCGCCCGGTTAGAGGCGGACCGCGATCTCGACGGATGGGTGTGGACGGAGCACGCGGGTCACGACTCTCGCACGCCGCGCAGATGATCGAGATTGAGCACGTCGAAACGCGTGCGAACCGATTCGATTCTCTCGCCTCGCTGTTCGACGGCCTCTTCCCCAACGGGGCCGAGCACTCCTCGGGCGAGTCGCAAGTAACGGACGCCAAAGGGATTGAGACCCATAACGCGGACACAGGTGGCATCGACGGCGACCGCGTTGGTCCCCATGATGAGACAGCCGGCGCGCTTGGGAATCCCCATGATCGGTCCGTCACCCTCCATGCCGATGATGCCGTCCACGATCGACAGCCGCGACCGCACCGTCGCGTTGATGTCCATGATGGATTGCTCGATCCCCTCATGGTGCAGCACGTTCTTGGGCCATCCGTACACCAGCCCGGGCATGATCCCGAAGAGGTTCTTCATCGCTGCGGTCACACCGGTCCAGTGATGGGTCTTGAGCTTCGGCATCGAGACGACCCAGTCCGCGCCGAGCACAGTCTCAGGAATGTGCAGTTCGCGAAGTTGCGTCCAACTGCCCTGGTTCGGTATCGACCTGAAATCATCATGGTTCAGGTCCACGAACCTCAGGTCCGCCTCTGCCAGCGCGTCGCCCATGCCGGATTCGTCGAGCACGAGCAAGCTGTCGCGGCGATGGCCCTGCCCCTCCGCCACGATGACCTCCCGCGCGTCCAGCCTGCGAAAAGCCTCGGCGGCGGCTACGACCACAGCCGGATGCGTATTGATCTGTGGCGCTCCAAGAGCGGTCTCGACAAGGTTCGGCTTGAGCAGAATCGACTTGCCCCGAACGGCATTGCGGGAGACGCCGAGCGCCGCCAGCCCGTCCAGAATGGTGCGTTCCAGAGGCACCGCGTAGTCCGTGGCCGTGCCGATAAACGTTGCCGAATGTGTGCCATCGTCGCTCCGCGCGTGGCGGCGCGCCAGAAGCGCCGCCGCGCCGCCGACCGCCGCCGCCGAACCTGCGCGAAGGAACTGCCGCCGCGACCACGTCGGACCGCCCCGGAATTTATGTCGCGAGTCTGGGGGATCAGACATCCGCGGTCCTCCCAGACGTCGATATCAACGGGCAACGGTCCGCACCGGCTAACAACAACAAGGCGTCATGAAGGCAATCGCTGGAACCACCGGCCGCCCTTTCCGCAGCGCGCCCGAGCAGGCGGTCCGCTTCGATAGGACGAGCGTCCCACGCCGACAGCCCGATGATGGCCCATGCTAAGCTGATCGGAGCCCGCAGAGAGGGGACTACGTGCACAAGGTACGCGACGGCGCGTTGGATGCGATCGTCCAGCGGTTCGCCCTGAAGTGCTGCCAGCGCGATGCCCGTCACGGCAGGAAACGGACGGAGCCGGCGCCCGATTACGGACGGGTTGCCGTAATTCCAGCCGCCCGTATCCACCACCCGGTCCAATAGCAGACGAACGCCCTCGCGAACCCGCGCGTGTTGAGCGCGACCCGCGGAACGCAGCGCCAGAACAGCATACGACGTGGGCTCAACCCACGAATGCGTTTCCGGCCCCCACGACCACCCGATCAGATGCGTGTCGTGTCCAAGATACGGTGGCTTGTTTTCCACCGGAATCCCGGCGGCATCGAGTAACCAGGATACGGCCGAGTCGATAGCGAAGGTGTAATCAGCCTCGCCCTCGTTGCCTCCGCGCTGCCAGGCCAGAAGAGCCAGGCTTGTCGTCCAGCTCGGTTGGGTCAGTCCAATTGAGACCGGAACGTTACCCTCTGGCCGCTGCATGTCGGCCAGTCGCCGCAGAGCCTTGACGCATGCGTTACGACCGACCTCGTGCGCCGATAACGCCAGACAGGCCAGAGCGGTCGGCTCCGCGGCGAGTCGGGAGCCGGCCCGATAACCCCAGCCCCCGCCGGCTGCGGCTCCACGGACCAGACGATCTACGCAAGAACTCGCCCACGACGATGACACGACGGTTGTATCGTCTGTTTGACCGATGTGGTTTCGGCCATAGCGGCGCCGAAAGAACCCCACCCCGGGCTCGGGCGCGCGTTACAGACTGCGCACAGTGCGACAGTCGTGAGTAAATGGATACGCTTGGGATGCGGCCGGCGAATCGGGGGCCAGACACCGTATCGCCACTTTATCGGAGTTGTCCGATTATGCCTCTTCCTCCTCCAGCGCGAAGGCCTCCGGACTCCTGCGCTCGAACGCCTCCTCCTCGGCACGTTGCATCTGTGCGTCAGCCCGTTTCGCCAACACGCGACGTATCGCCAGATTGATGCCGACACAGAGCACGATCCCGATCGCCTCGAGATGCAAGACCACCGTGGCGACCAGCGCCGCCGCGATGGCGGCGATCATTGCCGAGATGAACCAGCTCGATACGACCCAGATCGCACGGCCCAACTTCAGTGTGGCGTCGCCCCGCTGGAAAATACGGTCCGCCATGCCGGTCGCCACCACCGCCGCAAACGCGACGTAGGTCGTCGAGACCGGCAAGCCGAGGCTGCTCGCCGTGGCGATTACGCTCGCCGACACGGACATGATGACACAGGCCCGCAATGAATCGTAGTGCATCGTCTTGCCGCCCACCGTGACGCTCGGCCGGGGCGCCAGCGCCGGAGTCGCGGTCCGGAAGCGCAAGATCGCCCCGGCCAGCCCAAGACACCATCGCGGCGCCCACAAGGCCACGTGGTCCCCCATGCTGCCCGTCGAGATCTCAGCCTTGGTGACCCGCTGGGCGTTCTGAGTGGCCATGCCCACGACAAGGAGCAGACCGCAGATGAGGAGCAACCACCAGGCGATGGGTACCTTCGTCCCGATGTTGAGGTCCTGAGTTTTGATGAGCATATACGCCGACAACCCCGGTGACGCACAATTGGCCAGGTCGTTCTGTCCGAATGCAAAGGCCATCGCGAGCATGCCCAGGACCGCCAGCACCGGAAACAGGAGCTTGGCGGCCCGTTGCCGGTAGATGACCAGCAGCAAGTGAATGACGATCGCAAGAAAGCCCCAGAGAAAGAAGAACGCCACGACGCCCGCGACCTGCGCGTCGGGCTGGTCGCCGATCGATCGCAACCACGCCTTGAATTGCTTGATCCAGACGACGTCCTTCATCCCCTTCAAGAACAGGAAGTAACACAGACCCGCCGCCAGACCGCCGCCGACCCAGCCCCCGTGAAGCAACATGGTGGTCAATTGCGTGGTGCGATCGCGGATGGCCCCCCGCACGGCACGCTGGATGACAAACGCGGCAATCCCGCTCAAAAAGATCGAGCAGACGATCCCGCTGATGACAATCCCCGCTTTGCCCCATTTGACCGTGGCGATGTTGATTGCCATCGCCGCGCCCAGCAGTTCGAAGACCAGGCAGGCCGTCGTGCTCACCGGCATGCCGAACGCCGAATATGAGTAGAGCAGCACCGTGTCGACGATGTAAACCGAGACGTAAATCGTCAGTGCCGCCTGGAGCGTACCGACGCCGGTCGGATCGAAAATTCCCTTTCGAGCGGTGTCGATGACATCAGAGCTGAGAACCGCTCCGCCCACGACCGCAACACCCGCCACATACACGGCGACGTTGCGATTCAGAATTCGAGAGCCGGTCACCGCGTTGACCAGGTTGGCCGCGTCGTTACGCCCCACCTCGATCGTGTCCCAGAGAAGCATCGTCACGGCGATGACTAAGGACACACCGAGGAAGGGGGTAAGGGAAGCGAAGTCAATCATGGCGGTGGTCCGTCGGGGTCTGCGTGTCCACTCGCAAGAGGAAGGTCATCAAACTCCCCGGCGGTGCCTGGGAGAATTCGCCACGTTACGTCGAAAGCATGCGCCGCAACCGGTCGCCGGTTTTCTCGGCAAAATTGGCAAGTTGTCCAAGCTCGCCGAAAATGCGGAACCAGAGAAACAGGTCAGTAGGTTTCATCTGGTCTTCAATGGCAAATAGGGCCTGCGACAGCTTGTGCTGGAGACGGTCGGCTTCCCACTCCGCATGCTCCATTTCACCCACCATCTTCAGCGCATGTTCGGCCTCTTCCCCCACCATGTCGCCCGCTTCAAGCTCCGGCAGGTAATCCGAAATCGACCGCGCCCGCCGACATACGTCCACGACCTTGTCCACATATTCGAGCGCGTGAACGACCAAAGGTGAAGGAAGCGACAGTCTCTTCATGGTCAGTAAAGCCGCTACGTCCTCGACCGAGTCGGCCATGTCGTCCTGACCCTTCAGATAGCCCAGCAGATCGCCTCGGTACACGGGCAGGAAAAACCGCTTCGGAATCGTCTGACGGATCTCGTCTTTGACCAGATCGGCTTTATGCTCGAGCTTGAACGCCTTCTTGGCGAGCGAATACAGTTCCTCATGTCGCCCGTCGCAGACCGCTTCGAACATGGGTCTGACGACCTCCACACACTCCATGACGATGTTCATGTGGTGCCGGAGCGGTTCAAAAGGCGACTGCCGGAACAGATCTTTAATCATGGACATTCCTCGACCTCGCCTCCGGTCGAATCGGCCATCGGTCCCTCTGACAACAGGCACGCCGAATTCCGAGCTCGCGATGACCTGTCAGGCCAGACTCTATCATCTCCTGATTGCGCCGCTCGTGCAAGTCGCTGGATGTAACGAATAGCTCTGCGGGGTGCGTGACAGCTTGCAACGGTATTCGGCCGTGGGTGTCACGACTCGCTCGCCCGGGGCCGCACTTGGGTGCTACGCGTGCTGTGCGCGTTCACCGGCCGCGGCTCATGACAGCAAAGAAAACGGGGACCGCCCGCCGGTCGGCCCCCGTTGCCTGCTATACCTGAATTGACGCGCTTGACCGCCGACGCGACGCCGGCCTTAGCGCTTCCTTAATAAACCGCTACGCTCCCGCACCGGCCAAGGCACCCTGCAGGTCCGCCATGGGCTCGGTATTCGTCAGCCGAAGATCGTATTTCTCCTGCAGAATCTTGAAGACGTTGGGCGACACGAACGCCGGCGGCGCAGGTCCGATGCGAATGCCCTTGACGCCCAGGTACAACAGCGTCAGCAGCACGGCCACCGCCTTCTGCTCGAACCAGCTCAGCACGATCGTTAGAGGAAGGTCATTGACGCCACACCCGAGGGCGTCGGCCAGCTTCACGGCGACCTGGATGGCGCCATAGCTGTCGTTGCACTGCCCCATGTCCAGGATGCGTGGGATCTCGCCGACGCCATCGAGCGTGATCGTGCCGACGTCCTCGTTTCGAATGCGGTACTTGCCGCACCCCAACGTCAGAATGATCGAATCCGGCGGCGTGTTCGCGGCATACTGTGCGAAGTAGTTGCGGCCCGGTTCGGCGCCGTCGCATCCGCCGATAACGAAGAAGTGGTTGAGGCGTTTTGCCTTCACCGCGTCCAGGATCTTGTCGGCCACGCCTGTCAAGACCGTGTGGTGGAAGCCGATGGTGGACTCGCGCACCTTGTGGTCCGTCAGAGGCTGGCAGCGTTTGGCGCACTCGATGACCTCACTGAAGTCGTTCGTTTTGAGTCGCTTGCCGCCCGGCACCGCGGTCACACGCGTCGTGAACAGGCGATCTTTGTAGGCGTCGCGCGGGATCAGGACGCAGTTCGTGGTCGCCAGCACCGCGCCGGTGAAGCGGCTGAACTCCGTCCGCTGCTTCTGCCACGCGTCGCCGAAGTGCCCGACCAGATGATCGTATTTCTTCAGCTCCGGATACATGTGCGCCGGCAGCATCTCCCCGTGCGTGTACACGCTCACGCCCGTCCCCTTCGTCTGCTCCAGCAGATCCTGAAGGTCCACCAGGTCATGCCCGGTCACCAGGATGCCCGGCCCCGCCTTGGTGCCTTCGTAAACGGTGGTCGGCTCCGGCTGGCCGAATCGCTGCACGTGCCCCTCGTCCAGCATCTGCATGACCCGAAGATTGTGCTTGCCGCATTCGAGCACCAGCTCGAAGAGACTCTCGAGGTCAAAGTTGACGTTCGTGACGGTCGCAAAAAGGGCCTCCTCCACGAACGCGTCGACTTCCTCGTCCACCATGCCCAGCCGCCGGGCGTGGTGGGCGTAAGCGCACATGCCCTTCACGCCGTACAGAAGCGTCTCCTGGAGCGATTGCATGTCCGGATCTTTGCCGCACACGCCCATATCGGTGCATCCCACGCCGTGGGCCACTTGCTCACACTGATTGCAGAACATTCGGATCTCCTCTCATGGATGCGTCACGCGCCTGACGGATGACCGCAGGCGACTGTTCGATCAAAAGTTAATTCACGCTCGGCGATGAGATCGCCGCGCGTCCCGATCACAACTTCAGTAATACGCACGTCTACGCCGGCGCGCCGCTGCGCCTCCAGCAATGCCGTCACCAGCCCCACGCAGCACGGAACCTCCATACGCGCCACGAGGATCTCCTGCAGGTCGTTCAACCGGATCATTGCCGCCAGCTTCTCGACGTACGCTTCCAAATCGTCGAACTTCGGGCAGCCGATAGCGACGGCCCGCCCACGCAGCAGCCTCCCCTGAAAGTCGGCGTAGGCGACCGGCACGCAGTCCGCAGCCACGAGTAACCGAGCCCCACGAAGCACCGGTGCGTCCGGCGGCAGCAGCCTGAGCTGCACGGGCCAGTGGCCAAGTTCGGACCGCCGAGCGGACGCAGCACCTGCCTCTACCGGAGCGTTCGCCGGCCGGGCGAATTGCGCCATTCGAGCGCCGGGGCAGCCTCCGGCCGGGCCGCCGTGCCCCGACCGCGCCGGTCCCAGTGGCACCTGCGGAAGCGGTTGGCGATCGCCTCTGCCGGTGCCGCCCGCTGCTACAGCCGCCTCGTCAAACGGCACCGCTTCGCGACGCTCGATGGAGATCGCCCCTTGCGGGCAGTGCCCCAGGCAGGCCCCCATCCCGTCGCACAATCGGTCCGAAACGACCCGCGCCTTGCCGTTCACGACGCAGATGGCCCCCTCCTCGCACGCGGGAACGCAAAGCCCGCAACCGTCGCAGAGTTCCTCATCAATCCTTACGATTTCGCGTATCATGCCGTCGCTCGCTCAAAGTGAGTGCCGGTGTCGCCGCCATCACCATCCTGACCCATTGCACGGGTGATCATCGGCGATCGGGACTGTGAAGGCATTGACCTGGATCAATGGTGGAGTTTTTTCGCAACGCGGAGAGGGGAATGGGCCATGCCGGCTGCCGACGCATCCGAAATCATCCGTTCCTGCAAGCTCTTTCACGGGCTGACCGACACCTCCCTTGACAAGGTGACCGGGCTCGCCCGAGCCGTTCGTTTCAAGCGCGGGCGGATTATCTTTCGACAGGGCGATCCATGCCCTGGCATCTACGCGGTGGGCAGCGGAGCGGTACGGGTCTTCAAGATCGCCCCAAGCGGCAAGGAGCACGTGCTGCACTTTGCTTACCCGGGCACGACATTCGCCGAAGTCGCCGCGATCGGTGATTTCGACTGCCCGGCGTTCGCCGACGCCGCCGAGGATTCCGTCTGTGCCTTGATCCCGCAGCAGGGATTCCGCCGGCTCGTGGACCGGGATCACGCGTTCTGCATCGAGATGATGACCGGCATGGCGCGCTGGGTCCGCGAACTCGTCGGCCTGCTGGAAGATGTGGTCCTCCGCGACGCGGCCGCCCGGGTCGCCAGACATCTCCTTCAGTCGGACGAAAGCAAAGGAAAGGCCGTCTTCACGCTTCCCATGCGGAAGCGCGACCTGGCAAGCCACCTCAACCTGACGAGCGAGACGCTCTCGCGGACCCTGCGGCGATTCGCCGATCATGGCCTCATCGAAGTGGACGGCACGAAGCTGCGAGTCCTCGATTCGCAGCGACTCCAGGATGTCGCCGACGGCATGGTGCCGCCGGACCGCCCGGAACCCGCACTCTAAGATCGTGCGTGCGCGTGCGGGGCCGGAAATCCGCTTGTTTGGCCCCGGGAAGTCGGGTACCCTGGTCGCTAGGATAGGGGGGTCGAAGTATGGGGGACCGCGGCGGGGGGTGCCGCACGGGGTTTGCGGATTACACCGCCCGAAACTTAACGGTGGCGAACCCTCCCGGCCGCTATTGGGACCTTCCGACAAGTAGGAACGCGAAGAATGCGATTATTGAACCGAGCAGCGATTTGTGCGGGTTTCCTCTCCATAGCCACTGCCTCCCTGCATGCTGACGAGCCCGCGTCTCGACACGTGCTCACGCAGACGCCGGACGGCCGCATCCTGGTCGACGACGCCGAATTCGCCTCCTGGAACGAATACATCAAGTCCGACTTTTTCCGGGAGCAGGGGCTTCGCTGCGGAACGCGGCCCCAGTTTGTTGGCGGCCCCGCACCCGCGGCCTCCATGCTGGGCCCGGCGGACTGCACCTTCAGTTTCACTAACCCGGCGCCTCAGTATGACCCCTCGCTGGTCAGGTACCGCATCCCCGTCGTTGTCCACGTCATCCGCCAGGACGACGGTGTCACGGGCCACGTTTCCGAGTCCCTGATCCACAGCCAGATTGACATCCTCAACGAAGATTTCCTCGCCATCACTGGCACCAACGGCGAGAACGGCACCGACATTCAAATCGAATTCTATCTCGCCACCGAGGACCCCAGCGGCAACCCGACCACCGGCATCACCTACAGCAACAACTCGACCTGGTTCTACGACGGCGGCAGCTACTACAACAGCCTCGCCTGGGACACCAACCGCTACATGAATGTCTACACCAACAACGCCAGCGGCAATCTCGGGTACGTTCCCAACCTGCCTCAAGGCGGAATCGTCGGCTCCAACTCCGATCGCGTCGTCATTCTGTGGTCGTCATTCGGGCGCAATGCGCCCATCGGACCGCCCTACGACCAGGGACGTACCCTCACGCATGAGGTCGGCCACTACCTGGGCCTGTATCACCCGTTTGATGGCTGCGACACACCAACGACCTGCTACTCCGCCGGCGATCACGTGTGCGATACGACCCCCCAGAACAGCCCCACTTTCGGCTGCAGCGACAGCTACACCTGCGGTGAGCCGGACAACATCAGAAACTACATGGATTACTCCTACGACCTGTGCATGGAACTGTTTACGCCAGAGCAGGCCCGCCGCATGCGCTGTACCCTGGAAAACTACCGGCCGGACCTCTACGAGGTGGTCACCGATAATTGCGGCAACGGCCAGGTGGACGACGGCGAGCAGTGCGACACCGCCATCCCGCCGGGCGCGCCCGGGGCCTGCCCCACCGAGTGCGACGCGGGTGATCCGTGTGTGACAGGCCAGTTACTGGACCCCGGCACGTGCGACGCCCGGTGCGAGTTCGACACCGTCACCAGCTTCATCGACGATGATGGTTGTTGCCCGGAGGGCGGCAACGCCGCCAACGACAGCGACTGCCCGGCCGAATGTGGAAACGCCGTCTGCGAACCCGGCGAGCTCGAGACCTGCCTGTCCGACTGCCAGTGCATTGACGACGACGAATGCGACGACAACTACGTCTGCACCTTTGACGCATGTATCGACGGATTCTGCTCGTTCACGCCGGGCCCTTATGGCGACGTGGACTTCAACGGGCACACCAACCTGTTCGACATATTCTGCGTCGTGCAGGGCGCGGCCGGCCAGTTCAGCGCCGATTGTCCGCAGCGGCGGCTCGACATCGCACCGTGCAGCGGCGACGGCGTGATCAACCTGATCGATGTCTTCGCCGTTCTGGACGCAATCGCAGGCGCGGACCCCTGCTGCAGCCCCTGAGAATCCACTAACGCGGACGATCCAACAGCGACAGCGCGATCGATGCCATACACCGTACCCCGGTTTCGATGGTCGGCTCGGGATCGGGTGCGTATTTGCTCGAATGAAGAGAGGGCAGTTTCACCCCACCCGCCCGACTCTTCTCATACTTCTCAGCGCCGACGCTGCCGAGCCAGAACATGAAACCCGGAACGTCGAGATGACGAGCGTAACGACCGAAATCCTCACCCGTCATGCGAGGACGCCGCTCAACGATGTTGTCCTCCCCGACAATACGCCCCATCACACGCACTGCCGCCTTGGTCAGTTCAGGATCGTTGTACGAAGCCGGCGTGTATTCGTCCTCTGGAATGGTCACTTCCGGATCCCGCGTGCAGCCCATCGCCCGGCACGTACCAACCGTCACCTCGCGGATGCTGTCCAGCAACAGACGCCGCGTCGCGTCGCCGTACGAACGCACCGTAAGCTGCATGCGAACCTCGTCCGGAATGATGTTGTGCTTGGAACCCCCGTGGATCGAACCCACCGTCACGACCGCCGGATCAACCGGATCCACGCGCCGGCTCACGATCGTCTGCAGCGCTGTCACCACCTGCGCCGCGGCCACCACCGGATCGATCGTCGTGTCGGGACGCGACCCGTGCCCCCCTTCCCCGTACACCGTGATGTCCACCGAGTCCACATTGGCCATCGCCCACCCGGATGTGAACCCGATCGAACCCGTCGGCAACTCGCTCGCAACGTGCAGAGCCAGACAGTAATCCGGCCGAGGGAAGCGCTCGAACAAGCCATCCTCGATCATCATTCGGGCACCGGCGCCGATCTCCTCGGCCGGCTGAGCGATGGCCACCACCGTGCCGCGCCACCGGTCGCGGGTTGCGGCCAGCACGCTCGCCGTGCCCACCAGACAGACCTGATGCACGTCGTGCCCGCAGGCGTGCATCACTCCGACCGTCCGGCCGTCGGGGTCGGACGTTGTTACCTTGCTGCAGTAGGGCAGTCCGGTCTCCTCGGTAACCGGCAGAGCGTCCATGTCCCCGCGAATCAGAACGGTCGGCCCCTCGCCGTTCTCCAGCACCTCGACCACCCCGGTCCCGCCGACGTCACGTGTGACCGCATAGCCCAGCCGCTCCAGCCGATCGGCCGCTCTCCTCGCGGATTCGTGCTCTTGAAGCGAAAGCTCCGGGTGAGCATGCAGATCCTTGTAGTAGTCCAGCCACGCATCGATGTGCTTGCGGACGTGGGCCGCGACGTCGCCTGCCAGATCGCCCCGGTAGCGGGCCGTCACCGGTCCGTCGGCCCAGGAGCCTGAGGTAAAGAGAACAAGAGCTGTGAAAAACCAGAGCGACCTGCGCATAACCTGTTATCCTTCCGTTCTTTCCGGAGCTTTTGACTTCTAAACCAATGAGCTGCGGCGTTCGACCCAAACGGCGATTCTGCTCGGCTACACGACAGTGTCAAGACGCGAAACACAAACCGCCACGCCGCCCGGCGAGCAATCGACCTGGAGGGCGAGGCTCCCGCCGAGACGCAACTTAGCGCTTGCCTCAGACCTCGCCAGACGCCATCATCAAGTAATACCAACGATCGACTCGAATTGACCACAGGAGGATGCTGCGTGGCCGAAATTCCCTCACGACTCTATCTGGCCGGGCCCATGTCCGGGATCACTGAGTACAACTACCCGAAGTTCAACCGTGTCGCTGACTGGCTGCGCAAGCGAGGCTACAAAGTGTTCAACCCTGCGGAGAACTACGACGGCGGCGCCTTTAAACGCCGTGCGTTCTACATGCGTCTGGATATCCCGGCGTTGCTCGAATCCGAGGGCATCGTGTTGATGGATGGCTGGCGGGATTCCCGCGGAGCGAACCTGGAGGCCTGGATCGCGATCGACACCGACCTGCCGCTCTTCGAGTGCATAGAGTCCAACGGCGATTTCCTGCTGGAGCGAATAACGCCACCCGATCTCGCCGGATTGCCGTTCGGCGAAGTGCCGATCGCCGAACCGCAAATGTAGTAAATCAGAAGCGAGCGACCGCTATCCGCTCCGCGATCGCTTTCCGAGCCGCGACCGGTTTCCGAGCCGCGACCGGTTTCCGAGCCGCGACCGTGAGGGAGCGGACGTTGGAGAGCCATCATGACGTCCGCCAGGTATCACCGGCCCGCCTCAGGCGGATCCGCCGGTGCTCCTTTACTATAATGAGCAAGTCCGGAGCGAAGAGTCATGGAACGCACGACAAGACGAACCATTCTCACACGAGCGGCCGCGGCCGGCGCCGCCGGCGCCGTGATGTGCAAGGTGGCAAACGCACAACCCGAGCCCAAGCAAGGCCGCCGCGTCATAGCCGGCAGCCCCTACCCGACGTTCTCTCGAGCCGTTGCCTACGGCGGCCTGGTCTACGTATCCGGCGTCGTCGGACAGAAGCCCGGCTCGCGCGAATTGGCCTCTCCCGAGTTCGGGCCGCAATGCCGCCAGGCACTGGAAAACCTGAAAGCCTCGGTGGAGGCCTCCGGCACCACCATGGCCAATGTGCTCAAGTGCACGTGCTTCCTCACGGACGAAGATGACTTCGCCGAGTTCAATCGAATCTACACGGGCTTCTTCCCGTCGGACCCGCCGGCTCGATCGACCGTCATCGTCAAGGCCCTCGTGGTCCCCGGCGCGAAACTGGAAATCGATTGCGTGGCCTGCCTGGAATAGTGGATAAGGCGAAACCACGCGGACGCGCAACGCCTCCATGACGGCCCGCGACTTCTTGACAGGGTAAGTATCATGGTAAATCGACGAGAGTTCCTCGGCGCAATCGGCCTTCCGACCGCCTCGATGGCCCTGGCGGGCGGCGCACTCCTCAACGCGACAAGCGTCGCCGACGCCCTTCAGGAAAGCGGCGTCCTGGACGATGACCGCCTCCCCGAACACACCGCCTGCGACGAAGAGCTCTGGTTCCAGGTCGGCCAGGCCTTCACCGTCGACCGCTCCCTGGTCAATCTGAACAACGGCGGCGTCAGCCCCGCTCCGCGCATCGTCCAGGCCGCGATGAAACGTCACCTCGACTACTCCCACACCGCGCCGTCGTACACCATGTGGAAAGTCCTCGAGCCGCAGCGCGAACCCGTCCGCCAACGCTTCGCCCGGGTCTTCGGCTGCGATCCCGAAGAACTCGCCTTCACTCGAAATGCCTCCGAAAGCCTCCAGACCTGCGAGCTCGGACTCGATCTCCAAAAGGGCGACGAAGTCCTCACCACCAACCAGGACTACCCCCGCATGATCCACACCTTCAAGCAGCGCGAGCGCCGCGAGGGAATCGTCCTCCGCCAGGTCTCCATCCCGGTCCCGGCCGAGGACCCGGCCGCCATCGTCGCCGCGTTCGAGCACGGCATCACGCCGCGAACCAGACTCATCCTGATCTGCCACGTCATCAACCTGACCGGCCAAATCCTCCCGGTACGCGAAATCGTCGCCATGGCGCGAACCAAGGGCCTTCCGGTCATCGTCGACGGCGCCCACGCCCTCGCCCACCTGAACTTCAAACTCTCAGACCTTGATTGCGACTACTACGCCTCCAGTCTCCACAAATGGCTCTCTGCACCGCACGGCACCGGCATGCTCTACGTCCGACGCGATAAAATCGCCTCCCTCTGGCCGCTGATGGCCGCTCCCGAGGACATGACCGACGACATCCGCAAATTCGAGGAGATCGGCACCCACCCCGCCGCACCTTACCTCGCCGTCGCCGAAGCCCTCACCCTCCACCAGGGCATTGGCCCCGAGCGAAAGGAAGCCCGCTTCCTCCACCTGCGCGACTACTGGGCCGCCCGCCTCATCCAGCACGACCGCATCCGATTGCACACCAGCCTCAAACCCGGCGCCGCAAGCGGCCTTGCCACCGTCGAGATCAAAGACATCGAACCCGGCCCCTTATGCGACTGGCTCTGGCACGAGCACCGCATCATGACCACCCCGATCATCCACGACGAGTTCCAGGGTCTCCGCGTCTCGCCCGGCATCTACACCACCCACGCAGAACTCGATCGTTTCTGCGACGCCATGGAACACATCATCAAACACGGCCTGCCCGCGTGAGCCACCGTTCGGCAGCTTGGTGAGTTCGGACTTTGACGCCGAATAGCCGGGTTATCAGACGGCAATAGCCCGGACGGTTTCTCGCCCGCCGCCTTATAGGGGCAAACGAATTCCGTTTGCCCATCCGCCGTCGGAATTGAACGTTGTATGCAGCCAACGGGGGCACGAGGTAGATGGGATGAACTGCGCGAACACATCCGCTCCAAAGAACTCCAGCGCGCCGGCTCCGGCCGGCTCTCGCATCTGGCGTGCGGTCGGGGCCGCTCTGGTCGTCGCCTTCGTCATCGGTGTGGCCGAGGTGTGCTTCCGACTCGGCTTCGCCATAACGGGCGTCGACATCAACTGGCTTGCTACAGGGATCTACGCGAACGTCGCCTGCCTGGGCGTGACCGCCCTGGCGATTACGGTCATCGGCCTCGGTGCCGATCGCTTGCTGGGGGCGATTGCACACGCCCGTGACGTGGACGGACCGCTCACCATGCGTTGGCTGTTCTTCGGTGCTGTGGTCGGCGTACTCTTCTATCAAAGCGAGGTGATCGGATTCGTTGAGTCGGGTGACCCCAACCGGCTCTGGTTCGCCGTCGGACTCGGCGTTTCGGCCGGCCTGCTCGCATGGGCGAGACCCCGGCTCGGTGCCCCCCGCCCGTCTCCGCTGATCCTTGGCTCGGTGTCGGTCGCCTGCCTGCTGTGCACCGCGGCGACCGTCTTTGCTGCCGCGGACACGGCCGCCCGTTTGCATCGGTGGCTGAAGGTCGATTCCGAAACCGGACAGACTACGGCCTCCGAACAACCCAACATCGTATTGGTCGTGCTGGACACCTTGAGGGCCGATCGCGTCGGCGTCTACGGCGGCGGCGATCTGACGCCCAATTTGGACGAACTGGCCCAGTCGTCCATCGTCTACACCAATGCCATCAGCACCGCCCCCTGGACTCTGCCGACCCACGCCAGTCTCTTCACCGGGCTCTACCCCGACCGCCACGGCGTGAACTGGGGACATTACAAGCTGGAAGATGAGCCACCCGTCCTGGCGGAACTGCTGAGCCAAAACGGTTATGACACCTTCGCCGTCTCGAACAACTGGTTGCTCAGTGCCGAAAACGGCTACGCAAGAGGCTTCAATGCTTACCTGGAGATGGCCGATGATCCGAAAATACAGCGCTGGAGAGTCGCCTTCAAGTGCGGCGCCCCGCGGGCGGCCGCGCGCTGGCTCGGCGTCCCCGAAGACGCCCCGTACGACGCCGGCTCCGCGTGGTCGAACTCCCTGATGCGCAAACGCCTCTCGAAGCAGGCCAACGCAAAACGCCCCTTCTTCGCGTTCATCAACTACCTCGAGCCGCACGATCCCTACGAGCCGCCTCAGCGATTCGTCGATCGAATGCTCTCACCCGAACAAAAAGAATCATACAGGCGACTCCGTCAAAGCTGGAAGAAACTGGCCGCGCACGCCGTGGGTGTGCCTGACGTCTTCAGTGACGAAGACGTCATGTTGATGAGTCGCCTCTACGACGCGGAGGTGGCCTACCAGGACGAAGTGCTCGGCGAACTGGTGGCCATGCTCTCGGACCAGGATCTGCTCAATAACACCTGGCTGGTCGTCATGAGCGACCACGGCGAACTCTTCGGCGAATGGGACATGGTCTACCATACGGCCAGCGCCCACTACCAGCTTCTTCACATCCCGCTGTTCGTCAGACCCCCGCAGGGAGTCCCGGCCACGCGGCTCGACGCGCCGGTACAGCCGGTGGACGTGTTCGTCACACTGCTCGAAGCGGCCGGGCTGGAACCCCCGGCGGTGGTTCGCCGGGCCTATCGCCTGCCGCTCGATTCAAATGATCCGGTCGAGCGCGAGCTCTGCATTGCCCAAACGCACGCCGCCTCGATCGCAGCACTCTCCATCGCCCAGAAAGCCGAGCTGCAGCTCGATCTCTCACGATGGATGGTCTGGACCACATCCGTGGTCCGCAACGGCCGCATACTGGAGCTGGATGAACTCGGACCGCGCGGACTCTACGACGTGCACCATGATCCGCAGATGCGCCACGACCTGTTGGCCACCTCCATGGATGCGGCCGCCGAACTCGTGCGCCATGTTCAATCCTGGCGCGAGCAGGGAAAGGAAGGAGAACTCGCATGCCTCAGCGAAGATCGCTAGACAAAAAACGAATCGGACTGCTCGCCGTCGTCATTCTGCTGGGCTACACCGCTCGCCCGGCCCAGGCCTACATCGATCCCGGTACGGGAAGCAGCCTCCTCTCGATGCTGGGCCTGATGGTGGGAATGATCGGCGCCGGAGTCGCCGTCTGTTATTCGTTCGTCAAGCAGTGGGGCGGGCTGTTCGTGGCCAAATTCACCTCCCGCAGAACAAACGAAGAGAATTCGCAAGAGGCAACAGACTGAAATGAACATCGGACTGCGCTTCCGCAAAGTACTCGTCATCGGGATGGATGGGCTCGATCCGCGCCGCGTTGTGGAGATGAGCCACTGTGGACGACTGCCGGCCTTCGACCACCTGCGCGACCACGGAACCCTCTGCCCGTTGGCAACCAGCAATCCCGCCGAAAGCCCGGTGGCGTGGTCGTCGCTCGCCACCGGCTGCAACCCCGGCGAACACGGAATCTTCGATTTCATCCACCGAAATCCCAACAACTACCTGCCATTCCTCTCGACACAGCGCGAGAAAGGCCGGATGACCTCGCCCGGGAAACGCGACAGTTATGTATCGCCGCGGCAGAAACCAGGGTTCTGGCGATACACCTCCGACGTCGGAATCCCGACAACGGTCGTCCGCTGGCCGGTCACCTTCCCGGCCGAGAAGGTCAATGGGAACTTCCTCGCAGGACTCGGCGTTCCCGACGTGACGGGCCGTCTCGGTAAACACACCTTTTACACAACGGCCTCGGTCGACGAATCGAAAGAGAAGCACCGCCAGGTGGCCTGGAAAGGCGAGCGGATCGAGACTGATCTCGACGGACCTCAAGGCCTGAATTGGAACGGCAAACGCCCCACCCGCGTCCACATGGTCATCGAACGCGCCGGCGACGGCATCGCGTTGAACGTGGGCTCCTGCGAACTCACGCTCGAACCCGGACAATGGTCCGACTGGTGCACCGTACAGTTCAAGTGGGGACCGGTCACCGTCTGCAACGCCATCGTGAAATTCCATCTGATCAGCGTCGATCCCGACTTCAAGCTCTTCGCAACACCGCCGCAGATCCACCCCGACAACCAGCCCTGGCCATTGACGCAGCCGGCCTCCTACGGTTCGGAGCTCGCCGACCAGCTCGGTCTCTTCTACACGCTGGGTCTGCCCGAGGACACGCACGCCGTCACCGACGGCTGCTATGGCCTCGAAGCGTTCCTCGCGCAATGTGCGCAGATCTCACGCGAACGGCGAGCGATGTTCGAATACGAGCTCAACCGCTTCGAGGACGGGCTCCTTGCATTCGTCTTCGACGCCGGCGATCGGGTCCAGCATATGTTCTGGTCCGTAGCCGACGAGAACAGCCCGGCGTACGATCCCGAGCGGGCCAAACAGTATGCCGACGTCATCGACGACCTCTACGCTGAAATGGATGAGGTGCTCGCGTCCGCGCTCGACGCGGCCGACGACGAAACCGCCGTCTTCGTCGTCTCCGATCACGGATTCGGCCCCTTCCGTCGGGCCGTCCACCTCAACCGGTGGCTGATCGACAACGGTTACATGTGCCTCAAGAACGATACGATAGGACGCTCCCTACTTGCGAGCGTCGATTGGTCGCGCACTCGCGCCTACGCACTCGGCTTCTCGAGCATCTACCTCAACCTCGCCGGCCGGGAATCCAAGGGAATCGTCCCGGCTGACCAGCGCGCCATTCTGATGGCCGAACTCTCCCAGCGCCTCCGCCAGACTGCCGACCCGGAAGGCAACCGGAAAATGATTCGAGACGTGTATCCCGCTGAAGCCATCTACCGCGGCGAGTGCGTGAGCGACGCCCCGGACTTGGTGGTCGGGTTCGAGCCCGGTTATCGGGAGAGCTGGCAGGCCGCCCTCGGCGGCGCCCCGGAGGCAATCGTCGAGGACAATCGTTCCCTCTGGTCCGCGGATCATTTGGTCGATCCGTCCGCCGTCCCAGGCGTGCTCGCCAGCAACGTGCGTATCGCAACCGACACACCAGACGGTGTGGATCTGGCCCCGACGATTCTCGAATGCCTCGGCGTTCCGATCCCCGAGCACATGCACGGCAAGCCGTGGAACACTGCGGCAACGAACGCACCGTCCGGCGAGTCCCGCGCACGGGATAAATCTCAGGTCGATGGACGCGACGTCGACCAGCCCGACCCCGTCCCGGCGGGTGTCGCGGCGGACTCAGAGCCCGATGGACTCGACGCCGAAGAGCGAGCGAGGCTCGAACGCCACCTCAGCGACCTCGGCTATCTCGAGTAATCAGCTTGGACGCCGCGCTGTGATACAGACGCAGCCGCCGACAGGGGCCTGACTCGGTGGATGCCACTCCTGGCAGCACTCAATGCTGGGTGCCACGGGCGGCTTGCCTGCCCGTTCGGTTTCTCCAGCGCCACGTTCGGCATCCACACGGGCAGGTGCGATTGAGCCGACCAGTGGCGATTCTCTGAACTGTTACGCCCCTCCACCTAACCCACCCGTTGACAACCACTTGCGTGCTCCGGAACAGTCCGCCATTTATGGGATGCCGTTAAAGTGTCGCGAATTCGATTGCGAAGCCCTGTGCCGTGCGGTATATTGATATTGGACCATATGGGTCTCGGCGTTGTAAAGCCGTGCGGCCGCCCATCAAACCGCTCGAAAAGCATGTCGGGTAGTCGTCGGCTACGTGGTCCATGTCACAGGTGGGAAAATGACGTATTCGCCCTCGGACAACGAGAAGCGAACGGCCTGCATCATCCAGGCCCTGGCCGCGGTGTTCTTCTTCCTACCCCCGTTGATCGCGCGATCGATCAGGCGGGTCAAAAACTCCCCCTACGTGCGCTACTGGAACAAGGCCTGTCTCGTCTGGTCCCTCCTGAGCGCAGCAGCTCTGATCGTCGGCAGCGCGGTGGCCATCTCGCTCGAATTGCCGGGACCCTTCGTCTTCGTCTTCCTCGTCCATTTCATCTTCTGCGTCTTCGGTGCCCTCTCTTCGCACTTCAACATACCCTACCGCTACTGGTTCGTGGGCAGCCGGTTCTGCGAGCCAGAACTGGCCGACATATACGGCCAGCTTTTCCCCGCCGAAGAGTAGGCCCTCTCCAAGACCGTACCTCATCATGCATCGCACCGGCAGCTCGCCCGCCGCGTCGTTCAACGAGGGTGCCATGTTCAAGCGAAGCCGGGTGGCCCACCTCCTCCGGAAATAGGCTCGCGATTCGAACGCAACCCAACACCAAACCACGCGGGGTGCCCCGCCTTCGCGACCACGTGTCCAGCGAGCTTGCCCGCGTCTTTCTCCCGATGCACGACTGCACCGACAACGCATGTCCTGCCGGCCCGGAAGAGGCGTCTTGCCGTCCACTTGCGAACCGTTTTCGAATCGGCTACCTCCTCATCCGCGATTGGATTTCTTTCGTCCAGCGATCCGGAGACACCCATGATCGGCATTCACTGGCTGAGCCTGCTCATTGCACTCACGCTCAACGCGACCGCCAACGTCCTCATGAAGGTCGGCATGAGCCGAATCGACCTGGCGGGCGGCGTATTCAAGGACGGCCGGGCCGGCGCCATCATCAAAGTGCTCTCCAGCCCGGTTCTGGTGATCGGCTTGCTGTGCTTTGGATTGAACGCCTGCTTCTACATGTTCGCCCTGCAGAGCAAGGCCCTCAAGATCAGCATCGCCTACCCCGTTATGGTCGGCGGAGGATACGCCATCATCGCCGTTGTGGGGTACCTGGCGCTCGGCGAGCGCCTGACTTGGATGCAGACGGCCGGCGTCGCCCTCATCCTCTCCGGCGTCGTCCTCATCGCCGCCCAGACCCCCGAAGCCGCACCGGTCTGACCGCCCGTCCGGCGCCGGTCCGTCCTCGTCAGGCCGTGCCCGTCCCTTTCCGGGCCGTGCCCGGTCCTTTCCGAGCCGCGCCCGTAAGGAAGCGGACCTGCTCAGAACCGCCCCCGTATCGAACTGGAGGTAAGGAAACGCAAGAGAGTGCCATGGGCAAGCGTAGCGGCGTCAAGCGGCCAAGTGCCACTGCGTGTGTTGGGTGCCATGGGCAAGCGTAGCCGCCTCAGGCGGCGAAGCTTGCCCGTGTCTTTGCGCAAACCCGTAGAACAGACACGGTCGCGACAAGAAGCCGCGACTCCTCAACCTTCTTTCTTCCGCGATTTGTGGCCTGACTCGTCCGCAGGCGCCGCAGCCTTCCCCCTCACCATCGCCTCCAGGTCGCGCCGCCGGAACGTCGCCACCAGCCAGATGACCAGCGGAATCACGAACACCCCCGCGAACGACTCCACGAACACCCAGTAGGCGAATTCCCGCACCTTGCCCATCACCCCTTCAGGCTGGTAAATCACGTTCGCGATGAACACGTACTGCCGGAAGGCCACAAATGCCGACACGAGCACGATGCCGATCAACAGCGCAAGCAATCGCCGCTTCCAAGGCACCGGCGAGGCCAGGATCAACGCAATGACGAACGCCGTCGGCGTATACCCCTGAAACCGCGTGTTCACGGCCATGGTGAAGGGCGGTGCCTGAACCGTGCGATGGCGAAAGGTGAGCTTCGTGTCCCGGCCCTCGGCGTCGTCGATCTCCCCCGGCTCCAGTGGCTCGAACCGCATCGCCGCCACCGAACTGAACGAACTCCAGCACGTGTTCCCGATCCACCGGTAGACCGCCGCGTAACCCCCGCGCAGCCCGGGCCAGGGCAGGATCAGGATCACGAACACGACGAAGAAGATCACCAGAAACTTGAGGATGGGCTTAATCGGAAACATCGCGTTGCACCGCCTTCTCGCGTGTGGCCCACTGGACCCAGATCGCCCAGGCGACGATCGCCAGCACGATGAACGCCGCCTGCCACAGGTCGTAGTGCATCACGTCCAACGCTTTTCGATAGTAAACCCCCACCAGAAACAGGCTGACGATCCGGAACAGGTTGATGATCAGCAGCGCCGGCACGCCGACCAAAATCCCCGGCACCTTCTTGCGAAACGCCACCGGCGAGGCCAGCAGTGCGGCCAGATACGCCACCGTCGGCTCGATCGCGTCGCAGCCGTGAACGATTTCGACCCCGAACGATCGGCCGATCACCGCCCCCTTCTTCATCAGGACCCATCGCCCGTCCACGAGGACCTCGAAACCCAGCACGTTACCGAGCAGGTTCAGAATCGCGCCGGTCACCGACGCAATCAGCGAGAGATAGGACTGAAGAAACTCCCCGTCCAGCAGAAAGGCGTACTCCACCACGTAGTACGCCCCCAGCAGTACGACGAAGATGACGATCGCCTTCAGAACGACCGCCCGCCCCCCGACGCTGCCCGACCGGTCGCCCGGAGCACCGCCCCGGCCCGCCCCACCCGGCCCGTCACCCCGACCGTTGCCCTCAGGCCGTTCCTTGGATGGTTTCGATCCCGCCATATTTCCTCCATACCCACATCCGCCGCTGCAATCAATGCCAGCAGCCGTGTGCGGTGCCGCATTCATCGCGCACCAGGGGGTGGGCGACCGACGCGATCACCGCCGCCGACCAAACGTCCAGGCTAACGGGAGGGCGAGGCTCCCGCCGAGCCGCGCCGCCCGAATCGAACGGTCAGTCCGGTCAACAGGAGCAGCACGAGAACCAACATCCCCCACTGAGAAACCGCAGGCACATTCGCCGGCGTTTCGCACACCACGTCTTCGCACGAAGCGCCCGGCGTAAACGCCTCCAGAAACCCGACGCACTCCGACGCAAAGCCGTCCACACACCGCCCGCTAGCCGTATCGCAACAGGCCCCCGCCGCCGAACAGGGTTCGGCCAAGTCGTTGCAGAGCTCGCCTTCGGTAAACACCCCGCCGATCGCCTCGCACGCGGTCTCGACCACATTCGCGCACGCGAAGTTCGTCAGATCGCAACAGGCCCAAGGCCGCCCCTCGATCACCACATCGACGCCGAAGAAGTTCGCGAACAGATCCGGATCGGTGAAATCCAGCCCGCAGGTCCAGCTACCACCCGCATCCGGGCTGATGCAGAAATCGTCCTCGCTGAACCCCACTTCCGGCTCGTCGGTCGATATGGCCCAAAACGCGCAGTCCCCGTCGTCCTGCACATCCAGCGTCAGCCAGAAAGCCTCGGGAACCTCGACCCCCGACCCCGGTTCGCATTCCAAAGTCACCAGCGACGATTTCGGCACCCCGACGAATTCGCATTCGGTCCCCGCGATCGGCGACGCAGGCCGGCCCACCGCCGGATCGCCCTGCGTATCCGTCCACAGCGCCGTCGTCACTTGCCAGGGAGCATCCGTCTCGCCCCCGCCACAGAACCCCTCGAAATCCGACCCGAACGCCACAACCGTCACGGAATACCGCACCAGCGCACCGCCGCCGCCTGCCTCCAGACGAATGCCGTCGGCATGCAACTCGCTCGCGCTGAAAACCTGAAAGATCGGCAAAGGCGACCGCGTCTCGGCCATCCGATAAACCAGATCGCCCTCACCCCCAACCAACCCCGCCCGGGCCGAAACCCGCGCCGATGGCAAGCCCTCCGGCGCCAACCGCGGCCCCTCCGCCACCGCCATCGCCGCGACCGAGCAGACCGACACGAACAACCCGAAGATCCCAACCCGCATGGCCACCAACATCCAACACCACTCCGCAAGCCCGATAATGTCGCACACCCAGCGCTCACCAACTCGAGCGACAAACCGTGCAAAACCGTCGCGCAAACACCGCAATCCAGGGCGAAGCGATAACCTGCAGATCAATCGATGACTCGAGCTTCCACCCCAACACCACCCCGCTGACTGCCCAGACCCGACCCTACAGATTCGCCCCCGCTTATTCAAGAAGCCAATCAGAGGCGGGAGCGCCAGCGACCGGACAAAGATACCGAATACCGGGCCGCAAGATGCCCCGTCCCTTCGCGAAGCGAAGCGGTGGGGGACACCCGCGTACGAGCATCATCGCCGGCTGCCACGCCCACGCGCGAGTGGGCATGCCTTATATGCACGCATCACTCCCTCGCCAAGCGAAGGCGAAGCCGGTTCGCAAAACCAACCGCCGTCCGGTAGGATGTTTAACGGAAATCGAAGGGAGGGCGCATCTCGATGCACCTGTCAGAGCGCTAAGGGTCAAAGATGCCCCGCCCCTTCGCCGGGTGCCAAGCCCACGCTTGCGTGGGTATGCCGCGTGCACATTCCCCTCTCTGTCGCAAAGCGATGGGGCGTGGCAAATCCCCGGACGAGCGTTGTCGTCCTTACGGCCACGGAAACGACGTGCCACAAACGCCGAGCAACAAGCACACCGACCCCGAAACCCTCGACGTCCGCGTCGGACGCATCCTCAACGACTTCCTCGACCGCCGCGAACGCGGCGAATCCATAAGCGAATCCGACCTCCTCGCCCAGAACGCCGACATCGCGAACGAGCTCCGCCAGCACCTCGCCCTGATCCAAGACCTCGAGCCCTCCCGCAACCGCATCGCAAAACTCATCACCCAGGGTCTGCTCGAACCACCCGACGACGGAGACCACCTCGCCCAACTCGGCCCCTACAGAATCACGGCTATCATAGGCCAGGGCGGAATGGGCATCGTCCTGAAAGCCTACGAACCCAGCCTCAAGCGAACGATCGCCCTCAAGCTTCTCCGCCCCGAGCTCGCCCGCGACGACGTCGCCCTCAACCGCTTCAAGCGCGAGGCCCAGGCCGCCGCCGCCCTCCACCACCCCAACATCATGACCGTCCACGCCGTAGGCGAAGAAGACGGCACCCACTACATCGCCATGGAGTACATCGAAGGCCCGTCCCTCGCCGAGATCATCCAAGAGCAAGGCCCCCTGCCCACCGAGGCGATCCGAGACATCTTCACCCAGCTCATGCAAGGCCTCTCCGCCGCCCACCAAGCCGGCCTGATCCACCGCGACATCAAGCCGTCCAATCTTCTACTAACGGCGTGCCCCAAGCCTTCGCGCGTATCCAGCGAGGGTGCCATGGACAAGCGCAGCCGCGATCAGCGGCGGAGCTTGCCCGTGAGCGGCTGGCCCACCGTGCCCGAGGACGAAGCACGAACGCCGACCCATCAGCCGACGCCCACCATCAAAATCGCCGACTTCGGCCTGGCCCGCATGATCACATCGCAGACGCAAATGACCCTCCCCGACTCGATCCTCGGCACACCCGAGTACATGAGTCCCGAGCAGGCCCGAAGCGACACAAACATCGACCACCGAACCGACCTCTACTCCGCCGGAGTCGTCCTCTACGAGATGCTCACCGGCCGAACGCCGTTCAAGGCCGAGACCCCCTCGGCCGTCATCCATCAGATTCTGCACGTCGAATCGCCCCACCCGAAATCCTTCGCCAGCAACGCCGATAAGGCCCTGTCCAGCATAGCCCTCCGTCTCATGAGCAAGATACCGGAATGGCGCTACGACTCCGCCGCTGAACTGCTCGCTGACGTCAACGCCGGCAAACGCGTCCGGGTCCGTTCACCCGTGCGCATACGCCGCACACTTCTTGCAACCACGTCGGTCGTCGTGCTGGTCACGCTTATTGCCGTCGGGCAGTTCCTTCAGCCGAATCCGCCCCGACTTCCAACGCAGGTCGATGTCTCTCTCGATGAACACGGCGAATCAACCACCACGATTATGGCTCGCTTTGGCGATGCGCTGGACTGGAAACGATTCTACGATTTTCCCCCTGTCGTCGGGCGTATCACCGGAGCGGCAGTAGTGGATAGCGATGGCGATGCCCACGCGGACCTCGTGGCGGCAATCACCGATCAGCCGTGGAACAACGGACAGTTGTTCGCTATCGACTCCAACGCCTCTGCGAGGTCTTTGGGGCCCGTCTCCTTCGCGTCACACATATCGTGGCCCGATTGTGACACCGTTGCCGAACCGTGGTCTCTTGGATGCCTTGCAGTGGCCAATGTTGACCGGCAGCCTGGTGATGAGCTCCTCATCATTGCGAACGACCGGCGGGAATACCCGACGCGGCTGATGGTGTTCAACCCTCGAACCGAAATTGTCCAGGCCGACTTCTGGCACACTGGGCGACTCCAGGAAGTCCAGGTCATTGATGACTATTTCAGCAAGAACCATCCCGCCCTGCTGGCCTGGGGTGTGAACAATAAACTCGACGGCTTTTACACGCCCCGACCCGATGACCCCCCGATGCGAACCGTGTGGGACAAGGTTTCCGTGATGATGATCCTCGATCCCGACAATATGGGCGGTCTCGGGCCGCCGAACACTGGCCGCATTCCAATTTCGCCTGTGATTCCGTTCGCTTACGCATTCCTGGATCGCCCCGCGGGCATGCGTGAGACACCGCCCGGCGGAGGAAAACCTGAACCACACGGACTCGCTTCCTGCAAGATTGCTTTCATCCGATCCGTAGACAGAATTCCGCAACCGTCCGGACGCGACACCCCACAATTCTCGGTCGAAGTTCGGGGTAGTGACTCGACGTGTGTGCAGAGACTTGTTCTTGACCTTCACTTGAACTTCGTCCGAATCGAGTCCGCCGACAACCGGCGCCCCTTGGAGGACGTCGAGTGGCCAGCGGCGTGGCGAACCATAATCCAAAAAGGGCAGTACACTGATCAGTGAGACAGCTCCTGGAACGATGCGGTGTGTCAGCTCGACCGGATTGAGGCAAGGCGACCTTTTACGGTCGCCTTGCCTCGCTTCGCTGCCGTGTCTGCATCGACGGATTCTGCCGGCCGCGCCGAAATGCTCCGCGATGGCCAGACTACTGCTCAACGACCTGAATGTGATGGGCGATGTCGTGCGCTGATTCCTGCTTCCAGAGACAAACTCCCGACTCGATGATGATCCGGGCGTTCGTGAAATCGATCCCGGAATTGGTGAACAAGCTGCCCTTCTGAACGCCGTCGACGTATACTTCGAATGAATCCGCGGTTCTCTCAATCGTGATGACGAACGGTGTCGGTCCGATGAAATCATTGCACGTGTCGAATCTGAACTCGGCCTGCGACCCGAACGCGCGGTTCATGACGATTCCGTAGCACACGTCCGAACTGTCAACCCCGACCCTGAAGTAGTTGTTCTCGTCGGACCAGACATAAAGTTGTGTGCCGCCGCTGTGCTGAAGCTTGGTCAACTCAAAATCGATCCGAAAGGGCACGTCTGGGATCTTCTTGCGTGAGTAAAGGCGCAGCATTGAACACTCGGACGATGGTTTGGCGATCTGGACTTCCATCTGTCCGTTCCGCTCGATGATGACCGGCGGCGTGAGCCCGTAAACGTGGTCCGCCCGCCAGTCCCCGCAGTACAAGCCGTCATCGAAGCTATCCTCCCAAGGCAGCATCATGAACGGATTCGGGCACGTCGAACAGTGATCGTCACCCCCGATGGCGTCGAGCGTGCAGAAGACGTCGAACAGATTGACCACGCAGTTCTTGTCAATGTCGCCGGCGACGTGCTCGCACTCCTGGCAAATGCCGTCCAGGCACACGTGCGTCGTGCACCCGTCTCCGTCTTCACAATCCGCGTCAACCGTGCACGCCTGACCACAAGCTAGCGCGGGCCACCAACCCGCGATCACAGCGACCGTCGCGCAGGAAACCGCGCTCCTATTCCTCATTCGTACTTCTCCTTTCTTTCACAACTGGCCGAATCTCTCGCTGACGCAGGCAACTCGCTACCCTTATTCGGACTTGGTCCTTAAGCCGGGACCACGCCGGTGCAACAGGTATTGCTGCCTCAAAACCGGACTTACCTGGATCGGGCAGTTTGGCGGCCGCCGCTCTTGCCCACACGATAAGCAAACAAACGCCATCCAATGCCGGAACCGTCGCGCGAACGAAAAAAAGTCGGCGTGACTTCCCCCCGCGGCCGAATCGCAACGTGTGGAAAGCAAGCGGTTAGGGTAGGATCATTAACGGTGGGAATTGCGGGGTCACCGACCGCAGGGTGCATCTCGATGTGACGTGACCATCGCCCGTGGCAAGGCACCGGCTGGTCTCGAAGGCAAGAGCGCGCGCCGGCCGCCCCATCGGCACTGCATCAACGTCCCGAGCGTGGGCGCGCCCCCATCTTGCTCAACGGCTCCAGCAACGCCTTGTCATACGGTACGAGTTGCCCGTCCTCCCTCCGGTGCCAGAGAGCGCCGCAGAAACAGCACTCCAGAACCACGAGCGGTTCCTTCCCGTCAATCACGTGGGCAAAAGAGAACCGTCCGCAGCAATCGTCTCTCGTTGTCGCGCTGTACTTCGCTTCCATTATTCTCACCGTACGCTCTCCGTCCGGCGCCAGGAGCGCAATCGCGAATACGATGCACCGCCATCCAAGCGCCTCGGCGCCGACCACGCCCCCGGGAGGGCCAACCGCCGGACGAGCCGTTCTTGGAAGTCAAACCCCCACGCTACAAACGCCAGGGGCGCGCAGACTTGTCGCCGGATTCTTTGGGAAAGTGGCAGGCCCGATAGCGAGGCCCGGCCCGGTTGACTTACGCCCCCGACAAATAACGCGAGATCGACCCCATCGCCTCGCGAAGCGCGATCAGCCCCCGCCGGCACAGAGCGTGAACCGCATCCTCGCTTCGCCCCATGCGCTCCGCAATCTCACGCACCGCCAGCCCTTCCAGGAAGCGAAGCTGCACCACGAGCCGCTGGTCGTCCGACAACCGCGCCAAACTCGACAACACCGCGGCCACCGCCTCGTTCCGCGCCACCCGCCGGCTCGGCGTGCTGTCCGGAGCCGCCAGCCGCTCCATGAGCGCGGGATACGACGTGCGCTGCCCGCGCGGGCCGCTGGCCTGCCTGCCCAAGTCCCGCTTACGCCGGTACAGCCCCCGCTCCCGATCCTTCAACTCGTTCACCGCGATCCGCTCGAGCCACTTGTAGAATGCCCCAGGCCCCTCAAACTGCCCTCCCCCGATGTGCCTGAAAGCGGCCGCATACGCGTCCTGCAGAACGTCCTCCGGATCAAGCACGCGCCGGATGACCGGATCCATCGCCCGAGCCACAACCCCCCGCACCGCGTCGTGATACTCCACAATCAGCCGCTGAAGCGCATCCCCATCGCCCGCCACGGCCAGCCCCACCTGAAAGCGTCGCTCCTCCTCGTCCATGCCCCCATCCTAACGCACACACGCGCGGATCATCCACCACAACCAGCCCTCGCCGACCGCCCCCACAGCCGCAGCCGACCGGCGCCACGACAAACACGCAGTCGTCCCAACCCACCCGCGGCCGCGACCGCTGAATGCCATCAGGCCGATGCCCGATGGCCAACGACGTTCTCGATAGCGCAGGGGGCTGTTCCACATTTTCGAAAAAACCTTGAACAGCCCCCGTGTTCTTTAAGTAGAGGGAAGGCAGCGCACCCGAAGTGCGCGCCAACGGAGACGACGGGTGAGCGAACAATGCCCATCAGAATACGAAACGAAGCCAACGCTGCGCGAGTCGTCAGTTCTCAGTTTTCAGTTATCGGACCACTGTCCCCGACGCTGCCGACCACTCACACGCGCGACCTTCCAGCGAGATCTCCGGAACATCAAAGAACGAAACGAAGCCACCGGACGCCCCGGCCAAAACACCCGTACCCAGGCAAGCCTTCGTACCGGAACCTGCCCGCCTCAGGCGGATCGCTTCGCTCCTCCGTTCCTGTCCCTATCCCTCTGTGCCTCTTTTTTCGAAACGAAGCCACCGACTACGACCGTCGTTCCGCCTCAGGCGGATCAGTCCTCAGTTATCAGACGTGTGCCGTCAACGTTGCCGGACCCCCGCACAATCCGCGGGCGCCAGTGCGAAACAAACCCAACTTTCCACGGGCCCGTCAAGCATCTTCGCTTCAAGCTTTTCCCCAGGATCGCGCCCGCATCAGGGCCGGCAGCGCCGCCGGCCGGGCCGCATGCCCCCTCCGAGTCGCAGGCACCAGCGCCAAACGAAGCCAACGCTACGCAAGTTATCAGTTTTCAGCTATGAGTTCCTCGCCATCAGAGCCGGGAGCGCCAGCGACCGGACCCCGGACGCCAGCCAAGCCGCAGGCGCCCGAGCGAAACAAACCCACCGGCCCGCCGGAATCTGCGCCAATCTGCGAAATCTGCGGATCAGATTCCCGAACGAACCCAAAAACGAGCTCGAAGCCGCAAGCCCCGCCGACCCCAAATCGCCATGTTCCCAGCGACCGCCTTCGTGCCGGAGCCTGCCCGCCTCAGGCGGGTGCCTGTTCTTCCCAAACGAAGCCAAAACGACGCGCTGCCACCAACCCCGTCTCGCGGGCAAGCCTTCGTCCCTCTGTCCCTCGGCCCTTTCCCCCTCCATGGCCCGCCCCCGGCGGGCCCCGTACAATCTTTGGCCATGCGGGTGGCCGAGATCTTTCACTCTGTTCAGGGCGAGGGGAAACTTACCGGGACGCCGTCGGGCTTCGTTCGTGTCAGCGGGTGCAACCTGCGGTGCACCTGGTGCGATACGCCCTACACCTCCTGGGAGCCGGAGGGACCCGATATGACCCCGGCCGAGATCGCCGAGCAATTGGCCCGGTTTCCGGTACGGCACGTTGTGGTCACCGGCGGGGAGCCGATGATCATGGCCGGCATCACCGAGCTGACCCGGCTGCTCCGAGAACAGGGTCTGCACATCACCATCGAGACGGCCGCGACCGTGTGGCGCGACGTCGAGTGCGACCTGGCCAGCCTCAGCCCGAAGCTGTCCAACTCGACGCCGTACGATCGCGACCGGGGCCGCTTCGCCGACCCGCACGAGAAGAACCGCGTCCGCCTCGACGTGATCCAGCGGTTCGTCGATACCTTCGACCATCAGCTCAAGTTTGTCGTCGATCGGCCCGGCGATATGGACGAGATCGACGAGATTCTGGGCGGGCTTCGCGGCGTGGTGCCCGGCAACGTTCTGCTCATGCCCCAGGGTATCGACCAGGCGTCCCTCGACGAGAAGGGCCGCTGGGTGGCCGAGTTGTGCAAGAGCCGAGGCTTCCGTTTTTGCCCGCGCCTGCACATCATGTTGTACGGCAACGTGCGCGGCACGTGACGGGACCGGAGACCTTCGATCAAGGAGTAGTGCGTGTATCGCGTCTGCAAACGTTTCGATATCGAGAGCGGACACATGCTCAGCAAGCATCCCGAGCGGTGCCGCTACCCCCATGGCCACAGCCGCTGCATCGAGCTGGTGTTGGCGGCCACGACCCTCGACGAGAACGACATGGTCTGCGACTTCAAGTGGGTCAAGCTGGCCGTCAAGGACTTCCTCGACCGGTTCGACCACGCCCTGTGCATCAATGCGAAGGACCCGAACCTGCCGCGGCTGACCGGCGAGGATCATCGCCTGGTCGTCTTCGAGGAGGGCGACCCGACGACCGAGCTGATGGCCAAGCGCATCTTCGACCACCTGCACGAACAGATTGCGAGCGGCCGCGAGTTCACGACCGAAGACGGCGTGGTCTACCGGATCCGGCCCGACGTGCACGTGGAGCGCGTCCGCGTCGGCGAGACCCCGACCTCCTGGGCGGAGTTCAGCCCCGATCTGACCTAAGCGGGCGGATCGGTCGGCGCGGGCCCGGTCACTTGAGCATACGCCAGTGTACTTTACTATAGGATCGTACGTGAACGCCGTCGTCGCCGCCCTCCGGTTCCCGCACCGGATGGACGACGGGCCGCTCGCGACTGGTGCCGCGTGGAAGCTGGCGCCGGTCGTCGCTTTTCACGTCCTGCTCGCGGCGGGGATCTGCGCGCTCTCGTCCAACTGGGTCTACCTCGCCGGCAAGGGCATCGTCCTCGGGCCGGGCCAGATGGATCTGGGCGGCGACGACCTGCCGCCCGACACGGCGGCTGAGGTGGCCGCCGGCTTGGTCGCAACCGTCGCCATCTGGTCCGCGATGCTGATGCTGTCCTTTGGTGCATGTGTCGCGGTGGCCGACTGGCTGTACCATGCGCACACGCACGCCTTCCGGGCCGCCGTCCGCCGCACGGCATTGGCCACGGTGTGGTTCGTCGCCTGGGCCGTCATCACGTTCGGCGTCAACCTCGAACGCGGCGGGCGACTCTTCCATCCCGCCCGCTGGCCGGCCGGCGAGACGTGGGAGGTGCGCGACCGGCTGATCTTCCTCGTCGCCCTCTACCCGATTGTCTGGGCGCTCGCCCTCCGCCCCGTCGGCGGCTCATTGAACCCCCGCCGCACGGTTCCGTTCGTTGCCGCCGCGATCGTGCTCTCGTGGCTGTTCTGGTTCGGTCTGTGGCGGGCGATGCCATGGATCGCCATCGAGGCCTACACGGGATGACGAGAAACGCTACCAAGGTAAACAGGCGTGATTCGCTGGAGGCGTGCCCCGTCCATCGCGAGTACGTGTCCAGCGTGCCGCGACGGGTGCCATGGGCAAAGCGGGACTTGCCCGCGGGCAAGACCCGCTTTGCCCGCGCCGCCGCCGAGGGGAGGAAACGCACGGGCAAGCTCCGCCGCCGTTGGCGGCTCCGCTTGCCCATGGCACCCTCGCGCGGGTGCCATTCCCACGCTCACGTGGGCATGCTTTCGCAAAGAAACGAAGGAGCGGGAGACAAGCTGGGGGTAAGATCCGTTGCTGTCCTATATTGACATCCCGACGCGGCCCAAATGGCTCTGGGGGCCGCGCCTTCTCATCGTGGCCGCCTGGCTGGTCTTCGGCGTGTTTCGCGCGGGCGTCGACCGGCTCGACCGGAGCCTGACGGCCGCCTGCTGGGACGTGCCCAGCCTCTGGAGCGCGGTCGCCAAGACGGCCGTCCGCACCGGCGCCGTCCAGCCCTACGTCGGCGGCACCGTGGCGCGCCTGCAACGGGCGGCGGTCCAGGACTTCTTCAACACGCGCTGCGCCATCGTCACCCTTTCGGACTCCCATCGTTCCCACATCTACATCATCGACGCCGACTACAACGTCCTCGCCAGGTTCCGCAGGCAAACCTCCAACGCCCTGCTCGTCCAAGATCGATGGCGCGGCCTGACGCCCTTGAGCCACCTCTGGCCGGTCTACGACTCCGCCGGCGACGGGCGCCTCTCGACGCTGATCGGCTTTTCGCCGGTCGGCTCCGTCCGCCAGGCCGCCGGGACGTACGCCTACATCACCATGGGACAGGATCGAAACGAGGTTTTGTTCGTCTGTCACGTGAACGCCGGTCGAGGTCGCCGCCCGGTGATGCTCAGCATCGAGGATTACACGCGCGACGGCTTGGACGACCTGGTCGTCCACCCGGTCGAAAGGCACGGCGCCAAGCGCATCGTCAGGCCTGAAGCCCTGGCTGTCTTTCGCTGGAACAAAGAAAAGAGAGCGTTTGAGCCGCAAGTGACCGAGGGCACGGAGTCCGTGCTGGCCTACTGGTGCTCCGCGCCCGGGCGGCGCGTCACCTTCCAGCCCGACGAGTGGATGGACGAGGAGTTGGTGCAGATGCTCCCGGTCATCGGTCATCGGACCGCTTTGCAGGACCCGAATCCGACGCCCGACGATCGCTCGACCGCTCGGCCATCAGAACCGGCGACGCGGCCAGGAAGTCACGGGAGATGACGTCGCCCGTCCGGCGATCGACCTGGCCGAACTCGAGCACGCCGGTCGGGCACGACTGGACGCACGCGCTGCACCGGACGCACTCGGGGTCCTCCATCGGGATGCCCTTGTTGGCGAAGTTCATGACGTCGATGCCCTGGTGGCACACCGACGTGCACACGTTGCACGAGATGCACTTCTTCTTGTCGGCCAGGATGCGAAAGCGGGTGAAGCGGGCGTAGACGTGCATCAACGCGGCCAGCGGGCAGGCGAACCGGCACCAGACGCGGCCGCTGTACCAGAAGTACAGGCCGTAGCCGATGATCCCGGCCAGGAACAGATCGACGAACCAACTGTAGTTCAGCAGCGGGATGTTCCTGAATCCGTAGTCAAACGTCGTCGCGGTCCAGGAGCCTTCTCCCATGACCCACCCGACGATCCGGAAGACCATCAGCACCATGGCCACACCCAGGATGCCCTGTCCCACCATGTTGAGGCGGTTCCATCCCGGCCCGTGCGGCATCTTGTGCCGGTGCGTGTCTCCCAATGTCTCGGCCAGTGCGCCGCACGAGCAGATCCAGCCGCAGTACGCTCCCTTGCCGTAGAAGTAGATCATCCCAGGGATCAGCACGAACGTCTGCAATGCTCCGACAATCAGCCACGCCCAGAGCGGCTCGGCGGTGAACCAGTTGTAGACCATCAGAGGCCAGGCCAGGATGAAGCCGTACGCCCGCCACCAGCTCCCACCGGGGAAGAACTGTTCTTTGATCCACTGGCCGACTCCTGTATCGAAGGCGCCGTTGGCGGCCAGCCAGGGCAGCAGGACCTCGGGGAGGATGAACAGCGGAATGACTTGAATCAGCGCCAGGGTGGTTGTCTGCACCGTCACGTAAGGCGTTTTGCGGCGGCGGATGCGGCGGTACCCGAAGATGACGACGATCGCCGAGTATGCCAGCGTGTACCAGAACGTGGGTTGGGACGCCGACGCCGTGATCGTGCCCAACAGCGTCTTCGTGTCACCGGCCCATCGCCCGATCACGCCGCCCGCGCTGCGGATCCATTCCGTCAGCACCTGAGGGTTCAAGTTAAGCCATCCCGGCACCAGCCCCTTCTTCCAGTGATAGAGCCATGCACAAAACAGCACGAAACCGACCAGCCCGAGGATGCTGGCCTTGGTCCATTCGCCGGTGATGCGGATGCCCGAACGACGGAAGAAGTCCAGCGGCGGTTCGCGGCCGATCATGCTGAAGACCACGTCGTTCTCAAGCGTGAACTCCTGGCCGTTGTCATCGACCAGCGTCACCTCGTCCTCGCCGATCTCCTTGACGTGGCTCGGCATCTTGAGGTCGATCCCGCCCGCCTTGCGGTCCTTTCCCATGAAGACGCCGGACGACGTGGTCACACGCTCCGAGCTCGGATTCTCCACGGCCACCTCGGCCATCGGGTCCGCCTGCAGTGCCTGCAGGCGTTCGATGTTGTCCGGCTTGGGTCGGGAGAACTCCGGCTTGCGGTAGGACAACGTCACCTTCGTGCCGCATTGGGCCAGGGCGATGGCCGTCTCCAGAGCGCTGTCACCGCCGCCCACGACGAGAGCCTTCTGGTCGCAGAAGTCCTTGGGGTCGTGCAGCCGGTTGTAGACTTTGTCGCGGTCCTCGCCCGGCACGCCCAACTTGCGGAAGTTGCCCGACCGGCCGATGGCCACGATGACGCGGCGGGCTCGAGCGACTTCCCCGCCTGCAATTCTGCACTCGAACAGCTTGCCCTTGCGCTGGATGCGTTCGACGCGTTCGTAGCGCGGCGTGATGCCTTGCTCCAGCGTTTGAGCGTGCAACTCGTCGACCAGAGGCTCTTTGACGTCGGCGGTGAACTGAAGGTCGCCGGCCGGCGTCATGTCGGTCGGGTAGGTGTAGATCGGTTTGCCTTTGGGAAAGTTGACAATCGTGGAGAACGGCTCCGAGGCTTCGAAGACTTCAAACGACAGATCGTGCTTCCTGGCCTCCAGCGCCGCGGCCATGCCGGAGACCCCGCCGCCGACAATGGCCAGATCAACGACGTCCTCGGCGTCCGACTCTGACCGGAGTGCCTGAAACGAAGAATCGCCGACAATCGTCTGGACGGCACGAGCCCCGGTGTCGGACGAAAACTTCAGCAGAGGGATGCCGGTCAGGTCGCCGACCACGTACACGCCTGGCACGTTCGTCGAGCCGTCCGGTTTCACCTGCGGCAGCTTCTCGACGTGGCCTGCCGGCCAGCCGGTATGCAGCCATCGCGCGTAACGCTTGAGAAATCCCATCATGGATTAAGACTCCGGCCCTTTGCTGCGGCGCAATCCCTCTCCCTTCACTCGTGAGTGTGATTGAGGATGGTGCCATGAGTAAGCGGAGCCGCTTCGGCGGCGGAGCCTACTCGTGTGTCTACCCCGGGTTGTGGCGGCACGGGCAAACGCGGGTCTTACCCGTGGGTAACATCCGCGTTGCCCATGGCCCCCGCATCGCATTCGCTCGTCGCGACGGATGCTCGCTCTATTCCGAGCGGACGGTCACTTTGCGGGCTCGCGAGACGTCCGTCTTGGGCAGCTTGACCGTGAGCAGACCGTCCTTGAGCACGGCGTCCACGCGCTCGGACTGCACCTCCTGCGGCAGCCGGATTACGCGCGAGAATTCGCCCCTGTGCCGTTCTTCCCGGTGATAGACGACGTCCACCGCGTGCGGCTCGGGACAGCGCCCCTTGATGGTCAGCTCATTGCCCATGACCTGCACTTCGACGTCGTTCATCGTCAGCCCCGGCACCTCGGCTTCGACGCATACGTGCTCGTCGCTCTCCCACATGTTCACGAGCGGGTAGCCGTGCCCGCGGAACGGGATGCCCTTGCCGATGCCGCCCACAAAGTTGTCGAGCAGGCGATCCATTTCCCGCCTTAACTCGCCGAACGGCACCATCGATTCCCAATCTTTCGATGCCATGATCTCGCGCCTCCTTTCAGTCGCGATCGTTCATGATCTTTCATCGCGCTTGCCACCCGTGCGCGTTTGCTCTTCACGCGCTGGTCTCCGCCGGATTATGTTCCCCTGGCCGAGTCGACAGAACCGGCGTTGACCGGAGCATCGCTGGTACTACCGGTAACCGCCGCGCTCTCTCGCAGCCCGGAAGCCAGTGCCTCATCCTCTCCACACCGTGCCAGCAGGTACTGATGCTTGAACTGTTCGTTGCCTCGCCGATGTCGCGCGGCGCGGCTGTGATCCAGGCGCGCCAACACGCCGGAACGCAGTACGGCTGAGGACACCTCGCCCATGCGCCCGCTCGATCGCTTCGAGGCGTATTCCATGTTGATTGACTTGAGCTCCGCATCGAACGCATGCGCCAGCGTGGAGCAGTCGCGCGTATCATGCGACGCCGGGCGCTCCAGGTACAGTCGGTAAAAGGGCGGGTCTGCCCACTGCGGCGCCAGTACGAAGTCGGGCGTCTCCACCCCGACCGACCGTGACGCCCGCTCGAACGCCAGCACGACCTGCCGCTCGGTGAGCTTCTCGCCGGTGATCGAGCTGACGTGATCGCCCTTGTGCAGAAACTCGATGATCGGCGCCTCTCCTTCGAAACCGGTTACGCGAACGCAATCGCTGATGTCGTACCGGTAGAACCCCGCCGATGTGGTCAGGAGTATGAAGTATTCCCTCCCGGGCTCGACCTCGTGCGTGCGCAATAGGGTCGGATTCGGGCTTTCCCGCTCTTCAGCGGGGATGAACTCGAAAAACGCACTCGAGACCGCCGCGATGCCGGCCGGCGTGCCGTCCTCGATGGGGATCGACATGCGCCCTTCCGTGGCCAACAGACCGATGTCACGAACCGGCAGCTCGCCGAAGTACGCCGGAAACTCGCGTAGGTACAATCCCATGGTCCCGCCGGTCCAGTTCGCCAGAAACCCAAGGTTCCAGTAGTCCTTGGGTCGCAATGAGCCGCTCGTCTCGAGAATCCGCGACAGGCGCCGCCCGGCGGTTCGATCGGGCCGTAGCCTCGGCTTCAGTGCTTGGCGGACCCAGCCCGGGATCTGGAAGTCCTCGCTGAGCGTTCCATCGAACACGTCGCGTATGATGGTCTGGGCGAACGCCTCGCCCGTCTTGGCCAGTTGCAGGGTCGTTGCCGGACTGGCCGTTACGACCCACGCCACGTCCGCGGGAATCGCCAACCGCATGATCGTATATCGGCGGGCGACCGTGTCGCTGATCGACGCAACGCACAACGGCGAGACGTAATACTTGCGCACCAGCCTCTTTTGAGTGGCCGCCATTAACCCCGTGATCGCGCCGCACGGATAATCGCCGCTGGTCCGCTCTTCGTCCATCGACGAGGTCACCTGCACGATGGAGCGCACGAAACACTCCGGGTGGTCCATCAGAGCCTTCACTCCGAACGCATTCCAGCCCGCTCGCAGGTCGGCCAGAAACCGGTCGGTGACCGGAACGTACTTCGGTCGATCAACGGTGCCGCTGGTCATGGCGAACATTCGCACGCGCTGTCGGCCGCCGAACATCGCACCGACGTCGCCCGCCTTGACCCGCTCGATCCACGGCGACAGCTCGGCGTAGGTGCTCACCGGTACCTGTCGTACGAAGTCGACGTAATTCCGGATCGCGCGGAAACCGTGTTTTTTTCCGTAAGCGCTGTCCGCGTTGGCCCGGACGTGAGTCATCAACACGCGGTCCTGGACGGCGCGGGCGTTGCGGGCGTCACCCAGGAATCGATTCAACACGCGTCTGGCGTGCGCTCTGGCCACGACGGCCAACATCCTGTCTATGACGGATACCCGAGACATTTGAATCCAGTGAATGAGCCCTCGTCAGCGGGGCCGTTGCGGCACGTCCACCGGCCGACGTGACAAGATGGTACTCGCTTTTTCCAGGGAAATCAGGTACGGCGTTTCGTCACCGGCCTCGCGCATGCGCTCGAACGTCCAGGCGTCCTCGACCGACAGTGGGCCTACCGCAGTTCTTCTTAGCGAGGTGAGGCACCCGCCGGTGCCGAGACGAGCGCCGACGTCGCGTATAAGCGAGCGAACGTAGGTTCCCCGCCCGCAGGCCATCTCGAAATCCAGCCTCGGCCAGTCGTATGCGTGCAGGTGCAGCCAGTAGATGCGGGCCTTCCGCGGGCGCAACGGCGGGGCATTTTCCCGGCCGACCGTCCGGTAGGCGGGCACACCTCCCAGCTTGATCGCGCTGACGCGCGGGGGTATCTGTTCGATGGTCCCTTCGAAGCTAACCAGCGCCTCTCGGACCTGGTGCTCCGTGGGTATCGTGGCCACGGGCACGGGCTCCAGCTCTCGGTCACTGTCGAAGCTCTCGCTGGTCACATCCAGCCGGGCCGTCGCACGGTAGACTTTTGGGAGATCCATAATGCGTTCGACCAGCTTGGTCGCGCGTCCCTGGCAGACGACGAGCACACCCTCGGCGGCGGGGTCGAGCGAGCCGGCGTGCCCGCTCTTGCGGACTCGGGTTATCGACCGGACCCGGTAGACCGCCTTGGCCGACGTGATCCCGAGCGGCTTGAACAGATTGATGATCCCGTCCTCTTGCGACATTTTCGGGTAAGCCCATTGGCGGCGATTATCGAGTCCGCTTCCTCACGGGCGCGGCTCGGAAATCGCTTCCTTACGGCGCGGCTCGGAACGTCCGGTGCCTATTGTGGTCGCTCGGTGTCGGATGAACACCGGCGCATCCGTGAGGCTACTCTCCTTGTTTGCCGTTGTCGGGGGCTAGGGCGTTGATGGCGGCGAAGATCTTGTCGGTGGCCGCCGCGAGCGCCTCTTGTCCTTTGCGACCCGAGAACTCCGACAGATCGACCGGCGGCCCATACGCGATCCGCGCCTTGTGACGTGCGAGGAACGACCGCAGCATGGTGGCGCGTTCCTTAACCCCGCTGATGTGCGCGGGGACGACCTGTGCGCCTGTCCGCAGTGCCAGCATGGCCACGCCGTTCTTGAGCTGGTCGGCCTGCTCCCGATTTCGGATGCCGCCCTGGATGAAGATTCCAAGAGCTTCACCGTCACGAAGTCGCCGTATCGCCGTCTTCGTTGCTTTCACGTCGTTCTCACCGCGACGCACCGGGATGCATCTGGCTGTATGAACGACTCGCCATGCCAGAGGAATCCGGTAGTACTCGGCCGCAATCATGAACGAAATGTGGCGGTAATTGCAGGTCGCGTAGACCAGCAGCGGATCGATGGGGCAAAGGTGGTTGGCTGTAAAGATCACCGGCCCCTCGCGCGGAATCCTGCATGGCCCGACTTGGCGTAACCGCCACCAGAAGCGGGCGACAAATTCGATCAGGTTTCGCCAAAAGGCGTACTTTCGGCCGAACGACAAGTTGCGGGTCCGCACCATGAAGGTCATCAGTCCGACGCCCACGAGCAAGAGGCCGACTCCGGCCAGGATCAGACCCGCCCAGCGATCCAGTTGTTCCCACTGAGGAATGGCCAGCGATCCGGAGGCCAACAGCAGCCCTCCGACGGTGGCCATCGACAGCACGCCGAACACCCGACCGCGATAGCGGTCGGGGACGATCCTCTGAAGCAGGGCGTTGTAGCTCGCCGTCAGGCCGGCCCCGAAGACGCCGGCGACAACCATCGAGACGACTCCAAGAACGTGGGCCGTGTTCGGGTTGAAGCCGAGAAAGACGCTGGCCATCATGCCCAGGGTGCCAAGGCCCGTTCCAAAGAGGCACCAGGTGATGGCGAGCTCACTCCGCACTGCCCGTCCGATGATGGCGATCAGCACGGCTCCGGTCGCCAGTCCCAGTCCGATCCAGGCCGGGAAGCGGGCCATCTCCGGGAAACCACCGTCGTAGACGTCCTTCACCACGGCCGGGATGACGCTTCGGACGGTCGCTCCGGAGAACCAGAAAACCACCGCGATCCCGATCAACTGTGCCACCCGGCGATGCGTTGCGACGTATCGGACTCCCTCGGTGACGGACACGACAAACGGCTCTGCGCGGGCCGGGGTCTGCTCGGTGATCGGGTGCCAACGCCGGCTGATCATGAAAAGGCAGCCGGCACTGGCCAGGAACGTGAAGGCATCGATTGTGAAAGCGGTCTGCACCATGCCGCGGCCGGCCAGTTCGCCGCTGAAGAGGGCGGCGAGCATGGTTCCGATCATGCCGAGTCCGCCGATGAGCGCGTTGGCCGGCACGAGTTCCTCGGTTTTGACCAGCATGGGGACCATGGCGGCTCGTGCCGGCGAGAATATCGCCGCGAACACGCCTACGAGCCCCAGCGGGAGGTAGGGTCCCCAGCGAGTCCCGAAGAGTTCAGTGGAGCTTCCGATCAGCCACATGAACGAGAGCATGATGGCCGCGCGGATGAGGTCGGCGGCGATCATGATGGAGCGTCGCGGCAGGCGGTCGGCCAGCGCTCCGGCGAACGCCCCCAAAACAAAGAACGGGAGCATGAAGACAAAGGTCATGCGGGCCTGCAGGGGCGTGATGTCGATCTCGGGCGAGAGGGCGTTCTGCTTGGCGAGAATGGCGAACTCCGAGAAGTGGTCGCCCATCGCGCTGATGCCGTAGGCGCACCACAGCAGCACGAAATTCGGGTTTGTCAGAAGCGCTCGAATCGAGGATTTCACCGCGCCAGCCTCGTCCCGGCTCAAAGGAAATCATCCAGCGGCGAGATTGAAACAGACGGACCACTTCCGGGCAAGCCGCGGTCGAATGCACTGCTGTCGAGCGCGGGAGACGCACCGGCAAGCTGAGCCGCCATTGGCGGCTCAGCTTGCCGGTGGCCCCCCTCGCCAAACGGGCGAGACCGCATGTGCCAGGGCTATCGAGTGGGAGGCCAGCCGTTGCGGTCGCTACCGCTGGTTACTCGTCGGTTTCCACATCCTCGAAGCGATCCTCAAGCACGCCAAGCAGTATGTCGGTGCAGTCTTCCACCGTTTTTGGGTTCGCCGATGTGAACTCGGTAAAATGTGAGTTCAGCAGCACGGCGAGCGCCGGCGTGCCTTCGGCGTCGACCGCGTAACAGTGGATGCCGACCGGGTCACCCCGGCCCCCGATGATGTGTTCGGCCAGGAGGGCGTACTCGGTGTCGATCGGATTCTCGCGAACGAAGTTTGCCAACGACTCGGTGCTTTCGCGGAACATGCGTGCCTGGTTCATGTGCCAACCTCCCGTAATCGGCACTTCCGCCTCGGAACGCTTAACTTCCGCCCCCCGGTGCTCGAGCATGTTCGCGATCCGCTGCGCACTTGCGGCGTCGTACCGGTGGTTCATGCCGTCCCGCACGAATGCGGGGTATACCGTGATCGTCGACTCCCCCACACCGGCGCGGAATGCTCGTTCGGCCGCCGGATCGGCAACTCCGTGACAACCCTGGGCCGCCAGAATCGCGACCGACAGCACCCCCAGACCCGCCGTTCCAACTGTCCGTGAGAGACTTTTGATCTGCATCGCTCGACTCCTGAGAAAAAATGCAATTTCCGTAAGTATCCACTTACAATAACTGCCCGAAAAAGACGCTCCCTGCAAACGTCTGAAAACGTCACGACCGCACGTCTTTCGTCAAGACCCACCGCAGTTCGCCAACAAGCCCTTTGCGGCTCTTCGGATGCCGTTTACTGCACAGGCGCTGCTGTTTGGTGAACAGCGCGGGCTGCTGGCAACCGGGTGCGGGCGGGATCGGCTGCCGTTCACGTAAGTACACACCTACAATATGCGCTGAGATGGCCCGGCCGTCAAATCCGAACTGCTGAAATCCCGTAAAACTCTGTAAGCTTTTTGAACAGAGAAAGCTACGAGAAACGCCCATTTGCCCGGCACGTACCCGGCGGCGCCTGCTCTGGCGCGGTCAGCCGGCATCCGAGGGTATGCGTGTCGCCTTGTGCGGTTGTGTTCTCAAGGCGGGTCGCCGCAGCGGTTCGCACTTCGACGGGCCTTAACACGCTCGCATGGACCTCGCACCGCGTTCGTCAGTCGCGTGAGCCACGGCGTCAGGCGCCGTGTGTCTGCGTCGGGAAATTCAAAAAAGATGGCGCAACCACTATGCGAAAACTCAAGCACCAAACAACAGCATCCGATGAGGCACCAGAATCTGGTGATTTTCGGCAAGTCACGTTGGGATTTGGGAGACTGCCTATGCCTACGAACTTCAGAAACACGGGGTCGGGTTTCCGCCACGGGACGACCGGGCGGAGGAACAACCCCAACACAAAGAACTGTGCACCCGGCTACAAGAACATCTGCGATAACTTCAATCGCAAGATCGCGTCCTACAAGACGCTGTGTGGTCAGGGAACCGGACCGGCCAAGAGAGGCCGGCCCACGCCGACCACGCTCAACACCTTCTCGAAGTGGATCGAGAAGGGCGCCTACGTCTGCAAGGTCAGCCCGGCTCAGGTGAAGCGTTGGGCCAAGACGACGCAGCAGATCAAGTCGCCGACGACGGCCAAGAACGTATTGGCCAAGTGCTTCGGCAAGAATGTCATCAAGGCCGTGACGACGGACAAGCAGGGCGGTTTTCTGGTCGCCTGCTCCGGCACGGTCAACGGCAGACCGTTCAACTTCCCCCGCTAGCTTTGCGCTGAGGCGCGCTTTCGGATAAAGCGCGTCCCCGCCGAGGCGGGACCGGGACAATCGAAGACGAGACATCCCGCCAACCAAGCGGCGGGACAACGTGGCATGCCGCTCCGGCGGTCCGGGAGAACACTCCCGGGCCGCCGTTTTGATTGCCCCAAACGACTGGTGCTGTCCACTCACCCACGCGTGGCGGCACTGTGGTCACCATGCGCCAGCAACCCACGGTTCGTGGAGCGGTATCGGCCGGAACGACAGTCGATCGGGAAACCGCGTCGTCATCGCATCCCTACCTGCGGCGTGCGGCCCCGCGTTTCCATTTGCTTGCTCCAGTTGTCTGGCGTCCAAAAGCCCGTCCGCCGGATCGGCGATGTCATCTGATTGTGACTGATGGCCGATATGGCGAACGAGTGCAGATAAATCGCGTTGGTCGGGCGGGCAACAGGTTTCATTGTGCAGTCCACCGACTATGTCCACAGGGACTGGTCAATGCGAGACATGCATGCAATCAATTCACGTGTCCTTCGGGTGACCGTCATCATTGTGGGGTGTTGCTGTTATGCTGCCGCGAAGGCAGGCGACGAGGCGCGGGGGGCGATCAGACCGTCACGATCACTTTGACCAAGGTCAAGGAGCTGCGCCGTGTCATTCTGGCGGCCAAGAAGGACGATTCGGGCTTTGATTTCAACAAGCCCGGGCTCGAACTTACGTTCACCGTCAATGCACCGGACGGCAAGCAGCTCGTGCGCGTGGAGCAGCCTTCGAAGATCACCGCTTCCGACTCGGCCGGTGGCGATCTGACTGACATCGAGACCGGGGTTTTCGGACGCAAGAAGTACGTCCCTGCACGTTGATGTAATATCTTGGCCGCGCCCACGGCACGCTCGAACAGGATGACCTAGAATGGCGGTCGTTCGGGTTCGGTTTCGTATTCACGTCTTTGGAGAGATGGATTCATGACGCGCGCACTATCACGCAGGGGATTACTCTGTTCGGCGCCGGCCGCTTGCGGCGTCGCGGCCTGGCTTGGGATTCGGCGGACGGACGGGACCGTGGCGTTCGGCTCATCCGGCGACGCAATGACCGGTGATCGGCCACCTGCTGTATTCCCCGGTCAGGGGCGCCGGGAAGTGGAGGAGATTGTGCGATTTGCGCATTTCGACGTCGATCGGGTGCGGCAGCTCGTGAGTGCCCGTCCTGCGCTGGCCAAGGCGAGTTGGGACTGGGGTTTCGGCGACTGGGAGACTGCGATTGGGGCGGCCTCGCACATGGGCAGGCGCGACATCGCCGAGGTGCTCCTGGAACACGGCGCCCGGGCGACGATCTTCACCTTCGCGATGCTGGGAAAGCTCGAGCCCGTGCGAGCCATGATCGAGACCAGCCCGGGCATCCAGCGGACCCACGGTCCGCACGGGATCACGCTGCTGGCGCACGCACGAAGCGGCGGCGCGGGCGCAGAGCCGGTTGTGAAGTATCTGGAATCGCTGGGCGACGCCGACGTCGGTCAAGAGGGGCTGGCCGTTCCTGATGAGGAACGCAATGTTGTGCAGGGTACGTATGCTTTTGGCGAGGCGGAGGATGAGCGCCTTGTCGTTTCCGAGCGTCAAAGAAGCCTGGTGATAAAGCGCATCGGCCACGCGCCAAGAGACATGATTCGCGTTGGGAGCTGGGAGTATCACCCGACCGGCGCGCCGGCGGTCCGGCTGCGATTCGAGGCAGGGGGATCGAAGTCCGAGGCGCTGTCGATCATCGATGCCGAATTGGAAGTCCTTGCGCAGAGGGTCTCAGCGCGCTAGATGATGGTTGCTTGGTGGCTGGTGGAACCGGGCCTACCTCTAGCGGGTAGAACCCGTCCTCCCCTGGCGGGTAGAACCCGCCCTACAGTTGCCCGCTTGCGGGCCTCGGGCGGCATTTCGTCATTGGCCTTCGTTGTGCGATTGCAGCCGATCCCCTTAACATGCTCGCCAGTGTGGTGGCGCGGTGCATTCGGAAGCGGGTATGGATCGCAGACAGGGCCTCAGCCAACAAGCTTATGAGCCGCTGCCAGAAGGGCAGTCTTACGACCCTTACGTGCCGGCCTCCGAGCGCATCTTCGAGTTTACGCTCAAGGCGGCGGTTCCGGGGATCATCTTCGGGATCCTGTTCGGGGCGGCCAACGCTTATCTGGGCTTGCAGGCCGGGCTGACGATCTCGACCTCCATTCCGGTGGCCGTCATGACGGTGGCGGCGTTTCGGGCGTTTCGCGGGTTGGGTGTCCGTGGGACGTTGTTGGAAGCGAACCTCTCGCAGACGATCGGCTCGGCCTCGAGTTCGGTGGCCAGCGGCGTGATCTTTACGCTGCCGGCATTGTTCATGTGGGGACTCGATCCCAAGCTGCTTCAGATGACGCTGCTGGCGATGTGCGGCGGGCTGCTCGGCGTGTTTTTCATGATCCCGCTGCGTCGGTTTCTGATCGGCCGCGAGCACGGCAAGCTGCCGTATCCCGAGGGGACCGCCTGTGCCGAGGTGCTGGTGGCCAGCGAAGTCGGAGGCGCCAAGGCCCGCAACGTCTTTCTCGCGCTGGGCGTCGGCGCCCTGTTCAAGTTCATCTTCGGCTGGCTCAAGTTATTTCCAGGTATCGTCAAGTTCGAGATTCCGCTGATTGCAAAAGCCCAAGTGGGCGCCAAGATGTCTACAGCCCTTTTCGGCGTGGGGTACATCCTGGGACCGAAGATCGCCTCCGTGATGGTGGGCGGTGGGTTGCTGTCGTCGCTGATTATCATCCCGGTGATCCATTATTGGGGGGCGGGTCGCACAGAGCCTTTCTTCCCCGAGACCGAGAAGCTCATCGCGAACATGGCCGCCGGGGACATCTGGGAGCGCTACGTACGCTACATCGGCGCCGGGGCGGTTGCGACAGCCGGCCTGGTCACGCTGATCCGCAGCTTTCCGGTCATGATCGAGAGCTTCCGCATTGGCGCGAAGCAGCTCAGAGATCGGATTGATCAGAAGGAAGACGTGACGCCGCGCACCGATCGCGATCTTTCGCTGCGGGTGGTCGGTTTCGGGGCGCTCGTGATTGCCGGTGCTTTGATCTTCGTTCCCCAGATTTTCGGTATCGAAAGCGCCGCGGTGCGCGTGTGCGCGGCGATCCTTGTTGTCATTTTCGCCTTCTTCTTCGTTACCGTCGCGTCACGCATTGTCGGCCTGGTAGGCGTCACGTCGAACCCAACAAGCGGCATGACCATCGCCTCACTGCTTGGGACCTCGACCATTTTCCTGGCGATGGGTTGGACCGACACCAGCGGGATGGCCGCTGCGCTGACCGTCGGTTGCGTCGTTGCGATCGCAGCCTCAATCTCCGGGGACACCTCGCAGGATCTCAAAACCGGTTTTTTGCTCGGGGCCACGCCGTATAAGCAGCAGACGGGTGAGTTCATCGGTGTGCTGACTTCGGCCACCTTTGTCTGCATCGCCCTGTTGTTGATGCACAGGTCCCACGGCTTTGGCAGCGAGGAACTGCCTGCGCCGCAGGCTATGCTCATGAAGATCGTCATCGAGGGCGTCCTGCGGGCGGAGCTTCCGTGGTCCTTGGTCGGCGTCGGCGTGGGCATCGCGTTGGTGGCCGAGCTGCTTCGTATCCCGTCGCTTCCGTTCGCGGTCGGCGTCTATCTGCCCGTTTCGACCATGGTGCCCGTCTTTCTGGGCGGGGCGTTGCGGTGGGTGATGGAGCGCCGCGCGGCGTCGAAGGAGGAGAAGGCCGCCCGGCGGGAGAACGGCGTTCTGTTCGGGTCGGGGCTGGTCGGCGGGGAGGGGCTTTTCGGGGTGGTGATTGCGGCGGTGGTTTTCGTACAGAATTGGGGAGGAAAACCCGGCGAGCCGGTCAAGATGCCGTTCGAGATCGGCGACGCGTGGTACGCCCCGCTGCCGACCGTCGGTGCGGTGTGCTCTTTTGCCCTCCTGATCCTGTACTTTGCCGGCCGTTGCCGCCGGGGGTAGTCGGCATCGGCTCGAGCCGACCATGGACTCGATCAGCGAGCCTGCCCTGCGTTCGACAACGTTGTCGCGACGCATGTCTAACCGGATGTGGCGTGGTGGTGGCCTTTTGCGGCCGCGGGCGTCGGCTTGCTACTCTCTCTGCCCGCTTTGCACGTCGGCTGGGTGGGTGATGATTACTGGCATCGTTACGTGCTCGACCCCGACGTTGATCCCGGGGAGCTTGGCATCATCGAGACCGACTCCGTTATGTATCTGTTTTCGTTTCTCGACGGCGACCGCGAGCGGAATGCGAGGCTGGAGCACGACTCCCTGCGGTGGCTGCAATGTGATGGCGAGCGTTACGTCCCCTTCACGCCGCCTGAGATTGGCGAGTCAATTCGGCTTCAATGAGTCTGGAAAGCCGCCCGAAGCCGTCTTCAAGCCGCCGGGCGCGGTCAACGGACTACTCGCTATCCAGTTCGTACTCAAATTCGGCCCGCGCGCCCGCCGGCGCGGCGGGGCGGTGTTTACGTGGGTGCTGTGTTACAGCACATTCTCTTTCAACCAGAAGAAGATCAGCCGGCTGAGGACCGCGGCCCGGTAGGCGGCCGTGGAGCGGATGTCGTCGATGGGGGAGATGTCCGCGCTGAGCATCTTACGGACCTCATCGGGCGTGCGGAACGTCGCGCCTTGCTGCAATTGCGTTTCGAGTTTTCTACAGCGGCAGACGTATGGAGCGACGCTGGCGGCTACGACTCGCCAGCCGGCCGCGTCGTTGACAATGGCGGTTCCGACCTTGGCGATGGCCTGTGCCCGCCGGGCTCCAACCTTGCAGAACCACTGGTGTTTTCGAGGTCGTCTGGGCATTCGGATCGCTGTGATGATCTCACCCGGTTTTCGAACCGTCTGCTTGTACCCGGTGTAGAAGCGGTCGAGGCGTGTTTCGGTCCGGCCGGTGGTTGATTCGTGTACGACGACCGCGTCGTAGGCCATCAGGGCCGCAACGCCGTCGGCGGCGGGCGAAGCATTGGCGATGTTTCCGGCCCAGGTTCCGCGGGTCTGGATCTGCACGGCGCCGACCTGTCGCGCGGCGTCTGCGAGCAAGGGAAACTCGCGTTGAACCTCCGGCGACATCATCGCATCCCAGAATGTCGAGAGTCCGCCGAGTTCCAGGTGGTCATCGTCGAGGCGGATGCCGTTCAACTCGCCGCGAATCCGTGACAGATCGAGCAGGCGCAGGTTGCTCTTGTCGCGGTGATGCCACGATACGAGCAGATCCGTGCCGCCTGCCACGGGTGTCAGCGGCTTGTCCGCCGAGGCCATCAGTTCGAGCGCTTCGGTCAGGGTGGCGGGCGTGTCAACGTACATCGTCCGAGATCCGGTTCTGTTGAAGCAGCCGCTCGAGTCCGTCGATGACGCCATCGTAGCCGGTGCATCGGCAGAGGTTGCCGCTCATGAATTCGCGGAGGTCCACTCGTTTGGCCGCGTCGGGGTGTTCCATCAGCCAACGAATTGACATGACGATGCCCGGTGTACAGGCGCCACATTGAGCAGTTCCTGTCTCGTTGAGGGCCTCGAAGTATGCCGGAGCGACGGATTCAACGGTTTGAACATCTCGGCCGCCGACTTGAAACGCCGGTACAAGGCAGGAATTGACCGGCAGCCCGTCGAGAAAAACGGTGCAGGCGCCGCACTCCCCTTCGCCGCATCCCTCCTTGGTGCCGGGGCAGTCGCAGTCGTAACGCAGCACGTCCAGCAGTCGGGCATCGGGTCGGACGGAACACGTCACCCGTTGGCCGTTCAGGGTGAACGTCAGGTCGGACTTATCCATCGGTGACGCGCTCCGTCTCGGTGAGGCGTTGCATAAGGCGTTCCGGCGTCAGTGGTATGTCGTTGAATTCGGTGTTCAGGGCGTCACACACGGCGTTCACCACGGCCGGTGCGGGGCCGTCCATCGGCAACTCGCCCAGCCCCTTGGCTCCCTTGGGTCCGTAGGGCGACGGATGTTCTTCAAAGTGCACACGGATGGGCGGCAGGTCGCCGCTGCTGGGGATGATGTAGTTGGTCATCTGGTTGTTCTTCATGGCGCCGTCCTCGAGGATGACGTCTTCATAAAGCGCCCAGCCGATGCCCTGGGCGACGCCGCCCTGGATCTGCCCGGCGGCGAGGATGGGGTGAATCACCTTTCCGACGTCCTGGACGGCAACGAAGTCGACGACGCGCGTCGCAAAGGTGCGCAGGTCAACCTCAACCTCAGCGACTTGCGTTGACCAGGCGTACGCGGCGTACGCATCGCCGCGATAGGTTTGCTCGTCCCATTCGATTTCACTCGGTTTGGCATAGCGGGCGCGCCCGAGGAGCCGTTCCTTGTCCTTGCGGTGCGCATGCCACGACTGAATGGCTGCCATCAAGGCCTGGCCGCTGACGTCTTCGTTCGAGTTGACCTGGCGGCGCAGTTCGTCGCAGGCCTGTGTTACGAGGTTGCCGACAACCATGGCCGTGCGGCTGGCGACGGTCGGGCCGCTGTTGGGAACGCGAAGGGTATCGGGCGTTGCAATGCGTACATGTTCAGGCGCGATTCCCAGGTGGTCGGCGGCGATTTGCGTGAGGATGGTGGTGGTTCCCTGCCCCATCTCGGTCTGGGCAGTCAGAACCTCGACCGAGCCGTCGGGCAACCCTTCGACCCAGACCTCTGATGCGAGATGTACTTCTCCAATGCCGGTGAAGCCGGAGCCGTGCATGTACGTGGCGAGTCCCATGCCGCGGCGTAGGTAACGATGTGCGCGGTTGAATTCGTCGTGCCACCGCCGGCGCTGCTCATAGACGCCGAGCTCCAGGGCGCGGTCCATCATCGCGGCGAGATCGAGGCCTTCGTTGAATTCCTGTCCCGTCGCAAGTGTATCACCGGGGCGCAGCAGATTTCGTCGGCGCAGTTCGGCGGGTTCTATGCCGATCGACCGGGCGATCACATCCATGTGCCGCTCCATGGCGAAGATTGTTTGCGGGGCGCCGAAACCGCGAAACGCGCCGTACGGGGGCGAATTGGTGAGTCTGGCTTCGGCGTGGATGTGAACGTTGTCGCAGCGGTAGGGGCCGGCCGCGTGGATCGCGCCGCGGCTCAGCACGACCGGCGACAGTGTTGTGTAGGCGCCGCCGTCGAGCAGGACGTCGATTTCCATGGCCAGGAGGCGCCCGTCGTCGTCCAGGGCCGTGCGGTGTCGGACGCGGCTGGGGTGGCGCTTGGTCGTGGCGGCCATGTCCTCCTGGCGTTCGTAGATGATTTTGACGGGGTGTTCGGCCTTTTCTGTGAGGAGGGCGGCGTGGATGGCCAGCACGGACGGAAAGTCCTCCTTTCCGCCGAAGGCACCACCAGTGGGAGTCTGAACAACGCGGAACGCGTCGGGCGGTCGGCCGAAACATCTGGCGAGTGCAGCGAGCACGTAGTAGGGGCACTGGAGACTCCCTCGAACGACGAGGCGGCCGTCCTCAATGTTGGCCAGCATCCCGTTGGTCTCGAGGTAGACGTGTTCCTGTGCTCCGGTTCGGTACTCACGTTCCACCACGTAGGCTGCGCGCGAGAATGACTGCCGAGGATCGCCCTTTTGGATATCGATGTGCTTGAACACGTTGTCGGGCCCGAACTGAACGATCTCGGAGCTCAGTGGCTGTTCTGGGTCGGTGACGGCCGGCAAAGGTTCGACCTCAACACGAATCGCGCGGAGGGCTTCTCGCAGCCTGCAGATGGAGGGATGGGCGAGCAGCAGAATCGGTTCGTGCAGATGGCGGACCACATCGGCGGCCAGGGCGGGCATGTCGTCCTCGATGAGGGCGACGACATTCTCTCCGGGGATGTCCCGGTGGTCCACGATCGCGAACTCGTCCCAGTTGATAGCGGGGTCGAATTGAATGGATCGGATACGTCCGCGGGCAGCGGGGCTTCGCACGGTACCCCCGTGCCAGAGTCCCGGCATGGACAAGTCGTCGACGTATCGGGCGCGGCCGGCGAGTTTTTCCGGTCCGTCGACGCGCGGAATATCGACTCCGATACTCATTGAATAGCCCCGCGGACTCGCGCCACCGTCTGAAGATGCTTTCGCTTCAAACTCGGCGAACTTGCAGACCATCCCTCACAGAAAGCGTATCGGGCCGGCAGTCGCCATGCAACACGGAATCGACTGCAAGAGAGTCCCGGAAGCTGGTAGAAACGATCTTGATGTCGTTGGAACGGGACAAATGGATTCAGTCGAGGCGCATGCGACCGTCGACTGCCACGACGCCGCGTCCCGGCGGGAGCACCTTGACGGGGTTGAGGTCCAGTTCCTGCAACTCCGGGATGACCTCGATGAGTGCGGAGACTCGGGTGATAAGGGATTCGAGGGCGGCCCGGTCGCCCGGTGGTGCTCCACGATATCCTTGCAGGAGGGGTGCGGATCGAAGCTCGTCGATCATCTCGGCGGCCTCCGTGTCGGTCACCGGCGTGATCCGGAACGATACGTCCTTGAGCAGTTCGACGTGCACGCCTCCCATTCCGCAGACGACGAGCGGCCCGAAGACCGGGTCGGTTGTGACGCCGACCAGGGCCTCGATGCCTTCTCGAACTTCGCGCTGCAGAATGACTCGTTCGAGGGTGACGCCGATGTTGCTCATGCGACGTGACAGTTCTTCGACGGCGTTTCGGACGTCCTCGGGCGAGCTCAAGCCCATGATCACGCCGCCGACGTCGCTTTTGTGGAGGATGTCCGGGGCCACGACCTTGGCCACCACGGGGTAGCCGATTCGCTCTGCGGCTGCGACCGCGTCTTTCAACGCGACCGATTCCGAACGGGCGAAGGAGATGCCGGCTTCGGTGAGCACCGTGGCCAAGTCCTCGGGCTCGGTCCATCCCGATTCAGTTGTTTTGTTTCGAGCTCGGTCGATGACGGCACGGATCTTCTCAACCGCGTCCTGGGGAAGCTCAACGGGATTGCCGACCGGCTGCTTTCGCCAATGACCGTAATGATACGCCTTGGCGAGGGCCAGTGCGGCATTCTCCGGGAAGCTGTAGGAGGGGATGCGGCGTTTCGTTCCGGAACTGAGCATGGCGGGCGTGCCGCGGACCGAGAGGAAGACCGTTTGGACGGGTTTGGAGTCCGGGATGTTGCCGGCGGCCTCCGCGACGGCGGCGGCAACGTCTTCCGGACGTGTGGTCACCAATGGCGGGATGAAGATCACGATGAGTGAGTCGATGTTTGGATCTTCGCCCACGAATCGGATGGCCTGGGAGTACAGTTCCGGCGAGTCGGAGCCGACCAGATCGATGGGATTCACGAAACCGGCGTGCGGTGGGAGGATGCCGCGCAGGCGGTCGATTGTGTCGTTGGACAATTCCGGGAGGGAGAGGCCATGGGCCTCGCATGCGTCGGCCAGCAGGATGCCCGGGCCTCCGGCATTGGTCACGACGCCGACGCGCGGTCCGGTGGGGATGGGCTGAGTCGAGAGGAACGCGGCGAGATCGAACATCTCTTCCAACGTGTTGGTTCGGATGACGCCGGCGTGCTCGAAGACGGCGTCGACGGCCACATCGAGATTGGCCAGCGCGGCCGAGTGGCTGGATGCGGCGCGGGTCCCGGCGGCGGACCGCCCGGCCTTAACGGCCACGATCGGCTTTTGGCGCACAACCCGGGGGGCGAGGCGGGCGAACTTTCGCGGGTTTCCGAAGCTCTCAAGGTAAAGCAGAATGACGTCGGTGTTCGGGTCCTCGGACCAGTACTGCAGGAGATCGTTGCCGGACACGTCAGCCTTGTTGCCGACTGAAACGAACGAGGAAATCCCGATGTTCAGGTTTTTGACCTGATCCAGGATGGTCAGTCCGAGGGCGCCGCTCTGGGAGAGGATGCCGATGTTTCCCTCGGGCGGCCAGATCGGCGTGAACGTGGTGTTGAGGCGGACGGCCGGATCGGTATTGATGATGCCCATGCAGTTCGGGCCGACCATGCGGCCGCCGCCGGCGCGGACCTTGTCAAGTATTCGCTGTTGCGCAGCGCGGCCTTCTTCGGAGGCTTCGGCGAAGCCGGACGTGATGATCACGAAACCCCGGACGCCTGCCTCGAGCGCGTCATCGACGGACTGCTCGACGAATCGGGCGGGAATGCACACGACCGCCAGATCGACCGGGGCGCCAACGTCGGACACGTTCGGATAGGCCCGCAGGCCCAGGACCTCCTCGGCCTTGGGGTTGATGGGGTAGATCGGCCCGCGAAAACCGTCGCGTTTGATATTGGCGACGATGGCCCCGCCGATGGAGCCGGGGCGGCGAGACGCCCCGATTACAGCTACCGATCTGGGGTTGAGCAATTCACGGATGCCCTGCGCTGAATCATGGTTGTCCTGGTTCACGTCGGCTCCTTCGCGCGCCCGGCGTCGTCTGGTAGCACGGTGACGTTGAGGCTGGATTATAGGCCGATCGACTGCGGGACGATAACTCGCTCATATTGATCAGGGAGCGCCGGTTGTGGCCACGGCGCGTCCGGTAACCGGATGCCCAGCGTAGACAGAGCTCATCGGCAGATGTCGGCAGGTTTGGGGTCAAGCAGCCGAACGAGCTCATCGGTTGCGATTTCGATCAGGACGCCGCGCCGCCCTCCGTTGACTATGACGCGTTCGAGAGCCAACAGGGACTCTTCAATCACAGCCGGCAAATGGCGGCGCATCGCGAAGGGCGAGATACCTCCGATGCGGTAGCCGGTGATTCTCTCTGCCGCGGCCTGGTCCGCCAGATCGACATGCTCCGCGCCGATTGCACAGGCCATGAGGCGCGGGTCAAACCGCTGGTCACCCGGGACGATCGCCACCCAATAGCGCCGCCCGCTTGCCTCCACGACCAGGGTTTTGCAGACGGCCTCGAGGGGGCGGTTGATGGCTTCGGCGGCGCAGTTCGCCCCGACGCCGGAAAAGTGATATGTCAGCACCTCGAACTCAACACTCTGAGACCGAAGCCATTTGACCGCGTTTGTGTCTGACATTCTGATTCAGTCGGGTTCACGCCGATGGGATGCTGACGGTTGCCACCGCCTCGTAGCCGCGCATCAGACGTACGTTCGATTCACATTGTACTCGGCCTCGTGATTGTCCCAAGGTTCGCCCAGGCCTCCGGGCCGGTGACAGGTCCGATAGCGTTCGAGCCGGTTGTGCGCCCGCCCGACGCCTGAGGGCGCGCGAGGGTCGGCGACGCGTTGCCGTGTTGAGTCGGAAGGCTCAGCTGGTACAAAACCAATTTGTTCCCTCAACCGATAAGAGTTTTCGGATGCTTTGAATCGTGGTCAACCGGAGTTTGCACCATGCGAATCCAGCAAATCGATCCAGCGGTTCATGCGGACCGGACTCGTGCTTCGACGCAATTGAGACGCCCGCGCCGCGCGGGCCAGATCGAGACGCGAACGGCGGTGCCTGAAGAACCCGCCCAGCCAACCGCTCCGGAGAGACCCGTCGGAAGCGGAGAAGCCCGAGGCGTTATCCGGCTGTTTGAGGCCGGGCATTTCAGGGGCGTGGCAGACGTCCGCCTGCGTATCAACTTCTTCGACGAGTTGCAAAGCCGCGTGAGTGCGGCACGCGCGACGGCGCTGGAGGAAGGTGCGGACAACGTCGTCGGCACGGTTCAGAGCGGCGTGGACGAGCTTCTGACGGTGGCCGAGCCTGATGCGGCGGCGCGGGAACGCATTGATGCCGCTGTTGAGGAATTCGAGAGCGAGACCCGGGCGCTTCTTGCGGGGCAAGCCGTTGAAACTCCCTCGTCCGCCGATTCGTTGCGCGACGCGACTACTTCGATCTTCGATGCGTTCGTCGCGGAACTTTCAGAGCTGCTGATTGCGGACACCGCAGAGCCGGATGCCCGCGACACTGGCGAGTCCGCCCCGGCGGAGACCGGTGACGACACGGCCGCCCCGGCTGAAGAGGGCGCGGAAACAGCCGGCACGCTCGAAGAGGCGTTTGCCGACCTCAGGGCCACATTCGAGGAGGCTGTTGCCGATTTGATCGCGTCGCTGGAATCGGTGTCGCAGCTTCCGGAGCCGAGTCCGCCCAACGGCAACGGACGGGCGTACGAGAGGTTCCTGGCCATTTACAATGGCCTTCGGGAATCACCGGACCCGCAGATTGACGAGGAGTCCTGAGGCTGGCGGCTCCAGCGGGTGAAGGCTTTTCGAGAGGCCCGGAAAGCTCTCTGTTTATGGGCCGGCGTGTTGGTCTTCAGTCGGTTCCGTTCCAGGAGCGGGGCGAGGCCATCCGCCCGCCTCGATAGTCTTGCCGTTGGGCGACATGCAAGCATTCGAACGCTTAAAGGGCTCAGCAGCCGATCCGAGGCAGAGAGGTCTGCGTGTTCTCGAGGAGCACTGGGCGCACGGCACATCACTCCGCGCGTCGTACGCCGCGCGGGGCGAAGATTCCCTATCTATCAACGCCGTAAGCGTTGGTGGATTCCGACAGTCTCGCGCGATTAGGCGATATTGAGAGCGTCGCGCAACTGCACGTAAATCACGTGCACTTTGTCGCCGAAGGCACTCAAGGACACGATAGCCCCGGCGGCGATGATCCCCAGCAACGTGGCGTACTCCACCGCCGTTGGGCCGGCATCCTCCCTTATAAAGCGACGCGCTCTTTTCAGAAAAGTATCCATGTTCTGCGAGTCCTTTCCACCTGCACTCCTAGCCGCCTAAGACAAACTTACGATTGGCTTGGGGGCGGGGCAAATTCAGAAGGGTGCTGGGAGTGTATTCGGACATCATCACGGCCGCGCCACGGAAGTCCGGGCTGGGTCCAGCAGCGGGCGTCCCTCCCCGCTGTTTTTCTTCGGACTCACGTCCGCCCCGGAGGTTCCGGCCCGCGACGTGGGAGCCGAATCGCCCTGGTCGTGCGCCGACGCGCCCAACCTGTTATATGACCGGACGTTACGCGCTTATAGGGCCACGGGGGCTCGCCGGGAAAAATCCGCCGAGGGACGTATCCTGGCCGGGTTCAAACTTGTATAAATCAGCGGAGAACGTGTGTTAGCGTCGCAGCTTGCCTGCGGCCAACACTATTCAACTGGAGATACAGCTCGGCTTCCGGAAAGCAGCACTGTGGCCATCGGTGACATTCTCGTCAAACGCGGTGTGATTACGCAGGAGCAACTACTCGCTGCGCGCGAGAAGTGTACGGGTCCGTCGGATCGCGTGGAGGATGCGCTCATGGCGATGGGCGTGGTCACGGATCGGGAAGTGCTCAGCGCCCGCAGCGAGCAGCTTTCCATCCCGGTGGTGGACTTGTCGGCGGTCCGTGTCGACAAGGAGCTGCTCAAGCTCATTCCCTCGAAGGTCGTCCACCGCTATCAGCTCTTCCCCGTCGAGCGGCGAAACGGCACGATCCGGGTTGCGACGGCCGACCCGTTCAATCTCTATGCTTTCGACGAGCTGCGGATGCTGACCGGCATGAAGGTCGAGCCGGTGCTGGCCTTCGAGCAGGACGTGCAGCGGGTCATCAAGGAACATTACGGCGTCGGCGGCGAGACCGTTCAGGCCATGGTCGGCGACGACGTCGAGGTCGTCAGCGAGGTCTCGGAGGACGACAAGGACCTGATCGAGATGGCCCAGGAGGCCACCGTCGTCAAGCTGGTCAATGAGATTCTGTTGGAGGCGATCCGCGACAAGGCCAGCGACGTTCACATTGAGCCGTTCGAGAACGATTTGCGGATTCGGTATCGGATTGACGGCGTTCTGCATTCGACGATGGTTCCGCCTCAGATTCGTCGTTTTCACGCGGCGATCGTGTCGCGCATCAAGATTCTGTCGAACCTGAACATCGCGGAGCACCGCCTCCCGCAGGACGGCGGGTTCAAGATCCGTGCGAACAATCGCGAGATCGACCTGCGCGTGAGCATCATCCCATCCGCATTCGGAGCGGCGGTCGTCCTGCGTATCCTGGATAAGCAGGCGTCGCTGCTGGATCTTGACAAGCTCGGCATGGTCGATGACGTGCTGGTCCGCTTCAACCGCCTGATCCACCAGCCGTACGGCATCATCCTGGTGACGGGTCCGACCGGGTCGGGTAAGACGACCACGCTTTATTCCGCACTGTCGACCATCAAGAGCGACGCGATCAAGATTCTCACAGTCGAGGACCCGATCGAGTATTACCTTGACGGTATCAACCAAGTCAGGATCAATCCGAAGATCGGGCTGACGTTCGCATCCGGTCTGCGGTCATTCCTGCGTCACGACCCGGACGTGATCCTCGTCGGCGAGATTCGCGACCTCGAGACGGCGCAGGTCGCGGTCAACGCCTCGCTCACCGGCCACCTTGTGTTCAGCACCCTTCACACCAACGACGCGGTGACGGCCAATACCCGACTGCTGGACATGGGCGTGGAGCCGTTCCTGGTGAGCAGCTCGGTGGCCGGGGTGCTGGCTCAACGGCTGGTCCGGAAGATCTGCACGAACTGCAAGGAGGAATTCACCCCGGACCCGGATCAGCTTCCCCCGGACTTCAGCTATCAGCCGGGCGAGAAGCTTTGGCATGGTCGTGGATGTCGTGAGTGCCGTGACAGCGGCTACAAAGGCCGGTTCGGCATCTTCGAGCTGATGGGCATCAACGACGAGATTCGCGAACTGATCGTCAAGCGAGCATCGGTGGTGGATCTGCTGGAGGCGGCCTCCCGGGAGGGGTTGCGGCCGATGCGTCAGGATGGCTGGAACAAGGCGCGGAGGGGCGAAATCACCATCGAAGAGGTCGCCCGAGTTACAAAGACCGAGTAGACAGCCGACCGAGTTAACGCCTTCCTTCCGAAGCGGATATTGGCTTGCACTTGCGACCGCCCGTGCGACGGCATTGCATGCCTGCCCGAATGCGGCGCGGGAACGGGGGCGGTGTACAAATCGAGTGGGGTGAAGGGCTCCGCGCGGCGTGCGCGTCGGGCTCGTCCGCGATTGACGTAAGTCGTTGTTTGGGATAAGGTAAGCGACGATCGATGTTTCGGGACCCGCTTGTTCTCATCGGCGCGACCACGGAGGGTCGACACGTGAACGGTGTCGGGAAACATAGCTTTGACTCATCTCGTCAATCCTGCAACGACGCAGCCTCATTGAGGCCTTGTTCCGGCGATCTCCGCAAGTCAGGGCGAGGGTGAAACGGCATGCCCACGTACGCTTATAAGGCGATGCAGGAAGGCGGCAGGGTCGTCGAAGGGGTCTTGACTGCCGAGACGTATCAAGTCGCACTGAATATGCTCGACGAGCGATCGCTTTTCCCCGTCAGCGTCGAGGAATCGGGAGCGGGCGGAGGAATTCGGGGGCGCAAGCGGGTTCGGCTGCGTTACCTGACGACCTTTTATCAGCAGATGGCGGATCTCCTTCGCGCGGGCGTTCCGATGCTCAAGGCGCTGGATGTGTTGGCGGAGCAGGAAGGGTCGCCCGCCGTGCTGCGCCAGATTGTACGGGAGGTTCGCGAGGAGGTAGCCGGTGGTGCGACGCTGGCGGATGCCATGGAGCGGCACCCGACGGTGTTCAGCGAATTGAACTGCTCGATGATTCGGGCGGGCGAACGCGGCGGGTTTTTGGAGGACGTGCTGACGCGCCTGTCGATCTTCGCGGAGAAGCAGGACGAGCTGCGCGGCAAGTTGATCGGCTCGATGGTGTATCCTGCGATGCTGCTGTTCGCGGGCATCGCGGTGGTGACGTTCATCATGTCGGTCGTCGTTCCGAAGCTGGAGGCGTACATCCAGCCGGAGATCTGGAACCCGATGACGCACGTGGTGTTCGGGACGAGTCACTTCGTCCGGGATTACTACGGCCTGCTGATCGGTATGGTGGTGGCGGGCGTCGTGGCAACCAACCTGGTTGGGCGGACGGAGGCGGGGCGCCGTGGTCTGGCGATTGCGAAACTCAAGGCGCCGGTCACGGGCAAGGTCGCGACGTCGGTGTCCGTGAGCCGCTTCTGCCGCATCCTCGGAACGCTTCTTCAAAACGGGGTGCCCATTCTGCAGGCCCTGAAGATATCGAAGGATTCGGCGGGCAACGTCATTCTGGAGGAGCACATTGAAAAGGCGGCCGAGAACGTTCGCGGCGGTGAGACGTTATCGGCTCCGCTGGCCGAGAGCGGGCTGTTTCCGGCCGACATCCTCAGCATGATCGCGGTCGCGGAAGAGAGCAACAACCTCGAGAGCGTGCTGATCCAGATTGCCGAGACGCAGGAAACGCGCACCGCGCGGCAGATCGACATGGCCGTGAGGCTGATTGAACCGATGTTATTGTTCTTTATGGCGGTGGCCGTCGGCGTGATCGCGTTTGCGCTGCTGTTGCCGATCATGACAATGAGTGCGGGAGGCGTTTCCTGAGTGAGGTGCGTACCGCCGCAGGTGAACCAGGAGTCATTTCGAGCGAGGAGCTTTAGCACAATGTCAACACGAAGAATCCGTCGAAGGTCGGCGTTCACGCTGATGGAAGTCTTGATGGTGGCGGCGATTCTGGCGCTGCTGGCCGCGTTCGCGGTTCCGGCGCTGATGCGTTCGGGCGATGAGGCCAAGAGGAACCTTTGCAAGGCGGCGATCGGGCGAAGCGGATCGATCGCCCAGGCGCTTAATAAATACCGTTTCGACGTGGGGCGCTATCCGGACACCAGCGAAGGGCTGGAGGCGCTGTACGAGCGCCCCAGCAGCATCGACGAGGAAAGCGGCAAGTGGAAGGGCCCCTACCTGGAGGGCACCATCGAGGAGCTGCGTGACCCGTGGCAGTACGAGTTTGAATACAAATCTCCGGGTGAGTTCAACGAGGAGAGCTACGACCTCTGGAGCCGCGGACAGGACGGCCGCGAGGGGACCGACGACGACATCAAGAACTGGGTCGAGAAGTAGGCGTTTCCCGATCGGCTCTGCGATCGATAGAAGGTCGGGCAAGTACAACCTTGCGCGCAGCCTTGCAACGGTGAGGCATCCGGGTTGATACGAGTATGCAACGATCCTCGCGAAACATTCGAGGCTACACGCTGATTGAGATGGTGCTGGTGGTTGCGTTGCTGGCGACACTGGCGGCCATGGCGGTCCCGGCCATCATTCGCGACATCGAGCAACGTCGTCTACCGACATCGGTTCGCAACATGCGAGCTTTGCTGACGCTCGTCCGGGCCAATGCCATGTATGACGGGAAGCGCTACCGCATCCGATTCCCGCAGGAGGACGAGATCGACCACTTCGGCGAGGAACGGCAGCCGATCATCGAGCGGGAGGACGATCCTTTTCAGGAGCCGAACATCTTCACGCGGGTCACCGAGCCGTGGGCCCGGGGCGAGACGTATCTGCGCGGCGTCTGGTGCGCCGAGGTGCGCCTGGGGCGCCCGACGCTGGAGAAGCTTCGCGACAGGTTCATCACCGACGAAGATCCGGAAGATGAACGTCTCGAGGCCATCGGCGAGGATTTCGAGGAGGGGTACCCGCCGCTGATCATCGAGCCGGACGGCACGACCGAATGGGTGACGTTCGTGATCACCAACGCGCCGCCCGAGACTGAACTGGAGGATCTCGAGGTCCCCGAGCAGGTGGAGGTCATCATGGACGGGCTGACGGGCCTGATCTGGCTTCAGCGGCCGTTCTACGACGAAGAGATCGACATGTTCGAGGAGCACGGCTGGCCGCCGGTTTTGCGGAAGGACTTTACGCGGATCGCGCCTTTGACTGAACGGGACGTACTCGAAATCAAGGAAACGACGGTGAGGCAATGAGCGTTTGCACTTCTCTGCCCAGTCGAGGTCGCTCATGCCGGTTGCCGCAGACGGCTATTACCGGCCGCGGGTTCATTCTGCTCGAGGTGGTCATCGCCGTCGCTTTGCTTCTGACCGGGCTGACGGTCATCGGGGCGCAGATTTCTCAGTCGCTTGAATCCAGCCATCGCAGTGCGAATCTGACCCGTTTGATGCTGCTGGTTGAATCGCAGCTCGCCGAGCTCGATACCGGACTGGTCAACTTCGAGGAAGAAGCGGACAACGAAGTCGAAGGCGACTTCACGACGCGGTTCCCCGACTATGGCTGGCGCATTCGCTTTGACGAGACGGCCACCGAGGCATTGCTGGCCATCACCCTGGAAATCCTGCACAACCCGCGTGAGCGCCTCACGGAGGAATTCGACCACGATAACGCGGAAGTGGTGCACACGGTGTATACGCTGCGCGCCCTTCCGCCGGCGATTGACCTGCAGAAAGACTTCGGCGTCGAGGACGAGGCCATTGAGCAACTGAGCGAGCTGATGCCGGTGGAGGATTTCGACCCGGCGAATTTCAACCCGGCGATTTTTCGAGAGTGGGAGTTCGAGGATCTGATTACGGTTCTTCCGGCGCTGGTGCAGGCATTCAACATCAGCCTGGAAGAACTGACTCAGATGGTGCCGCCGGAGCTGCGCGAACTGCTCGAACTGGCGGGGCCGGAATTCATGGAAGACGAAGAGGAGCCGCTCCCGGGGCAGACGCCGAATAACCGCGGCACCGGGCCGGCGAACCAGGCCGAACGGGCACCGGAAGGGCGCGGCAACGCGACGACGCCGGGTGGCGAGCCGGGGCAGCGGGGCGACCGTAGCGGCATGCGGCGCGGGGGAGGAGGAAGATGAATCCCACGCGCTACCGCCGTTCGGGCATCACGCTGCTGGAGATTACGCTGGCCGTGGCCATCATCGTCCCGATGCTGGCCACCATGTTCATCTTCTACTCGAACGCCCTGAAGACGAACGACGAGAACGCCGAGCGGATCCGGCGGGTTCAGTTGGCCCGTGTCGTACTTGATCGCATCACTCGCGAGTTGCGGCAGTCGACGGGTTTCTCGGCCGGCTACGGGACGGGGGTCTTCGGAACGCGGCACGAGATCTCGATCAACACGGTGGTTGTTCCAGACAAGGCGCTTATCCAGCGGCGGGGCGTGCGTGAGGAACCGCGACCGGGGCAGTTCGATTTGCGCCAAGTGGACTATTATATCGCCTGGGATCGGATCAACCTGGACGAGAACAACGATCCTCGGGCGCTGGGGCTGGTGCGTCGTGAGCGTCGCACGTTCAACAAGCTCAAACCGGAGGAGATTCCGGAGGAGGGCGAGGGGTCCGAGGAGGAATCGCCCGGGCTGTTTGAAGAGGACAATGAGAACGCAAACGCAAACGCAAACGCGAATCCGAGCGAGCGTGATAGAGGGGCTGCTGATGAAACCGAACAGCCCGGCGGCGTCGGACCGGGCGTCGACGACTCTCCGTTCGACGACGAACTCACCGACGAGCTCGACGAGGAGGAGCTGGAAGGCGCCAAACGCGAGCTGTACGCCCCCGAGATCAAGTTCATCGAGTTTTTCTATCACGACGGGCACCGCTGGTGGGAGTCGTGGGAGATCAGCGAGGGCAATTCTCTTCCGCAGATGGTCATGGTGATGATCGGCTACACACCGGTGCTTCCCGAGGACGAGGAGATGGACATCATCGATCGCATCTTCGAGGGCACCGAGGAGATCGAGCGGTTGCCGGAGGATCGCTTCATGGCCGTTGTGCGCATCCCGCAAGCCGATTCGTTCTTCGGCTCCCGGATTCAACGCGAAGCTTCGGCGCTGGCCGACCTGGAGGACGTGGAATGACTCGCGCACTCCGACGAATCGAGTCAGCACGCCGAGGCGGAATGGTCCTGCCGATCGTTCTGTTGATGTTGATTCTGATGGGGCTTCTGGCAGCTAATTCCGCGTTTTACGTGCACGCAGACCTGTCGGCGACGTATTCCGCGTCGCACCGACTGCAGGCGCGGCTGGCGGCCGAGGCGGGCCTTCAGAAGGTGATGCTCTTTCTGCGTACCGAACGCGCCAATATCGATGCGTGGCACCACAATGCAGAGGAGTTTCACCGCATTCTCGTGTGGACCGAGCACGAAGACCTCGAGCTGCTGGGCACCAATCACGAGTTCGAGGAAAGCGATCGATCGCTTCGGTATCGATTCAGCATCGTCGCCGACAACCCCGAGGACGACGAGAAACTGATCCGATTCGGCGTGACGGACGAGTCGTCGAAGCTGAACATCAACACGGCGACGCGCGAGCAACTGGTGTCCTTGATCAGTCGGTTCACGACCGAGGAGATGAACGTCGATGAGCTGGCGGACGCGTTGATCGACTGGCGCGACGAGGACAACACGCCGCGCGAGTTCGGGGCGGAGGATCAGTATTACGCCCAGTTGGATCCACCGTACAAGGTCAAGAACGCCGAATTCGACACCGTCGAAGAGCTGCTGCTGGTGCGCGGTTTCACGGGCCGACTGCTCTACGGCGAGGACTACGATCGCAATGGCCTGATGAGTCCGAACGAGAACGACGGCGACGAGCGCTTCCCTCCCGATGACGTGGACGACACTTTGAACGTCGGGCTTTACCCCTACGTCACCGTCTACTCGCGTGACACGAACACCACATCCGAGAACAAACCGCGGGTGTACCTCTTCGGCGACTCGAGTATGGTGCAGGCACAACTGCGCGATGTCATCACCGATCAGGCGAAGCTCAATTACATCGCCACGGCCGGGGAAGCCGAGCCCCGCATCGAGTCGCCGGCCGAGCTGTTAAAGGATCGGGAGCAGAAGACCAGCGAAGAGGCACTCTCCTCGCCGCTCACGGATGAGGACATGATGGTGATCATGGATCGCACGACTACTTCGCCGGCGCCCGAACTGGACGGACTGATCAACATCAACACGGCCCTTCCCGTCGTACTGGGCACGCTTCCCGACCTGACGGAGGAGGAGATCGCCGAGATCGTGACGATGCGGGCGGAATTGACGCCGGAGCGGAAGCGTTCGACGGCGTGGATTCTTCCCATCATCGGGCGGGAGAAGTTCATGAGGGTGGCGCCGCTGATTTCAGCCCGAGGCACGCGCTTCCGGGTGGAGTCGCTGGGCTACGCCGATCACATGGGGACCATGGCAAGGCTTGAAGCGATTGTCGAGATGCGAGGGCCGGTGGCGCAAATCGTCTACCTGCGCGATCTGACCAAGCTGGGCACGAACTTCCCCGTTCAGTGGGCGGAGGATGACGCGGAGCTGATAGGATACGATGATTAGCAAGCCGATTCTGAGTTTGGACTGGGACTCCAAAATGCTGCGCATCGTGCTCGGTGCGGCCGGGTCGCGAGCCACTCGCATCGACCAGGTCCTCAGCGTACCCATTCCTCCCGACGTCCAGCGCGACCACGCCGAGTCCATGGGCGGGTTCATTCGCCAGGCGCTGGCCAAGGCCAAGATCAGTGCCAAGCGTGTCGTGACGGACGTGCCGCGCGAAGAGGCCAACTTCTACACGCTCCGGCTTCCGAAGGCGCCGCTGGACGACTTGGCCAACATGGTGGCCTATCAGATTCCCAAGGAGCTTCCCTACCCGGTGGAACAGGCCGCCGTGGATTTTACGTGCCGGGCCGAGTCCGAGCAGGAAGAGGTTAACGACGTGCTGGTGGCCGCGGTTCGCAAGGAGCGCCGCGATTTCTACATCCAGGTGTGCGAGCAGGCGGGCCTCAAACTGCAGCGCCTCGGGCTGCGACCGAATGCAAACGAGTTCGCGGTCAACGTGCTGTTGGAAGCCACGCCGCACGAACGGGTGTTGTTCGTCGACGTAGGTCCGAACACCACCGAGATCGACGTGATCCATAACGGCAGGCTGGTGTTCTCCCGGGCCGCCAGCGTCACGATTCCCGGTGCCTCCGACGGGACGGACGCGCCGCGGTCCGAGGGTGAGGAGGGCGCCGACGAAGACGAGCCCTTCTCGCTTTCACTGACCGGCGATCGCCCAACGGACACGCTCGATGCCGTGGTGTCCGAGCTGATGATCGAGGTGACACGTTCGATCGAAGCGTACCGGGTGACGGATGCGTCCGCCCGCCTCGACCATGCGGTGATCGGAGGCAGCAGCGAGATTGAGGAAGCGTTGGCAGACGCACTCGAGAAGCAGTACCGGATCAGCGCACAGCCGTACAATCCCGCCTCATGCTTCGGATGGGACGCCGACCGCGGCGCGGCCGCCGGGGCGTTTGCCCCCACATTGGGGCTGATGCTGGCCCAGACAGCGCCGCCGCATTGCAGGTTCGATTTTCTCCATCCGAAGAAGGCCGAGACGCGCGCCCAGCGGCGGATCAGGCGAGCGCCGATTGCAGCGGTCATCGCATTCCTGTTCATCACCGCTGGCTTCGTGTTCTACGCGCTGTACGTCAAACCGGCTTACGAACGGCAGGGCGAGCTCCAGTCGAATTTGGAGGAGCTCGAGGACGAGCTCGAAGAACACCACCAGTTCGAAAGGATGGTGGCCGCCCTGGAGCAATACGAGCAGCAGCAGATCGTCTGGCTCGACAAACTCTACGCGCTCGTCGAGGAATTGCCGGACGAAAAGCAGATCGTGGTCAAGAGTATCGATATGTCGCAGAAGGATCACCGGATTCGGTTCCCGTATCGCGCCGCCGAGACCTACGTGGCCAGCAACTTGATCGAGGCATTGGATGCTTCACGTGCTCCGGGAGACGATCGGTCGCAGTTCAAGGGGGTCCTGGGTGCGACCAGCCGGCGACAGGGCGACCGTTACGAGTACCACGGAAGCGTCGAGATTGAGATTACCGACCGTGACTTCATCGAGGATTAGGGAGCGAATGAGCGTTTACGGCAACGTGGATGGGCGGTTCGACCGAGTTGATCGTGAACCTGGAACAGTGAGATGAGTGGTCGCGAGCGGAAAATGGCCGTCGTTCTGGGTGTGATCGCCGGAGGCTACGTAGTCTGGCAGTTTCTGCTTCCGACGGTCCGAGAGCGTCTGTTCGCCATCCAGGACGAAAACGAGCGGTTGCAGGCCCGGGTGGAAGAGCTGGACCGCCAGTTGGGCGCGGTGGACAAGGCTCGACGCACGTACCGCGAGTATGTCGAGCGGACTGGCGTAACCGATGCGGAGGCGTTCAGGACCATTTTCTATAACAAGCTTCAGGAGATGGCCAAGGAGGCCGGTTTCGTCGGAGATCTGCGGATGCAGCCGTCGCCGATTTCCGAGCACAAGCCGGCCGGCTGGCGCCGCAAATCAGACATCAAGGAAGTGCGTTTCACGATCAGCGCCGACGGGACGCTCGAGTCGGCGGTCGCATTCCTCAAGACGTTCTATGAGCTGCCCTACATCGCACAGATCACCTCGTTGAAAATCGAATCCGCCGGCAGCCGGTACCGACGCAGTGCCAGCGACACGGTGGAGCTTCGGGCCACCATCGAGACACTGGTACCGCCGAACCATCCGGTCGGACAGGTGAACCCGGAGTTGATCACGCCGGTTTCGATGAAGGTCAAGCACGACGACCGCAACTACGCGATGATCTGGGATCGCAATCCGTTCCAGGAATACGTCGAGCCCGTGGTTGTCAAGAAGCCGCCGCCGCGACCGCCACAGGACAACTCGCCTGTCGAGCCTCAGGAGCCTCCCGAACGTCCAATTGGCGATCCCCAGGCCCAGAACAAAATGATCAAGATGGCCATGATCTACGGCGACCCCGAGAGTCCGATCGGCGAGTTGCTGGTGTTCAACACGCGTGACATGTCATCGGAGTACGTGGGCGAGGGCGACGAGCTGGACGGTGGCGAGGTGCAACTGGTGCATCCCTGGGGGGCCGTCACGCGTAGAGAGAACGGGGAGGAGCGGGTCTATCCGATCAAGAAGACGCTGGCCGAGTCGCAGCTCGTCGAGGACGCCTTCGCCGAGTATCCCGAGCTTGTTTACGCCTACGAACGCCTGATGGGGTCGGAAGCCTCGGAAGAGACCGCCGGAGAATTCGTCGGTCCGGAGATACCGGACCCGGCATCGGAAGAGGACGAGCCTGCGATATCGAATGTTCCGGCGCCCCTGGCAGACGCAGTTGACGCCGAGACCACACGCATCACGAAAGACAAGGCTGAGATCGGCGGGGAAGGCAAGGCCGCTGAGCGAGAGGATGTTGCGAAAACCGCTGGCGACACGCGTGAAGCGGACAGCCCCCGGCCGAAGGGCGGCGAGAAAAAAGGTACGGAGAAGCCTTCTGTGCAGAAGGACAAGACAGGCTCCTCGTAGGCCGGGAGAGCCGGCCGAACAGCCAGCATGGGCAAGGTCGCCGTCAAGGAGGATTGGTGATCGAGCGGTTTTACCAGGCCCCGGTTTTACAGGTGCGGGCAAAGGTGTGAAGCTGCGACGGTAAGAGAAACGCCGACGGCGCTCGAAGGCCGGCTCGGCTGAAGCAATGCGGCTCCGTCATACCAGGCGGCGCCGCTTAGCCGCTCGCATCGAGATCCAGCGGGCGGTTCGATCAGGAGAGTCAATCATGTTACGGCATTCAGTTTCAGGCGCAACACGATTCGGGAGCATCGGTGTCGCTACGCTGCTTCTGCTGCTCGGCGTGCTGTGGAGCCCGGCGGCTGTTGCGTCGCCCGATCCGGAGGAGCAACCCGCTGACGCGCGCGCTCACGAAGACGGTGGCGACGAGCCCGGCAACCTCAGTTACGCTCAGGTAAGGAAGCCATCCGATGATCCACCGAGGCGGACCCGTCGCCTGACTCCGGAGCAGCGCAAGGCGCTGAAACAGCGAGCGTCGTCAAGGAGCCAGCGTGATCCGCGAGGGGCGACGCCCACGCAGCGAAGTCAAAGCCGCCGAACGTCGTCCCGGCAGGGAGAACCGGTCAGCTCAAGACTGAACCTGGACCTGGAGGACATCGACAAGCCGCCCGAGGAGCGAACCTACACATTCAGCATCGTCGACGGGACGTACAAGGACTTAGTGGAGAACTTCGGGCGCATGGCGGGTCTTCCCGTGCTGGGCGAAGCGCCGCCCGGCACGGTCAACTTCGTCAGCACCGAGACGCTCGACTTCAAAGAAGCGCTGGCGCGCGTTCGCCGGCTCTTGTTCAAGTACAGTCCAATCGAACCTTATTGGCTGCAGTACAAGGGTGACCATCTGGAGGTGGTGCGGGTCACTGACATCTGGCGTGACATCTCGACCGGCCACCTTTTCATGAACATCGAGGACTTTGAGGAATCAGGGATCGATGATACCGAGTTGGCGATGCTGCTTTACACGCCCCGCGATACATCGGTGTCAGACTTCACGCTGCTGCGCGACTTCATGCCGGACTACGTGCGGATCGCTCCGATGGAGGACACGAATTCGCTGGCGATCTTCGCGCTGGTCAGAGACATCAAGAAATACCTGGAATTGATCCATCTCTTCGAGGGGGCCGGGGCCGATCCGCGCGTTCTGAAAAAGATACCGGTTCGCCACCTGGCCGCCAGCCAGGCCGTCGAGACGTTGCGGGTGCTGATGGACGATCTCGACGAGGGCGGTCAGCGCCGGCCACGCCGGGGTCGCACTGGTGACCAGGCGATTGACCTGCCGGGGCAGCGGACGATTCTCTTTCCCGACGACGCCCAGGAGGTGATTGTCGTACGAGCCGTCCCAAGGATGATCGAAGAAATCAAGGAGATGCTCGCGTTCATCGACGTGGATCTGGGTGTGGAGGTCGAACCGGTCCTGATCCCCGTCGAGTACGTTCCAGTCAGCGATCTCATTGCCACGATTCGGCCGCTGGTTGCCGCCGGTGAGGTGACGAGCACGCCGGATACGAGCAAGGCGGCGGGGGCCCGCACGCGCAGGTCCAGATCGCGCCGTCCGGGGCTCGCCCGAGCGGAAGCCGTCAAATCCGGCGGGCTGGTGCTTCTGCCGGTCGAGCGAACCAACACACTTGTCGTGCTGGGATCCAACGAGCAGGTGGCCGACGTCCGGCGGTTCGTCGCCCTGTTTGACGTGCCGAATCCTTCAGACCAGCCAGTGTTCGTCGAGTTGGAACACGCGACGCCGGAATACATCGCCGGCGTTATTCCTCAGGTGATCGGACGTGGCGAGAAGGCGCCTGATCAGTTGAAAGTCATCGGCGATGCCATGCCGGGTACGGTCATCCTTGTCGGAAACAAACAGGACGTGGAGGCCGCCAGGGATCTCATCGCCACGCTGGACGTCCCGGGGGAGAACGTTCGTCTGCACTCTTTCCGGCTTCAGAACGCCTCCCCCAGCGCCGTGATGGAGCTGATCGCGATGGTCGACGCCCAGGAGGCCGCTGCGGAGGCAGCCACTCCGGCCGCAAAGGGTGCGCGGACGCGGCGAGTGGGCCGCGGAGCCACGGCAAAGGGCGCCAATCTGCACGTGGACGAGGCCGCCATGACGGTCTACGTGCTGTGCACCGACAAGGAGTGGACGGACCATTACATGCCTTTGATCCAGCGGCTGGATGAAGAGGCCGCCGAGCCCGCACCCTTTGCACGCATCGAATTGACGTACGCCGACCCGGAAGAGCTGATCGGCATGCTGACGCCCCTGGTCGGCGGCAAGCCGCGCCAGGCCGGCGCCCAGCCGAAGCTGGTCGCCGCGACTGGCGCCATCATCGTCACCGAAGCGACGCCGGCCGAAATCGCACACCTTCGAGCGCTCGTGGCCGAACTCGATCAACCGACGGACGGGCGCGAGCTGCGATTATTCGAGATTCAGTACGCTGACCCAAACGAACTGCAGGCGATTCTGCAGTCGGGCGTGATCGGGAACAAATCCATCGTTCGAAGCGGCCGCGTCAAGAGACGCGCTCCGGCCGGCGACGAGGCGCCCGTCATCACGGTTCTGGGCCAGACGATGGTGGTCAGCGCTTTACCGCAGGACATGGGGGAGATCGCGGATCTGATCGGGCAGCTCGACGTGGAGGGGCGCGACGATACGGTTCTGCGCGTCTACGCCGTTCCAACCGGCTTGGACGTCGATAACGTCGCCGCGCACCTGGAATCATTGGTCAGCGAATCACCAAGCGCCCGGCGGCGCGGCGCCAAGGCGGCGGGCGCGCCCGAAGATGTCCGCATTGTCTCGCAGGCGGTGTCGCGCCGTCTGTTCATCCGAGCCCCGGTCGGTCGTTTTGCGGAGATCGAGGATGCGCTGGAGCTGTTGCTGGAAGGTGACGCGCCGGAGGAATTCCGCGTCGAGTTCATCGAGCTGGAGTACAGCTCCGCGGAGGCGATTGCTCCTCTGATCGAACCCATCCTGCAGCAGCGTGAAAAGGAATTGATCGCTGTCGGCGAGATCACCGAGGACGTCGATCCAACGAAACCCCGGCAACGGCGCAACCCGACGGCCTCCAGCGTCGTGACCGTGAAGCCTGATGTCGACGGCGGGCGCCTCATTGTGACCGGGCCGTCGCCCATCGTCGCCGAAGCGAGGATACTCGTCGAGCAGCTCGACCGGCCGGACAGTGACGGCGACCGCATCATGCGGGTCATCACGCTGAAACGCACCACGCCTGAGGAGATCGTCAACGCCGTGGGCGCCATGTTGAAGGAGAACGGCGGGACGGCGAACCGCCCGCGACGACCGCGGGTCCGGAGAGCGGGCGCCAAGGATGGCGCTCGGATTATCAGCCAGACGAGTGAAGACGTGACGGTCACCGCCGCTCCGGGCGGCGGGGCGGTCATCGTCAGCGGGTATCCCGACGATGTGGATGAGGTGGAGCGATGGATCCGCATGCTCGACGAGGACGCCGTTCCAGAGAAGACGCTCAAAGTCTATCACATTGAGCGCGCGGACCTGGATCGGCTGGCCGAGTCGGTTCTGGCCCTCTGCGATGACGTGGGCGGGCCCCGCGCCGCCAAGGGCCGGCTGCAGCAGGAGAGTGAATTCGACCTGTTCGACACCAGCGGCATTCGTCGCGGCAACGAGATCACCCTCGCGCTCGATTACTTCAGCCGCATCATCGTGGCCCGGGCGACGCCCGCCAAAATGTATGAGATCGACAACGTCGTGGCTCTTTATGAGGGCACCGAGGAGGGTGAGGAACCGATCATCGAGGGAGGCGATCGGATCCCCTTCCTTGTTTTCGAACTGCAAAACGCTGACGCCTACGACGCCGCGTATCAACTGGAGGAGTTGCTGAAGGTTCTGTGGCCGTACCCGTCCGACGTCCCGGATGTGGACTACGTCAGCGGGACGAATCAACTGGTCGTCAAATGTCTACCGGAGCACGAAGCCTTCATCGAGGAGACCATTGCCAAGTACGTCGACAAGGAAACGACCAAGGCCGCCGAGACCAAGCGCGTCTTCAAGACGGTCACGGGAACAACTCCGAGCCAGCTCGCTATGCGACTCAAGATGGCGATGCCGAATATCCAGGTCGATGTGGAGCGGATTGGCGAGGAAATCCCCCCGATGGAGCAAGTTCGACCATACCGGCCCTCCGAGCCGGAACAATGCATTCTCCCGCAATCGCTGGCCCGCACCCTACAGGGGGTCTGCGCGGCGCCGCTCGGTCAATCTGGACAAGAACCTCCGACGGAGGAGCAACCTCAGGAGGAACCTGTCGCCGAGCAAGGGATCGAGCAGCAGCCGGATGCCGATAGAACTGAGACCGCTGAAAAGATGATGGATGCGCTTCTGGGCGGCGCGAATGATCCGGCGCCGACGGCGACCGAAGCCGAAACTGAATCAGACGAAACTGAGTCAGGGCAACAACCGGAAAAGCCCATCATCGTGAGATTTGACGATCGTGCCGGCATGATCGTCATCGAGGGGTCGCCCCGTGACGTCGAGGAAGTGGAGGATGCCCTCGACGACCTGCTCTCCGAGATCAAGGAGATCAGCCACAAGCCCGACATTCGCGTCTTTCGCATCAAGTACCGGGACGTCAACGTCGCCGCCAACATTCTCGAATCGATGTTCGGCTCGGGGCGAAACGTCCAGCAGATCGGCGGTGCCCGTACCGGCGCCGCCGCGCAGGCCCAGATGCGGCGCATGCAGCAGATGCAGCAGCAGATGGCGCGAATGCGGCAGCAGATGCTGCGGCAGCAACAGCAGGGACAGCAACAGCCCGAAGAACCGGGTGTTCAGATCGACCCGCGCACGGGCCTGCCGATCCGACCCGAGGACGAAGAGGACAAGGAAGAAAAGAAAGGGCCCGGCGAGATTCGCGTCCTGCCGGATCCTCAGACGCGCACGCTGATCATCCGGGCGGCTACCGAGGACTTCCCCATTATCGTGGAGCTGCTGGCCATCGTCGATCGGCCGCCCGACTTCGAGAGCAAACACAAGATCTTCAAGCTCACCAAGCTGCGCGCCGCCGACGTCGAGGAACAGCTAAAAGTCCTGCTTGGCATCGGTCAGAGTTCGCGGCCTTCCAGTCGGCGAACGACCTCAATGCGCGGTGTACGCCGTGGGGGTCGTCAAAACGCGGCCCTGCAGCAGATCGAGGACGCCCTGCTCAACTTGAACCTTGGGGCTTCGGGTGAAGGAGCCATCAACGCCGCCAGCGACATTTTGATCACCAGCAACGAGCGGGCCAACACGTTGCTCGTCATGGCACCGGTTGCGGCGCTCGAACTGGTGGGCGATCTCATTGAGGAGCTCGAGGGGCAGGAGATTCCCGTACTCGAGACCCGTACGTACGTCATGCAGAACGCCGATGCAGCGGACATCGCATCGCAACTCAAGGAGATTTACGGCACGCGCTCGGCCACCGGCAGCGCGGACGTGTTCGATCCACTGGCCGTCAACGAGGCCACGTTCGTCGCCGAGCCGCGCACGAATACCCTGTACGTTCGAGCGCTTGGGCCTGACTTCGAGAAGATTGAACCGATTATCAACGAGCTTGACCGGGATCTCGGCGACCGGGAAGAGGTGATGTCGTTTGTTCTGACCAACGCCGATGCTCAGCAGGTGGCTCAGACGATGAACCAGGCTTACGCCACCGGGCGGGGCCGCGGCGCCAAGAGTCAAGCGATCAAGTTCGTGGGTGATACCGGGGCCAACACCCTGCTGGTCATAGCGCCCGAGCACCTTCGCGCGGAGATCCGCCAGCGCATCGAAGAGATGGACGAGCAGGCCGGCGGCATAGGGAGACCGAAGGCCGTTCAGTTAACAACCGGTTCGGCCGTGGACGTGGCCGCGACACTCCAGGAGGTGTTCGGCCGCGGCGGGCGCGGCAGCGGCATCCGGATCGTGGGGGACGAGAGCACCAAGCAGGTGTTCATCACCGCGCCGAATTCCCTTGTGCCGCAGATCGAGGAGTACGCCCGATCGTTGGATACGCCTTCGATTGACGTCAGCGTCAGGACGTTCCCTTTGAAGCACGCAAAGGCGACCGAAGTGCATGAGCAATTGATGAGCATGGTTCGTGACGCCGCCCGGCAGATCAGGAACAAGTCCGGGCTCGGCGTATTCACGGCCACCGCCGACCCCCGTACAAACTCCATCGTCGTGCTCGGCAGTCCGGAAAGCTTCATGATGGTGGAGGACGCACTTCGAAAGATCGACACCGCTCCCTCCGAAGAGGAGCAGGTCGTCACGGGGATCTATCACCTCACCAATGCCGACGCGACCGAGGTGGCCCGCAACATTACCGTGCTCTATCGCGAGAGGGGTCGTCGCGGAGGCGAGACGCTTACCGCGGAAGCCAACCGTGCCAACAACAGCATCATCGTGAGGGGGCCGAAGGCTCAGGTGGACGAAGTGTATACCCAGATGATCAAGCCGCTCGAGGAGCAGGCGGCCGGTGTCCAGCGCGCCCGCGAGATCGTCACGCTCGACCACGGTCAAGCCGTCGAGGTCGCCAGGACGATCAACGACGAACTGAACAGGGCCAAGGGGGGGAAACGCCGCGAGGGGCAGGAGCCGCTCGCCGTCATCGCCAACGAATCGCTCAACTCGATCGTCATCAGCGGGCCGCAACAGGACGTGGACGACCTTGCAGCATTGGCCAGGAGCCTGGATCAGGAGCCGCCGATCGCCAAGGAACGGGTCACGCGGGTGTACGACATCAAGTACGCCGACCCGAACTCGCTGGTCAACACCATGAAGAATATCTATCGCCCGCAGCGTGGCCAGCGGCCGGAAGAGGCGGTTGACCTGGGATACGACTGGGGGACCAGCAAGCTGGTCGTCACCGCCCTGCCGGAGACACACGAAGAGATCGCTCAGATGCTGGCCGACGTGGACATCGAGTCCACCACGGTTCGGGCCGAGCACGTGATCAAGCTGGAATACGCCAACGCCCAGGAACTTGCCCGCAACCTTCAAAGCATGTTCAGCCGGAACATCCGGGGTGGACGAGGGGAGCAAGGCGTCAACATTGTCGGTGACCTCGGAACCAATGCGCTGATCGTGTACGCGAATGAAGAGGAATTGAATCGGATCGTCGCCACGGTGGAGGAACTCGACGTTCCGCCTGTTGAGGCGGAAAACCGCGAGATCCGCAGTTTCACGCTCGCCAATACCAATCCGTGGGTTATCGCCGACGCGCTCAAGCAGATTTACCGTCCGCGCGGCCGCCAGGCCAACCCTCGCGACGAGGTCGTTGCGGTTCCCGAAGGGACCACGATGTCGGTCATCGTCTCGGCTTCCCAGGAACGGATGGAAGAGATTCAGAAGATCGTGGACGAGTTCGACAAACCGGGGGCGAGCGACTCGAACGTGCAGGTGCTCGAGATAAAGCATGCGGACGCCGCTGCGGTCGCTCAGGCGCTTCAACAGGTGTTTGTGGACACTGGCGGCCGCAACGTTCGGGGCCAGGCCACCGTGCAGATTTCCAACCCCCGCGGGTCGAACATAGTCGTCGTCAAGGCGAACGAGCAGAAGTACGCGGAGATCCTCAAAACGATCGAGGAGTTGGACAGCGCCACCGGTGAACTGGGTGAGATCGAGGTCATCGCTCTGCAGCATATGGACGCGGAGATCATGCAGGAGACTCTGCAGGAGTACCTGCGAAAGTCCGGCCAGCAGGGCCGCAACACGGAACTCGTCGGCGACGTGCGCCTCACTTCCAATCCTGACAATAACACGATCATCATCGCCGGTGAGCCCGAGGAAGTTGCTCGTCTCAAAGAGGTCGTCGCCAAACTGGACGTCGAGGTCGAAGGGGCCGGCAACGCGCCGCGGATCATCAATCTGAAGCACGCCCGGGCGGCCCAGATCGAGCCGGTGCTCACTCAGATGTTTGTCGAAGGCGGCCGGCAGGGGCGCGGTCGCCGTGGAGGACGCGGCGGTGGCGGCGCGGGCTCTTCATCGATGGTGCCGGTCATCACCGCCGACGAAATGAGCAACAGTCTCATCGTGCGAGCCAGCCCCACCGACTTCAATATGATCGAGGACCTGATCGCCGACCTCGACGTCAAATCCACTGCGGACGAGACGGGCTTCATGCTGATTCCGGTGGCCGAAGGCGTGAACGTCGTTGATCTGGCCGCACTCGTCGAGAGCACGATCAACGAAGGCGAACGCATCCGCGCCGAGAACTATCCGGGCATGGAGCCGGGCACTTTGGTGGTGAACCCCGACGTGCGGTCGGGAGCGCTCGTCCTCTCCGGAACGCCTCAGTTGTTCAAGGAAGCACAGCGGCTGACCGAGAGCGTTATAGCAATGGGGCCCACCGGCCGGCTCAGCTCTCGAGTCATCGATCTCCAGAATCGCTCGCCGGACGAGATCAAACGGTTGCTCGACATGATTATCGAGGAGAACTCCAAGAGCCAGGGCGGCACGAACGTGCAGAGGTCGAGCCGACGGCCGTCAAGCAGGAGTAGCGGCCGGCGACCAGGTTCGCGGGGCTCCGCCGGTCGCCGACGTTAGTTCAGTGTGTACGCCGCCCCGGTAGACGACGACCAGCGGTGCGATGGAGGATTCAAGAGCCGCGGACCGAAGATTTCAATGGCCCCGCGGCGGAAAGTGTGGTTCAATACCGCCGGTGGCGCGACTTGGCGTGGTCGGCGGTTCACTCAGACGGAGGTTGGCAGGGACGCAGCCAAAGGAGCGGGCAGGGATGCCAACCGGCGCCGTGGCACGGACGCCGGCTCGAATTCGCGAGGAACACAAGATGGTGTCGACGACGGAAGTAGGCAACGGACGCGGGCTGCTCTGGCTTGCCGCGCTGGCCGTGATGGCGACCGGTCTGACCGGCTCGATCGCGGCGGCCCAGGATCAACCGGAGCGCGACCAGGAAGCCGAAGTGATGCGCCGCCTGATCCGGCAGGCGCAAGAGGCTCAGGCCGCGGGCCCGGACAAGCCCCAGGCCCCTGGCGCCCAGGGTGCGCCCATGCAGCTTAAGCTGACCGGCAACGAGGTGGCCGTCGAGGTGCTCGATACCGGTGAAATTGTCCTTTTCGGCACCGACTCCGACCTGGAAATTCTCGAGTCGTTCGTCGACATGCTCGACCAGGAACTTCCGGAAAAGGACTCCGTTCTCTACACCCTCAAGAGTGCCAGCGCTTCCGACGTCGCCACCAAGCTGCAGGACATCGTTGAAGAACTCTGGCCCGGATCGGTGGACCTGGTGGACAAGCGGATAAGCGTCGTCGCCGTCGCCTCGAACGTCATCCTGGTCATCGGCCCCGGCGAGCGGATCGACCGCGTACTGGAAATCGCCGAGGCCATCGACGAGGTCGACGAGATCCTGCCCAAGTTCGTCCCGATGAAGTTCTACATCAAGAACCGCAAGGCGAGCGAGGTGGTTGAACAGCTCAAGTCGATCATCGACCAGCTCAATAAGCAGCGCGAGGACTCGCAGGAGATCACCATCGAGGCCAACGATGCGGACAACAGCATCATGGTCTTCGGGCCGGTCACACTCGAGGAGCAGGTCCAATCGCTCATCGATCAGATTGATGTGGAGCCTGTGGAAGGCTTCGGTCATATCAAACTGGTAGTCTTCCCGCTCATCAACACGACCGCGGAAGATCTTGCCGGCGTGTTGACCGATATGCTTGAATCGGAGACCGGCAAGCAGGACGTCAAGGAGGCCATCCGCCGCCTGACCATCGTCAAGCAAGAGATCGACGGTACCCGTCGCGAGCTGCCGGCGCTCAATCTCGACGCGCCACTGAGAATCCTCTCCGACAAGAGCACCAATTCGGTCATCGTCGCCACGATCGAGGAGAACATCGAACCGTTCGGCGAGATCATCGATCTTCTTGACGGCGTCCCGCTTGGCCACGAGATGAAGATGAAGATCTTCCCGCTCAAGTTCGCCGACGCGGAGACCGTCCAGGATGTTCTTGACACCATGTTCGAGGAGGGCAAGAGTCTTCCCGAACGCGCCCCCGGCGGAACCAAGACTGAAGCCGTTCCGGAAGGCGTGCTCGGAAAGGCGCTCGTCTACAACGTCGCCGTCGCCATCGACAAACGCGCCAACATCGTCTTTGTGTCAGGCCGGGCGGAGCAGTTGGCCCTCGCCGAACTGGTCGTCAACGAGCTGGACGTGCCGGTCACGTCCGTGAAGTTCCCGTTGCGACTGCTGTTCCTGGGCGATCACCTCGATGTCAGCCGCGTGGCGAACATCGTTGATGAACTGTATCAGAAGCGCATGGAGCTCTTCGACGAGACCGAGATGGGCAAGCTCGCCAAGGCCCGCGAAGAGGTCTTTCTTGCCGTCGACATGAGCAGCAATGCGTTGATCATCTCGGCATCCGACGAGAATTACCAGGAGATCGAGAGTATCGTCAGTGAGTTGAATGCCGCCTCGGGACGCATTGTCAACAACATCCGCCTGATCAACTGCCGCAACACCAGCGCCTCCGATCTGGCGACCAAGATCGACGAACTGTGGCAGCGGAAGTCCCAGCTAAAACGTGAGGGCGCGATCGAGGACAGCCCGGTCGTCGTCGCCGATCAGAGGAGCAATTCGCTCGTCGTCGCATCAAGCCCCGAAGATTTCGACGCCATCCAGCGTCTGGTCGATCAGCTCGAATCGCAGCCGCTTTCTCCGATCGCTGAGATTCGGCTGATCACATTGACCAATAACGATGCCGACACGACCGCCGACATGCTCAAGAGCCTGTTCGAGGAGCGGATGCAGCAGCGTCTCGCCCAGGGCCAGGATGAGATTCCCTCCGACCGTGTCGCCGTGGCCGCCGACGCCGCCACCAACACCATCCTGGTCGCCAGCAGCAAGGAGAACTTCGACGAGATGGCCCGCATCGTCAAAGCGATTGACATCGAGCCGGTGATCGAGGGCGTCTTCCGGATCTTTCCGCTTGAGTTCGCGGAAGCCACCGACGTCGCGGAGAAGATCAAGGAGCTGTTCGACCAGGGGCTTTATCACCCGGCGGCCGGCCTGGACAGCGAGATCGCCGAGGAGCGACAGAAGGTCGCCCTCGTGGCGGACGCCCGCTCCAACACGATCGTCGCCAGCGCGTCCCGGCAGAATCTGTCAATCATCGAGACACTCGTGGAGCAGATGGACGGCGACCTGGCCGCGTTCATGAAGGACGATACCAAGCTCATTACACTGGAGTACGCCGACGCCGTGCGTCTGAAGGACATGCTGGATCAGCTCTTCGAGGGCCGAAAATCCGACGCTCCCGAGCCCGACCTGTTCCGAACGCCGACGATCCTGGCGGATGAACGCAGCAACACCCTGATCGTCTCTGGCGCCCGCGATTCGCTGGCGCGCTGCGAGGACCTGATCTCCCAACTCGACGAGCCGTCGGGAGCGCCCTCGTCGATCTTCGAGGTTTACGCACTCGAACATGGCTCAGCCGTCAAACTGGCCACCAAGATGCAGGAACTGTTCGACAAGCGTTCCGAGGGCCGTGAGGAGGCGGGTACGCCGATCAACATTCAGGCCGACGAGACGTCCAACAGTCTCATCGCCAGCGCCTCCCGCGACGATCACAAGCTGATCACCGGCCTGCTCGCGCTGCTCGACAAGCCCTCCAACATCGCGAACCAGTTCCAGATGTTCCCCTTGCAGAAGGCGAAGGCCGACACCGTGGCCGAGACGCTCGATCAGCTCTTCCAGCAGCAGGCCGAAGGCGCCGCCGGCCGAGCCGACGCCATCGCGGTGCAACCCGACCCGCGGAGCAATTCGCTGGTCGTTTGGGCGTCTCCCTCGGAAATGGAGAACATCGGCACGATCATCGAGCAGCTGGATACGACCAGACCGGTCGCCGAGCTGATGGTCAAGGTGATTCCCCTGAAGCAGGCACTCGCCGAGGACTTCGCCGAGATACTCGAAGACACCCTCATGGGACGTGACGGGGGCGATGAAGAAGGCGCCGTCATTCTCTCGTTCCTTGAAACGCGTGACGACGGCACCGAAGTGCTTCGCAAGCTCCTGCGACAGGACATCACCATCACGCCCGATCCGCGGACGAATGCCCTGATGGTCATGGCACCGGCCGAGAGCATGGGAATGCTCGAATCGATGATTGTGGATTTCGACCGCGTCCAGCCGGTGACCGCCGAGATCCGCATGTTCCCGCTGGTCAATGCCGACGCCGACGAAGTGGTCGAAAAGCTTGACGATATTTTCGGTACTGAGGAGCAGGCCGGCGGCGAGCTTGAACGGACCCTGGTCTTTGGCGAAGGGGGCGCGCCCGCTGCCGGAGCGGGCGGGGAAGGTGGATCGCCGAGGATCGAATTGAGGTTCACTGCCGACCGCCGGACCAACACCGTCATCGCGGCCGGCAATGCTGTCGACCTGACCATGGTCGAGCAGCTCGTCCGCGAGCTCGATGCGCAGGATGTCGAGGAGCGCGTCCTGGAGGTTTACCGCTCCCGGACCATCCCCTCCGGCGATCTGGCCGCAGCCCTGACCTCCTTCACTGAATCCGAAAATCAATTGCTCAGTGAGCTGGACGATGCCGTGTCGATTCGCAAGCGGGCCGACAAGCAGGTCACGGTGGTCAGCGATGAAGAGAGCAATACGCTTCTGGTCGGCGCCAGCCAGCGCAACTACCCGCATTATATGGAGCTGATTCGCGAGATGGACCGCCCGGAACCGCAGGTCATGATCTCGGTCCTCATTGCCGAGGTGGGCATCAGGGACCGTTTCGAGATGGGCGTCGAATTCGCCGTACAAGACCTGGCGTTCTCTTCCAAGGCGGTTGAGGGCAACAACGGCGTCATCATGGGCCCGAACAAGGACGTCGTGTTCGGGACGGATCTCGGCGCAGCCGGCGTGGGTTTCGGTGGGCTTTCGCTTACCGTTGTGGGGGAGGACTTCAGCTTCCTCTTCCGAGCCCTGCAGCAGCGCGGTCAGCTCGAGGTGCTGTCGCGTCCCACGCTCCTGGTCCAGAACAACGCCGAAGGAAACATCACGATCGGTGACCGGGTGCCCATCGTTTCGGGCCAGACCAGTGCGGGCGGCCAGGCCTCCACGACGATTCAGTACGAAGAGGTCGGCATCATTCTGACCGTCACCCCGCACATCAATCCGGACGGCTACGTCAATCTGGAGATCAGCCCGGAGATTTCGCAGATCTCGGATCAATCGCTCGAGGTGGCTGAGGGGCTGAACGCAGCCGTCTTCTCGGAGCGATCCGCGGAAACCACAGTGACGGTCAAGGACGGCGAGACGGTCATCATGGGCGGTCTGATCACCGAGAATATTCAGACCGGCGTCACGCAGGTGCCCATCCTGGGCGACATTCCGTGGCTGGGTGAGCTTTTCAAAGTCAGAAGCAAAGACGCCAACAAGACCGAGCTTCTGATCGTGCTGACGGTCAACGTCCTGCGCGATGAGGATGAGCTCCGGCTGGCGTCGGAGCAGGAGCGCGATCGCACCGGCAGACTGCCCGAGCGCATTCGCCGTCATCCTCTGATGCAGGGGCTGCGCATTCGTCCGGATGAAGACCTGTTCGGACCCATGAAGGAAGGACCCAACGGGGAACTTCAACGGCCCCAGGAAGCGCCCGAACGCGACCGGTCAATCTACGGTCCTGTCCCCCGGCGCTACGGACCGCCACGGCCGACGGTCGACGCAGGCAACGGGCCGACCGTTTCGAAGCGCCCGACGTACGGACCGACATTGGCAAAGGATCGCTCCAACGAGTGACGTGAGGTTTTCCAGCTTGATACGATTCGTCGTTTGCATGTCCGCCGCGGGGCTTTTCCTCGCCGTGACCGGTTGCGCCACGCTGCCGAAGAACGTGCGGCGCGACATCGTCGAGGTTTCCACTTTCTACAACTCGCAGAACCTCTGGCTCAACTTCGAGGACCCGCCCACGAATGTGCCGCAGGGTCTCAGGTTCAGCCTATTCCTCAAGGCGGCCGGACAGGACCTGGGCGTCTTCGGTGATGGCATCATCCACGTTGACATGTATCGCATCGAACGCGACGAGGAAGGCGAAGCGACCCGCACGCACGTCAAAAAGTGGTCGCTCGATACCGAAGAGGCGGCGGCGTATCGGTCGACTCGCACGACCGCCTTCGGACACGGCTACGGCATGCGGCTGAACTGGGGCGATGCGGATGTCCGAGGACACGAAATCCAGTTGGTGGTCTCTTTCGAGCGGCGCGATGGCCCCGTCATTCGCGGCCGGCCGTGGTACGTCAAGGTCCCCGAGCGCGTTCGCGGCCGAACGCCGTGAGCCGGCGCGCCTGAAAATTCAGTAATCCGCGCGCCGCCGCCTGACATTCCAGTAATCCGCGCGTCCGCGTGAAATTCGGCATTCGTTACTTCTCGCGGCCCTGTGATCGTATCTCGTCGGGCCCGCGATCCTCTCTTCCACGCGTGTGCAGGCACCCCCGAGGTTTCGGCCCCGTGCCGGTCGAGGTATGCTGCACGGGGCCCATTTGTCACCGTGTCAGCGTCGGCGTTGAAGCGGTCGAACGGAGTGCCGAACGCGAATAAAGGAACGCCCGGCGACGGGTTGATGTTTCTTGAACGAATGAGTGACTCCGAGGCGTAAGAACATGAGGCCAGGATCTCACAGCCGTGTTGCGCGCATCGCCGTCACGGGGGCCTTGCTGGGGCTGCTCGTGTGCCAGTCCGCGTGCCGTTCCGGGCAGAAGGAGCAGAAGAGCTCCCTGGTCGAAGACTCGCAACTGGAGAAGCAGGTTTTGATCGAAGATCTTCGAGCCGACCTCCTGGCTTACTCGCGGTATTTCCAGACGCAGATCGAGCTGGCCTCGGAGGAGATTGAAGCGCGTGAGGAAGATCACAAGACCCGCAAAGCCCTGCTGCTCTGGAAGCTGCAGATGGTGGGAGACGTCCATGAGGCGGACACGCCGATCGACCTGATCGAGGTGCTGCTGGATACCTGGGCGCTGACGGTCCGCATTACCAAGTACTTCACGGAAGGCGAAGGGAAGACGCTCTTCGGAGATGAGCAACATGAGGCCGTCGCGACCGCCACGCGCTTGCAGCGTCGCATCGAGTCGGTCGCCGAAGATCATCTTCCACCCGATGAGTTCGCCAGTGCCGCAAAGCGCGTCGAGGAATACGCCCGCGAGAATCCCATCAGCGGCATGTTTGTCGACGAGCTCAAGGAGAAGGCGGGAGAGCCTCCCAAGCACTTCGCCAACTGGCTGAGCGCGCCGTTCCGGGCGGTGGGCCAAGTCGGCAAGAAACTCGATCCCACCAGCCGCCTCGCGGATGCGGTGGATCGATTTGCCCTGTTTCTGCAGGACTACCCCGCACAGGTCCGCGTGCAGACGCAGTTGCTGCTGCTGCAGGCCGAAGAGCTCGATACCGTACGTACCGCGATTCAAAGCGTCGAAAGCGTCGCCGAGAGCTCCGCGGAACTCTCGGCAACCGCCGAGACATGGCCGAAGCGATTTCGCGAGGAAGCCCAGATCCTGCTCGATGACGTGGACACGCGGCAGGCCGAACTGCGCGCGACGCTTCAGGAGGCACAAAAGACGAGTGAGACCATCAGCCAGGCCATGCAACGAGCGGAAACGACCAGCGCCAACATCGAACGCTCGCTCGGGGACGCGACGGCCGCGGCGGACGCCTGGCGGGCGACGGCCGATGCGACGGCCCAGGTGGTCAGGGAGCTGCAGATTCTGACCGGCAAGGGTGGTGATTCCAAACCGGTCTCGGGCAAGGAGCCGCAAGGGGAATCCGAGCGCCCTCAAGAGCCTGGCGACAGACGCCCGTTTGACATTCAGGATTATCAACGTACGGCCGACGCTCTGACGCGATCGGCGGAGGAGATTCGCGCTCTGCTCTCCGATGTCGATACCTTCGTGGAGAACACGACCACGCAGCGCCGGCTGGAGCGGATCGACGCGCTCACTGCGAGCGCCATCGATCCCGCGGCTGCCCAGGCCCGCAGTATCGTGGATCACATCGCCTGGCGGTTCGTCCAGCTCTGCGTGCTGGTGTTTGTTCTGGCAGTTGTCTATCGATTGGTGTTCCGCAAGCGCCGCACCTCCGGTGGTTGAAACATGCCCGACGGCAAGTCTGACTCGCAGGGGAGGGACGTGAGGCAGTCCGGTCGTCTCCGGGGCACGATGATCTTCCTGCTCAGGACGCGCATGCCGGTTCTGGTGATCGTTGCCCTTGCGGTAGCAGCGTGCGGCTGTAACGAGAATCGCAAAACCGATCGACGTTCGGAAAAGCCGGGCAGCACGCCTTCCGGCAGCGACGCGAATCCGGCCGAGGAGCCAGCGGACCAACTCAGCCCGATGGCAACGATCCTTTGTCTTCGAGAGTTGCGTTCGGCCGGCCGCTACAGCGCGATCGAGCGCCATCTGCGTCCCGGCCAACGCGTCGCGGTGATGACGCAGCTACGGGCGGGTGACCGCCTAGTGGCCACCGCCCGACTGCTTCGTCGCCGCGTCGAGGAGCGTTTCGGGCTCGCCGCAGCCCAGGAATTCGATTACCGCGCCGCCGGCAATGTACTGGGCGTTTTCTCCAACGATGTGACACTGGTCAGCGAGCAAATCACCGCCGACCGGGCGCGTGTCACATTTCAGGTCGCCAGCCGGCTCCCGCTGGAGTCGGTGGATCTTGTGCGATCAGAGAACCGGTGGGTCCTCGTCGCCGACCCGATCGACGGTGTGCCGGAACAACTCTATGAACTGGCTGACTTGCTCGAGCGCCTCGCCGATGCCGTTCAACGCGACCAAATAACGCTGCCCGAACTGCGGAGCCAGCTCGCCCTACGTCAGCGACCGATCCTTCGCCGCATTCAGGAGCTGGTGAAGGCTGCGGACCCCGCGTCCGACGAGCGCGAGTCGGGTCAGCCGACCCGCTGAGCGGGTCACCCCGTCCTCAAGGCATGCCTCAACGAGCACCGCCACTCAGTGCCCGTTACACCGTCGCCGCCGAGCTGGCCGCTACGGTGGTCCTGGTCGAGATCTTGTTCAGCGCCTGGTCGAGGTCGGTGATGACGTCGTCCGGGTGCTCGCCGCCCACGCAGAGACGGACCAGGTTGGGCGGGATGTGGGCCAGCTTTCGGCCCTCCTCGCCCTGCTGCTGGTGCGTCGAGATCGCCGGAATAGTCGCCACGCTCTTGATGCGGCCCAGGTCGGTGGCCCGCCAGATGCGCTGCAGCCCGTCGAAGAACTTGCGGGTCGGATCGGGACCGCCCTTTACGCAGAACGACATCAAATGCCCGTAGCGGTTCACCGGCTTGCCGTACTGCTCGTCGTACTCGGCGTCGACGAGCCACATGTACTTGCTGGCCAGCTCGTGCAGCGGATGGTCCGGCAGGCCCAGATACTCGACCTTCTCGATCATGGGATGACCGCCGAGGAACTCGGCAACCTTCATCGTGTTGCGGCTGAGCATGTCCATCTTCGAGCGGAGTGTGCGGATGTCGTTCAGGGTCAGGATCGCTTGCATGGGATGTAGGTTGGGGCCGGTGTCCCGGTTCGGCAGATACTTGGTGTAGAGTGCAAAGTCTTTCTTGAGGTCGTCGTTGTCGATGTTGGAGACCAGATCGTGCCTGGAGATGACCGCCCCGGCCACCCCGGATCCGCTGGTGGTCAGGCTCTTGGTGGCCGACTGAACGACGATGTCGGCCCCGTGGCAGATGGGTCGGAGCAGGGCGGGGGTGGCCACGGTCGAATCGCAGATCAGTGGCAAGTTGTGGCTATGGGCGAGGTCGGCGACGGCCTGGATGTCGAAAAACCCCTGCTGGGGGTTGCTGGGCAGCTCTCCGTAGAGGAAGCGGGTGTCCTTGTCGATCTTGGACTCCCATTCGCTGATGTCCTGGGGGTTTTCGACCCAGCGGCACTCGATGTCCCGCTCCTCCATCATGCGCACGGCGAAAAGCTGGAACGTGCCGCCGTAGCACTGGGCGGTGGCGACGAAGTTGCGCGGCTCGTGGACGTGGTGGCTCGTGTGGACCAGAAACGGCTGGACGGCCGCGGCGATGGCGGCCATTCCGGACGAGGTCGAGCAGCAGGAGGTGGTTCCGTCAAAGCCGTAGCCCTCCAGCAGAGCCAGGGTCCATTCGTAGTAGTAGGTCGAGGGGTTGGCGATCCGCGAGTAGCACCACGTCGGGATCAGGTAACCCAAAGCGGCGGCCAACTCGTCGGAGTCCCGGTAGGCTTGGGAGGCGCTCATGAAGACCGGCTCGATGATGGCCCCCTGATAGTCTTCGATGGCGTCCTCGACGCTGTAGAGGCCGTGGACGGCGATCGTGTCGAACTTCCACTTTTTGACGACGTCCTGGATGTAGCGGCTCCGCCGGGCGAGATACTCGTTGTTCCGGTCGATGTAATTCTGCATTCCGGGCGTGATGTGGACGTTTTCGCTGCCGAACATGGCCTCTCTCCTACGTAGAATTCGCTGGCTGCGCGCACTCGCACCCCATGTTTCGGCAGGCAAGCTCCGTTCCCGCGAGATAAACGCCAAGGTCTTCGGGCGGCATGCTCATTGCACGGCGTTAGCTTTGCTGGAGGGAAGTGACGCCGTTACAATGGGTTAACCAAACCGACGACCGACCGCTCATGAGAGGCTGAATTCCCGGCATGACCGCTCCCATCCGCTTCTACAGCACGAACCGGCAGGCTCCTAAAGTGGCGCTCGACGCGGCCCTTCTGCAGGGGCAGGCGCCCGATCGGGGCCTGTACATGCCGGAGACCATCCCCGCGCTCGACCGCACGGAATTGGCCGGCCTGTCCGACCGGGCGTACCCGGAGATCGCCCACGCGATTCTGCGCCGCTTCACCCAGGGGGTCATCGACGACGGCGTCCTGATGGACCTGTGCCGCGACGCTTACGATTTCGATGTGCCGCTGGAGCGGGTCACGGGGCACCTGCATCTGGTCCGGCTGGATCGCGGGCCGACCGCCTCCTTCAAGGACTTCGCCGCCCGGATGATGGCCCGGTGGATGAGCGTCCTGATGCAGGCCAAGGACGGGGAGTTGGTGATCCTGACGGCCACCTCGGGGGACACGGGCAGCGCGGTGGCCCAAGCCTACTACGGCGTTCCGCGCGTCAAGGTCGTGGTTCTGTTTCCGATTGATGAGGTTTCGGACCGGCAGCGCAAGCAGATGACCACGCTGGGGGAGAATGTCACCACGATCGCGGTCGACGGGAAGTTCGACGATTGCCAGGCGATGGTCAAGCAGGCGTTCGCCGATCCCGAGTTGAGCGGACTGCGGCTCACGTCGGCGAACTCGATCAACATCGGGCGGCTGCTGCCGCAGTCGGTTTACTATGTTTACGCATACGTGAAGCTGGCCGACGCAGCCTCCGCGGAGCCGGTGGTCGTCTGCGTGCCCTCGGGCAACTTCGGCAACATGATGGGGGCGGTCATCGCGGGCCGTCTGGGCGTGCCGATCAAACGACTCGTGATTGCGACCAACGCCAACGACGAGGTGCCGGTGTTCTGGCAGACCGAACACTACGAGAAGATCGTGCCTTCGCGGGTGTGCATTTCGAACGCGATGAACGTGGGTCACCCGTCGAACCTGGCGCGGCTGGTCGATCTTTATGGCGGCTGGATGGACGAGACCGGCCTGTTGCGCGAGCTGCCCGACATGAACGCGTTGCGCCGCGACATCTACGCCGTCAGCGTCAACGACGACGAAACGCGTGCCACGATCAAGGAGGCCTACGAACGACACGGAGCCATCCTCGAGCCGCACGGGGCCGTAGGCTGGGCGGGCCTGCAGCGTTTCCTTCAGGAGCACCCGGATTGCGCCGACTGCACATCATTTTCAATCGAAACGGCCCAGCCGGCCAAGTTCCCCGAGGAGGTCCAGAAAACCATCGGCATCGAGCCCGAAACGCCCCCAAGCCTGGAGGGCCTCGAGGACCGGCAGGAGCACTTCGAGCGAATGTCGACTGACTATGGCGCATTTTGCAGCCGATTGAAAGAACAGTTTCGAGCCTGAACACGCACTGTGTCCCGCTGTCTTTAAGCAGCCTGGCTATTCATCAAGAAGAGGGGGGTGAGGTTATGGACACATGTGGACATGTTAATGTAAGGTGCTTGGACGATACGCATCGGAACGTGGAGCGTGCCGCTACGTAAGTGACACAGCACGCTATCGTTCGCAACGTTTCGGAGGCGGCCTCATGTCAGTTTGGCTGGTACGAGCAGGCGGGAAGGGTGAGCGGCAGGATTTCGCTCTCGATAAGGGCGTTGCTGTAATCGGGTGGGACGACCTGCCGGATTTATCACAGTTCGACAAGAGGGAAGATTTAGAGGCAGCTTGCCGGGAAATCTATCCAGATGCCAAACCCCGGAAAATTGGGAACTGGGCTGGTCAATTCTGGGCCTTTGCCCGGGGCATCCAGGTAGGCGACATCGTGGCTCTGCCATTGAAGGGCCAAGATGTCGTTGCTTTTGGAAAGGTAACTGGCGAATACAGGTATCGGCCAGATTTTCCGATGCGCGCTAAACACACGCGTCCCGTTGATTGGTTTGCACCTGACGTCCCTCGAGAGCGTTTCGATCAGGATATCCTTTATTCGCTGGGTGCGCTCATGACGGTTTGCCAGATCCAGAGAAACAATGCTGAAGAGCGAATTCGCGCTGTGCTCGAAGGCACACCACCTCCTCCGCCTCCACCCGAAGGCGACGAGTCCAACGGCGAGGAACTCCCCAATTTGGAGGAGAGCGCTGGCACACAAATCCGCAATCATATAAGGCAGAGATTCGCGGGACACAAACTCGCCGAGATCATTGACGCCGTCCTTCACGCCCAGGGATATCAGACGGAGATGTCGCCGCCAGGGCCGGATGGCGGAGTAGACATTATTGCGGGCCGTGGGCCGATGGGCTTTGACCCGCCACGGCTGATCGTTCAAGTCAAGGCGACGAGCCAGCAGCAGGACATCAAAGTAGTTCGAGAGTTGAAGGGGGTGATGAAGGATTTCGCTGCAGACCAGGGGCTTTTTGTGTCTTGGAGCGGATTTCGGCGCTCGGTAATGGCGGAAGCAAGACGCCAGTTCTTCGAAATCAGATTGTGGGATGCGGGTGACGTGGTGGAGGCCGTTCAGAGATACTACGAGGAGTTCCCAGAGCAATTGAAGGCGGAATTGCCGCTAAAGCGCATATGGGTCCTGGTCTACGAAGATGCGTAAAAGGGCGGCGCGAGGCGGGTTGCCGCCTGGGGGCGCGGATTGCAGACGACGGCTATTCAACGCGTGCGGTTTGCGTTTGCCCTTTGAGGAGCGATTGGGCCTCGTCGAGGAACTCGGTTACGTCCTCGGTTGAATCCGGGTCTTGAGTCATCATGTGGCGGGCACGGTAGTACGCGACGTGAGCGAGATCGAGGTTACCCGACCGGGCGCGGGCGATGGACTTCCATAAGAGGACCTTGGGATTGTCGCCGCGAAGCGACAAGGCTCGATCGATTGAAACCAATGCCTCGTCGTGGCGACCGTTCCTCAGCAGCGCCAAGGCATAGAGCTCGACCGTGTTCGCGTAATTGCTCATTTGGGCGACGAGTGGTTCGATGATCTCGAGTGCCCTGCCGGGATCCCGCAGCGACTCGTCCTCGCAGAGAAGCAGGAGCGACGTTTGTTCGATCGGGTTGGTTCGATCGTGGTCGAAAGCGGTTCGACCCCGTTCGAAGGCCAGTAATGCCAGGTCGGGCTGTCCAAGATCCAGCAATTGTTGTCCTAAAGACGCCCAGAGTTGAGGGTCGGAAAGCTGCAGATCAAGAGCCCCTCGAAGAACCGTGCGGGCTTCGACGGACTTGTTCTGATCAAAAAACCACTTGGCGCGTTCGACGTGCACGTCGGGATCACCCGGATATTCGGCGGCCGCTCGGTCCAGCCATTGACCGGCGGCAATGAAATGGCCGGTGTCTCGTGCTACTGTGGCAAGGCCGAGCCATCCGGGCAGGTGGGCGTCGGGCCATTGAAGACACCGCTGAAAGACGGCCTTGGCCTCTTCGGTTCGGCCGAGGGCGACGAGTGCGTGTCCAAGATACATCCAGCCGTACGCATCGTCGGGATCCTGCCGCGTCATTTGCCTTGCGACGTCGACCGCGTCCTGGAGGTTGCCGCATTCCTGATGGACACTGAAGAGGAATCCAAGCGGTGCCGTACTATCGGGCTGCAAGTTCACGAGTTCCTGCGCCGCAACAACCGCCTGGTCACAGTCGCCCAACCAGATGTGCAACCGCGCCAAGGCGGCGTGCGTGTGCATGTCTCGAGGCGCGAGGTCGCGAGCCCTTGTGTACACGTCGACCGCATCCCGATAGCGCCCTCTCTCAATGAGCATGACGCCGATGTTCGTCCAGGCGCCCGTGAGATCGGGGGCGATTTCAACGGCTCGCCTGTACGCGGCAAGTGCTTCATCGTTGCCGCCGAGGTCGCGCAGCGCCACACCAAGATTGACGTGGTATGTTGGATCGTCCGGGTTGATGCGAATGGCCTCCCGAAATGCTCCGGCGACGTCCCTGGAATCGCTCATAGGATTCGATGACTCCCCCGGCGCGACGGCCTGGCGCGCGCGGACGAAGCCGAGGAAGGACCAGACTTTTTCACTGTTGCGGCCGACGGGGTCCTCAATCAGTTCGTCGAGCGTCTCGAGCGCTTCTTCCCGCCGGTAGCTGACCGCGTAGAAGCCGGCTTTGGCGATGCGGGCGTAGACGTCGTCGACCCCGGCGGCGGCCGCACGCTCGAAGTAGGGAAGGCTCTGCTGAGGCTTGCCGGCTGACAGAAGCGCGTATCCGGCTTCGAGCAACGCCCGCGGGATACCCGGTCCTCCGACGCGCTCGGCCTCACCGTGGTCGCCGATTCGTTCGTATCGCCCCGAGCGGATTCGCCGGATTCCCGGCAGGCCTTTCAGGAACCCTTCGCGATCTTCCGGCCATCCGTCCAATTCACGCCACGTCAGGATTCTTCCGGTCGCCGGATCGCGGACAAGGTCACCACCGGCGGCAAGATGCGCCGCAACGAAGTCGTCGACGGCCTCGTTGATGGCCGGGGCCGATTCGGGTTTTCGCAAATGGTATCGCGGAGGCAAACGCAGTTGGGCTCGGTGGATGTAACCCAACGCGAAATCCGGGTCCGTCGCGACCGCGCGATCAAGCAGCTCGATGGCGTGTTCGCGCTCGTTGCGCCTCTTTGCGTTGGCTGCGGCCTCGTAGAGTTGGTAGGCGCGTGTCGAGCTCTGAAAGGCTTCGAGCCGAACGCGCCGCTCCTCTGCCAGGCGTGCGTTCTGTCGCCACGAAGCACCGATCAGAACGAAGGCGGCCAGAGCGACGATGAACGTCGCGGTGTACAGGACAGGATGCTTCCGGATGCGTGTCTGGATCTGATAGAGGGCCGTCGGTCGTCGGGCCGCGATCGGCTCCCTGCGCAGATAGCGCGACAGGTCGGCGCCGAAGTCAGCCGCCGTTTGGTAGCGCCTGTCGGGATGTTTCTGCAGGACTTTAAGCAGAATCGTTTCGAGGTCGCCCCTTAATCGCCGATCGACCGACCCCGGAGGCACAGGTTCATCGTGACTGATGATACGAACGGCCTCGGGCAGGGAAGAATCGGCAGCGTCATAAGGGAGTTTCGAGGTCAGCAACTCGTAGGCTACGACGCCGAGCGAATAGACATCGGAACGGGTGTCGAGCTCGGCTGCCGCACCGCCCGCCTGCTCGGGACTCATATAGGGAACGGTTCCAATGAGTTGCCCTGCGCGGGTGTGTAGCGTCGTAGCGCGCACATCCGCGTCGGTGCATCGGGCTACCCCGAAATCCAGAATCTTCGGCTCGAGCACGGCGTCGACGTAGATATTGGCCGGCTTGATGTCCCGGTGGATGATCCCTTTCTTGTGGGCGTACTGAAGGGCTTCGCAGATCTTGATGAGCAGGTTAACGCGCTCTTCGATCCCGAGACCCCCCCGCTCGACCAGCTCCGCAAGCGGCACTCCGGCTACGAGTTCCATCGCGAAGAATGGTTGTCGCCGTCCGGCCGCGTCGGAGATACCGGCGGCGTAGATGCGCGCGATGCCTGGGTGCTGGAGTCGGCCGAGGATCTGGACTTCATATTCGAAGCGACGAAGCACGGACGTCGAGGCATAGCCCGGCTCGATCACTTTCAAGGCCACGCGGCGTCTCGGGTTGTCCTGTTCGGCGAGATAGACGACTGCCATCCCCCCGCGCCCGATCTCTCGAAGGATGCGATAGCCGCCGATGGCCTCCGGGTGTTGAGATTCGTCGGTGCCTGCGGGTCTGAGTTCGGGCAGGCGTCGTAATCGGTGGGCCAGATGAATATCCGCGGCGGCTTCGGTCGCGTGGGCCCGGCATCTTTCGCATTTCTCGATGTGCTGCCGAACGCGCTCGTTGCCGGGCGTGATTGGATCGCTTGCGACGAACTGCTCGATCAGGTGAGGATCAGGACACTTCATGAGCTCCGTCCCCCTCGAAACTCACTTCGATGCGGGCTCGGAGCGCGCGAATGCGCCGCAAAACCCGATGCTTGGCGTTGTAGACCCACTTGACCGGTACGCCGAGTTGGTCGGCCGCTCCCGCCGGTGACTGTCCTTCGTGAACGACCATGGCAAACGCCTGAAAGACTCGCGGCTGGACCTCGCGTCGCACGCGGTCCTGACAGGCCTTTAGCAGTGCAAGCTCCCAGGTTTCTTCAAGCGCGTCGGCTGGCGATCCTGCGGAGTCGACCGGCAAGAAAGCGCCCCGCGGCGCGGCGCCGGGCGAAAGAAGAGCCGCCTCCCGTCTGGCGAGTTTTCGCCGGGCATGACGTATCTGTCGAACGGCGATTCCAAACAGCCACTTGCTAAGCCGACCTTTGGAGCGGTCGTAGCGGCCACTGCGATAGGCCACGGAGAAGGCGGTTAATGTTTCCTGGGCGGCATCCTCGGCCTCGGGCAGCGGCAGGCCCATGTGGCGTCCAAGATCGACCAGTGGAGTGTGAAACTGGCAGTTAAGGCGGCTCCATGCCGGATTGCTGCCGGAGGAGCTCAGGCCGTTCAGAAGCGTCGTTGTGGTCCGCCAGTGCATGGGGCACGCTCGACTCCGTTGGCTCGGGCCGTCGTCCTGCTCGTTGTTTCGATGACGAACAGCGCCGCGAGTTGAGCGGCGACGCTCATCGCGAGCGCAACTTGATTGCGAAGGCTGCAGTCTGACACAACGGACAGGGCCCGATCCATCCGTCGGATTCGGATCCACCGATCCGTCTCGCCAACGGCTTCCCGCTGATCGCCATTGTACCGGCGAATGTCCGAAAGCAATCGACGAATTTGAGTGGACGCCCCGAGAACGTGGTTGCCGTCGAGGAACGAGGCCGCCGGACCCATCAGCAATACTTGCATTTGAGCGTTGACAGTGAAGTCGCCCGGGCCGTGATGGAGGGGACCGGGGCGCCAGCATGAGTGACCACTAGTTTGCGATGTGCCGTTGCCCGCGAGCGCCAGGCAATGGTTCGTGCTCGCCAGACGCAGATAAAAAGGAGAAAACCGGAAGAAATGTCACCTCAGCGCGCCAATGGCATGTATCGGCGGGTTGGATCGCTCGGCGGATGGGCCGCAGACCAGGCGTGCTCTACCCCCGGTCCCGTTAACCAGGCCCGCGCGACCGCCAGCGGCTCGCGGTCGGTGAGAGCCGCACATGCCGTATCCAGGAGGCAGAACCATGCGAAACTCGGCGAGAGCGATGTTGGCGATGTGTGTTGTGGGAGTCTGGTTTCTTTCGGGGGCCGTGGTCTCGGTGGAGGCCGAAGCCCCGTTCTACGATGCCGGCTGCGTAGGACTCACCGACTGCAACCACAACGGCAACGACGATGCATGTGACCTGAGCTGCAACGACTACGGTCTTTTTTGTGTAGACGGACAGGCGATTCTGTCGGCTCACTGTACCTGGGGTGGCATCTGCCAGGTAAGTTCAGATTGCAACGGAAACGACATTCCCGACGAGTGTGATATCAGCCAGGGCACGAGCCAGGACTGCAACGAAAACGGGTGGCCGGATGAGTGCGAGGCCGATTGCGACGGCGACGGCATACCGGACGACTGCGAGCCCGACTGCGACTATGACCTGATACCAGACGACTGCGAATCGGATTGCGACCAGGACGGCGAACCGGACGACTGTGAGACAGATCCCGAAGGGCAGGATTGCGACGGCGATGGGGTTTGCAATATCTGCGAGCTCGACTGCGCTGCACTGGGTGGGCTCTGCAATGTCGCGGGCTGTGGTACGAGCAGCGATTGCAATCAGAACATCTTCCCCGACGACTGCGAAACGACGCTTGCGGATTGTTGGCCCGCAGGGACGGCGGAAATCTGTGACGGCGTTTTCCAGGCCGCGTCGGAAATCTTCTCCCCGTTTGACAACCGGGAGGCGAGGATCTTTGCCATCGGAACGGTCCCGTACGCGTCTGGTACCGTGACCATCACCATTGAGGTCAGCACTGATTTGGATGGTTCGGACGAGAGCGTTCGCCTTCTGATCAATGAAGAACTCGTGGATGGGGCCACGGAGCTGTTTCGCCTGGACGGGACGCATTGCCCGGCGCCGGATCCGGACATCGCGGAAGTCGTCCTCACGGCCGCTGAATGGAACGCCTATATCGCCGCCGACCCGGAGACGCCGAGGTTCGGCGCGGCGACGTTAAAGGTGCGGACGAACGGCGAAGTGTCACCCCCCGGCGAGTGGCCAGATTACGATGGCTGCAGCAGCTCCCACATGCAGGTGAGCGTTTCGTACCAGACTGCGTTCGATTGCAACGACAACGCCGCACCGGATGCGTGCGATATCGTGGATGGAACGAGTCCGGATTGCCAGCTCAACGGCGTGCCGGACGAGTGCGATATCGAGGGCGGCGAGAGCCTGGATTGCCAACTCAACGACATCCCGGACGAGTGTGATCTGGCAGACTGCACCGACTTGCGAGCGTGCGGCGATTGTGACGGGGACGGGTTGCTGAATGAGTGCGAAACCTTGATTGGCGAGCAGGACTGCGACGGCGACGGGATTTGCAACGAATGTGAGCTGGGTTGCGGAACCGCCGGCGGGCCGTGCGACGTGCCGGACTGCGGATTGGAGGCGGATTGCAATCTGAACGAGGTGCCCGACAACTGCGACCTCGCGGATTGCCCCGTCGATGAATTGTGGTGTGCGGACTGTCAGTTGGACGGGGACGGGGACGGGATCCCGGACGAGTGCCAACTTGGCGGCAATGACTGTGACGCCAATGAAGTACCGGACGAGTGTCAACCGAACGCGGACGGCGATGCGTTGCCCGATGTGTGTGATGCCTGCCCGGATGACCCGCGAAAATGGTTATACCCCGGCCATTGCGGCTGTGGCGTGCCGGATTGGGACATCGATGGTGACTTCTACCCCGACCATTGCTCGGACCCGGTCGTCGGAGAGGGGTCACGATATGTCAGCATCACGCCAGAACTCGACGTTGGAATTCCCAGCGGCACCGTGCGACTCGAGGTCGCCTCAGCCCAGTTCACCTGTTTCGGGCAGTTCGTGAAGCTCGACGGATCGGTACCGGGGTTCAATCTCGGCCGACTGGTGGACGCAGCCGACGCGGACTGGTTGACGCCCGCAGATTGGGGCACCGTCTACGTGGCAGACGACGAAATCATACCGCTGACCCAGTACGAGGTGTGGTACTTCGACGGCACCAATGAGCAGCAACTTGATCAGAGTCCCACCGATACCAGGATCTGGGGCGATGTGACCGGCGGTTGGAACGGTTTTGAATGGACGCCGCCGAACAACTTCCCGAATCAGGACGATTGTGATGCCGTGACCGACGCCTTCGACCAAGTTGCCGGCGCACCCGCGATTCAGTGGGCGGATCTTGTCGGCGAATTGAATCCATGCGTCCCCGACGGAGCGATTACGCATGAAGACATCATGGCGTGCGGCGACGCCATCAACAATCCCGACTACACGGCCACCACCGGTTGCCTGGATCCGTGTAGCTCGTTTCTTCGGAGCTCCGCTGCCGCCACCGCGACCATTGAGCTGGTTGCCTCTCGCTTGTCCATCAAGCCCGGCGAAACGGTGGACGTCGACGCCTATGTCAGCGGCGCCGAGAGCTTGCGCAGCTACCAGATCGCGGTGGATGCGAGTGGGGGAACGGCCGGAAGTCTCGATCAGGAGACGCTCTCGGTTGACCCGGCCCGCGAGGTCTTGGGAGCCGGCGGTGTAACCTACATCGGAACCGATTACGTCGACGGGCGCGTTGCCAACGTACGCGAGATTGGCGGTGAGCCGATTGCTGACGGTACATACCTGGCCACGTTCAGATTCCGGGCATCGTCCACGGCCGACGGCACGTTCACCTTCAGCGTTCGCTTGGCCGACACGGGATTGGCGAACGCCGACAGTGCCCGGGTTGACGTGACCTCGACCAGTAGTGCGTCGGTGACGATATTCAGAAAGTTCGGCGGCGGCGTTCAGGACGTGGATTAGGAAAACACAACCAGTGGAGCTACCCGCACTTATGCGGGAATCTCGGGGGCGGAGCGGACAGTAGAACCGCTCCGCCCGTTCCCCTTAGTGGATCGGCTACAAAGGGACGCTGGACGCCAGAATCTCGAGATGTCTGCGACCGGTCTGCCAAACTGGGGGTGCCGTTCGTACGGCGCTGCCCAGGATCTGTGGCAGTCTAGGCGGCACCCGCCTGAGCTGTCACGCACCCTGTAACCCGCGACGCTTCGCCATGCCATTGCCGCCCGGCAAGATATTTGAATAAGATCTTCATTCTATGGGACTTCGAGTCGCCCCGGCATAGTTGTTGGGGGCCCGAAGCCGGTCAAGAGTTGAGGATGATTCGCGATGGCGAGCCGAATCGACTGGTACTATCACCGGAATGGGTGAGCGACGTGCAAGAAGACGCAGGGGTTCCTTGCGAAGCATGACGTGGGCGTTCGTGAGCAGATTGACGCCAAGAAGCAGCAGATAGGAGGCTCCGGCGCGCTAGGCTTGGCCCGCGGAGCTTCAAAGGTCTTGGTGGCCAAGGGCAAGAAGGTCGTCGAGTTCGATATGAAGAAGTCCCCGCCTTCGGACGACGAGTTGCTCAAGCACATGCTCGGTCCGACCGGCAACCTGCGGGCACCGACGATCCGGAAGGGCAAGACGCTCCTGGTAGGTTTCGACGAGGGGGCGTATGCGGCGGTGCTGGGGTAGACGGAGGCACGGGCCCCGATCCCCCCGAACAGCCCGGGCGGGCAGAATGACAAGATTCGACGCAATCAGCGGGGCCGACGGTCGTTCAGCTATAGGACGGAGAGGGTACGCCCGGATTCTCTCCGCGAAAGGGTTCGCCTTGCGACGGCGTAACGGCTTCACATTGATCGAGTTGCTGGTGGTCGTGTCGATCCTGGCGCTGCTGGCGTCGATCATCATCCCGACGTTCCGATCCGCCCGGCGACAGGCGAAGATGGCCGCGTGCGCCAGCAATCTGAAGCAGATCGGCGTGGCGATGCAGGGGTACCTCACCCAGAATAACGATCGGTTCCCTTACGCTTCCAGGGCCCCGTCGTACGGCCCGTTCCCGATAGATTCGGATGAACCAATCTACATCGCCGACGTTCTGAGCGATTACGTCAATGCGGAGGAGAACGTTTTTCGCTGTCCGAGCGACCGGCCGGGGCGTTTCCCCCGTCAGCCACCGGCTGCAAACAGGAGTTACTTCGAAACGGAGCGGTCGAGCTACGAATATCGAGTGTTACTTGGCCGTGGCTGGGGCCGTCGAGGCCAGCCTCCGCTGCTTTGCGGCAGAACGATGGACGAAGTGGCCAAGGGCATCGAAGACCTGCTAGGGCCGACACCGGTGAACACCATCTGGTACTTCCGCGATTGGAAGGGGTTCCACGCTCAGAAGGGGAAATCGCGTACGCGCAACTACCTGTACATCGACGGACACGTTGCGGACTACGAGAAGTTCTGAAGGAGGCGTCGTCATGATCACAAGAGGACTGAGCACGATCGCGGTGGTCGGAATCGTGGCGGCCGGGGCGTTAATCCTGGGCGGCGGCGTGTGGGCCATCGTCTCCTGGAAGGGCGAACCAGACGATGAGCAGGCGAACCTGCCCGAGGACTTAAGGCTGAGGACGTTGCAGAAAAAGGCCCAGGAAGGTCCCGCAACCCTCGTCGAGACGATGATGAACACGTTCGACCGCGACGACCTGACCGAAGAGCAGCGTCGACAGGCGATGCGAAATATGCGTGAAATCCGGCGGGCGGAAACCGAGAAGCGCGTGAACGAGTACTTCTCTGCTCCTGAAAAGGAAAAGCAGGCCGTGCTGGACCGCCACATCGACGAGATGCTGGAAAACTTCGAAAAGATGCGCGAGTCGTTCGAGGAGCGCCGCCAACAATGGGAGGAGCGCCGCCGCGAACGTGAGGACACGCAGGATGACGAGGCGGCGCGTCAGGAGCGTAGGCGGCGGATGATCGGGACGGCCGAGGAGCGCAAGGCCCGCTCGGAGGGGCGGGACCCCGACATGATGGGCCGGCATATTGCGTATCGGCAGGCAATGCGGAGCCGCATGCAGGAGCGGGGCATCGAGATGCCAATGGGATCCGGTCGCCGAGGGGGACCGGGCGGTCCCGGGGGCGGTCGGGGATCCGGTGGCGGCCGTCGCTAACGGGCTGCCGTCGTCTGAGCCATGCATCGGGTGCCACGGGTCCGCGTGAGGCGAACCATTGGTACCCGCCCAGACTATTACGCCCTCAGACGCCCGACCGCGAATCTCTCTTGACCGGTTGGCGGCCGTGGCTTATAGAGTACGAGGCATCAGGTATCCCGATTGAAAGGAAGCGACTGATGCCGACCCCATCTCCTCACTCCCGGACCGACGATATCCGCGAGGCCCTGACGTTCGACGACGTTCTGCTCACGCCGCGACGCTCGTCCATCGTGCCAGACGAGATCGACGTCACGACTCGCCTGACCCCGAGCATCTCGTTGAACATCCCGTTTGTCTCCGCCCCCATGGACACGGTGACCGAATCGCAGCTTGCGATCGCCCTGGCCCAGGAGGGCGGCATCGGAATCATGCACAAGAACCTGTCGATCGAGCAGCAGTGCCGTGAGGTCAACAAGGTAAAACGCTCGGAGAGCGGCGTGATCTTCGATCCGGTCACGATCCGGCCGACGGACCCGGTCGAGCGGGCCCGCGACGTGATGAGCCTGCACAACATCTCGGGCGTGCCGATCACGGAGGAGGATGGAACGCTCCGTGGGATCATCACGCGGCGCGATCTGAAGTTCCTCGAATCGATGGAACCCTCCGCGGCGGACGTCATGACCAGCAACAATCTCGTGACGGCGCCGCCGGATACGCGACTGGATGAAGCCGAGCGCATTCTGCTGCGGGCCAAGGTCGAGAAACTACTACTTCGCGATGAGAACGGCCATTTGACGGGCCTGATCACGATGCGTGACATCGAGCGGAGCCGGGAGTTCCAACATAGCTGCAAGGACGATCGAGGCCGGCTGCGCGTGGGGGCCGCGGTCGGCGTGTTCGACTTCGAGCGCGTCGAGGGGTTGCTGCGTTACGACGTGGACGTCATTGTCGTGGATACGGCCCACGGTCACAGCGACAACGTCATGAACACGGTGAGGGAAATCCGGTCGCGTTACGATATTGAAGTGATTGCGGGGAACATCGCCACGGTTGAGGCGGCCGTCGACCTGATCGATGCGGGGGCGACGGCCCTGAAGGTGGGCATCGGCCCCGGGAGCATCTGCACGACGCGGGTGATATCCGGCGTCGGCGTGCCGCAACTCACCGCGATTATGGACGTGGCGTCGGTCGCCCGCGAACGAGGCGTACCGGTCATCGCGGACGGTGGCATCCGTCGTTCGGGCGACGTGACCAAGGCGATTGCGGCCGGGGCGGACTCGGTGATGATGGGATCGTTGTTCGCGGGCCTCGAGGAATCTCCCGGAGAATCTGTGACCTGGAAGGGGCGACGGTTCAAGGAATACCGGGGCATGGGATCGCTGGGGGCCATGGTGAAGGGATCGGCGGAGCGTTACGGACAAAGGTCCGGCGGGGGGAACCACAAGCTGGTGCCCGAGGGTATCGAAGGTCGGGTGCCCTATCGCGGGCCGTTGTCGGATTTTGTGTATCAGATGGTGGGAGGGTTGAAGGCGGGAATGGGTTACTGCGGCGCGGCGACGATTGACGCCTTGCGTCGCGATGCTAGATTCTATCGTGTGACACAGGCAGCCGTTGCGGAATCACATCCGCACGATGTTGCGGTCACCAAAGAGGCGCCCAACTATGCGATGGACATACCGTCGGAAACCTGACCTGCGTCGCGGCGCGGGTGCTTTACTTGTTGTGTTGGTCGCAGTGCCGGCGGGCGGGTGCCACAAGTACCCCGACGTGTTCCTGGATGACCTGCCGGATTCGTCCATGGTGACGACGGCGTCCGCCGAGTTAGCCCGACAGTCCCCGGCCGAACCTGTGGACCGCCAGCGCGAGCACGAGGTCTGGGTCGTCGACGTTCAGGACGGGACCGTGGCCCACGCGCCCTTGTGGCTGGAGGACCCGTACGAAATGAACGGCAGCGAGGACGGCCGATTTGCGGTCACCGAAGAAGATTTTCTCTATTTCCCGTATGGGATCTGCCGGTTCATTCTCAATGTGGCGGCACTACCGGTGTCGATCGCGATTGCCCCCCCGAGCACCGTGTTGTGCAGTGACGGAATACCGCGCCGGTCACCCCGAACTGGGAAGTCGGCGCCGTACGACGCCGAACGTTGCGCCGGAATGACGATTCCTCCGGACGTACACGAAACGTGGTCATTCGAGGAACAGTTCGAGGAGTTGCGGGCTAGGCATGAGGCGGCAGAGGCCGAAGCCGAGGACGCGGAGGCCGAACCGAGCGAGGCGGACGCGGGCCCACGCCCGGAAGAATCCGCCGACGAGTAGAACGTTGCTCACGCCTTGAACGGGCCCGCCGAATTCGTCGGTCGAGAGTTGCGCCTGGAGTGGCCTGCGTCCCTGTTTTGCCATCTTCCCGGCCCCCGACCGCTACGCCGATAAGGGCACGATGTGCACGGGCGCGACCAAACCCTCAAGTTTGTACCGGCTTGACGCGTCATGAATCCTGAAACAATCGCGGTCGTCGACTTCGGTGCTCAGTATCAGCAATTAATCGCGCGGCGGGTGCGCGACCACAATGTGCACAGCGTAATCGTGGCCCCCAGCGTAACGGCGGAGGAGCTCCGATCGCTCAACGTGGTAGGCGTCATTCTTTCGGGCGGCCCGGGGAGCGTCTACGTGAAAGGCGCGCCGCGATGCAGGGAGGAGATCTTCGAGATCGGCGTCCCGATCCTGGGCATCTGCTACGGGATGCAGCTCGGCTGCCAAATGCTCGGCGCGTCCATTGAAGCCGCCCCCTCTCGCGAGTTCGGCCGGGCCCGTCTGAGTGTGCTGCACCGTGAGGGCATCATGGCCCACGTGCCCGCGACCACCGACGTCTGGATGAGCCACGGCGACATTGTGAGGGTATTGGGAGAGGATTTCATTCCGTTGGCGGAGACCCCCGCCTGTTCATATGCCGCCGTCAAGCATCGCAGCAGGCCTTTTGTGGGCGTCCAGTTTCATCCCGAGGTAACGCACACGCCGGAGGGCGGGCTGATGATCCGCAGCTTCCTCTACGAAATCTGCGGATGCCGCGGGGATTGGCGCCTGGGAGACGTTATCCGGGATACCACTGAGTCGGTGCAGCGACGCGTCGGGCCAAACGAGCGGGTCATTTGTGCTCTGTCCGGCGGCGTCGACAGCTCTGTGACGGCAGCCCTGCTGCATGGCGCGATCGGCGATCGCCTAGTCTGCATCTTCGTGGATAACGGGCTGATGCGGCTGCGGGAGGTTGAGTTGGTCGAAGCCACCTTCCGCGATCATTTCAAAATCGATCTGCACGTGGTCAGCGCGTCCGATCGGTTTCTTTCAAAGCTCGAGGGGGTCACGGATCCGCAGGAGAAACGCCGGATCATCGGGCACGAATTCATCGACGTGTTTCGGGCGGAAGCGGAATCCATTCCAAACGCACGGTATCTCGCCCAGGGCACGCTTTATCCTGACGTCATCGAATCGGGAAAGGGCGTGGGCGGCACCGCCGCCAACATCAAGCTCCACCACAACGTCGGCGGACTGCCGGAGCAATTGGGCTTTGAGCTGATTGAACCGCTGCGGGACCTGTTCAAGGACGAGGTGCGGCTCATCGCCGAGCAGCTCGGACTTCCGCGCGACCTCGCGTGGCGCCATCCGTTTCCGGGACCTGGGCTCGCCGTCAGGATCATCGGCGCCGTAACCGCCGAGCGGCTGTCGATTCTTCGACAGGCGGACAAGATCGTGATCGACGAGATCGTGGCCGCCGGGTGGTATCCGAAGATCGCGCAGGCCTTCGCCGTGCTGGTGCCGGTGAGCACGGTCGGGGTCATGGGTGACGACCGAAGCTATCACGGGCAGTACATCGCCGCGGTCCGGTTCGTCGAGAGCGTCGATTTCATGACGGCCGACTGGGTGCACGTGGATCACGAACTCCTAGGACGGATCTCGTCGCGAATCATCAACGAGGTCCGTGGCATCAACCGTGTCGTTTACGACATTTCAAGCAAACCGCCCGCGACGATCGAGTGGGAATAGCGAGACGGGTGCCATGGGCAACGCGGGTCTTGCCCGCCGGCAAGACCCGCGTTGCCCGTGCCGCCGCCGAATGGGTGAAACGCACGGGCAAGCTCCGCCGCCGTTGGCGGCTTCGCTTGCGCGTGGCACCCTCGCTAAACTCGCAATTGCCCGCCAGCGATTCCCGTTGGTGATACCGGTATCCGGACCGGTCCTACTCTGCGTACCACTCGACGACCGATGTGTGCGCGCTGATGAAGTCATATTCGCAGAGCCGTCCGCGCCGCACCCAACGGACCTCCTCGTACCCGATCGCACTGGGCTCGCCGGCTACCACGCCCGCCAGAAAGAACCGAAACTCCGCGGCGCGTCGCTCATATTCGTCGGCGAACGGCGGCTGACCGGTGTGGATGTCGATCTCAACTCCGGCGCGCTCGCGGGCGACGCGGCGCATGGCTGCTTCGGGCGTTTCGTTGCCGCGCCGCCAGCCGCTGACGAACTCCCAGAGGCGGCTCTCGACACCGTTTGAATCAGCGGTTGCGATCAGGACGTTGTCTCGGCCCCTTTCTATGATGCAGGAGACGACCACTGCCTTACGCGCGTGAGATTTTGGTCGAGGGCGCTTACTCATGGAGCCGTGATCCGTTCAGGAATGTCCCGGCTCTTTGCCGGCGTCCGACTTAGGCCCTGTCCCCTCACTGGACGGTCCGGCCTCTTCGATCCCGCTCGGCGCGTCGGATGCGGCGTGCTCCTCCGACGCACGTCTCAGCGGCGCCACCTGGGCATGGATGCCGAAGGCCAGCAGCGCGATCGACAGGACAACGCGTACGACCCACCACCACTTGTACTGGATGGCTTTGAGCTTGATCGGCTCTTTTCGGGTTTCGACGGGATATTCCATGCGACTGCTGTCCAGCACCCATCGAGCGTATCCGATGAGGCCGGCTCCGCCGTACTGATGATCGAGCGTATCGCGGACGAACTGCTCGACATCATGGGCGAATTGCTCGCGTGTGACACCCTCGGGAAGCTGAGTAACTTCGCCCAGGGTGTAGGCCGCCTTGTCCCCGGGAAAGTCGCGCACTTCCTTCCACATCGACACGCCCCAACACACGGCCACCACGATGGCGACGCCCGCGATCAGTTGCCCTCGGGATACCGGCGGGGCCGGGGCTGCCACCCGATACATCACCGCCCCGATCACCAGCCCGAAGAGGGCGAAGAAAAACAGCCCCAGCAGCGCCACCAGCGCCGCCCCGTAGGACAGCAGCCACCCGAAGGGAAGCGATACGACGGCCCCGGTGACGACCGCCGCCCACCACCGCCGCGAGCCGGACGCGTCCGCTTCAGCTCCGACGGCCGTTGCATCGGTGTCCAACGAAGTCATGCCTCAGAATCTACGCGGTACCCGTTCCCGCGTCGAGGAAGCTTTGCAGGATAACCTGTGCGGCGAGCGCGTCGCGCCGCCGTTTCTTCTTCTTATGCGTCAGGCCGGTACGCGACATGCGCTCGTTCGCCTCGCAGGTCGAGAGACGCTCGTCCCAAAGGTGCACGGGTTGACCGGTCGCCATTTCGAGGGCTGCGGCGAACTCCCTGGCCGCTTTCGCCTGAGGGCCCTCAGTGCCGTCCATGTTGAGCGGCAGCCCCACGACCCACTCATCGACGTCGAAGGACTCCGCCACTTCTAGTACCTGGGGAACGCACGCAACCGCCCCGCCGGGAGCGTCCAGCGTCTTCAGCGGCGACGCAATCTCGCCGGCCGGATCGCTGACGGCCAGCCCGATCCGCTTGGCTCCCGCATCAATGCCTAGGTAACGCGCGCGCATGCGGCCGCTCTATTCCTGGCTGCCACAACGCCCCAGAGGATCCGGGATACGCCGCCGGCTCCCGATGACCGCCGCGACGATCGGGACCCGGCCCGCGATGAGGGTTAGATCAGAGATAATCGTCTCCGAACTGCTCCCGGACGTTGGCCACGAGCTCCTTGATCCCCTGGGCATCCCGCTTGGTGCAGATCAACGTGGCGTCCTCGGCGTGAATGATAACCAGGTCATCCACCCCGATGGTGGCGATGAGATGGTCCCGCTCCGAAACGATCACGTTGCCGCGCGAGCCGAGGTTGATCGTTTTCGGTGCGATGGCGATGTTGCCGTCGGCGTCGCCGCCCACCACGTGCTCCAGCGCAGTCCATGATCCGACGTCGATCCACTGGCAGTTCATCTCGATGACCAGCACGCGCTCGGCCTTCTCCATGATGGCGAAGTCCACCGAGATCTTCATCAGCTCGGGATAAATTCGATTGGCCGTCTCCTCCCTCCTGGGTGTATCCCAGTCTCGGGCACACTCCATCAACTTCTCGTACGAGTGTCGTAGATGTTTCTTGATCTGCTCGAGGATGGTGGCGATGCGCCAGGTGAACATGCCGCTGTTCCAGTAGTAGCGCCCGCTGGTCACGTATCGCATGGCCGCGGTGATGCTGGGCTTCTCGGTGAATTTCTCGACCTCGAAGACCTGTTGGGCCAACTGTGCGCCGCGTTTGACGTAGCCGTATCCGGTATGCGGACTTGAGGGCCGGATACCAAAGGTAATCAGAGCGTCGGACTGTTCGGCTGCGGTCGTATACGCCCGGTCGACGCTCTCGCAGAATGTGTCCACAGGGTTGATGATGTGATCCGCTGTGAAGATGCCCATCTCGCCGTCCGGGTCCCGGTGATGGAGGATGGCCGCGGCAAGCCCGACGGCGTTGGCGGTGTCACGGCCCACCGGCTCGCCGATCAGGTTTTCGGCGGGCAATTCCGGAATCTCCTTCGCGACAAAGGGCAGATGGGCGGCGGCGGTGATGACATAAATCGCTTCATTCGGCAACAACGACGCTAATCGTTCGTATGACTGCCGCAGGAGGCTTTTGCCGCCAAACAGGGGGAGAATCTGCTTGGGCCGGGCCGCCCTGCTCAATGGCCACAATCGAGTGCCGGCTCCGCCGGCCATGATGACGCCGTGCCTCATCGAGAGAGTCCTTTCAGATTATCCGATCTCGTCATACTCGACGCGCTGCAAATCGGCGAACTCGAGCACCCAGGTATAATCTCCGCCCTCTTCGAACTCGACGCTCACGTGCGTGCGGCGTTTCCCGGCCAGGAGCGATGTCACGCGACCCAGTCCATACGTGGGATGCCGCACCAAGCTGCCGACCTCCCACAACTCGATATCGGGAGGTAGCTCACCGGCGGGTTTGCCGCCACCTCGTCGCCTGGGGGCCGGTCCGCCGACCCATTCTATCTCGTCCTTGGGCAGTTCGTCGAGGAAGATGGAGCGCTCCGTGCGGGATGATGTTCCGCGCATCATCCGCCAACGTGCGTGCGTGACGGTGAGGCGCTCCATGGCGCGCGTCATGCCCACGAAGAAGAGGCGCCGTTCCTCCTCTTCATCCTCGACGTCGTCGCCCGCTCTACTGAACGGGATGAGCCCGCTTTCCGCACCGACGATGTAGACCACCGGGAATTCGAGCCCCTTTGCCGCATGGAGCGTCATCAGCGTTACGGCCCCAGCGTCGCCCTCGAACACGTCAATGTCGCCGAGCAAACTCGTGTAGGAGAGCCAGTCGAGCAGCGTGCCCTCGGGATTGTCCCGATCAAATGTGCTGGCGGCGCTGACCAGCTCGTTGACGTTCTGGAGCGGCTCGGAATTGGCTTCGGCCAGCTCGTTTAACTGGGCCTGAAGCCCGGAAAGGCTCAACGCCTGTTCAACCGCCGTTCGAGCATTTGACTCGGCCGACGCGTGCAGCGTATCCAGCAACTCCGTAAACGTCTTCAGCCTCGAGAGCGTCCGCGCGGACAGGCCGACCTCCTCGGCGCGATGCACCGCCTCATAGAGCGTGCAACCGGACGAATCCGCGAACTTCTTGAGCTTATCCACCGTGGTCTTGCCGATTCCGCGGGTCGGCGTATTGATGATGCGTTCAAGTGAGACTTCGTCCGCCGGATTGACCGCGACGCGCAGATACGCGAGCACATCCTTGACCTCTTTGCGCTCGTAGAATGCCAGCCCGCGCGCGATGCAGTAGGGAACGCCGGCCGTGAGAAACGCCTCCTCGAACGCGCGGCTCATCGCGTTCACGCGGTAGAAGATCGCGAAGTCGCCGCGGGGCCGCCCGGCGTCGATCTGTTGTGCGATATCGCTGACGATGGTCTTGGCCTCGGCCTCGTTGTCCTCGCATGCGATCACGCGAATGGCCACGCCCTCCGCGTTTTCGGTCCAGAGCGTTTTTTCCTTGCGCGCCATGTTCGCGCTGATGACGGCGTCGGCCGCCGAGAGTATCCGCTTTGTCGAGCGGTAGTTCTGCTCGAGGCGAATGACCCGTGCGTCGGGGTAGTCCTCTTCGAAGCGAAGGATGTTCCGGATGTCGGCGCCGCGCCAGCCGTAGATGGACTGGTCCGGATCCCCGGTCACGAAGATGTTGCGGTGGTCCTCGGCCAGCAGCCGCGCGATGCGGTACTGGGCGATATTGGTGTCCTGATATTCGTCGATCAGCAGGTAGCGGTATCGATCGGACAGTTTGTGCCGAACCTCGTCGTTTTGTTCAAGGAGCCGGGCCGTCCGAAGCAACAGGTCATCGAAATCAAGCAGGTCCGCCCCCGAAAGGATATCCTCATATATCTCGTAAACCTGGGCGATCGTGCGAGAGATGAAATCGAATGCCCGCGCGGCGAAATCCGCGGGTGATTCCATATCGTTCTTCGCCCTGCTGATTCTCGATTCGACCAGGGCGGGTCTGAAGTTGGTCGTGTTGAGCTGCGCCCGCTCGATGGCTTCCTTGACGACCTTGCGCCGGTCGGCCTGATCGACGATCGTGAAGTTGGGCGCCACCCCGGCCTGCTCGTGGTACATGCGAAGGATGCGAACGCAAAGGGAGTGGAACGTGCAGACCGTCATGTCCTGTCCGGAGCCGAGCAGCTCGATACGCTCCTTCATCTCGCTGGCAGCTTTGTTGGTGAACGTGATGGCCAGCACGTGCCATGGCCGCGTGACCGTCGCGGCAAGATAGGCTGCGCGGCGGGTGATGACGCGGGTTTTACCGCTGCCGGCTCCTGCCAAGACGAGAACCGGACCGTGCGTGGTGGTCACCGCGGCACGCTGTGGCTCGGTCAAGTCGGCCAGAAGCTCGTCATCGCCAGCCGGTTCGGTCGGGGGAAATGCCAGGGCATCGTCGGTCATGCGACCATGTATACCGGTCGCGCCGAACACGGTCAAAATCGCCCGACGGAGCCGGCTCCATCCGACGCTTGTCGCAACGGCGCCGGCTCTGTAGCCTCATCGTCATGAATGTCCTGGCCCATGGCATTGACCTTGTCGAGTGCAATCGGGTGGGTGCTGTCTTGCAACGCCACCCGGAGCGTTTCCTGGATCGCGTCCTGACGGAGAAGGAGCGAGCTGCAGTGGGACGCTTCCGCGATCCCGTTCCACATGTCAGCGGTCGTTTCGCGGCCAAGGAAGCCATTCTGAAGGCGCTGGGAACTGGATGGCGGGGCCAGATCAGTTGGAAGGACATCGAGGTCGTTAATGATGACCTGGGCCAGCCACAAGTCACGCTCTCCGGCGAATGCGCCCGAATCGCCGACCAGAAGGGAATTCAACGCATTTTGCTCTCGATTACGCACACCCAGCACCACGCTGCTGCAAGTGCCATTGCTCTGACCGCTCCCCCCGAGCGTAACAAGAGTCCGGGGTAACACTTACGAAGAGACCCTCACGTCAGCGCCGCTGGGGCTCGCGCCTTTGGCGCCAGCCGGGCATCTGGTTGATGGTGACGTCGCGCCATAAGCCGACGGCCTGGGCGCGGGCCCTTGCCTCCAGTTCGACGAATCGGTCGCGGTAGGGATGTTTGAAGCGGGTGTCGGCGTAGGCGTGGCCTTGGCGCAGGAGCATCTCATTGAACATCTCCGCGCTCTCGCCAAGATAGACGTAGGCCAGCAAGCGCCCGTACTTGCCGCGGGTGTCTCCGTCGATGAGTTCGAGGCGAACAGAACGGTTCTGCAGAGTCTCACGGGCGAACTGCGAGGCTTGTTTACCCCAGTACATCAAACCCGTCGGCGCGTCGGCCGTCTCGGGCGTATCGACGCCCCGAAGCCGCACGCGCGTGGTGCGATAACGACCGTCGGGCGCATCGATGTCCACGGTGTCGCCGTCAATGACCTTAACAACGGTGAACACCTTGTTGTGGTAGCGGGCCATGTCGCCCGTCGACGACGCGGTCGGGGCTGTACGCGGTTGCCACCGTCCGACGATTGCGAGGACGGCGAGAACCGCCGCAACGATGAGGCCGGTGCGGTGGCGGCGATGGAACGGCGGCAGTCGGACGGTGGGTGGTAGCCTGCGACGTGAACGGCGCCTTACCATCGGTCAGCTCTTCGACAGGTCGTCCTCGCCGCCGAGCCCGAAGGCGTCGTGGACCGCGGTCAGGGCTCTGTTTCCGTCCATTCGGGGCACGACGCAACTGATCACGATCTCACTGGTCGAGATTGCATGAATGTTGATGTCCGCGTCGCACAGGGCCTGGAACATGGTCGCGGCGACGCCCGCATGAGATCGCATCCCGACGCCGACGGCGCTGATCTTGCACAAGTCATCACGGAATTCGACGTCTTCGAAGCCCTGCTCGTCGGCCAGTCGCTCGGAGATTTCTCTGGCGATCGCGGCGTCATCTGCCTCCACCACGAAGCCGACATTCGCCTTGGCGCCATCGGCGTAAATGTTCTGCACGATGTCGTCCACGTTGACGTGCTTTTCCGCGATAGCAGCGAACACCCTGGCGGCAAACCCCGGGGCATTGGGGACGCCGACGAAGCCAATCACGGCCAATCCGTCGCGCATGGTCACGCCGCGAACGGTGACCGCTTCCATTTCGTGATCTTCTGCGACAATCATGGTTCCAGGCGCATCCGTTAGTGAGCTCCGTACGTGAATCGGTACGTCGAAACGAGTGGCAAACTCGATGGCCCGGCTGTGCATGACGGCCGCCCCGCGGGCAGCGAGCTCCAGCATTTCGTCGTAACTGATCCGGTCGATCTTCCGGGCGTTGGGCACGAGGCGCGGATCGGCCGTGTAGACGCCGTCCACGTCAGTGTAGATTTCGCAGGCGTCGGCATTGATGACGGCGGCGAGCGCGGCTGCGGTCGTGTCGGAAGCGCCGCGCCCCAAGGTCGTAATCTCCCCGGCGGCGTCAATGCCCTGGAAACCGGCGACGATGACGATCCTCCCGGCCTCAAGCTCGCGCTCCAGCCGATCCCGCTGGATGCGGCGAATCCGCGCCTTGGTGTGGACGCTGTCGGTAACCAAGCCGAGCTGTCCGGCGGTCAGGCTGATCGCCTCTTGACCGGCCGCGTGAATCGCCATGGCCATCAGGGCGATGCTCACCTGCTCGCCGGTGGTCAGAAGGACATCAAGTTCGCGCCGGGAAGGATTGGGCGCGATCTCATTGGCTAGTCCCAAGAGGTGGTTGGTCGTGTCGCCCATCGCGGACACGACCATCACCACACGATCGCCTGCCATCCGCGCGCGAATGGCTCGCCGGGCGGCGCGGTGGATCTTTTGCGCATCGCTCAGGCTCGTTCCACCGAATTTCTGAACGACAAGACCCATGGGGCACATCGTACGGATTCGGCCAAGTTCGTGCGAGAGCTTCTCATGCAGTGCAAGAAAAACGGGCGCTGCGTGCGCGAGCGGAGTCACACCGCCCACAGCTTCGACTCGATGCGAACCTCAGGCACATGCAATCGTCACGTGGTGGCGTGAGCCGCGTCGGGATCGGGTGCGCGGGTGAATAGGGGACGGCTCACCTGCTCGGTGGCCTGGATGTCGCGCAAGCGGGCGAAGACTTCCGAGAGCGACAGCTTCGCCGCGTGCACTGCGAACTCGTCGGTTGCGGGTCGATTGGCATCGATGATCCGGATTTCGTCGTACTGGCTGGTTGCGACGCGTGGCAACAACAGCGGGTGTCCGACGTCCGACAGATAGCAGTGGCCGATGAGTCGCCAGGGAACTGCCAGCCGCCGAACCATCTCGAGCTCGTAGAGAACCGTCTCGTGTAGTAGGGCCTCGGGTGTCCGCTGGATGTGAATCGTGAGAGGGTAGTCCTTCCATCGGCGCAGTGATTCCAGCCACCAATCGTCGCAGAACCATGTCACCAGATCGCCGGTCGCATACGTCACTTCAAGCTGCAGATCCGTCGGCCGCGGCATGATTTCAGGACCGTGGTCGCCCTCTCCGTCGGCCGGGAACACGATCACCTCGGCACCGGAAGGGCGATAGCGCCTCGCGGCGGCCAGTTTCCGGCGGTCCTTCAGCGAAGTGGTGCTCATGCCGATCGCTCCTGCTTGTGAACGTAAGCCGCGTAAGACACCGAGGGGTATCGACGAATTGGTTCGCCAAACTTGACCGAAGTGAGACGCGCCCGATTCGGCAACGGGGATGGGCAACTCAGCAGCAGAGACGGGCCGCCGGCATTGGTATCAATCGCCGCGCCGGCGCCAACATATTGTGCAGCAATAGCTTATATCAAGGCGCGGGCGCCGCTGGGGCGGTCTTATTCAAGGAGCTAAGCAAACGACACCGGATCGACATCGATCACGAATGCGCCGACCTTGGGACGATACGATCGGTCACTCCGGAAGCTGTCAAACAGCCGCTGCAAACCGGAGGCGTGCTCGGCTCGGACGACGACCTCGTACCGGTAGCGCTTACGAAGCCGCATCAGCGCGCACCGCATCGGGCCCAGGATCTCGACTGCATCGGCATCGCCGACCAGCCCACGGAGCTGTTCCACCAGCCCGTGGGACGCTTCGCGGACCCGCGTCTCGTCGGTATCGCCGAGAACCAACCGTGCCAGTCGGGTAAACGGCGGCATGCGCGTTTCCCGGCGGACGTGGAGCTCTTCGGAAGCGAAAGCTTCATAATCGCCAGTCACCGCCGCCTGCAACGCAACCGACTCAGGCGACAACGTCTGTACGATGACCTCGCCTGGGACCCCGCCGCGCCCCGCTCGGCCGGCCACCTGGGTCACCAGTTGAAACAGCCTTTCCGCGGTCCTGAAATCAGTCGAGGTTAGCGTGGCATCGGCTGCGATGACGCCGACGACCGAGACGTGGGGGAAGTCCAGCCCCTTTGCGATCATCTGCGTGCCGACCAGACAATCCGTCCGGCGCTCGGCAAAATCGGCGATCAACTGCCGGTAGGCTCGCTCGTGACGCATCACATCGCTGTCGGCGCGAGCGATCCGGGCATCCGGAAACAACCGCTCGAGTCGTTCCACGATACGCTCGGTGCCACTACCGACGACGGCGAGTCTTGCGCGGCAGGATGGGTTCGGGCACCGCTCGGGGGCCGGGGCGCGGCGGGAGCAATGGTGGCAGAGGATCTCGCGCCGATCTGCGTGCAGAACCATATTCACGTTGCAATCGGGGCATCGAATCTGATGCCGACAGGACGGACACACGAGCCAGTTTGCGTAGCCGCGGCGGTTCATGAGGAGGACGGCCTGTTCGCCGCGCTCGAAGGCGGTCCGCAGACGCTCGATCAGCACGCGGGAAAGCAGCGGGATGCCCGTCGATTCCGCGAACTCGTCGTGCATGTCCACGACGGTGAGTTGCGGACGTGGAAGGTCCCGAACGCGATGCGGCAGGTCGAGCCGCTCGAAATGCGGCATTCTCTGGCAGTTGTGCCACGACTCCAGTGACGGCGTGGCGCTTCCGAGGATGACGGGAATTCCCAGCTCCTGGGCGCGCTTGATGGCCACGTCCCGGACGTGAAACCGGGGAGCCTGCAGGTTCTTGTAGCTGCTCTCCTGCTCCTCATCCACGACCAGCAGGCCCAGCCTCGGGCAGGGAGCGAACACGGCGCTGCGCGTTCCAATGACAACGTTCTTCGACCCGGACCGGACGGCCGACCAAGTAAGGGAACGGTGGACGTCGGTCAGCCCGCTGTGAATCACGGCGACGTTCTCGAAGCGGGAGGCAATACGATGGACGAGTTGAGTCGTCAGAGCGATCTCCGGGACGAGCATGACGGCCTGCCGGCCCGTTTCAAGGACGCGACGGATCGAGCGGATGTATACTTCCGTTTTCCCGCTCCCGCTGACACCGAACAACAGCATCACGCGAAAACCGCCGTCATCAATAACCGCTCCGCTCCGACCGAGCGCGGCCTGCTGGTCACGGTTGAGCTCAAAGTCCGGCTCCACGACCGGCTGCTCGAACTCGGGTGGGGCGGCCGGTTCCCGCGCGGCGTCGATCTGCAACCACCCCCGCTGCTGCAAGGTGCGGATGGTCGTGCGCGATGCACCGCTGTCCCGCCGCAAACGATCCATCTCGACCGGCTCGCCCGCTGTGGTCAGTCGATCCAACACAGCCTGTTGCTTCGGGCCGACCCGGTGGTTTACGGTTGCGGCATCGAGTGCGCCCGGTTCGATCGCCAATTTGACCCGCTCGACCTTCCGGTACCCGGTCTGCTTCCGCACCGCCGCCGGCACCAGTGCCGCCAGGGTGCGGCCGAGCGGGCAAACGTAGTAACGCGCCATCCACCGGCCAAGCCGAAGCAGCTCATCCGTCAGGAAGGTCTCGGAGTCGATGACTGAGTGAACCGGCCTCAACGCGCTGTCCCAGGGACGTTGATCAACGGAGATGACGAATGCCGGTGTCGTTCGCCCCTTTTTGCCCAAGGGCACGTTGACACGCCGTCCGGGCAGCACCTCCAGCTCCAGCTCCGCGGGCACGCTGTAAGAGTACACCTTGTCGATCGGAGCGACGGGAGCAACGGTGGCCACAGGACCGACGACGTGCTCCCCTGCTTCAACCCACAAGCGTCCGGACGAATTGTGCACGTGAGGCTTGGGCACGCCAGGAGTTTACGCTCGGCATATGGCCCGCTCAATCGCCGGCGTGCGCCAGCGCCCGCCACCTAAGAGGGAATAATCGCGCATTCCCCTTTGCGGACGAAGCCGTGGCGGTGTTGGTCCCATGAAGTGAAGAGTCGGCTAACGGCTCACGAACCGGGCGGCTCGGATCGGCCGCGAAATCCCGTAATCGGTGGCAACTCGATAGGCATTTCGTCAGGCGGCACCGCGAAAATCTCGACGCGAACGATATCCTCGAACGGCACAGAGATGACAAAGGCTCCCACCTTGTACTGCTCGTCAACCGGCTCGCACTCGAAGGTCAGGTGGGCTTTGCTCTCGACGTTGGCAAAACTCTTGAACTCGTAGCTGAAACCGTCGCGGAGGTAGACGAGCGTGCGTACCCGAAGTTCGTCCAGAAACGCCTTGAACTCTTCGTTTTCGCAGGCGGTTTCTTGGTCCAGCTCAGGATACCGCCGCAAGGCACACCGCATTTTGGCGTCGTCGCATTGCTCCTGAAACTGTCGCCCGTGGAACCAATCGTAATCGAACACGCTTTCAACCTCACTGGTGAATTCGAGATCAAGGCTGCGTCAACGGCAAGCATGAGCGCGGAGGGAACCTACGCCCCGGCCACCGCGCTGTCAACCTGACACCCCCGGTGTCTATCGGTCGTCCCGGGTTGTACCATGTGTTGATGTTGCCGACCGATAAATCCGGGCTGATCAAAAAGCTGGGACGGGAACTGGGCTTCAGCCGGGTGGGCATCGCGCCAGCAGCGCCCGTACCCCGGATTCCATACATCGAGGCTTGGCTGGCCGCCGGCCGGGGCGGCGAAATGCACTACCTGACGAGAAACCGGCACATTCGGCAGGACCCCCGCAATCTCGTCGAGGGCGCCCGCAGCGTGATCGTGACCGCCTCCAACTACAACCAGGAGGCGCCGCCTGGGCCGGACGACGACAACCCACGCGGGCGCGTGGCCAAGTATGCCTGGGGTGATGATTACCACGTCGTGGTCAAGCGGCGATTGCACGAGTTGGGCGATCGCCTCCGCGCCGCGCTGGACGAGCCCTTTGTGGCGCGCGTGTGCGTGGACACGGTGCCGATCCTCGAGCGCGAGTTGGCGGCGATGGCCGGCATCGGCTGGATCGGAAAGAACACCATGGTTCTGCACCACGAGATCGGCAGCTACTTCTTCCTGGGCGAAATCGTCACCACGCTGGAACTGTCCTGCGACGAGCCGATGGCGGACCACTGCGGAACGTGTACGCGCTGCCTTCAGGCATGCCCGACTAACGCCTTCCCGGCGCCGTACGAGATGGATGCGTCGCGATGCATCTCGTATCTGACCATCGAGCATCGCAGCGAGGTCCCAGTGGGATTTCATGAGCAGATGAGCGATTGGATCTTCGGGTGCGACATTTGCCAGGAGGTCTGTCCGTTCAACCGCGACGCGCCGGTAACGGACGACTTTCCGATCCGGCAGCCCGGCCCCGCACCCGTGCTCGATGAAGTGATCCGCTGGTCGGAGGAGGAGTATAGCGTCGCCGTAGACGGCAGCGCGATGAACCGCGCCACGCGAGAAATGCTTCAGCGCAATGCTCGCATCGCAATGGGCAATCGGCGCTAGCCCATCTCCGTCAATGTTCTTGAAACGAATCTTGGAGCAGCAATTTGCGCCGAGGCTCCCTGAACTGAGTGGGACCGAAGTGATCGCCGCCATCCGTTCGATCGGTTTGGCCGAACTGACGAATGCGGCATAGGGGAGCATTTGCCCGGTCCGCGACTGCCGCAGAGCCGGTCGGAGCGGGTGTTTGAGCTCAGAGTGCTTGCACCGTAGCTGCGCTGCCTGGCGTGGCAGGGGTTGGCGTGCTGAGAGAAAGGGACGGGGATGGGGTTGTCAGGTCTCTCGGGTAAGTCTGCCGGTGCGAAGGTGCGAGACTGGGACAGCACCTGATGCCGATGATGTCCGAACGTCGGTCGGTGGCGCCGCGGGATACGACAAGCGTCTGACGAGCCTCCAACAGGAGTGAAACAGGCCGGGAGAGCTCCTACGTTGACACTTCCCCGTGGGCACAGTATCCAGAGGGCACGGAAACGTAAATTGACGCCGAAACCCGCGAAAACCAGGAAAACCGGCCCGGGCCCGGTTGCTGCGCAGCGGCGGTCGTCGGCGCTGGTGGATACGGGAATCATCTACTGCGGCGACTGAAACCGCCAAGGGAATGGTCGACGTACTCTCGGAACCGATTTGGATACTGGCATGATCACGCGACTGTATGTCAACAACTTCCGTTGCCTGGTGAATTTCAAAGCGGAGTTCGACTCATTTGCCGTGCTGTGCGGACCGAACGGCGCGGGCAAGAGCTCGGTGTTCGATGCGCTGCGTCTGCTGCGCAACCTCGGGACCGGTGATGCGCTGCTTGGCGACGAGAAGAGGGAGAAGGAGAGGGGCGAACCGGACCTCCGTTCACTCGAGTTCACCCAATGGCTCGACAGCACGGTGCAGGAGTTCGAGTTGGGCCTGAGGGTGGAGGCGCACGAATTCGAATACGTCATCCACATCGAACAGACCGCCCGCTTTGAGAAGCCGCGGATCATTCACGAGAAGGCTCTTTGCGATGGGCAAATCGTATTCGAGCGCGAAAAGGAAGGCGTGCGGTTTCTAAAGGCGGACGGGAAAGAGGCGTTCTTCCCGCTCGACTGGCGACAGGCAGCGCTGCGAGCCATCGAGCCGCGCGGCGTCCACCTCGCCAAGCTGGAACTCCTCCAGGAGGAGGTGGCAAAGCTGTTGGTTCTTCGCCCCAATCCGCGCACCATGGAGGAAGAAAGCAAGGCCGAGGCGCGGCATCCAGACTTGTCCATGACGAACCTCACGTCGTGGTATCGCTCGCTGGCACAGGACACGGAGTGGACCGACGCGCTGCGGGACGCGCTGCGGGACGTTTGGCCGGACTTTCGATCGTTCAACTTGGTCAGTGCGGGGATGAACACAAAAGCTCTGCAACTTCGCTTCGAAGGCGAAGAGAGTAACCCGACATCTCTGTTCTTCGATCAGCTGTCCGACGGGGAGCGGGCGCTGATCGGGCTTTATATGATACGGGCGGCGCTGGATACGGGCGCCGCAAGAACGGTGATGATTGACGAGCCGGACAACTTCGTTGGCCTGCCGGAGCTTCAGCCGTGGGTGCTCTCGATGCGCGAACCGCTCGATGAGAAACACCAACTTGTGCTCATCTCGCATCACCCGGAGATCCTCAGCAGCAGCGGAGAGGCGAACGGGCGGTACCTCTGGCGAGACAGTCACACCTCCCCGACTCGGATCGGGCCGCTCAAAGTTCCGGAAGGCATGGGTGCCGGTGAAGCGATCGCGAGGGGGTGGGCCCGTGGCGAGTAGAACTCGAATCGTTTGTCTCTGCGAGGGTGCAAGGGGCTCCAGCATCGACGAAGTGTTCATTAACAAACTGATAAAAACACTCAAGCCGAATTGGATTCGGCGTGAGGGCAGTAACTACGTCCGGACTCAGCCCTGTGGAAACCGACCAGATGTCATCAAGCGAACGCCCGCTGAGCTTAGGAACTGCTTGAACGCGGGCGGCCATACAACGCTGATGGTATGGGCCGACTGTGACGACGACTGCGACGACGGGGAGGCGCTTCGAGACCTCTTCTGGGAGGAAGCGCAGCGGCAAGAGATCATGAAGGAGGAGTTCGACCGCGTCGTGTTCATCTTCGCCAAAGACCGCATCGAGAATTGGATCGAGTTCCTGACGACCGGAAACACAGATGAACTTAGAGAGGGCCCGCGCGTGAGACACAACCGCCAGGTGGCTGACGCGGCAAAGAAGCTGGCTTCGATGTGCAGCAGAGGTAAGCCTGTAAAGGACATGCCGCCGTCGCTCGACTGGTCCTGCAACAGGTGGCGGGCCCTCGTCGAGCGCATGAAATCCTCCTGATGGGCCGAGCTTCGGCCAAGCACAGTCACAGGCGCATTGGCACAGCCGGGCACCGGGCTGGCGTTTGGCGCGCGTCAGAGATGACCGCGCTGCAACCCGATGCCACGCGGCGATAGAGACCGGGACGTCGTCAATCGGAACCGGCTAGCCCGAATGGCGACGAAGCAGTGATTCCAACTCCGTCAGCCTCAACAGCTTGGCGATGCCCGCAAAGACCGCACCTCCCAGGGGCACGGCCACGGCAACCTTTGCCCATGTGGGCCAGCCGGCCGCGAACGACAGGCTCCTGTCCGTAACGATCGCCCAGACCGCTAGACCCATCACTGTGCTAGCGATGGCCGTCTTACCCACTCCTGCGGCCAGGGCACCAGGTCGCATTGAGCCGGTGCGCTTGGCGAGGATGACTCCCAGCCACGCCACTTGCAGAATCGCGCTGATTGCCGTCGCCAAAGCCACGCCTGCTTCGCGCAGCGGAAAGACGAGAACCAGATTCAGTGCCAGGTTGAACACGACAATGATGACCGAAACCCGCGCGGGCGTTCTTGAGTCCTTAAGGGAATAGAAAGCGCGGATAACGATGTGATGGGCCGAGTAGGCACACAGCCCGATCGAGTAGCATGCGACCGCGAACGCGACCCGCCCGGTTCCCTCGGCGCCGAACTCGCCACGCTCGAACAGCACCTTGACCAGCGGAGTTGAGATGAGAATCAGTCCGACCGTCGCCGGCAGCGCGATGAAAGTGCTTAAGCGCAGGCCCCGATCTATAACACGCGCCAGAGCCGGCCGGTCGTTGCGCGCCGCCTGTTCGGCCAGCACCGGAAAGATGGCCGTCGCCAGCGCGATCCCGAACACCCCGAGCGGAAGCTGATAGAGAAAATGAGCGTAGCCTAGAACCGCCGGCCCTTGTCCGTCGGGAACGAAGAAGAGCGCGATCAGCTTGTCGAACATCGTGTTGAGCTGGACCGTCGACAGCCCGACGATCATCGGAGCCATGAACGCGACGATTTCGCGAAGCTCCGGTTGCGACCAGTCGAAGTTGAGCACAGGACGGAACCCGGTCCGGCTAAGAGCAAAGATCTGCACGCCAACCTGAGCGACCCCGGCGACCAGCACCGCCAGGCACGCGACGTAGACCAAGCGAACTTGGTTTGTTAAACCGAGCGCGAATGCGGCGACGAGAATCGCAACGATCACGAAGGCGTTCAGTATCATTGGCGAAGCGGCCGGGGCGCCGAACTTCCCCAACGTGTTGAGCAATCCCCCGAGAAACGCGGCCATGCAGATGAAACCCATGAAGGGGAACATCAACGCCGTCAGCCGCAGCGTCAGGCTCGGGTGCACCGCCTCCGCCCCGAGGAGGCAGATCTCGCCGATGGCGATCAGGCCCAGCAGGACGGCGCCCAGCAGGGTCAGCACGCCGCCGGCTAGCCGCCGAGCATGCGCGGTATCGCCCGCCTGCATCGTGCGGACGAAGACCGGGATAAAAGCGGCCGACAGGGCACCCTCGCCGAACAGGCGCCTCGACAGATTCGGGATCATGAAGGCGATCCGGAAGGAGGAGAGCACCGGACCGGTGCCGAAGAAATAGCCGTAGGTGGCCTCCCGGGCGAATCCGAGCACGCGGGAAAGGAGCGTGAGACCCGCAATCAGCCTCGTAGACGCCGCGACGCGATGTTCTCTCGACACGGGCGTGACTATAGATTGGCGCCCACACCGTCGCAAGGCGACCCAGCCCGCCTCGGTGCCTCGGCCGGGTGGGGCCGGCTTTCAGTCGGATTTCACGATTTCACGAGGCCATGCCGCCGGACGGTTGAAAAAACGCGGTTGGCGGCTAGACTTCCCCAACGGGAAGGACTCTGCTTAACTGAATCATGTACCCGGAGAGCTAGCCATGACGCATGTGGTGGGGGAGCCGTGCATCGCCTGCAAATTCACGGACTGCGTATCTGTCTGCCCGGTCGACTGTTTCCACGAAGGAACCAACTTCCTGGTCATCGATCCGGAGGTCTGTATCGATTGCGGCCTGTGCATCCCGGAGTGCCCAGTCGAGGCCATCGTGACCGAGGACGACTTGCCCGACGAGTGGGCCGAGTACCTCGAGCTCAACGCCAAGTACGCCCAGGAGTGGCCGGTGATCGACACGCAAAAGGATCCGCTGCCCACGGCCGAGGAGTACCGCGAGGTCAAGGACAAGCGCGATTTGCTCGACCCGACACCCTTCAGCGGATAACGCTGAATCCGGGCAAGGGAGTCCGTCTACACTGTCTCCTCATATTGTTGCCGGAAGATGCTGCGCCAGGCATTCCGCTAAATCCCGCAGCACGGCGAACGGCGGCTGGTCGGCTTGGATCTCGCTGATCAGTGAGGAGTCGTATGCGTTGAGCACCGGCGCGGTCGATTCCTCGTAAACCCTCAAGCGCTCGCGGATGACGTTCTCGTCGGCGTCGTCGGGGCGGTTGCCCTTCAGCGCCCGGCCCTTCAACCGATCGATCAGCACCGCCTCATCTCGAATGACCAGATGGACGATCCGCAGGATGTCCACGTGCTCGGCCATCAGCGTGACCTGCTCCTTCGTTCTCGGAATGCCGTCCAGCAGAAGGATGTGATACTCGGGCTTGAGGTCGCCGGACTCGACGAGCCCCCTGACGTGATGATCCCACACCCGGACGGTCAGCGCATCCGGCACGAGCAGCCCTTTGGTCGAGTACGAGAGAAACTCCTTGCCGATGTCGCTGCTCTTGTCGAGCGCTCGAAAGATATCTCCCATCGCCAGGTGCTTGACATGAGGGAAACCGGCCAGCACCTGTCCCTGCGTGCCCTTGCCCGATCCCGGACCGCCGATCAACAAGACCGTCTTGAACTTCTGATTTGTGGACAATGTTCCATTCCTTATGAATCGACCATCGCCGATCATACAACGGCTTAGACCGCATTGACCTCGCGAGACCGATCCGCTCCGTCACCCGTCACGGTGGCGGCGCCGATTGGTGGCTCGCGTGCTTTTCGAAGAACAGATCCCGTAGCTTCGGGTCGTAAATCTCGATCCTCGCCTCGTAAAAGAGGCGAGCGTATAAATCCTGCATTTTGGGATCGGTCAAACGTGCCCGCAAACTTCGCTCCACCTCTTGTCGAACCGCGTCGAACGGCACCGACTCAGCCGGCAGGCGGCGCTCCAGGCGAACCAAATGATACCAGCCGTCAACGTGAATAGGATCCGACCGCTCTCCAACCTCCATCGAGAACGCTTTCTGACGAAGCTGCAGCGGCACATCGGGATCGTTCGCCGCAAAGGGTGGCAGCAGCCCCCCGCGCCGCCTGCTGTCCGGATTGGCGCTGCGTCGAAGGGCCAGCTCACTGAAGTCGGCGCCGGCCTTGAGCTCCTGCAGAACGCTGTCCACCTCCGCGCGCGACGCAAGCTGGATGTGGCGAATCTCGACGCGCTCGCCGTAAAGCCGCTGGAATTCCTCCTTGAGCTGCCGTTCGTCGAACGACAACTCGGCACTCAGGATCTTCCGCAGCACGGCGTTGCGGCGCGTCACCAGCATGAACTCGCGACGCGACACGTTCCGCCCCGCCAGCACCTCGGCAAGCAATGTCTCGGCCGCCTCCCGCCGGAGCCCTTGCGATTCGCTGAGACCGGCCTCCCCCAGTAGGTTGTCCAATGCCCGATCGTATTCCGCCTCGACGTCGGCCTGTGTGACCGACAAACCTCGCTCGGCCGCCAGTCGCTCGGCCTTCTCCAGCACGATGATCTGCTCGAGCAGTGCCACGCCGTGTCCCTCGATCAGCAGATCCACGACCCGCGATCGATCGATCGGTACGCCGTCGGCCCTTGCAATCACGTCGTCTCGCGTGGCGTCCGAGCTTGGCCGAGCGATTGGCGGCGACGGTGACTGCCGTCGTGAAGGAGCTGGCGAGTGCAGAGCGTCATCCACGCTCATCGACCCGGGCGTCGGGGGCGGTTGGCAGCCGGTTAAACAGAACAGGATGGCACAAAGCAGACGGGACGGCAGAGGGTGGCCGCGCTCGCGGGAATCCTCGAATAGTCGGCGCGGATACATTGGATTCAGTGTCGCCCGTTCCGGCTTCCGGGTCAACTCCAACGCCGCCGCGCGACGTCATCCGCCCAACGCGGTCTTCTCGACGATCGCAGCGGTCGGACCTTACAATAATGAAACGACAGGCCGGAACGGAACGATGGCGAACTTGATCAAGATCATCTGCCTGGGAACGGGAACGTCGCATGGGGTCCCCATGATCGCGTGCGACTGCCCGGTCTGCACCTCGGACGATCCGCACGACCGGCGCACACGCGCCAGTATATTGGTCGACTACGGAGATCGGACCGTCCTGGTCGATACGACGCCTGAGCTTCGCCTCCAATGCCTCGACAACGGTGTCCGCCGCGTGGACGCCGTCCTGTTCACGCATCACCACGCGGACCACGTAGTCGGCATCGACGACCTGCGACGTTTTAACTGGTTGCAGCGCGACGTGTTGCCGTGCTACGCCTCGCAAAGAACCGCACAAGCCCTGCGCCGCATGTTCGGCTACGCCTTTGTCGATGAAGCCGGTTATCCCTCGGCCAAGCCTCAGCTCGTACTGAACGTGATTGACGAAGACCCGATCGAGCTGTTCGGCCGGCGCATCGTGCCCATCCCGCTCATGCACGGCAAGCTCCCCGTCCTTGGCTTCCGCTTCGGCTCGTTTGCGTACTGCACCGACTGCGGTGAGATCCCCGAACGCTCCATGGCACTGCTGCGGGACTTGGACGTGCTGGTGCTCGAGGCCCTTCGCATCCGGCCTCACCCGGCGCATTTCAACCTCGAGCAGGCCGTCGACGCCGCACGGCGTATCGGCGCGAAGCAGACCTACTTCACCCACATCGCCCACGAGCTGAAACACGCCGATGTCAACGCCGAGCTGCCCGACAACATGGCTTTGGCCTACGACGGCCAGGTATTTCACGTGCCCAACGACTAAGACTCACGCCCCTTCGGCGGGCGTTCTCAAGCTGCCGACGGACTGACGGATCGGGACGGAACTGGGCGGTGGTCAGGGGCTGGTTGCATTGGAGGCTCTGCAAGTTCCTTGCCCCAGCGGGGCAATGGAGAATGGCCCCGGGTGGAGCGCAGCGGAACCCGGGGTTGTCTTTTAGCCTCGTCCTCACGGGTAGTTGAGAAACCGTTGCCTTTCCCTACCCGGCCGACGGAGGCGTCACGTGCGCTTAAGGATATAAAGTAATATCACGCCTCTGCCGATAGTACCCAGCGGTACCGCTCCGTGAGCCGGGGGCCGGCAGCAGAAATCCCCCCTGCAGCGATACGTCCCCGCGCCCCCGGCCCTCGACGGGGCCCGCGAACAATTCACGCTGGTGGTCGCGTTCTAATAACGGTGCCGCATATCTCGAACTGCGGCGGGCGGAGCCCGCCCTACTGCGCGCGGTACTTGGTCTCACGCGAACCGCCAAAGACCCGCTTCGCGCGCTGCCTGATGGGCGGATTCCAGTTCTCGATAGGTCGGCCGGCGGTTGATCTCATCGTAACGGCCGCCCGCTTTCGCTTGATTTCCATCCCGCACACGCCCGACTTCGTTGTCCGCGTGGTACTGTCCCATGATGTTCACGTCCGTATCCGGCGAAAGCTCGTCGGCCAGCCACCGGAGAATGGCCTTCGATTCGTCAAGCTGTCCCGGCATGACCAGGTGCCTCACCAGCACGCCGCGGCAGGCCACGCCGTCGGGGCCGAACTTCAGCACGCCTACCTGGCGGTGCATTTCGGCGATGGCTTCCCGGGCGCGGTCGGGGTAGTCCTTGGCCTTGGCCAGCCGCTTGGCCGTGTCGTTCTTCCAGAACTTGAAATCGGGCATGTAAATGTCCACCAGCCCGTCCATCAGCTTGAGCGACTCGATGCTGTCGTAGGCGCTGGTGTTGTAGACCACCGGCAGATTGAGACCACGATCGATCGCGATGGCCAAAGCCTCGACCACCTGCGGCACGACGTGCTCGGGCGTGACGAAGTTGATGTTGTGGCACGCCCGCTCCTGTAACGCCAGCATGACGTTGGCCAGACCCTCGGCGTCCATCTCGTGACCGCCGGGCCGCTGGGAAATGTCCCAGTTCTGGCAAAAGACGCACTGCAGGTTGCACATCGAGAAGAAAATCGTGCCCGAACCACGCCTGCCGCGAAGGCAGTTCTCCTCGCCGTGATGCGGAAACGCCGACGCCACCCGGGCGTACCGCCCCGTGTGACACACCTTGGTCTCGCCGGCCATCCGGTCCACCCTGCAGTTCCGCGGGCAGGCGCAGCAGGACCGCAGCTCCTCCAGCGCCCGCGCAACTCGATCGCCAAGCGTCGAACGCACCGCCGGATTGAGATACGCCGGCTTCGGATCCGAAACGAAGAATTGCTCTTGGTCATTCAGAATCATCTCAGTACAGAATAAGGTGCGCGCCGAGCGAAGACCAGCGATCTGCCGACCATGTCCGCGTCTCTACGCCGCCGAGTGGCCTTGCGCCGCACGTTTCCTCGCGTCCGCCAGCAGCCAGAAATGGTAGACGAGCATGCCGAGCGTCGCGGTCGCGCCGATCGCCATGCAAATGATCCAGAACGACTGCGGGTGGTATTGCTCCCAGAGCATTTGACGAACGGCCGCTTCCGACTTCCCGGTCGCCTCGACCAGGGCGGCCATCGCGTCGGCCTTGGAGAGCTCGTCGATCCGCTCGGCGCTTCGACCCAACTCCTCGACGAGATAGCGCCGGACCAACTGCGACTTGTCCGACAACCGGTCGTACAAAGGCCCGCCGATGAAGTTCGCCCCCGCCCACCCCACGGCAAACGGAATGTTCGAATAGCCCATGTACAAGGCCTTTTTCTCCGGCGGAGCCATCAGCCCGATGTACTCGCTGAACTTCGGCACCGACGACATCTCGCCGATCGAGAAGATGAAGATTGCCAGCACGCACGCCCAGCCAGTCGTCACCGAACCGGCCATCACCAGTCCGAGGCAGGCGACGCTCATGCCGAAGACCATCGAGCTGATCGGGCGAAACTTGCCCGTGATGTAGGAGATCAACAGAACGAACACGATGATGAAGCCGGCGTCGAAATTGACGATCCACTCCGGGTTGAACTGCCCGCCCCCGGCGGCGAGGTTTTCGAAAAACTCCCAACCGGTCACGCTGGCAAAAGTCCGGGCCACGTCGTTCGTGTCCACCCACTGTTCGATAAAGACCGTGAGTTGATCGAACAACTGCATGAACATGAAGAAGAAGCCCGAAAAGAGTGCGAGGAAGATTACAAATCGATAGTCGCGCAGCGTCGTGATGGCCTCCCAGAGCACCTCCGCGGGGCCCTTGCGCTTGGAACGCTCCTCACGAGCACCCTCCTTGGCATAGTCCTTCAGGAAGAAGGCCGCAATGACGATGTTGACGACAATGATCCCGGCTGCGGCGAAGAATGCGTACCGCCACTCGAGCAAACGAAGGTAGCCGCAGACGATCGGGCCGATGAACCCCCCAATGTTCACGACCTGATAGAAAACGCCCCAGCCGACCGAAGAGTTCGATTCGTTTACGCAGTGTGCAATCGTGCCGTGAAGCGGCGGCTTGAAGATCGCCGTCCCGATCCCGATGAGGCAGCAGGCGAACATGAAACTCCACCAACTGTTGGTGTAACCCATGATGCCGTAGCCGACGATGTTGATCCCGAACGCGACCAGCAGGGAAGCTCGGTAACCATAACGATCGGAGAACCCGCCGGTGACCATCGGCAACAGGCACTGGATGAGCGACCATGTGCCGAAGAAAATGCCCCGATCCGTGTTCGTCAGCTCGAGCCCGCCGTCTTCCGCCTTCGCTACGATGTAAAGCGCGGCGATCATCCGCACGCCGTAGAAGGAAAAGCGCTCGACCAACTCGATAACGTTGGCCACCCAGAACGCCAGCGGAAAACTCGTAATCTGTTCGAAGAAACTCAGTTTCCCCCGCCCCTGTGCGGATGCTTCGTCCATGCGGAACCCTCCTTGAATCGCAGACGACTCGTCAAAGGCGCCTCGCGATTACATCTCACTTGCAACCAGATTCACGCCTCTTGATTTCAACTCCCCAACGATGCGATCAAAGATGCCCGGTTGCTGCGCAACCCGCTCCGACGGCAGGACGCCCGGTCCCTGAATCTCGCCGCGCGCCAGCATACGGGCGACGATCGTGCACGGAAACGCGGTCGTTCGTGCCATGGACGTCGTGCCCGTCGCCCGGTCGTACTCATCGTACAGCTCGTAGACGAGGCGCTGCGGCTTGCCGCCTTGTTCTCCCTCGATCTCGACCCGCAAAACCGTGAACTCCTCCTCCCCCGGCTCGAACGCCCACAACGGAAACAACAATCGAGCCGTCACCTCCAGCGGTCGGACGTCGACGCCGTTTACTTCAACCTCGTCCCGGCTGAAGAACCCGCACTCGCGAAATACCCGCATCAGCTCGGCATGACCCGGATAACGCAACGTCTTCTCCACAAGATGCGGAATCGAGACGGTCTCGAGCAGGCTTCGCAAGCCGTCGGTGGTGAACGCCTCCAGCGTACCGACGCCCGGAACGTCGATCAGCTCCACGTCCGACAACGCGGGCCGCGTGACGACCCGCCCGCCCTCGACGACCCGCGCCGGTCGCGTGTACAACTCGAGCACGTCGTACGGAGCGAACGGCGCTTTGTACTGAAATGGCCAGCGCCGCTCCTTCGGCAGCCCTCCGACGCAAATGACCGCCCGATCAATCCGGTCGAAAAGATCGATCGACCGCCCCACGATCATGTTGGACAGTCCCGGGGAAACGCCGCAATCGACAACACAAGACACGCCCTGGGATTTCGCCACCCAATCCAGCTCCAGGGCGTCTTCCGGCATGAAGGAGATGTCGCAGTAAGGCTTGCCCGCCTCGATGACCGCCCGCAGGGTTTGAAACCCGAGGTGGCTGGGCAAGGCCCCGAGCACTACGTCGAAATCGGACACCAGCTCGCCGACCTGAGCCGCGTCTCCGAGGTCGGCCTGCACGGCGCGGGCAACGTCCGTCAGCTTCTCGATATTGCCCGCCTCGATGTCGGCCGCGGCGACCTCGAAATCCTCATCGGCGGCCAGGTCCCGCACCATGGTCGCACCGACCAGGCCGCATCCCAGCACGATCGCGTTCTTCTTCATGTCCGCCCCCCCCACGCAAGTACACAACCATGGCGTCGCCCCGCCGAACGCCGATCGCCGAAGGTTAGTCGGAAATACGTTCTTGTGGAACACGGTCGGCGATGACCGAGCCTCAAAGCAGTCGCCTTCTTTGAAATACGAGCTGAACAGGACTCGAAGGCTGTGTGATCGAATCAGCGGCATTCTGGACTTGCGTGGTCAGGAAGGGACGCGTCGAAACGCGGCGACCGCCAGGCCGCAAACCTCTTCATGAAGCTCGGTGTGAAACGCTGAAAATGCTGTTGGCGAAAGCCACCAGACGGCGAAGACTGTCGCAATACGCCGAGTACGACAATTGGCGGCGCAGTTCCTCGGTAAGCGCCCGGCCGCCTACGGCGATTGCCGCGCCGCAGGCCAACGCAGTATCGTAAACTTCCTGCCAACGTTCGGCGAAATCCGGAGCGGGATCAATCGTCGAGAAGCTCACCCACGCAAGCCGCGGGCGCTTGTCTCGAATCGCGGCACATAAGGTGGACATCGGATGACCCACTCCCAGCGACTCGGCCCGCCACCCGATCTCGTGCAACGTCATCTCGACCATGATGGTCGGGAGCGTGTAGGGATCATGTTCCAGCGTCCCGCCGATAGCGAGGGGGGCATCAGGTGCCGGCGGAGGCAGGAAACTTCGCAGCTCGACCATCGCCCGGAAACAAATCTCGCCGCCCCGGCGCTCTTGGTAGACCTCAAGTTCCCCGTGCTGCCACTTGCTGCCCAATGCCTCGAAGGCCGGTGCAACAACGGTGTCGCAAATATCCGCTACGCTGTGCCGCGCCAAATAGAGGTTGATCAACGTCGCTCTGAACGCATCCTCGTCGCCACGCTCGAGCGCGCCCTGGAGTCGCTCCGCGGCCCGCTCGGTGGCCGTCGCCCCGGTCCCGATCGTTGCCGGGAGGTCGAGCACCTCGGGACGAACGATGGGATGCCCGCTCTCTCGAATGAACTGCATGACCCCGTCCATCGAGATTCGTCGGTGCCCGCCCGCCGTTCGCACGGCCGGCAGCAATCCCTTGTCGCACCAGCGTTTCAGCGACGCCTCGCTGACGCCGATCGCCCGGGCCACCTGCTTCGGTGATAACAATCCCTGCATTTCGTCTGACCCCTGATCGTTTTGAACTATTTTAATGGGTCGCAACGCGAGCGGCCACCTGCGCTCGACGCCGCCTCGCTAGGCGGTCTGCCCGTAATACCTTTGGATTTCCGGCTGTTAAAGCTGATTATCGCGAAGGCGTGCACGGTCCGCGCGGTTTGAGGCTACGCGTCGGGGCGTCCGTGGGGGACGCGTGGGTGAACGTTGTGGGCGATTTTATGAATCTCCCTGGTGCTGAGCGGCGAACACTTTGCTACGAGCAAACGGGGCTACAAGGTGTCGCCCCAAACACTTTTTGAAGTTCTGCTGTTGGGCAACAGGATTCGAGACCCTGGCCCACGGGATAACCCTGGTTCGAAAGGAAACGTCCAATGAGTTTGAAACACCCTCTTACCGTACTGGCCGTAACGTTCACACTTTCCGCCCTGCCAACGGCCGCCGCAGCCGACCATTGCAGCGGGCAATCGAAGGATCTGGTCGATACCGCCGCGAGCGCGGGCACGTTCAACACGCTCATCCAGGCCGCCAAGGCGGCCGGACTGGTTGAGACCCTCCGGAGCGACGGCCCGCTAACCGTCTTCGCGCCTACCGACGACGCCTTCGCCCGGTTGCCGGCGGGGACGCTGGAGAGCCTCCTGAAAAACCGCGAGCAGCTCAAAGCGGTGTTGCTTTACCACGTTGTGCCGGGCCGCGTGACCGCCTCCGATGTGGTCAAGCTGCAGTCTGCGAAGACGGCGCTCGGTCAGACAGTCACCGTCGACGCCTCACACGGAGTTCGGATCAACGACGCCTCGGTGGTCAAGTCGGATATCGCGGCGTCAAACGGCGTGATTCACGTCATCGACCGTGTCCTGATCCCCGACAACGACCTCATCGAAACGGCCCGCACGGCAGGCGCCTTCACCACGCTCCTGAAGGCGCTCGAAGCGGCCGACCTGACGGATACGCTGCGCGGTGACGGACCGTTCACCGTATTCGCTCCGACCGACGAGGCCTTCGGAAAGCTCCCTGACGGCACGATCGAGGCGCTTCTCAAGGATACCGGCAAGCTCAAATCGATCCTGTTGTACCACGTTGTCGCGGGCGAAGTACTCGCTGCCGACGCCGCCAAGCTCGACTCGGCGAAAACCCTCCAGGGCCAGAAGGTGCGTATACGTACATCGAGCCCCATCCGTGTGGACAACGCCAAGGTCATCAAGACGGATGTCCGCGCAGCCAACGGGGTCATTCACGTGATCGATACGGTGCTGCTGCCTCAGTAATGGTGGACGATTGACAAGCGACGAACAGAAACATGGAAACTAAGGAGTTGTGCAACATGAAAACGATCGACGTTGTCGCTGCGGTTCTCGTCGTCGTCGGAGCCCTGAACTGGGGCCTCGTGGGAATCTTCGAATTCAATCTGGTGGCCGCAATGTTCGGCCCCGGCTCGATGTTGAGCCGTGTGGTCTACGCCCTGGTGGGCGTCGCAGGACTGTTTCAGGCGGCCCAGTGGAAGGCCATCCAGCGTCGCTGGTGTTCGGCCGAGCCGGCCTACTCAATCTAGAGGGCCTGGGGGGTTGTGGTCGCGGCCGTTTCCCGTTGATTCCGATCAACGGGAGCGGTCGCCTTCCTGCAACATCTGCAGGCTCGACGAGGTGCATGATGAAAAACAACCATCGCGATGCAAAAAGCAAAATCAGGACAAAGGTCAACGAAACCAGTTTCGTCGATCATCCGGAATTGCACCAACGCGGGCGTGTGAAGCAGCTTATGTGTCAGGCCGAACGTTTGTTCGGTGCCCCAGAGGAGTGGTCGGTTTCGGATGAAACCGCTCTTTTCAAGGCGATGCACGCTTGCGGGTACCGCCTGAGTCGTCGCCCGCGAGCCAATGAAGCTTCACGAGGGGTGCGCTGGGCCGCGTTCCGTCTTCGGCAGCGGATCGTCGAGGCGCTTGTCAATCGCAACGTCGGGCTGGTGTACGAGATGCGACGGCGTTATCGCTTTGATTCCGTCGATCCGGACGACCTGACGAGCGAAGGGCTTTGGACCCTCTTTCGTGCGGTTTCCACGTTCGACCCCTGGCGCGGCTTCCGCTTCAGCACGTACGCGTGCACCTCGATCGTTCGAGGCTACCTCATGCTCGCCCGAAAGAAGCAAAGCGATCTCGAACGGCTCGGCCACGTGTGGACGGAGCAGGAAGACGCGGCCCTCCCAGGTAGCCGGGTCTCCCAGCAGGATCGCGATACGGAATGGTGGCTGGACCGCCTCCGTCGTATCCTGTCGCAGAATGAGGCCGAACTGACCGACGTCGAGCGGTTCGTCGTCGAACGGCGTATCCTGCATCCGGCGGGCGACCGCCCCGATACGCTATCATCGCTCGGAGAGGTACTTCAACTGAGTAAAGAGCGGGTTCGCCAGATTCAACTTGCAGCGCTCGACAAGCTTCGTGCGACGATGTCCCCGTTTTCGGGCGAAGCTGCGAATCAAAGCGTGGCCGCCGAAGGCCTCTCCACGACCGCTGCGCCTGCTAATGGCGGGTTGGCGGCCTGAGGAACGTGCCGGCCCTCGGAGAGACGCTTGACCGCTCGTTCGTCCGTGGTCACCGTAGGAGCTGGATCTGAATCGTGTGCGCCAGGAGTGCTGCCGATCATGGCACATTCGGAACCGACAACCCGCGACCTGATCCTGGTCACCGGCGTGAGCGGCTATGTTGGCGGGAGACTGGTCCCTCGCCTCCTTGAAGCCGGCTATCGCGTTCGCTGCCTGTCCCGGGCCCGACGAAAGCTGGACGCGAGAACCTGGGCGGATGATCCGTTGGTGGAAGTCGTCGAGGGCGATGCGGCGGACGTCGACGCCGTGGCCGAGGCGTCGCGAGGATGCCGCGCAGCGTTTTACCTCATCCATTCGATGACCGCCGCTGGTCCTACGTATCGCAAGCGCGACCGGGAGCTGGCCACGCGTTTTGCCGAAGCCTGCGGCCGCGCCGACGTCGAACGCATCATTTACCTCGGCGGGCTGGGCGAAACCGGCGAGGGACTGAGTGAGCACCTGACATCCCGCCGCGAGGTCGAGCGGGCGCTGGCCTCCGGACCCGTGCCGGTCACCGTCCTTCGCGCGGCGATGATCATCGGATCAGGCTCGGCGTCCTTCGAAATCCTGCGATACCTGGTCGAACGGCTGCCCATCATGGTGACGCCTCGCTGGGTCGCGACCGAGTGCCAGCCGATCGCCATCCGAAATGTCCTGCACTACCTCGTCGCGTGCCTGAATACACCGGAGACGACGGGCCGCACGCTCGACATCGGCGGCACCGACGTCGTGACCTACCATGAGCTCATGCGGATCATGGCCGAGACCCTGGGACTCTCCAAGCGCTTTGTGATTCCCGTTCCGGTGCTGACGCCCCGGCTCAGCTCCCTCTGGATCCACCTGGTCACGCCGCTGAGCCACCGAATCGCCAGACCCCTTGCAGAAGGTCTGCGAAACCGCGTGGTTTGCCGAAACGACGATGCCGCCAGGCTCATGCCGCAGCCCCTTCTCAGTGCTCGGGAGGCGATCGAAGCCGCCGTCGGCAAACGACAATCGCGTTCCGTCGAAACGTCCTGGGCGGACGCCGGAGCGATTCCGGGCGACCCCGACTGGGCCGGTGGTACGGTGCTCGCCGACCGGCAATCGGCCGCCGTTTCGGCTCCCGCCCATGTGGTGTTCGAAGAGATCTGCCGCATCGGCGGAGACCGAGGTTATTACGCCGGAAACGCCTTATGGCGCTTACGCGGCGCCATGGACCGGCTGGTCGGCGGACCGGGACTTCGCCGGGGGCGGCGTGATCCGGACCACCTTGCCTACGGTGAAGCACTGGACTTCTGGCGCGTGACCGATGTTGATCCGCCTCGCCGACTTGAACTGCGGGCGGAGATGAAGCTCCCCGGCGAAGCGCTTCTGGAATTCAACATCACCCCGGACTCCGACGACCCGAACCATTGCCGGCTCGAACAGACCGCCCGATTCAAGCCCAAGGGGCTGGCGGGCCTGGTGTATTGGTATTCCGTCGTTCCGCTCCACGGCTTCGTCTTTCCCGGTATGCTCGATGGCATCCGCCGAGCTGCCGAGGACGCCTGGAGAAGGTCGGCCCCGGCCCGAACCCAGGAGGCGGCGCACACGATCGGAGCCAACTCATGAGTCTGGTGCTTTTGGTTCACGTATTTGCGACGCTGACGATGACCGGTCTGCTATGGTTTGTGCAGATCGTGCACTACCCCCTCTTTGCACGGCTCGGTGCCGACGGCTCCGTCCAGTACGAAAGGGAACATACACAACGAACCACCTGGGTCGTGGCGCCGCTAATGCTGACCGAAGCTGCCACCGCTGTCTGGCTGGTCCTCCGTCCGTCCGCGACTGTGCCTGCGTTCCTTCCCATCGCGATCGCCGGGTTGGCCTTGGTCATCGTTATCTGGCTCTCAACCTGTTTCCTCCAAATCCCCTGCCATCGCCGACTCGCCGACAGGCACGACCTGGACACCGTCCGGCGTCTGGTGGCCACCAACTGGCTGCGTACGGTCGCCTACACCGCCCGCGCCGTCCTGGTGCTGGCGCTCATGTCAGTTATCCTCGAAGCCTGAGGTCATGGGCTGCCCCTTTATCTGCCCACGGCCTCTCCGGACCCGGCATGCCCAAGGGTGACGCGTCGGCCAAGGTAACATTGCGGTAAGTGGCGGGCGCGAGGGGTTGCTTTTGCGCCAGAGGGGTCCTAACATGGTCCGTCCGCGGCTTGATACACCTAAGTGTCGGCGTAATAAGGATTTAGAATCGCCATGATGAAATTCTTCCGAAAGCACAACCGCAAGCTGCTGGCGGTGTTTATGGCCGCGCTGCTGGTTGTGTGGCTGGGCGGCAGCGCCCTGACGTCAATCATTGGTCCTTCCCGGGCGGATATGGTGCTGGCCAAGAGCGACTTCGGCGAGATCCTCGTGCAGGATCGGCAGCTAGCGACGTTCGAGACCGAACTGCTGGAGTCTCTCAGACTCGACTGGACCCATCCCTGGCCCTTCATCCAGCCCGGGGCCCACGATCCGCTGACCGTCATCGACTGGATTCTGCTTACGCGAGAGGCCGAGCGACTCGGGATGAAGCCGCGCCCGATTGAGGTGGAAGAGGTTCTGCCCGGCCTGGGGCTGACAGCGGACAGCGTTCATTGGCTCGCGGCCCAGAGGGATGTGAAGGCGGAGCACATTTACGGTGCCATCGGTCGCTACATCAGCGTATTCAACACGCTGAGGCTTACGGTGGCGGCCGGCGCGGAGAGCGAAGCTGCCATCCAGGTGGACGCTCGCGATGAGTTGGAGAAGGTGAAGGTCAATCTGGTAGCTGTTCAGGCGCGGACATTCGTTCACGAGGGAGAAGAGTTCAGCGATCAGGAGATTCGCGCTCATTTTGAGAAGTATCGCGAAGAGCAGCCGAGCAGCGGGATCAACTTCGGCTACGTGCAGCCGGCGCAGGTCAAGGTACAGTACTTCAAGATCGACACGGACACGGTTGCGGAAAACCTGCGCATCCGTGAGCGGACGCTTGAGCGGCGGGCCCGCGAGTACTGGCGCGAGAACAAGATTTCCCAGGAGTTTCGCCGTCCGGAGCCGCCCGAAGAAGTGGCCGATGATGCGATGGAAGAACCTGTCTCTGAGGCGGACGAACCCATAGAAAAGAGCGAGTACTTCGAGACATTCGAAGAGGCCAAAGGGGCGGCGCTCGATGTTGTACGCCGGCAGGCGGCTGAAGATGAGGTGGAGAAGATCGCCGGCTGGTTGACGACCGAGCTCAGCGAACCCTGGTACGGACTCGATATCGGCGACGACGGTTACCCGATCCCTCCGCAGGAACTGCTCGACCCGGACTACTACGCGGCCGTCGTTGAACGTTTGCCGAGCGGGCTGCAGTACGAGGACGCCGTGTCAATCGGTGTGACAGACTTCTTCAAACAGGAAGACGCAACGCGCGTGCCGGAGATCGGACGGGCCCGTGCCGACGTAGGGGCGGCGACACGCCGCTTTCGCAACGAGGCGTTCCGCGTGCAGGGCGTCCAACCGATGCCGGACATGGAGGAGGCCAACCGGGCCGATTTTCTCGCCATAGGCCAGACCTCGCCGCACGCCCTCACAAATCCCGAAGGCGACACGTTCGTGTTTCGGGTACTTGAGGTTGAACCGCCCGGACCCCCGGACGAACTGACCGAAGGAATCCGCGAGCAGGTGATCGACGACCTTCATCTGCTGCGGGGTTACGAGCGGGCGAAAGAGGCGGCGCAGCGGTTCGCGGCCACTGTCACCGGCGACGGGCTTCAGGGGGCCTGGAACGCCCCGAACGAATTGAATGGGCTGACCAACCCGGCCCCGGGGTTTTATTCTCCCGATCCGCTTTCGCGCCGCCGGCAGGCCTACTTCCAGAGCGGCATGACCTTGACGCCGCAGACGTACGTCAGCGGAATCGGATCGGTGGATGCTTCGGTGATCGAGAAGTTCTTCGAGTTGGAATCGAAGCCGTTGGGACAACAGGTGGACGTCATTCAGATTGACGAGCGCGCTGTCGTCGCTGTTGTCGAATTTGTGGAGCGCCTACCGGTCCGGACGGACCTGTACGAAACAGAGCGACCCCGGATCGCGCGAACCGCGAACGATCATCTACTGACCAAGCAGGTCAGTTCCTGGCTCGACCCGATGAGCATTCGCGAACGCACGGGATTCGAACCCGTCACACGTTGACTGCAGTCGTCAATCGCAATCTGACGCAATCCGAGCGCGAAGGGCCGACCGTGGGCCGATCTTTGCCCGTTGTTTACCCGAAGTTGGAGGGGCAGCGGTTTTCCTGCGCCTCCTGCACCAGGTGCTGCCGTGACCTCGTCGTTCATCTCTTCGATGCCGACCGGCGCAAGATCGACGAACAGGGCTGGCAGGGCGAGCTTGGCATGGCACCGTACGTCCGGCTCGGACGAGGCTTCGCACTGAACAAACGCGCCGACGGGGCGTGCATCTTTCTGGATGACGACGGAAAGTGCCGCATCCATCGCCGCTTCGGATTCAATGCAAAGCCGCTGGCCTGCCGACTCTATCCGTTCACCCTCACCCGGTACGCGGAGCGATGGCAGTCCGGGGTCCGATTCGATTGCCCGACCGTGGCCCGCTCGCGCGGCGCGCCCCTGGGACAGCATCGCGCGGAAGTAGCACGCCTTGCCGCTGCGGTCGGGAACGCGGTGCCGCTCCATGTCGACCGGGTCGAACTGCATAAGGGCCTGGAGGGATCCCGAGAGGAAGTGCGCTGCGTCATCAACGCATTGGAGGGCTGGATCCGCGAGGGCCAGGCGGCGGCCGCGGAATTGGAGCATCGCCTGCGCTGTGCGGCGTGGGTGACCGAAATGCTTTGCCAGGCCAGGTTGGCCAAGGTTCGAGGGAGCCGGTTTGCCGAGCTGGTCGAGCTGCTCGTCCAAGGTGCACCCGCAGAACTGGAAGAACGACCCGCGCAAGTGGCCACCGCCCGACAGCGGAAGCTGTTGCGGCAGGTGGCGTTCGCCCACGGCGAGACCAGCAGCCTTGAGGAGATGAGGCTCAAGGTCCTCGGAAAGGCGCGGCTCATTTGGCGCCAGCTTCGGCGGTCGCGTCAGTTCGGGCGTGGGCGTGGGCCGGTGCCGGGCCGCCGCCCTTCAGACCCGTCCGATCCGACATTCGAGCGCGTCGAAGCGGTTCGTCCCGCAGCGGGCGACGACGTCGAGCCGATCGCCGAACTAGTGACGCGCTACGTCCGTCACAGGCTTGAGACAGGCGGTGTCGCCGGCGCCGGGCACTACGGCTGGCCGCTGTTCGATGGACTTCAGGCGCTCTGGCTGTCAGTGGTCGTGGTCTCGTGGGTGGCCCGATGGAACGCATGCGAAGCCAGCCGCGAAGCGATTAGCTTCGAAGACGTTGTGGCCGCAACCGGTTACGTCGATCGCGGCGCCGGACGAGCCCCGATTCTTGGCACTTCGTCACAGCGCATGCGAACGCGCTACCTCACCTCTGAGGGCGGCATCCAGCGACTGATGGACTCTTATCCGCTCACAGCGCTTTGACGTTCGAAAGGCAACTCGAGAAGCCGGCATTGGTGACTGCCAGGCGCACCGTGCGACACTTCCTTCTCACGCGATCGAACGCCCGCCGTCCACCGCGACGATCTGCCCCGTCATGTAGTCCGCTTCCGTACAAAGGAAACCAACTGTGCGGGCCATGTCCTCAGGTGTTCCAGGGCGTTTCAACGGAACCTTGTTGACCAGGGTGGTCTTAAGCTGTTCGTCGTAGTTTTCCGGGAACACCGCGATACCCGGAGCCACGGCGTTAACCCGAATGGCGGGCGCCAGCCCTTTGGCCAGCGACCGCGTGAGGTTGACCAGGGCGGCCTTGGAAGCGCAGTAGGCCAGATGATTCGACCAGGGCCTGTCCGCGGAGATGTCGACCAAGTTCACGATGCAGCCGCGTCCCGAACGGGCCAAGTGCCCGGCGGCATGGTGACATAATCCAGCGACCGCGGTGACGTTGATCCGAAACATGCGCTCCCAGTCGTCCACGTTGAAGTCCTCGAGGGTCATGCGTTCGAAGATCGAAGCGTTGTTGACCAGCATGTCGAGCGAGCCGAGTGCGTTGATTGTCGCGTCGATGACGCCGCCCCAGACGTTCGGCTCGGTCAGGTCGGTCTGCACCACCGCGCATCGCCGCGTCATCGCGCGAATCTCGTCAGCAACGGCCTCAGCCTCATCGCGCGAGCGATTGCAGTGCAGCGCGATGTCGCAGCCGCGACGGGCCAGTTCCAGGGCGACGGCCCTCCCGACTCGCCGGGCGGCGCCCGTGATCAACGCGGTGGACTTGGTGTCGTTCATTCGTCTGACGAGAGGCTAACCCGGCGTTTCGGGGCGGTCCTCTTCAGCTTCGGAATCGTCCTCGGGGATTTCGGGGACCCTGTGCATTTGCCACACGTCCGACGTAGGGGTCGGCTTGGAGGACTTCTTGAGAAGATAGCGACGGTAGTTTCTGCTGATCCGCATGAAAGCGATTATGCTGATGAAGAGCACCAGAACGAGCACGACGCCGATCAGCAGCATCCCGGCGTTCAACGCCGGCACGAGTTGATCCTTGGGCAAATCGAGTTTCTCACCGCGCACGGTGGCATCCCCCGGACTCTCGGGGCCGCGCATCACCCACAGCACCCACGCCGCAAGAAGCATGAACGTGCCCAGGATGAAAACGGCGTATCCCGCACGCAGCCGCTGCTGACTTGTTGATCCGGATTCCCACGTCATAAGTCACCGCCCCGGTTGATGCCACGGGACCTCCTCCCGGGGATCATACTCCAAAGTCTCCGCCACGCTCTCCAGCGCCTGCCGTTGACGCTCGTCCAGCTCCTTCGGCGGAACAATCTGGACGACGACGATCTGGTCGCCGGGGCCGTCGGCGCCGCTAGCGACGCCGCGACCTCGAAGCTTCAGCTTCGAACCGCTCCGGGTTCCGGGCGGAATCGTGAGTGTCACTATGCCGTTAAGAGTCGGAACGTCCACCTTACCACCCAGGGCGGCCTCGGTGATCGATATCGGAACGTCCACGTAGATGTCTCGACCCTCACGCCGGAAGTAACGATGCGGCCGCACGTGACAGACGATCAGGAGATCGCCCGGAGGACCGCCGTTTATGCCCGGCTGCCCCTTGCCCGCGAGGCGAATGCGCTGGCCGTCACGCACGTTGGGCGGGATCTTCACCGAGAGTGTCTGACGCGTTTCCCGCCCGCCGGCGGCCGTGACCACGGGGACGTCGACGGTCGTCCCATGCAGGCCCTCTTCGAACGAGATCGAAATCGGTTTCTCGACGTCCTGCCCGCGGACGCTGGTCTGCCGACGTGCTGCACGCCGCCGACCCCGGCGGCCTCGCTGGCCGAAGATCTGGTCGAAGATGCCGGCCCCCTCCGGTCCGCCTGTTCCGCCGCCCCCGCCGAAGGCGGTGAAGAGGTCATCGAGCTCGTCGAGGTTGATGCGTGAACCGCCGCCCCAGGTGTAGACGCGTTGACCGTTTACATCTTCGACATGCCCGACCCCGGCTTTGCCGAATCGGTCGTACTGAGTCCGCTTCTGCTTGTCGCCCAGGATGTTGTAGGCCTCCTGGGCCTGCTTGAACTTCTTCTCGGCGTCAGCGTCGCCGGGGTTGCGGTCCGGATGGTACTTCTTGGCCGCTGCGCGGTACGCGCGTCTGATCTCCTCATCGGAAGCGTTGCGCGAGACGCCCAGGATATCGTAATAGTCCTCGCTTGCCATCGATTGCGGTTGTGGTTGCTGAGTCGCGGTGCCACCCGAGTCGGTACGGTATGATTCTAGTGTTTGCCTTGCCGATTGGAAAGCCGGGGGCATGCAGAAGACGATATAGAAGGGTTTCAGCCGCCATTTGGGCGTCGGTCCCCGATTGCGAGGGTTTTCAAAAGGCGGGCGGGAAGGTACGTTGGCGGTTTCGGCCACTGAGCGGGGCTCAGGCCGCAAGGGTGGGCTTAAGGTTGGAAAGGTAGCGATGTCGGCGAACGTGGAGCTGGAGAAGGTCTACGATCCCAAACAGGTTGAGCGCGACATGTTCGCGCTGTGGGAGCGGCATGAGGCCTTCCGGGCCGTCCCGGACGAGCGTCCCCGGGATCGGAGGTTCGTCGTCATGATCCCTCTGCCCAACGTCACCGGCGCTCTGCACCTCGGGCACGCCATCAACAACTCCCTGCAGGATATCATGACCCGGTGGCACCGGATGCGGGGGTTCAACAGCCTGTATCAGCCGGGTACGGACCACGCCGGGATCGCCACTCAGGCCACCGTCGAGAGGCGCGTCCTGGAAGAAGAGGGAAAAAGCCGGCACGATCTGGGCCGCGAGGAGATGGTGCGGCGCATCTGGGCCTGGAAGGACGACTACGAGGCCCGGATCCTCAACCAGCTCAAGATGATGGGGTGCTCGTGCGACTGGCAGCGCGTCCGGTTCACCCTCGACGAGAAGTACAGCGACTCGGTTCACGAGACGTTCTTCCGATGGTTCTCCTCCGGCCTGGTCTATCGCGGGGTGCGGCTGGTCAACTGGGATACGCAACTGCGCACTGCAGTGGCCGATGACGAGGTCTACCACGAGACGGTCAAGGGGCACTTCTGGCACTTCAAGTACCCAATCAAGGATGCGCCGCCGGGTAGCCCGGCACACCTCGGGTTCGCAACCACCCGCCCGGAGACAATGCTCGGCGACACCGCGCTGGCCGTGAATCCGGCGGATCAGCGCTACGGAGCGCTGGTAGGCAAGACGGCATTGATTCCTCTGTTCGATCCACCGCGGGAGATTCCGATTATCGCCGACGAGTGGGCGGACCCGGAAAAAGGCACCGGCTGCGTCAAGATCACGCCGGCCCACGACGCGAACGATTACGAAGTCGGCCTGCGGCATTACCTGCCCATGATCAACATCATGACGCCGGACGGGCAGGTCAACGCGGAAGGCGGGAAGTACGCCGGGCAAACGATGCTCGAGGCGCGCAAGGCCGTTGTGGCCGACATGGAGGAGTTCGGGCTGCTCGACCGGGTCGATGATCTCGAGGTCGACCTGCCCCACAGTGACCGCAGCAAGTCACCCATCGAACCGTTCCTGTCGCAGCAGTGGTTCGTGCGGATGGGTGACGTGCCGGACGGCATCAGACTCGGAGACGGTTCCGTCTCTGCCGGTCTTGCCCAGGCGGCGATGGATGCAGTCAACGATGGTCGCGTGCGCATCATTCCGGAGCGCTATACGAAGACGTACCTTGACTGGCTGAAAGAGAAACGGGACTGGTGCATCAGCCGGCAGCTCTGGTGGGGACATCGCATTCCGGTGTGGACGCGCCGAACGCACCTGAGCGAGTCCGATTGGACCGAAGAGTTTCTCGGCGACGGCATGGACAGCCTGCTGGAGGGTAACTGGGCTAGTCTCGAGGATATGGCCATTCGGGTCACCCGTGTAGATAGCGGTGAGTTGGTAACTGACTGGCGTGCGACGTTCTTCCCCGTTACCAGGGACACTGAAGGCGAGTATGAGTTTCGCCTTTGTCTCCGAAAGGAAGATAAGAAGCTGATCGATTCGATCGAGGGGGCGGGGTTCGCTCGTGATCCTGACGTGCTGGATACGTGGTTCAGCTCGCAGCTCTGGCCGTTCGCTACTCTGGGCTGGCCTGAGAAGACGGCCGATCTCGATTTCTATTATCCGGGCACGGTCCTGATCACCAGCCGCGACATCATCACGCTGTGGGTGGCTCGGATGGTGCTCAGCGGCCTGTACAACATCGGCGACGTGCCGTTCCGCGACGTCTACATCCACCCGAAGATACTCGATGGTCGCGGCGAGACCATGAGCAAGACCAAGGGCAATGGGGTCGATCCGCTCGATATCATCGAGGCTTACGGGGCCGACGCGATGCGCTACTCGCTGGCCGACATGACCACCGAGACGCAGGACTTTCGGCTCCCGGTTGACTATCGCTGCCCGCATTGCGTCGAACTGACGCCCCAGACGGTCGGGAACATGAAGGCTCGCACACTTACGTGCAGCCACTGCAAGAAGACTTTCGCCACGCGATGGGCTGACCAGGAGAAGATGGAGCGTGAGGGGCTGGCCGGCATGGTGTCGGACAAGTTCGAGATCGGCCGGAACTTCTGTAACAAGCTGTGGAATGCGGCGCGCTTCGCCTTCATGAACCTGGAAGGCGTGCCATGCGAGCCGCCCGATGTCGCGTCCCTGCCGACCGAGGATCGCTGGATTCTCGCCCAGCTCTCACACACGGTGCGACGTCTTCACGAGGAGCTGAGCGCGTATCGCTACTCGGCCTCGATCAAGCTGCTGCGCGACTTCTTTTGGGACTCTCTTTGCGACTGGTACATCGAGCTGACCAAGGAGCGGATGCGCGAAGGACCGCACGGAGCCGAGGCCCGGCAGATTCTGGCGTTCTGCCTGGATCAGATCCTGCGGCTGCTGCATCCCTTCATACCGTTCATCACCGAGCGGCTTTGGGGTCAGCTCAACGCCGTCGCACCGAATCGAGGACTGCCCGGCATCGCCGATCTCGAGATGAACGACTTGCTGATCACGGCCGAGTTTCCGCCGGCGGACGGCTGGCCGGCGCTGGACGATCCGGAGGTGATCCGCGTTTTCGAGACGTTGCAGGATGCCACGCGCGGTGTGCGCGACCTTCGCAGCCGAAACGGCGTCTCGCCGAAGCAACCGGTGGAAGTGACGGTCAAGGTGCCGCCGGATCGGGTCGAGGGCTTGCAGAGGCAGGCGAGCATCGTCCAGCGCCTGGCGGGGGTGGCGACGCTTCACGTGGTGTCCGATGCCGCGCGGCCGAAGAACGCCGGCACCGTCGTCCTGGGGTCGATGCAGATCTACGTGCACGATATCGCCGACGACGAAACGGAACGCAGACGGCTGGAGAAGGACATCGCCACCGTGGACAAGCAGATCGCGGCCAAGAAAGGAAAGCTGTCGAACGAGAAGTTCGTGAACAACGCCAAGCCCGAAGTGGTGGAGGCCGAGCGTGCCCGGTTGTCCGCCCTGTGTGAACAGCGGGAAACCCTGGCGCAGAGTCTGGCGCTGCTGTCATGAATCTCCCGGGCAATCGACGAACATGAGGATCGATGGAATTTAGAGCCGCTTTGACAAGCGCAGCCGATGTGGGCAAGGCCCTGGCGGAGTTGTGCGAGCCGATCGCCGGATTCAACCCCGATCTCGTTATCGTGCTGATCACGCCCGCGTACGAAGCGGACTACCGGGAGTTTGTGTCGGCCGTCCGAGATGCGACGAACGCCCGCGTACTGATCGGGGCGACCTGTGCGGGCGTCATCGGGCCGGGGCGCGAGGTCGAGTCCGGTGCGGGCGCGGCGCTGTGGGCAGCGAAGCTTCCGGGCGTCCGCATTTTCCCGTATGTGCTGGACCAGAACGACTTCATCACGATGCGGACGGCGGAGGCGTGGCAGGACCGCCTCGGCGTGGCCCCGGATGACATTCCCACGTTCATCAACCTGCCGGATCCGTTCTCCGTTCAGTTCGGCATCTGCCTTCGCATCATGGACGAGGTCTATCCCGGCTCGACGACGGTCGGCGGCGTGATCAGCGGCGCTCAGGCGCCCGGGCGGAATCGCCTCTTCGTGAACGATCAGGTGCTACGGCAGGGCCTGGTCGGGGTCTCGCTGGCCGGCGATTACCGCATCAGCACGATCGTCTCGCAGGGATGCCGGCCGATCGGTCCGCCTTACGTCATCACCAAGGCCGACTCGAACGTGATCTTGGAGCTCGGCGGGCGCAACGCGTACAACGTATTGCGGGAACTGCACGACAAGTGCTCGCCGCAGGATCAGGCGTTGATCCGAAGCGGGCTGCACGTCGGCCGGGCGGTCGATGAGCACCTCGAGGAGTTCGGTCCTGGCGACTTTCTGATCCGCAACGTGGCCGGTGTCGTGGAGCAGAAGGGCGTTGCGGTGACGGACTACGTGCGCCCCGGGCAGACGGTGCGGTTTCACGTTCGCGACGCCGAGTCGGCGGACGCCGAGATGCGCGAGCTGATTCAATCGAGGCTGCGGATGATGCCCACGCCGCCGCGGGGTGGCCTGCTGTTCAGTTGCAACGGGCGCGGCACGCACATGTTCCCTCAGCCGAACCATGACATCGCAGTGATCAACGAGCTGATGCCGGACTGCCCGGTGGCGGGGTTCTTTGCGGCCGGGGAGATCGGACCGGTGGGCGGAAAGACATTCGTTCACGGGCTGACCGGCAGCCTGATGCTCTTTCACGAACCGGGCGCCGCCGGCGAGACGGCGTGAGCGTCGCGGCTTCGGGGGCGTCAGCCGAAGTTCGCATGGAACATCACGAACAACCAGAAGAGCAACTGAAGCAGCAACGAACTCATCGTAAGTTGGCCTGCCGGCTTACGTCTCGAGGTCAGGATTCGGGCGCATCCGCAAACGATTGTATGGCGGCGTCGACGCCGTCGACGATCTCGAACCACTGGTCGAGGCGGGTCACCTCGAGCACACCTTTGACGAACGGAGTGGGCGCGACGAGCAGTACCCGCGAGCGATTCAACCGGCCGCGCATCACCAGGTCGATGAGCTGTCCGAGTCCCTGAGAGTTGATCTGCTTGAGTTCGGAGAGATCGACGGCCACGCGCGAGTTCGGCTCGGCAACGAGCGGCTGGAGCGCCGTGGCTAATTGCTCTCCGTCGCCGATGTCGAAGTCACCGGAGAGTTTTGCAATCCTCACGCCGCCGCTGTGTGTCGTTTCGATATCCATGTGATTTGCGCAAAGCCCTCTTCCAACGACTTGGCGTCCACCATCGTGCTGCTTCCCCATTCCTCCTCACTTGCTGAAATTGTCCGTGCTTCTGCGACGAAGGACCTTCCGCAAGAGCAGGTAGTTTTGGAGATCATAGAGTGTTACCTCGCCGGACACAATATACGTGGCGCCGGGAGAGGCCTCGGACTCGCGGACGATGCGTTCGAGCATCTGATTGGGCAGTAGACGCATCGGAGGGCGCGGCGCCTGGGTCGTGTCCGACTCGAACTCGAACATCCACCAGTTGCCTTCGCGCCCCAGCCGGCCGGTGCGGTCGCTGATGAACTCGCCCTCGCGGATGAGCGTGCCGTAGCGTTCCTCGGGCGCTTCGCGTGCTTCGGTACGCGTCGGCGGGACGGGGACGCTCTCGGGTCGATCGCGCTGAAAGGCGCGGATGATTTCCTCGGGCGTCGGCTGCGCCGGGAGGTGCGCGTCTTCGACGGTCTCTTCGGGCGGCTGAGGCTCCTGCTCGCCGGGCGGGGGCTGTGTGTTCTTCGGGTCGTCGTCCGTGGCCGGCTTGGGCGACTCCTGGGCGGAGAGCATCGCGCCGCAGGCCAGGATCGCCAGCAGGATCGATGCGATAGCGGTGGCTTGCCGTGACATTCTGTGATCGTCTCCGAGGGATTCCACGTTTCAGTAACCGGTGACATGCTAACATCGGCGTGGCGGCCTGTCGCGGATCAGGTCTTTCGACCTTCCGTCGTGCGGGAGCCTCGTGCCGCCGCCGAACGGAAGGGACGCACGGGCAAGCTCCGCCGCCATTCGGCGGCTCCGCTTGCCCATGGCACCCTCGCCGAACGCGTACGAGGCGTCTGGCTACGATCATGCGCTCTCCGGGCGACTGCATCGCCGGACTGGTGCACACTGCGTTCCATCGGCCGCCGCCCGTCAAGTCGAGGCGGCGGGTGACGGTCATTGCGCCGCGAGGGCGGCGGAGAGATCCGCGGCGGTGGTGACCGGCTTCTTGCACTTGTAGTTCTCGCAGACGTAGCCGGTGGCCTGGCCGTCGACCTGCCGCTTTCCTTTGAGAAGGGGGATCAGCCGTTCGAGCGGCTCAGGCACGGCGGGCTCGCCGCAGAAGGCGACGACCTTGTTCGGCCGGTACTCGGAAAAGACGGCGCGGAGCATGGCCTCGGTGTCGGGAGCGCCGGGCGCGCCGACGACCGCGATCTCCGTTGATGTATCATGGTAAAGATCGACGGCGCACAACATTCGCTCGTAGCCGGCCGGGGAATCCTCGACCAGCGAGGCGAAGGCCCGGAAGATCGACTCGGCCTTCTCGCGGTAGTCGGTGCGATTGACCAGGATCGCCAGGCGCAAAAGATTCATCGCGGTCACCGAGTTGCCCGAGGGGATGGCGCCGTCGTCGGCGTCTTTCGTGCGAGCGATCAGGCGCTCGCCGTCGGCGGCCGTGAAGAAAAAGCCGCCGCCCGCCTCGTCGTGGAAACGCTCGATGAGATCGTCGGTGAGGGCAACCGATTCCCTGATCCACCGAGCGTCAAAGGTGGCCTCGTAAAGATTGAGCAGACCCTCGGTCAGAAACGCGTAGTCGCTCAGGTAGCCGGTCAGGCGGGCCTCGCCGTTGCGGCAGGTGCGCAACAGCCCGCCGTCCTTGCGCAGGTTGGTCAGCACGAAATCGGCGGCTTTGACGGCCGCATCGGTGTATCGCGGCTCGTCCAGCACGCGGCCGCCCTTGGCGAGGGCGGCGATCATCAGGCCGTTCCAGCCGGTGAGGATCTTGTTATCGAGACCGGGCGGCACACGCTGCTCGCGGGCGCGGAACATTTCTTCCCGCATGGTCTCCAGGCGTTTTTCGAGCTCGTCGGGCTCGATGTCGTACACTTTGGCCATGTCCTCGACGCTTCGCTGCACGTTGAGGATGTTGTTGGGTCCTTCCGGCGCGTGGCCACGCGATTCGAACCAGTTGCCCGACTCGGTGACGTCGTAATACGCACAGAACAGTTTGGCGTCTTCGGGGCCGAGCACCTCGTTCACCTGTTCGACGGTCCAGACGTAGAACTTGCCCTCGAGACCCTCGCTGTCGGCGTCGCGGGAGGAGTAGAAGCCGCCTTCGGGCGACTGCAGGTCGCGGATGACGTAGTCGAAGATTCCGCGGGCCCGCTGCTCGAAGAGCGGCTTGTCGGTGACCTGGAAGGCGTCGACGTAGATCGCGCCGACCAGGCCCTGGTCGTAGAGCATTTTTTCGAAGTGCGGGACGAGCCATTGCGGGTCGGTGCTGTAGCGGCAGATGCCGCCGCCGAGATGGTCGTAGATGCCGCCGTTGGCCATCTTCGTCAGGGTGACGTCGACCCATTCGAGCGGTCGCTTGGTGCCGGTCTTGTTGTGGCGGCGGAGCATGAAGTCCATCCACATGCTGGGCGGGAACTTGTTTCCCGCCGTTTTGAAGCCGCCGAGGTTCATGTCGAAATAGCGCGACATGGTCTCGGTGGTGTGCTCCAGGGCGCTTTCGGGGATGAGGTCTTCGCCGGCCTTGGGGCGGTCGGCCCACTGCTGCAGGTACTCGTTCACCCGGCTGCCGGTGTCGAGGATCTTGTCGCGGTCGCTCTTCCAGAGGGAGGCGATCCGGTCGAGCATGTCGATGAAGGCGTCGCGGGGGTAGTAGGTTCCGGCGATGAAGGGCCGGCCGTCGGGGGTCATGAAGACGGACATTGGCCAGCCTCCGTGGCCGGTCATGGCGAGGGTGGCCTGCATGTAGATTTCGTCGATGTCGGGTCGCTCCTCGCGATCGACCTTGATGGCGACGAAGTTTTCGTTGAGGGCCTCGGCGACCTTCTGGTCTTCGAAGGACTCGTGCTCCATGACGTGGCACCAGTGGCAGGCCGCGTAGCCGATGCTGAGGAAGACGGGTTTGTCCTCCTCGCGGGCCTTGGCGAAGGCCTCATTGCCCCATTCGTACCAGTTGACGGGGTTTTCGGCGTGTTGGAGCAGATACGGGCTGGTTGCGTCGGCCAGCCGGTTGGTGCGTTTTGGGCTCGTTTCAGATTGCACGGAGGCTGCCTCTCCTTTCGGGTCGCCGCCCGCGGGTGCGTATGGCACCGCGCCGTATGCGAGCAGGATCCCGGCTGTCAGGTGAATGAGGGTCTTCCGCCGTCGCCCGGCGGGTCCGGTTGTTCGTCGACTGGTTGCAGGCATTGGGGTTGTCCGGCCCATGGCTATTCTAGATTGGCGGGTGGGAAGGTCAAAGGAGGGGGGAAGGCACGTAGGCACGAAGGGTTGCCGGGAACGTGGCGATGTGGGGTGGCGGGGCTTGTGGCGTCCGGCCCGGCATTGGGTTCGTTTCGAAGTGTGTTCCGCAGATTTCCCAGGTTGGCGCGGATTGCCGGGGGATCGGTGGGTTTGTTTGGAACGGACGGGGGCATGAAGGCACCCGCCTTAGGCGGGCAGGCTCCGGGGCAGAGGGACGAAGGCTTGCCCGCGAGGCGCGGTGTTGCGGCGGGGGTCCTGTTGGCTTCGTTTGGGAGGAAGAGGCACGAAGGCACGGAGGCACGTAGGCACGAAGGGGGTGGCCAAGAATGTGGCGATTCGGGTTGGCGGGGGGCTTGGGTTCGTTTGGCGCTGGTTGTCGCGCCGGTTGGGACGCGGCGAGGACCGACGGCCGGCTCGTGGCGGCCGGCCGGGCCGGGCGGTATAGGCGGCAGGTCGCTGACCACCGGTAACCGAGAACTGATGACTTTCCCTGAGTTTGGCTTCGTTTCGCACGGGCGCTTGCGGCCGGGGCAGTGCTCGGGGACCGGTCGCTGGCGCTCCCGGCTCTGATGGCGTGGGTCTGATAACTGAAGACTGATTCGCCTGAGGCGGAACGACTCGCGCGGCATTGGGTTCGTTTGGTTCTTTGGTGAGCATTGTTCTTGCATCCTTCGTTGTCCCCGTCAGCGCGCACCTCAGGTGCGCTTCTTGTTTCCACGCTATAGAACACGGGGACTGTTCGGTCTTTGCCTGGTGAAGTTGGAACAGGTGAGTGCACGCTTGGTGGCTGATATTATCGGTCTTGGGCGGAGGCGAAGCCGTCAGCCGGAGCGCTCCGTGACCTGCGCGTTGTGGGGGAGGTCATTGCCCGAGTTCATGTTGGTTGGCATTCGAATCGTGCTCGTACGCGGCGGGAAGGCCGTTGGCGCCCAGCCTTCGTGTTTCGGCCTCAGGCGCTGTTTTGTAGTGAGGGTTGATTCTGCCAATTGCGGTCGTGGGTTGACGGCCGGTGGTCGGGGGCGGCATGGGGTCGTTCGCAAGTTTTTCTCATTTTCCGTGTAAGAAATCGGGGGCAACGCAGACTTACTTGTGCGGGCAATGGCCCGTCAGGTGAAGAGGCAGGGTGGAAGTCGTGGCCCGGGCGGCGGTCGGGTCTGCGGGGCTGGGCAAATCGCCGTGGTGAAACGGCCCTCCGGGGCCGGGGGAGGTTGGTGAAGTGATGGGGCGCAGTCGAACAAGCGCTTGGACGGCAGCCGTGGTTTTGGCGGTGGCCGGTTCGGACCAAGCGGGGTCGGCGTGTTTGCGGTATTGCGGTCCGCGAGGGGCGGGATTGGAGGTTAATTAGGTGACGAGGTTGTTTGAACAAAGTGTGTGGGCGTTGTTACTCGCGACGATCGCGGCGGGTCCGGCGCAGGCGGGGTCGATCTGGCAGTGGACGCATGAGGCGGAGGGGGAGGGGACGGCTCAGGTTTTCGACGGGGGGCCTCCGGACTTTGAATCCGACGCGACAACCGGGCCCGACGACAGGGAAATGCACTTTCTTGCTTATGACCTCACGCGCCCCGGTGTCATGGGGGCGAGGTACGGAACGAGCGGCACGTCGCAGGTGTTTCCGCACGAGGAGGATCTATTCATTGATCTGCGGTTTAGCACGGACTACTCGGCGACGAGCCGCCTCGGTTCGGACCGGCCGGGGGGAGAGGGAAACGGGTGGATCCGGTCCGTCGTAGAGGTTGTCATGCCCAGAGACGACGTGGAAGTGGAAGTAAACCTGGATGTCGATCAGACCTCGGGTTTCACCGGCTCGACGCGTCTTGTTATCGAGAACGTGACAAAGTCCACGGAATTGCTGGCGGTCGCTGAGAGTGGACGCAGTTTCTTGGACCTGGACGGCATGACGGGAGACGTGCTCAGGTTGACCTTTGAAGCCGAGGGGCAGGGGAGCGCCCCCGCTGGGATTCCGGCAATCGCATTCCATTGGGTCAGAGGCTCGGCGGCATTCATTATACCGGAGCCAAGCACACTTGGCCTGCTCGCATTGGGTCTGGGCGCGACGTTTAAGAGAC
>CAZNPL010000005.1:0-188601 GCA_964574815.1 uncultured Phycisphaeraceae bacterium
GCACCCCCGGGCACCGCTCAACAAGGCATTATGGTACGCTTGTTTTGGGCCTAGATCCCTTCCATGTGTGCCGGCACCGCGGGCAATTCTTAGATGACCCCTTCAGGGTCGGGGTGGTGAATGATGCCGGGGTCCGGTGGCGGCGCTGCGCTCTGCCACCGGCTACTTTAGGCCAGCCTTTCAGGCTGGAGGCATCTGGCGGGTCGAACCCGCCCTACATGCCGTTTCAGGCTGGATTGGGCGGGCGGTCGGTCCTTGCGGTTGACACGTACGTGGCTTTGCTTGGGGCATCTGGCGGGTCGAACCCGCGCTACATGCCTCACTCCCGTGAGAACCCCAGAGCCGCGTCGATTGTGTTCTTCAGTTGAGCATGCTCGACGGGCGGGCACAGGTTCTTGATTGGATTGAGCCCGACGGTTTTTTGTTTGCCGAAGGCCTGGTTAATTTGCGTCGTCGGTAGGACGTAGAACTCCCACGCGCCCAGGTCGATTACGCGCAGGTGTGCATTCGCTCTGTCCTGCTCGGTAAACACGCAGAAGACGTAACAGTCTGCGGACCGGGTTGGGCTCTCGATCCAGGTGTTCGTATCGTGATCCCATCCTCGGCTCTCTCGGATGTTGAAGATGATCTTCGAGGGCGCAGTTTGCGACCAGCTTTGGCAGTACGCACCGGACTTGACTTCGATCTTCTTGCCTCGATACCGCAGATCAACCAGATCCCACTCGCGCCGGGGGCTGTCGGTGACGCCGAGCGTCGCCCCAACAATAAACTCGGCAAACACGCCTCGCTCAGCGTTGCTGAGGACGTTTGAAAAGGCCCACGACCAGAAGTCGACGAGGGCCGTGTCCGGCAAGCCTGGGATGGGCGTAGCGGGGTCGAGGCGTTTGGGAGGGTTGGACATACTCCACCTCATGGGGGGCTGATTCGCAGGGAGTCGGCTGTTGGGCCTCCTGGGATGATGACTTCGGCGATCTCGGTGAGGGCGCGTTTCTGGCCCTGCCAGTGGAAACGGTTCATGGCTTCGTTGTCATCCAGCCATTCGAAATCGTCGTGTTCGTAGTTGAGGATGGGGTCGGTGTTGTCTTTGACGCGGACGGCGAAGGAGGCGCACAGGTGGATCTCGTCGGACCGGGCGACGTAGAAGGCGTTGGGGGTTTCCAGTTGGTGCCATGTGAGGACTTCGAGCTGCGTCTCTTCCTGAAGTTCGCGGACCGCGGCCTGGATTGCGGTTTCGGCGTCTTTGATGTGGCCTCTTACGGCCTGCCATGTGCCGCCGAGGCGGCGTTCGGCGCTGCGGCGGAGCAGCAGATGCTCGGGGCCTTTGGGTGTGATGCGGTAGACGTAGACGTCGATGATGCGGCTGACGATTTCGGGCATTGGTGGTTAACCTTTTGGGCGGCGTTTGAAGAGGTTGCCCGGCAACTGGACGATCAGGCTCTTCATCTGGAGCTTGGTCAGCGCTGAGGCTACTGCGGCCGGCGAGAGGCCGGATTCGTCGCAGATGGTCTCCAGAGGCGTGGGCTCGTGGCCGATGTGCCGCAGGATGGCGGTTTCCGCTTCGTCGAGTCTGGGCGTTGCTTGCGGCTCCCCGTCGCCGGCGGGCGGCGGCGATTCGCCTCGGATGAGGCTGCCGACCTGGCCTAGTTCGTCGAGGATGTCGTCGAGGCACATGACGAGCTTGGCGGAGCCGTCGCGGATGAGGCTGTTGGTGCCGAAGGCGTAGGGGTTGGTCAGCAGGCCCGGGAGGGCGAAGGCCTCGCGATCGTAATCGGCGGCGAGGCGGGCGGAGATCAGGGCGCCGCTTCGTTTGCCGGCCTCGATGATGAGGACGCCGAGCGACATTCCGACGATGATGCGATTGCGTGGGGGAAAGTTGTTGCCTTCGGGGGCGGTGTCCACGGGCAGCTCGGAGATGAGGGCGCCGTTTTGTTGGATTTGAGCGGCGAGGTCCTTGTGCTCGGGGGGATAGATGTGGGCGAGTCCGCAGCCCTGGACGGCGATGGTGCGGCCTCCGGCGAAGAGGGCGCCGCGATGTCCGGCGGCGTCGGCGCCGCGGGCCATTCCGGAGATGACGGTGAAGCCGGACTGGGCGAGCAGAGCGCCGAAGCGTTCGGCCTGTTCAAGGCCGTAGCGGGAGCATCTTCGCGATCCGACGATGGCGAGCGCGAGGCGGTCGTCGGCGGTCAAGCGGCCTTTGATGTAGAGGCAGATTGGGGGATCGGCGATGTGTTTGAGGAGGCGGGGGTATTCGTCATCTTCGGGGCAGATGATGCGGGCGCCGATTTTGGCGGCGCGGTCGATTTCGCGGTCGGCGTCGTCGTTGCGGGCGGCGTTGCGGATGGCGGCGGCGCGGGCGTGGCCGACGCCTTCGATACGCTCGAGCGCGGCGGTTGATGCGTCCAATACGGCGTCGACCGAGCCGAAGTGTTCGATCAGGTGGCGGACGCAGACCGGCCCGACGTTGGGGGCGCGTTGCAGGCTGAGGTATTTGCGTGCCACGGAAGACGCGACCGCGTCGACTTCCGCGCTCATGGTTCGGTTCCTGTAGGGTTTGCTGAGCTGCTCGAGCGCAGTGGAATCTTTGGTGCACTGCTCACAAGCAGTGGCACACCGACCGCGCCGGTCCGACGGTGTTCGGTTCGGCTTGTGCGATTCTAGCAGGTGGGCGGGCTTGCGGAAGTGGTTGCCGGTTGGTTGCTCAGCCGGTCGGGTGTCGTTTTGGACGATGGATCGGCGGGAGCCTGGGGCTTACCGGCGGCTCGGCGGGGGCCTCGGCCTTCCTCGGCGCGCAACTCGCTGGCTCATTGCCCGTTATTGCAGGCGTCTCTTCGTCGGTCGGGGCTGTGTCAACTGCTGCTTCGATCTTTGTCCGAGTACGTGTCGTGATCCACATCTGCGGCTGGGGGGAGCCGGCCGGGCTCGTGGGGATCTTCCGGGTTTTGAGGGGTTTGTATTTCTGACGCCGAGGTCAATCCGAGCTATAATGGGATGTGCGTGTGGATGCGCGGCTGCCCAGAGGCGCGACGGTACGCCGCGTGGTGGGATGCGAGTACAGCGAGCGAGTGGACAGTTGCCTCGGGTTATTTCAAGAGCGCCGTTATAAGTTTCGAGGGGCCGGAGACCTCCCCGGCTGACGGGCCCGAGCAAGCAGTGCGTCGGCCGTCGGGTTCACGAAACGCCTTCCATAACGGACCGAGGGACTTTGAAGCCTTATTCGTCCTATAACTCCTGAAGGCTTGCACTGAGGGTTGTCGGAGCGCCTGTTGCGTGTGGTGACAGGCCTGCATGGACGGAACGCCGAGACGAAATGTCAAGCGTTCCACGCTGTTGATGTTGATCTACAGCGACGCTCGAGTCGGCGATGGTCGAGAGGATCGGGCCGGGTTCGAATGGGTTGGAAAACGGATTTTCGTACGGAGAGTCGATTGAATGCATAGACAGGGGGACTCGGAGCATCCGGCACGCAGGAGCCTTGGAGGGGGAATTCTGGGCGGAATCTGCGCTATTGCCGTAACGGTGATGGCCTGCGGAGCGGAAAGTCATGCCAACGATGCGATCGCGATCGCGTCGATCGGATGGCCTTTCGACGCATCGTTGCCGGAGGCGTTAGAACCTCAAGAGCTGCTTTTACACGCACGTAATCGCTGCACCCGTGAGATTGCGGGTTATCAATGTACCTTCACAAAGTGGGAACGCCGGGACGGGAAACTCGGCAAGCGGCAGAAGATCGATGTGGATTACCGGCAGACTCCTCGAAGAGTGTCGATGACTTGGCTCACGAACATCGACCGCGTGAAGCGGGCGGTTTACGAGGAGGGATGCAACCTGGGGTCCCGCGGCGAAGAGCGCGTCCGGGTCGAACCGAGCGGAATGCTCGCGCGGATCTTTGCAAAAGTGGTGGACATCCCGATCAGCGACGAGCGGATCCGCGACGCCAGCCGGTATCCGATCGATCAATTCGGCTGTCATGCGGTGCTCCAGCGGATCGTGGCCGAGAATGCCATGCTCGAGCAAAAGGGCATGCTCGACTGGCGCTACGAGGGCGACGGCTCCATTGACGGCCGGCCCACGATCGTCGTTGCGAGACATCTGCCCGTCGGGGCGCTCAATGGAACCTTGCCGCCGCGCCTGGTCGTGCACCTGGACGAGGCGTGGCTGATGCCGGTTGCGGTCTACTCCTATGCTGACCATGCCGAGCGGGTTCTGCTGGGCAGCTACGTCACAACACAGGTCGAGTTCGAGAAGTAGCGCGGGGCCGGGCGTCGTGACTCGTCGGGCCTTCCCGTGAGTGGTTGGCCGGTGGCCCCGCGACGACAGCCCCGTTTCGGCCAAGCCGGGCCGCGAAGTGCACGAACGCGCTCGATGCCTTCTGCCTGCCGTCATTGCCTGGCCTCTGCTTGCCGTGAGCGCGTATTCACGCGATAATCCGCACGTTTCTTACGTCAACTCCGCGCATCGAGTTGGGCCTCGATATATCGCTTTGCGCAGCGCGGCCTTTGGCCGCAACCAAAGCATAGGGACGGAGGGACAAAGGGACCCGCCTGAGGCGGGCACGCTCCGGGACGAAGGCAGGGCTCCTCCCGCAATACAAGTTGCTGACAGCGCTGAAGTAATGTGTGCGCGATGATGAAAATCTTCGCGGGCGGAGAAGAAACTCGATGTTAGTAGTACAGAGAGAGGTGTGGCCATGCTCCTTCCCAAACCGATCCGCAAGTGGGTCGCCGTTTTTCGCGGCGACGTGGCGCCGGTTCTGATCCTGCTTTCGGCGATGCTGGGCTTCTGGTTCGGCCTGACGCCGGGCTGGTACGGCATTCACGTGGGCTTGCTGGTGCTGGGGTTGATTTTGAACGTGCACATCGGCCTGTTCCTGTTGTTCGCGGGCATCGGCAAGGGGCTGGCGTTCGCGGCGGCGCCGGTTCTCTATCACAGCGGCATGTTCATGCAGGGCAACGCGTCGGCGTTGCTCGAGTGGCTGGGCGGGATACCGATCCTTGGCATGACCGACACGGCCCGGTATTCGGTGGCGGGCGCGCTGCTGCTGGGGCCGGTGGTCGGGGCGCTGTGCGGGCTGGTTCTGATGCTGGCGGTCGGCCGTTTTCGGAGAACCTGGCTTCGGCTGCAGGAAGGTTCGGAGGCGTTTCGTCGCTGGCGCGAGCGGAAATGGATCAGGTTTTTGGACTGGTTCTTGGTCGGCAAGTCTGCTGACATACGCACCGTATTGCAGCGGCGGCCCAAGATTGTGCGGAAGGCGGGCATCGTCGTGGCGATTGTCATCCTGGTGGTCGCCGGTGCGGGCATGTATGCGGTGCAGGGCGAGGCGTTGGCAGGCTACGCCCGGCAATCGCTTACCGGCGTCAACGGTGCCGAGGTGAACATCGACAGCTTGAACGTGGCGGTCTTCGGCGGGCGCGTGTCGGCGGAGGGGATTCAGGCAACCGACCCGGCGAGACCGACGCACAATCGTTTTGCGGCGTCGACGCTGACGGCGGACGTGAGCGTGTGGAGCCTGTTGACGGGCCGGTTGGTTATGGATGACGTGGAGCTGTCGGGCGTGGCGTTTGATCGGGAGCGCGAATCGCCGGGGGAGGTCATTGAGGCCCCGCCTTCGGAAGATGAGGTTGAGCCATTCGATCCATCGCGCTATGAACTGCCGATCAAGGATCTGGCCACTCTGGAATCTTACATCGCCAATGCGCGCAAGGTGCGTGATTGGCTTGTGAAGATTCGCGAATGGCTACCGGAACGCGACGAGGACGTCGAGGCGCCCAGGCCGGCCGAGCCGCCTGAGCGCTACCTGGAATACCTGTACGCCCGGGCCCAGGTTTCGCCGGCGCCGAAGGTTGTCGTCCGCCGTCTTGTTCTCGACCCGGTCGAGATTGATATTGACCAGTTCGGCGCAAGCCGGGTGGAATGCCGAAATCTCAGCGACGCGCCGGAAGCCGCGGATCTGCCGGTGACCGTGGCTGTCAAGTCGAACAAGCATCCGTCGTCCATCACGATCACGTCGCACTACGAGCGTGAAGGCGGCCAAGCCGAGGTCGAGGCCTCGTTTGAGCGGGTCGACCTGAAAGCACTTCAGCGTGCGTTGGAGGAGGACAATCCGATCGTGTTTGAAGACGGGACCGCGTCGGCGGCGGTCACGGGCGTGGCGTCCCGGGAGCAGGTCGATCTGGTGATCAAGGTGAAGACCGAGGGCATGCAGGTCCGGTCCGCCGGCGGCGCACCGCTCGGTCTGGATCCGAAGGTCGCGGAAGAGGCGGTCAAGGCGCTCGAGGATTTCGAGACGACTCTTCGACTCGTCGGGCCGACGACGCGGCCTCGTCTGGTTTTCGATCGTGGCGCCATTGCCGAGCAGTTTCGCACGGCGCTGGTTGACGCGGGGAAGGCGGAGCTGGTTCGGCGCCTTGACGAAGAACTTGGCGATCAGTTGCCCGGCGGTGTGCCGGACGCCGGCTCGATTCTCGAGGACCCGGGCAAGGCGGCCAAGGATGCCCTGAAGGGACTCTCCGACGGCGACCTGCTCAAGAAGAAGGAGGGCGACAACAAGAATGAGAACGCAAAGGACGACATCCTCGGCGGCCTGAAGGATGCGTTGAAGAAGAAAAAGGACAAGTGAGGACCCGTCCGAGCGCGGCGGACGAACAGGGTTGAGACGAACGGCTTCACACGCCCCGTTGGCCTTCGTCAGGCGCGGTGACGAGCGGCTTCGGGTTTCTGATCTGCGGGGTTTGCCCCGGGCATCTGCAAAGGAGTCAAAGCGATGGAAGAGTTGACTGCACGAGTGACGGAGTTCGTGGAGAAGTACGGGCCGTTGGCGATCAAGGCGCTGTTGATCCTTCTCATCGGTTGGATCGTGAGCCGCATCCTCACATCGATTCTGCGTCGCGTGATGCGAAAGGCGAATCTCGATCCGATGCTCACGGCCTTTTTTGCCAATTTCGCCTACGCACTTCTGATGGTGCTGGTCGTCGTCTCGGCCATCCAGGCGCTCGAGGTGGCGACTACGTCGTTCGTGGCGGTGCTAGGTGCCGCCGGGCTGGCCGTCGGATTCGCGCTACAGGGATCGTTATCGAACTTCGCGGCCGGGGTCATGCTGATTGTGTTTCGCCCGTTCAAGGCCGGAGATTACGTCGAGGCGGGCGGAATTGCCGGGTCGGTGGAGGAGATTCAGATCTTTGCGACGGTGATGCGGACGCCGGACAACAAGCGCATCATCGTTCCCAATTCTGCGATCACGGGCGGCAACATTGTGAATTACTCAGCCAACGACACCCGCCGGATCGACTTGGTGTTCGGGATCGGATACGGCGACGACATCAAGAAGGCCAAGGAGGTTCTGACGAGTCTGGTGACTGCTGACGAGCGTGTTTTGAAGGACCCGGCCCCGGTCGTCGCCGTTCTGGAGCTGGGAGACAGCAGTGTGAACTTCGCGGTGCGCCCATGGGTCAAGACGGCGGACTACTGGGGCGTGTACTTCGATCTGACGGAGGCCGTCAAGACGAAGTTCGATGCGGAGCAGATCAGCATTCCGTTCCCGCAGCGCGATATCCACGTGCACCAGGCGGCGTGAAGTTTCCGGGTGAACGGCCCGAGGTGTGTGCTTGACGCCCGATCGGGTTGGCCTATGATCCGGGCCGCACCGTCAGGGACGCGTTGGTTTTCTAGATGGGGAGTCAGACTGTCATGAGAGTATTGAGACGGGCGGCGCAACGTAAGGTTTTGGCCGTTATTTGCTCGGCCGGGATGCTCTTCCAGTTCGGTTCGTGCAACTTTGGCGAGATCACGACGACGACCACAGCGACGCTGAATGGCCGGGAGGTCATTCTCGACCTTCTCCGTAACGCGATCATCACGCCAATTGACGCATTCCTGGTCCAGGCAGTGAACGAGCTGTTGGAAGACGAGTAGGCGGCGGGCGCCGGACAGGGAGACGAACAGGTTCTAAGCGCCGGATGCGGCGGCGGCTCGGGGGCCAAGACATGGTATGGAACACTGCGGGGCGGATGGCGGCCGTGGCGGTGGGGATCTGTCTCGTGTGGGCAGGTCTCGTTCGGGCCGACGAGATTCACACGACCGACGGGAGCAAGCTGGTCGGCACGATCCAGCGTTGGACGACGGAGACACTCGTGATCGAGACGAAGATCGCGGGGACGCTCGAGATCGCCCGGAGCGAGATTGTGGCGATTTCCAGTGAAGCTCCGGTCACCGTCGAGTTCGAATCGGGCGACCGACTGGTGGGCACGATGACCGTGTCGCCGGATTTGGAAACGACGACGATTGAAACGGCGCTGGGCGAGATGGAGGTGCCGTCGGAGCAGATCAAGGCCGTCTGGCCTGAGGGTGCGGAAAGCCCCGACATGATTGCTCTGCGCGAGGATCTGGAGGCCAAGCGCAAGGCGCTGGAGCCGGACTGGACCGTTACGCTCGAGGGTTCGGCGGTGATGCAGGAAGGCAACACGGATCGGATTGACGCCCGCGGGCGGTTCGACGCCAAGCGCGCGACGGCGAATGATCTGCTGCATTTTTACCTTCAGGTGCTTTACTCCGAGGAGGATGACGAGCGCTCTGCGAACGAGTACATCGCCGGGAGCCGCTATCGCAACGACATCACTGATCGGTGGTACTGGTACGCTCGCAGTGAGCTGGAGTTCGACGAATTCGAGAATCTTGACCTTCGCGCGACGGTGGCGGGTGGCACGGGGTACTTCTGGATCAAGAAACCGGAGCACGAGCTGGCCACATCGATCGGCGCCGGTTATCGGCACGAGTCGTACGACGACGGTCGCACGGAGGATGCGGCGATACTCGACCTGGGGTTGGATTACCGGCTCGACATCGGGGACTGGGCTCAATTCACGCACTCGACGGTTTACAGCCCCGACGTCGAGGAATTCAACGATTACCGGATTGACGCCGACACGGCGCTGGTCTTTCCCTTCAAGGACGATCGCTGGAAGTGGAAGGTGGGGATGCGCAACGAGTATAACTCGAACCCGCAGCCCGGCCTCGACCGCTTGGACAACACCTACTACACGAGCCTCGTGCTCGAGCTCAAGTAAAGCTCGCTCGCCGCATTGACGAGTTCTGCAGGCTAGATGGTCCCCGCGCCGTCAAGGAATAATAGGATCCACAACACCAAGAGCAGTGCAACCGGCACAAGAAGCTGTTCCATCGATCGATCTCCTGCTGGTTTTTACTGATTCTCCGCCCTGCCCCGGCCGGCAATCCGCTACACCGTGGAGGCGGCTTTTCGCACCCGTAATCAACACGATAACGGAATTCCGCCGGCGATCAAAGAAACGCGACGCAACGGTCGCAGACCGCACGAAACGGCCCCTCCCGCTGAGAAACGAAAGCAGGCTTCAAGCGTGTCGGCGAGGATGTCGGGACGCAGCGCGTCGGCCCGATACCCGGCATCCGGCTCTTCCGTGCGTTTCGGCCCGCCCGCTCTCGTCTCGGTTCGGGGGGCGGGAAAGCCGGAGGGCGGCTGGCCCATCGAGTGCGTGTCAGCCTGCCCCGCCTGGGGTCACTTGCAGTTCGACTCGGAAGTTATTGGCGTCCTGGTCGTTGAAATCCAGCGACACGCTCAGCAGGTCGCCGCATTCGAAATCGACGCCGATGCGGGCCTCGAAGCCGGCGGCAAAGCCTTGGTCGGGATCGGATTCACCGGGCGTGCCGAGTTCGCCGTCGCTGAAACCGGCACCGTCCAGCAGGCCCGACTCATCAATCACTTCGGGCGTCGGGCCGGGGTTCTTGGCGATCAGATTGATCAGGGATCGGCTGCCGACCGAAAAGACCCGGGCGCACGGCAGGTCGATGGGTCCTTCTTCGGCGAGGCCTTCCAGTGTGGCCGGTGTGCCGGGCGGGATGAACCGGCTGTCTGCGCTAAACTGAAGAAAAGCCGGGGTGGTTCGCTCGTCGGTGTTATCGAACGTGCCATAGGTGAAGATTGCTCGGAACGGCGTTCGGTTCTCGAACTCGACCTGGATCGTGCCGCGCAGACCGGAATTGATCGGAGCACCTGCTCGCTCACCGGCGCCGGGCAGTCCGAAGGTAGCCGTCTGATTCTGAATGATTTCGCGGATGGACTGTACGTCGCAGCCGGCGGTACAGCACAGCACCGCGGGCAGCACGAGGATGAGGCAGGATCCGGGTCGCATCGTGTTCTCCACTGCTTGGCCGGCCTGGTGAACGTAACCGCATGGAACGCCGGTCTTTACCAGACAGATCGACCCGAGCGCCACGGTTACTTGAGGCTGCGGCCGGGGTCAGCGCGTGCCCGGCTCGCCGTAGGAGGGCATGGGCTCGGGTCGGCCTCGGTCGGACGCCGCTTCGAAAATCGCCCGCTGTGAAAGGGCGCTGGGCTCGAAGTACTCGACGATCACGGCGAGCTTTTCGAACAGGGCGTGCTCAGCCTCGGTCATGGTCACGTCGCGGCGTTCCATGGCCTTGGCCGCGGTTCGGGCAAGTCGTTCGGCGTCGCCGTCCTCGAGGCCGCCGTCGGTCAGCCACGTGAATGATCGCACAAAGTGCGGCAGGATGCGACTGCCGGCCACGTTGGCCGCGAACCCGAACACGCTGCCGGTCGAGATGGCCTGCTGGATGCCGGTTTTCACATGGTCTCCGAAGATGCATCCGAAGAACGTCAGGCCGGTGTCGACGTCCTGTCCGTTGATCGGCACGCGCACTGTACCATAGGTGTTCTTGAGGTTCGAGTTGGTGGTGTCGGCGCCGATGTTCACCCAGCTTCCGACGTATGCGTGGCCGAGGAAGCCCGAGTGAGCCTTGTTCGAATAGCCCTGAAAGACGCTCGCGGCGACCTCGCCGCCGATCTTGCATACCGGTCCGATTGATGTTCCGCCGTGGATGAACGTATGCGGATGAATGACCGAGTGGCGGCCGACATAGGCGGGGCCGGAGACGCACGCATGCTGCCGGACGGTTGCGCCGCTGTCGATGAACACCGGTCCTTCGGTCGCATCGATGACGGCCAGCGGGCCTACGCTGGCGCCGGCGGCGACCTGGATCGCCGACTCGTTCAGGAGCACGGCCGAGTCGTGCACTTCGCCGTCGATACGGGCGTCCTGCATATCCCACTCGCGGTGCAGGACGGGAGGTGTCTGGACCACGAGGTCCCACGGGTACTGAATCAGGGGGCCTTCGACACGTCCGTGCCGCGTGCCGGATACGACGTCGGGCCATCGGCTACGGTCGAGGAAATCCTCCGGGGCGAGGCGCTTGGCCAGCTTCTCGTCGCAGGCGACGTAAGCGATCTGGCCCTCGTGCGTCGCGACGTACGGGGGTTCTTCGATATTTACGGGTCGCTCAGGAATCCATCGTCCGTTGACGAGCAGGTCGCCGGGCTGCACGGGCTGGTTAATGGGAAGGCCCGAGCGTTCGGCAGCGACGTTCGCGATCCAGTCGCGGGTCCAGAGGCCGGAAGCCGGAGTTCCCAGCATCTTTCCGAGGCGTTCGCCGAGACCGAGCCTGCCGCAGCGCAGCTCGAACACGGTTCGCCAGTAGGTCAACGGCAGGAGGTTCGCAAAGACCGCATCTTCGAAAAGTACGACTCTTCCCATCATGTCCCTAGTATATCGTCATCCGGGCGTCCGGTCAGTCGGGCGCTACTCCTGAAACCAGTACGTGTCCCGTCGGCCTTGCCTCGTGTGAGCCGGCGGTGACTTGCCCATTTCGACGGGCGGGATCTACGAGCCGCCCTCAGGCATGAAAACGGGCTTGTCGAGGATCGGCAAGCCCTTGCACGTCCAAATTCGAGGAACCACCTTAATGCCGATGGGAGGCATTTGCAGAACCCTCATTCGAGGGGGGTGGCCGGCCGGGGCCGCAGACCTCCCGTCGGAGCGGGCTCGTCTTTGGCATCCCTAATACCAGCCTCCCTGCGGTTCTTTATCGGTTCAGTACAAACAGGCTCCCTGTCGAGCATGGCAGTAGCCTCGTTTGGACGTTCCTGATATCACTATAGCAAACTGGACATCGGCAGTTAAGGCGGTCGTTCGAAAATCTGGTTGAATCGCAGCGAATCCGGGGTAAGCAAGGTCCGTTCCGCCGCATGTTCCGGGCGGAGTCATTTTGCATGCCAGGCGGCGCGGGCCCCGGGTTCTTTTGCGGTCCGAGAGCGTGCGGTGAGGCATCCGGCTGAGGGGTGCTTAGCACGGATTCCAATACCCACTTTAAGGCCGCGAATTACTGGCGGCCAGCAGCCCCCACCAGTGATTCGGGGAAAGGTCGTAACCTATTGACGTAGCAGCGCATGGCGCAACAGCGCGGTGCGGCTTGACTTCGCCCGGTCAGACGGTGAGGGGGTGGACAGTTACGGTCCCTTGGCGATCGGCGGGGCGGGCCGCAATCGCAAGTTCGGGGATTCCGGTGCGTTCAGATCTTGCGAACCCATCAAGGCTGGGCAGGTGGTCGTGTTACAAGGGGCATGTGCAGTCTGGTGTTGGCTGGTGCTCGAGTCGTGACCCCAGGTCGCTGGCGCCACTTGGGCCACCCCGCCGAGGGGAAGCGCCGCACGGGCGAGCTCCGCCGCCGATGGCGGCACCGCTTGCCCGTGGCGCCCTCGTCCAACACGCACGACGCGACCTGGGTCCAGCGGCGAGCGTTACGGGTGAGTCGGTGTTGACGCCCGGGGTGCTTTGTGGGAGACTTCCGTGCGCAGGTGAGAAGTCTTGCACTTTGACAATTGAATAGTTCGCGATTTCGGTGTCCGCTTCGGCGGACGTAAGAGGGAAGGTGGTGAAAATCCACCGTGGACCCGCCGCTGTAATCGGGGACGAACGCCGCAACGAGCCATTTGCAGGCCTAGTGCGATGCCGCTGGTGCATCGGGCAGCCCTGCGGAGAAGGCGCGGTCAGTAGGACGATCCGTAAGCCAGAAAACCTGCCGATCATCGCAGTCTGCTGACGTGGGCCCTCGGTGTCTGGGGCGCCGCGATCAGTCGCCATGAAGCGCGGACTCTCATGCCGCGAAATGATGGTCATGGCCATCCTTCGCACGTGGTTGCGGTTCCGCTGTGACGACTCCAACGATCCCGGCTCTTCTGTTCCGAAGGGCCGGGATTTCTTTTTGTGCTTTCCGGATCTTCGTTGCGCGGTTCAGCGGAGACGGGAGAAAGGAGCGGCGGCATGAGTCGATTACGGGTGCTTGGAGATTGTCACGTACGAGCAGGGCTTCATACGTCTGTCGCAGAGTCTGTTATTCAGGAGGAGAAGCCGGTTCGATGAGCGTATGTTGGCATCATGCGACCGTCGCAGCACTCTGGGGCGGGCTGGCCCTTCCGGCGCCGGCTGAAAGTCCTTTTGCGGTGGCGGTGATCGAGTTCGCCCCGGCGCCCGGACAGTTTGTGAATGATGCCGGCTTCAATGACCCGTTGGCGGCCCTTGGAGCGCCGTCCGGCGGCGGGACGTTCGTTCCCGATAACACGTCAATCGTATCGCTAGGCGGATTCGGGGGGTTTATCACGCTGAGGTTCGATCACGTGGTCGAAGATGATCCTCTCAACTGGTTTGGGATGGACGCGATCGTGTTTGGGAACGCCTCCTGGGCTGATGACAAGGGCAACCGGCACTGGGCTGAGTGTGCGACGATCGAGATCGCGTTGGACGCGAACGGAAACGGGTGGATCGATGAGGGCGAAGGCTGGTACCTGATCCCTGGTTCACACATCGCCGATCCGGCCGCTCACTATGCTTCGCGCTCCTGGGATGACGATCCGGAAACGGGAACGCCGCCCGCGAATCTGTCGTGGGTGCCGCCCGGCTATTCAGGGAGCTGGACGACGATCGCTTACGAGCTGCCGCCCAATCTGTTTGGGCAGGCGATTATTGAGAATCCGTCCACGGGCGGGAACACCGAGGGCATTTACGGCTACGCGGAATACACGCCGACACTCGTGCTCGGTGATACTGACGCTGACAACGAGGTTGACAATCCGTTGATGACACCCGAGGCGTTTTACACGGTTCCGGACGATCCCTTCACGGTGGGCATCAGCCATGGGTCGGGCGGCGGCGATGCGTTTGACATTGCATGGGCTATTGATGGTGAAACCGGACAGCCGGCGGGCCTGGCCGGTTTCGATTTCATTCGGATTACGAACCCGACGGACGTGATTCTGCCCTTTTTCAACGAGAAGTCGCCGGAGATCGACGGCGTGGCGGATGCGGCGCCTGATCCGTTTGGTGATTGCGACGAAGACGGCGACATCGATTTGTCGGATTTCGCTTGTGTGCAGATGTGCTTCGGGCGCGCAGTTGCGGGAGGCGAATTATGCGTAACCGTGGATCGTAACGCTGACGCGTTGGTCGACCTGTTCGACGTGGCCGCTTTTAAATCTCGTGTGACGGGGCCGGGGTAGAGGAAAACTTCGTTCACAGTGTTGCGCGGCGCGTTGCCAGAATCGATACCACGGCTGGCGGCTGCAAAGCACTGGCGGGCAAGCCGCCAGTGGCGCCCGGCAGCGGTTACGGCGTTGGCTCTACGTCGCGCACGGGCGCTGGTGCAGTGCCGTGAGGAATACGATCGCAGGAAGCTGATTGTGCGAAGGACCGGTGCGAAGCGCGTTGGTGGCGGCTTTACCCTGATCGAGCTCCTCGTGGTCATGGGGATGATCGCGCTCCTACTGGCCATGCTGGTGCCGTCGCTGTCGGCCGCTCGGGCACAGGCGAAGTCTGTCGTTTGCCGGTCCAATATCCGCCAGGTCGCGCTGGCGAACGAGTACTACGCGGAGGAGAACAACCGGATTTACTGTCCCGGGGCGGCCGACTTTCTCGAGAACCTTCATCGATGGCACGGGACACGCGATCATCCCAGCGAACCCTTCGATTCGAGTCGCGGGCCGCTTGTCCCTTATCTGGGGCCCGACGGGGCGATCCGCCAGTGCCCGACGTTCCCGGCTGCGGAGATCGCGGCCAGAAGCGGCGGCTTCGAGGAAAGCAACGGCGGTTACGGCTATAACAACGCTTTCATCGGCATGCAGCTCAAACGTTATGCCATCGGCGAATACATCGTGACCGACGACCGGGCCGGTGCGCCTGCCGACCGCGTAAACGTGCCGGCCGCGACGATCATGTTCGCCGACAGCGCGTTCGCAGCGTCGACGCTGATCGAGTACAGCTTCGCCGAGCCCCGCTTCCATCCTCAGTTTCCGGGCTATCGGGCGGATCCCTCGATTCATTTTCGCCACCGCAAGTCGGCGAACGTCGCCTGGTGCGACGGCCACGTGGACAGCAGAGAGCGCACGTTCACGTGGGCAAGTGGCTTGTACCGGGCCGATCCGGATCGCTACGGCATCGGTTGGTTCGGGCAGAGCGACGATAACGACCTGTTCGATTTGAGATAAGTCGCGTGCGCGGGATCGTCAGGGAGAGATCTCGCTGACCGTTGCGCCATCAAAATGGCCTATTGGTGAGCAAACGATGACGCCGCGTGCAGGACCGGGTCCGTGATCGACTGGGCGGATGCCACTGGCAGCCTCCCTGAATCGTCAATCAGGGAACCGCACGGGCGGGCCCGCCTGAGGCGGACGCGTGGCACCCAGATTTGAACGCCGCCTGAACTGTCGCACACCCCGCAGGGTCTGTTACGCCTTCCAAGTCGTGACAAGCATAAATCGACCGGGCATAATGGAGTGATCCGGCCTTGACACCTCAACCGATTGGAGGCGCGACATGTCGCTGACGCATGATCTGCACAAGGGCATGGTGATCCGGCATCAGGGCGAGCTGTTTACGGTGCTGGATTACCGGGTCGCTCAGACGGGCAAGATGCGGCCAACGGTTCACGTCAAGCTGCGATCCATCAGGAGCGGTCACCCAAACGAGAAGACGCTGGATGAGCTGGGCAAGCTGGAGGAGGTGGCGGCCGAAACGCGGCCGATGCAGTATCTTTACACAGGCGGCGAGGAGTGGGTGTTCATGGACACCGAGTCGTTCGAACAGTGCCCGATCGGGGCGGACATGCTCGGTGATTACCTGGACTTACTGGTTGAACAGGAGACTTACCGCTTTCTGATGGTTGAAGGGCAGCCGGTGTCGATTCAGTTTCCGTCGGCGGTGGTGCTGGAAGTGGTCGACACCGCGCCGGTGGAGCACGCCGGGGGCAGTACGAACGTGCAGAAGGAGGCCCAGCTTTCGAGCGGCGCCGTCGTTCAGGTGCCTTTGTTCATCAAGACCGGTGACAAGATCCGCGTGAAGACCGATACGCGCGAGTATCAGGGGAAAGAGCACTGAGTCGTTGCGTTTTGTGAAGACGGTGACCTGCGCCCCTCTCCGGGCGCAGCGGCGACGTTGACGTTCGGCGCGGTCGGTTACGTCCACGCGCCCGGGCAGGGCCTATGAGCTCCACACCCGACGGCGGTACAGCGCCATCCGAAGAAGCCCCGGCCGGGGGCGAAGGCTCCGAACAGGCGGTGTTATCTGAGCGCCGGTGGACAGCGGCAGTCGTCCTCGTGGTCATCGTCACCAAGGTGGCCGTGCTGGCGGCGGGTGTGATCTGGGCGCGTGCCGGCGAGTTGAGCGTCCGCGATTACGAGTTGAATTTCCACCATCACCGCTTCAATGCGCGCTACACAGACCGGTCGGACATCCGGTTCTTCGAGTTATGGGTGGGATCAGACGCCCAGTGGTACCTGGCTATTGCCGAGAACGGTTATCCCTCCGGCCCGGAGATCGAAGCGGCCGACGCGCCCGCGCGTCCGAAGCTGATCGCGGACACGGACGTGGGGCTGAAGTACGCCTTCTTTCCGTTGTGGCCAGTCGTTATCCGGGGGACGGCATTCGTCGTTCCCGATTTGAAGGCGGCGGCCTTTGTCGCCGCGAATGTGTTGAGCGTGGTTGCGCTGTTGTTGCTTTATCGGCTACTAGCGGGCTGTTCGGGGCGGAACGCGGCGTTCTGGACGGTTACCGTGCTGGCGTGCTGGCCGTTCGCGATGTTCCTGCACGTTCCGTTTACCGAGAGCCTGTTTTTGCTTCTCAGCGTGGCGACGTTTGCGGCATCGGAGAAGCGCCGATGGCTTTGGGCGGGCGTTTGCATCGGTCTGGCCTCTGTGACGCGGCCGAACGGTGTTGCGCTGTTCGTAGTGCCACTGGTGTGGCATGCGGCGCGGCATTGGCGAGAACGGCGTTGGGACTGGAAGGAAAGCGCTCGGCTGCTCTGGTTGGTCGCGGCCGCTTTACCCGTCGGGGCTTTCCTGGTTCATAACGCGGTCAAGACGGGGGACCCGTTCTATTTCACACGCGTTACGGAGTGGTGGGGTTACGAGCCGACGTCGGTGTGGCAGAACCTCTGGAACAACACGGTGGGGGCCGTGCTGGAGTTTCCAAGACTACCGATCCACGGGTTTCATCGATCGCAGATCGACGTCGCCGTGATGGCGCTGTGGGTGTTCGGCCTATTCGTCGGGGTTCGGGTCGTGCCTGCTCATTACACGGCGTACGGCGCGGTGGTGATTCTGATTCCGCTGATGACCAAGGGCGATCTGATGTCGTTTTCGCGTTACGCGTTGATGGCATGGCCGGTCTTTTGCGTGCCAGTGTTGTTGCTGAAGGAAAGACACCGGGCTTGGGTTCTGTCCATTGCATCGTTCTGCCTGCTGGCGTTTCAGGCCCGGAACATGGGGGAATTCGTGAATTGGCACTGGGTGGGGTGAGGCAGCGGCGGTCGTGGCGGTCGTGGTGTCCCCGGATGGCCTCGTTCGGGTCCGAGCATTCGTTCGGCGGAATGATGACCACGGCGGACTTGTGTGTCTTTGCTCTGTTCGGCATGGAAGCCCGGTTTTTACTTGTACTGAGCGTCTTGTACAGTAAGCTGGTTGGAGAGCGGCTCTATGTCGTCTTTCATCGTGTTGCGTCGGATGCTCAGTGATGGCGGACGGCGGCAAGAGTTCTTTTCGCGAAGTGCCGATCGGCGTCAGCGTTCAGCCGGCTTCTTCGGGCCGGCGTCCAATCAATCCATTCCCGTCGGGGAGGACCGGAACCATGACACGATATGTAAGACTGGGTTTGTGCTGGGGTCTCGTCGGGTTGCTCGGGGCTTGTGAGTCGAAGGAACCCGAGCCGGTTGTTCCGGAGGCCATCGCCAACGACAACATTTCCGAGCAGGTGCAAGAGGCTCCGGAGCCGGCCCCGCCGGTGTATGAGGAACTGGACCTGGCGCAGGCCAAAGAGAAGTCAGCCAAAGAGGGGAAGACGATCATGGTCATGTTCGCGACTCCGGGATGCCCGGCGTGCGCTTCGATGGACCGGATCATGAATTCGAAGCCGGCGCGAACATTGCTCGAAGCGCTGACGGTGCCGATCAGGATGGACATAACGAAGCACCGGTTCATGGCCCTTGGGTACGGGGTGCGAGCAACCCCGACGATTGTGTTTCTGGGGCCGGACCAGATCGAGATTGATCGCTTTGTCGGTTCGGTGCCGGAGGACGTGTTCCTGTCCTACGCGGGGGAATTCGCCGTGGGCAAGGATCGTATCCACGTGGCCCGGCGTGAAATGCTGCGGGCGCATGTTTCCCTGGCTCGCTCGTTGGTGGACAAGGGGAAGGTTGAGGAGGGACTGGCCGAGTATCTGTGGGCGCTGGATCGCTGTCAGGACGGATCCGGTGAGCTTTTCGACGAAGTCGCGCCGTCGCTCGTCGGGGACCTCGCGGGGCTGGCTGAGGACTACGCGGTCGTCGAACGGGCGTTGGAGGGGCGTGTCGAAGCGGCGCGACGGCGTCTGGAGACCGAGAGATTCGATATGACGGGTTTCAAGCTGGTGAGCAACGTCAATCGATACCGAGGCTACCCCGCGCAGACGTTGGCGCTTTACGAGCCTTTGCGCGAGGAGACATCGGACCCGAAGTTGCGCGCGGCGCTGACGGAGGAGGCATTTGACGCCCTGCTTGCCGCGGGCCGCTACGAGGTACTCGCGGCGGACCTCGATCTCGAACGGGCGGCCGCGGAGTTCCGGCGGAAGGCCGTACGATACAAACCGCGCGTTCAGTCGGATGAGTCTTCCGAGGCGGGCGGCATCCGGAACTGGTATCAGGACTACGTCGCAAGAGGGATCTGCGATTACTACCAAGCGTTGCGCGGGCTGGGGCGCGACGAGACGGCGGAAGAGCTCGCCGAGTGGCTCGAACGGGAGGCGCCCGGTCATCGCACATTGAATTCGCTTGCGTGGGCGGGTTACCTTTCGGGTCGGCCAGCGCCATCGGATCTGGCCCGAGCTCGCGAGGCGCATGGATTGACTTACGGCGGCGATGCGGCCGTGGCGGATACGCTGGCACGCATTCTGGCGGCGCGCGGACAGCGTGAGGAGGCGTTGAAGGTTCTAGAGGAGTGCATGTCTTACTCGTCCGATGAGTATCGCGCGTTGCTGCAGGAGTGTTACGACGAGATCAATGGGCGGGCGTCGGATCCGACGCCGGTCGCCGAGGCCGCGCCTCCTGGAGCGGCCTGACGCCCGAGCGCCGGCGAGTTCACTTTCGCACTTTTGGAGCCCGGGCGACGGGCGGTGCGTGCAGGACTTCATCGGTCAGCCAGTTCGCGATGATTGAGGCCGCCAGTTGGTGTCCCGCGGCGTTCCAGTGGGGGTCGCGCTCGAACGTCAACACCGCTCCACGGGCCTCGGCCTGGCGAAATCGTGGGCCGAGATCCAAGATCGGGATCTCGTTTTGTTGCGCAACATCGCGTATCCAGGCGGCCCGTGTCTCGTCCATCGGAATGAGCACAAGGCCGAACGCCACATATTGAGAACGCAGCTCCCGTGCGAATGCTGCGAGGATCGACCGGGTGATCTCGAATCGTTCGGCGTCGGTTTTCAGCAGCTCCTCCGCGGAGGGGCACAGGCCGCCGGTCCGCAACTGCCACTCGACGCGCCGGATCCCGTTGCCCAGGTACGTTCGGCCAACGAGCCAGTTGCGCACGCGTTCGTAGAGGGTTGACCTGGGGACCGGCACGCGGGCCAGTTCGAGTTTGCCATCTTCGAGGAAGAATCGGGGCTTGTTGTGATCGTGGTAATAGCCCTTGGCGTTGCCCGCGATGTCGTTGCGGCAGATCAGGAGGAGGACCCAATCGGGTCCGTAACGGTGGCCATCCCGCCGATACCACAACCATTGCTGATCGGTGCTGTATCCGCTGACCGATCCGTTGATCACCTCCCAGTTCTGCAATTCTTCGGCGAGCCTGGCCGAGATTATCTCATCCTGCTCGACGGCGAAGCCCCAGCCGTAGGAGTCCCCGAGAATGAGAAGGCGCGGGGTGCCGGTGGGGTTGGCGTAGTCATGCTCGACGTCACGAAGGCCGTGGGCGTTGTGGCGGACCGTGACGTTCCAATGAGGGCCGGCAAAACGACCATGCTGGTTTGGTCGATGCGACCAGCCCAGGTGCGGGTCGTACCTCCAGAAGATGGCCCGCTCACCCCTGGCAGGTTGCCAGCTCGGCATAACGAGGCGACAGAGCAACTCGGCCAGCAGCAGAGACACCGCGCCGGCCAGGGCGACGGCGGCGAGGCGCAGCAGCCAGCGTCGCAGCCTACTGCGATTAGGCGGCACCCGATCGTGAGGCGTGCCCTCTGACTTGGGCGGCGTTTCGGCGCCTTCGTTCCTCTCGGATAGAGCCTGTTTCGCGGACATGGCGACTTTTGTGATTATAGAGCCCTTCGCTTGCGGGGTTTACCGCTGCAGCCGCCGGCGCAGGAAGAAAGAATTCACAGGCCCGTACAGCCCCACTTCGTGAGACCACCGTTTGTGAGCGTGTCGAAGTTGTGCGTGACCCCACAGGCGGGTTCGGGCGGGAGCTTGGCTGTCGGTGGGCTTGGCGGGCGAAGGATGCGGAGCACGGGCGGACAAGCCGCCGGTGGCACCCGAGCGGCGGGGCACGGGCGGACGAGCCGCCCGCGTTCACCTTGACGTCCACGATCGGCGCCGTTCTAATCTGTTCCGCTTCGAATTGGCGTGAACCGCAACTTGAGCGTTCTTCGGAGGAGGAGTCGGTCATGCGCGCCCTGATGACAATGATCGTAATGTTCGCGGCTGGACTGGCCGGCTGCAATACTGATCCGGTCTGGGAACCGCGGCAGCGGGTAGCGGGTCCGACGGCGGACATCGACGACCCCCAGGGCATTGACCTGCCCGACATCCGGATCGCGGACGCTCAGGAGGTCGATTTGGTGGAGCAACTCGCCTATCACCGGGCGATGTACCATCGTTCGTTGAAGGCATTGTCGGAGTACTACGATCAGCACGGTTACACGGCCAAGCGGCGGTGGGCGGGGCGCGAACTGGACGACTTGAATCGCGTCAAGACGTTTCGTTATCTGCTGGCCGCGGAGATACCGGCCGACGATCTCGTGGCTCGAGACTCGATCGCCGAGGCGGACAATCTGTTCGAGCGGGCCGTGTCGTTGATGGAGGATGGCGGTCACGGCACGCCGGTGGTCTACAGCGAGAACAAGATGCGCCGGGCGCTGGAGATGTTTCGCGAATTGATCGAGCGTTATCCGAACAGCGACAAGATCGACGATGCGGCGTTCTATTGCGGCGAGATTCACAAGGAGTACTTCAAGGGGGAGGAGCCGATTGCGGTTCGCTGGTACGAGCGGGCGTTTACGTGGAATCCCGAGACGCCGCACCCGGCGAGGTTTCAGGCGGCCGTGGTTTACGACTATCGGTTGCACGAACGTGACCGGGCGCTGGAGCTGTACCATGACGTGATCGAGCACGAGCGGGGGCACAAGTCGAACGTGCATTTCGCTGTGCGGCGGATCGAGCAACTCACGCGGGACGTGCAACCCGCGTCGATTCGCAACGATAGGAGCTACGCGCCCGTGTCTGCGGCGCCGTCGGACGAAGACGCGGAACCTGCCGGGGAGTCCGGGTCTTAGCGCTGTGTGTCGGTTTTCAGTTTTGGGAGCGACCGGTCCGCCTCAGGCGGACCTGCCCGTGCTCTTGTTGCATTCGCACTGGCGGGCAAGCCGCCAGTGGCACCCGGCGCACGGGCAAGCTCCGCCGCCAATGGCGGCTCTGCTTGCCCATGACACCCCGCTTGTCCGCGTACGGCGGACAAGTCATCCGCGGCATCGCGTCGGAGTATCATGCGCGGCGCGTAACTAAGGCCCGATCATTGTCGTGGGGTGGCCTAGGGTGATGACGCCACCGTGGGCGGTGTTGTCGCCCAGGCGTGCGGCGGGCATGCCGCCGATTATCACCGTGGGCGAGCCCTTGACGATCGTGTCGGGCGGACCGGCGCACGTTACCATGTCGCCGATCCGGGCGGCGGGCAGCCCTCCGATAATCACCGTGGGACAGCCTGGGGGCATGATGGGACCGCCGACGTGCGGGACCACGCCGGTGACCATCGGACATGTGTGCATATCGGTGACTCTTGCGGCCGGGGGCATCGTTTACCTCCTGCGGCGGCGCGTGGTGGCGCCGGCCCGTTGTTCAACGGGGTCCGGTTCGTTTTCGGGTTCCAGACGCAGGTAGCGCACCGTCTTATCGTGGGCCATGTAGCGGAGGTAGACCCAGGCGGCGGTGCCCTGGCGGCTGGCGGTGATCAGTGCCGGGCACGATTCCAGCGTGACCTGTTCTTTGACGAGTTTATCGAGGGGTTCGAAGCGGCGGGTGGCGGTGCTGGCAAAGTAAAGCGCGTTCTTCTCGCCGGCCAGCAGCATGGCCAGGCTGAAGTTTTCGTGGGTGACCACCGAGCTGAGGACCCGCAGCTCTTTGGCGCCGCCGGTGGGCAGCGTTTGATCGAGTCTGCCGGTGCTTTTGGCGACGTCTACACGTACGCAGCGGAGGCCGGCCGTCGCCGAGGCGACGCACCAGAGCATCACCGCCGCCGGGGGCGGCATTTCGACCTGCCCGCGTCGCTCGGGCGGAAGCTGTTCATCAAAATACGGGGCGTCGCGGGCAGGCGCCTTCGTATCGACGTAGCCGTCGATCCAGAGGATCGGATCGTCGGACGTGTGCGCCGAGTGCGTGACGAAGCCCGCGGCCGTATCGTGCAGAGGGAGGCGGGCGTGCTGGATCTCCCGGCCGCCGGCGCCGGCCCAGCAGAAATGCAGCCACGCGTCGTATTGCCAGAGGCACACATAGGGCCCCAGGCCCTGGGTCTTGCTGACGTCGATCTCGTGGATCTTGACGTCTCCATCCGCATCGATTTCCAGGATGGCGACTTTCTTGCCGTTTTCATCCGCGTAGGGAACGAATACTCGGCAATCCGGCATGCTGAGTGGCGAGAGGAGCAGCCGTCCCTTGAAGGGCGGTTTGACTTCCCATCCGGAGATGCTTGCTTCGTCCTGGATGGTGACGGCGGCTACTTGAAGCTGGCTCTTGGGATCGAGCCAGATCAGGTGCCCGGTATCGACCTCACCGACCGGCAACACGGCGGCGTGCGGCTCGACTTCCTTTTTGGGGTTGGCGACGCGTATTCCGTGGCGTGGATTGCGCGGCAGCGTCGGGCTTTGATGCTGATAGAACAGCAGGAAGCCTTCGCTCTCCTGATGTGCCCACGCGCCGGTGAACGGCGACGCCGGGCTCTGTGCGGCGTATCGAGGCGTGGAGGCGAACACGGCGGCGGGGGGGTGGATCTTGAGGGGGACCGATTTCGATTCGCCGCCGAAGATGTGCTCGGCGGTGATCTCGTATCGGCCCGGTTCGAGCTCACCGAACCACTCGAGCAAGTCTCCGGCGAGGGTCACGGAGGCGTTCGGCGCGAGGGTAAAGGTGGGCGGTTGTTCGGTGGGATCGTGATGGTAGACGCCGTCGCGCGCGTCGGCGGACAACTGGTTGGCGCTCACACTTCCCTTGGCGCTCTGAGCGGTGAGCATGACCGTCTTGAGGTCCGAGTCAAAGGGGAGAAACTCGGGTATCGGCGCGGGCGACGTGTTCGTGACCGTGACTTCGAAGAACACCGACTCCCCTCGAATGCATTCGTCGCGTTTGAGCTTGAGTGTTACGGTCAGTTCGTTATCCATCGTCGCGTCCGATCCTTTGGGGAGTGGTCACGTTCATGCCGTTACCTCGATCTCGGCGGAGGCCGTCACGCCGCTCTTGGCGAAGGAGAGGGTAGCTGTTCCGGCGGTGCGCCCGGTGATGCGGATGTGGGTGGGCACGCCACCGTGGCTCCTGGTGGCGATTCGAACTTCACCGTCGCCTGACTGACTCCAGAGATTCGACGGGTTGTCGTCGCAGCAGGAGAGGTTGACTCGGGCCTTCCGGGTGGCGGTGGAGGTCACGTTGTAATCGAACTCGGCGCCGACGCATGCGATCAGCATGGACCGGCCGACCTGGAGGTCAGGAAGCTTGGGCGTACCATCGACGGTCGGGGGTTCTCTTAACGTCCATCTCCCGCTTCCGCTGATGGACACGCGGACGATCGCCGCCGGATCGTGTCCGCCCATAATCTCTTCCTGGTACTCGTCTTCGTCTTGAATCTCGACCCGATCGTAGAATCGCAAGGTCAGGGTGCACATGCCGCAGAACGGCGGTTTGAGCGCGTCGGGCGCCGTGTAGGACATGAGGCAGTTGAAGGCATCGGCCTGGTCGTGGTCGAGGATCTGGTTGTTCTTACGGCTGTCGAAGAGGCGGATATTCACGGCCGAGGGAGCAGGGCCCGAGGCGGGCGGCGCCGCGAACCATCGGGCCTGATCGCCGCCGCCGCCGAAGCCGGCGATGGGTCCCTGCGTGTGGGCGTGTCTGAGGTATTGGGCGTGCCCCATTTCGTGGCTGAGGGTCTGGGTCGTCAAATCGACGTCGGCATTCGGATGGACCCGGGTGTTGGCGAACCAGAACATCCGGTCGCCGAATGAGGCGCCAAGAAGATTGCCGATGCGGACGGACGCCGCCGGCGCCGTTGGCGAGCCGAGCCGCCGCACGAGAAAGATGAAGAACCCCTCGCTGTTGCGCTCGCGGACCTCGGTTCCCTGCCTGCGCCCGTCGGCCGAGCCGGGGTAAAGCAGTCGCGGCGAGGTGTTATCGCAGGCGTGCTCGATGACGGTGCGGGTGATGTTGCGAATGGCCGCGGAGAGGCGATTTCGCGTGTAGTTGTCGGTCAGATGCTGAGGGAAAAAATACTGCCCGTAGACCGTGTTCAGATCATTCGGGGCCGGGGCGGCGGCGATGGCGTCGAGGGCGTTCTGGTCGGCGGTTGCCGGAAACTCGTTCTTGAGTTCGGTGATCCATTGTTCGGCGCGCAGCGTGAAGAACCCGGTGGTGGCATCCGGGCGTACGACTTCGATAAACGCGCGCTTGTACGTGTTCTCCACGTCTGTCCAACTGATGTCCGACTGCTGGGTGCGATTGGCCAGGACCACCAGCTTGATGTTCATTCGCTTCCAGATCACGATTCGCCCGGTGGTGTAGGCCCGGGGCTTGGCGATGCGGTCGTCGGCGTCACCGAGAAGCTCGACTTCGGCCCCGTGCTCCTCGGTATCGCGGATGTCGTTGTCGCTTTCGTCGAGTACCGTCAAAAGGAAGCGGTAGTTGTCGCCGAACGCCGGATACGGCCGAAAAGCGACGTCGGCCACGCCGACCGTCACGCCGTCCTCCTCGGCCTCGGTCAGCTCGAACACCGCGCCCATATTGTTTTCGCCGCCCTCGGTGGCATCCTCGATATCGTCGAATTGGACCGTCGCAGGATCTTCCCCGTCGGGTGTGTCGGCCGGGGGCGGGTCCTCATAGGGAATCACGCCGAGGACATCGGTGGCCTTGACGCCGGGGTTGTCGGAATCCGGGTCTCTAACGCCCCCGAAGGTGTCCTGGCAGTTGTCGTCTCCCTCGTCGGGATCGTCCTGTTCGCGGTTGTATTGGGCGAAGAAGCCCTCGAGGAAATCGCGCGGGTTGCCCTGATTCTGGTCGAACTCCTCGACGGGGTCCTTGATGCGACAGAGCACCTTGACGGTGGTGTCGAGGTCGACGGGCACGCGTCCGACCGTCTTGCGAACGGTGATGCGCAGCGGAACGACCGGCTTGATGTCGGGCATCCAGTCGGGCTTGCCGCCGCGTTCCACCTCGTAGTTGGCCGGCTTGGATTCCTCGTCGCCGTCCGGGTTTCCGCCTCGGCCCAGCAGGCTGCTGTCGGCGGATCGCATCCCGTGGTTGTCGGTGATCATCAGGCGGTAGATCTGATCGTTGCGCGGGTTGGTATTGTCGCCTTCGTCTTCGTACGGTTTGGCGGCCTTGTCGTCGTCCTCGTGCGTTTGGTCGTTGCGCACCTGATTGGGGATGATGTACGGGATGGTGGTGATGGCCGACTCGCCGCGCTGCAGTTCGTAGACACAGCGGTAGTCGTCATCATCGTGCTCGACTCGGTCGTGTCCCAGGTAGGAGAGGGTGATCTTGTAGCCCACCTGCTGAAGTTGCAGAACGGTCCGGCTGGCCGTCTGCCCCATTGCCCGCTTTGATTCGGTATTGGATTCGGAATCCGCCATCAGTCCACCGTTGAATGCGTGTCGTGTTCCACTCGCGAGGGCGCGTTACGATCCCCACTCGACGCGCAGCCTTCTCCAGGCCGGGTCGGGCCGGTCGGGCAACTGGATATACGCCAATCCGACGTCCAGGTCTTCGAAGCGGCAGACGCCCTCGGAGTCGGTGGTTCCCTCTTCCACCGTCCCGTCGGGCAGCGTGACGCGGTAGCGTTCGTTTGCGACGGGCTGTTCGGCCGCATCTACCAGTTGAAATTCGATCCAGGTACCGGCGAACTCGTGGCGCTCGACCTCCGGCTCCATCTCTCCGGGCGTGGGGGCCTCGCGCGTCGCGGTGTACCGTGTGTTCTGGCCGGGGCTGGTGGATTGGGCGCCGCCCGGATCCTCGGCCTGTCCAGGCGACATCCCCATCAGCACCACAGGGCTCACCGGCGGTCCCGCGCCGTTGTTGATGTTCACCAGGGGGCCGCCCTGGATGAAGATGGCCGCCGGCGTCAATACGATGCTGCTGCCGCCGCATTTGAGCTCGATGCCGGTGCTGGCTTCCAACTTAATGTTCAGAGCCTTGCAGGCGTAGGTCTGGGTCACCTCGTGCTTGTGGTTGCTGCCGACGACTTCGCCGTAGTCCCCGTTGACGTTCATGGATCTGGTGCCCTGCACTTCGGTCGCCTGGTCCGTTTGAACGACACGATGCTCGTTTTGTTCGACCCAGGTGAGCAGGTCGCCTTTGACGTGAACGTGCTTGGCCTTGTGGACCAACTGGCGGTACTCGCCTTTGAGCTCGCCCTCATGCTCGCCACCGACGAGGAGTGAATAGCCGCCGGTGGTGTGGTAGTGGCCGCCCTTGACGCGCGTGTCCATGCGCCGCTGGGCCTGGATGAGCAGTTGCTCCTGTCCCTTCAAGTCCTCGAAGCGAATCTCGTGATTGCCCTCGGCGTCCTTACTCGACGTCGTCTTAATCACGCTCTTGGTCTTTTCATCCGGCAGGGGGTACGGCGGCATATGGTCCTGGTTGTAGAGTCGCCCGACAATGACCGGCCGGTCCGGATTGCCCTCGATAAAATCGACGAGGACTTCCTGCCCGATGCGGGGGATGAACATCATGCCGTACTGGCCGCCGGCCCATCCCTGACTGACGCGAATCCAGCACGAGGACTCGGCCCCATGAAGCTTGGGCTCGCCGCCCTCGCTGCCGACCCGGTCCCAGTTGAACTGGACCCTGACCCGGCCGAACTGGTCGGTGTGGATTTCTTCGTTGTCCGGTCCGACGACGCGGGCGGTTTGGGGTCCCTGGATCTTCGGCCAGGGCGTGACGCGGGGCGGTCGGAACTCGACGTCGCTCGGAATGCATTCGAAGCGCGCCTCATAGGGCGGTGCGTCGAAGTCCACTAAGCTGTTTTGCGCGATGTCCTCGATCAGGTTCGGGACGTTCATCCACTCGAGCGGCTTGACGCCCGTGGCGGAGGCGATCTCGGCGAGGTTGCTGACCACCTGCCCGCCGTGGTAGAGCCACTCGGTCAGCTCCCGGCGGGCGGTGGGGTCGGCGACGCCGATGCGCGATGCGACCTGGAGCAGGCCGTTGGCCAGCTCGCGTACGGCGGGAATCTCGTGGTTGCGGGCGGCGATGAGTGACTGGTGGACGCTGGCGCCAATCACGCTGGACCGGCCATTGGAGCCGGTACTCGTCCCTGTGATGGCCTGTTTGCCCTGGTGGGTGATGGTGGTCACGACGTAGGAGCCGTTGAGTTCGTCGGAGGGGTGTTCGGTGAGCTCGAAGACACGGGCGGGCGTCAAGCGGATCGAGTTGGTCTGGCCCACGCCGCGGACGTGGCCGACTTTGAACTCTTCGGCGCGGATCCCGGCAAGTGTCTGCCCGTCGCCCTGTGCCGTGTAGTTGCCGGGGCAGTCGCTGAACTCGAGGTCCTCGCGTAGCTCGTTGGTGTCCAGCGCCTCCAGGTTCATGGCAGGCGATTCGAAGTTGTAGTCGTTCAGGACGACCTTGCCCGGTCGCACGGAGTGTCCCAGGCGAAAGCGAAAGATGTGCTCCTGGTCGATGTTCATGCCGCGCGGCGGCACGAACGGCAGCGCCCCTTCGCTCTCTTCTTCTCCTTGGCCTTCCTCACTCTCCCCCTCGCCGGTCACGTAGGCATCTGAGGAGTCGGCCAGTTTGAGAACGTGCTTGTCAGGCGACTGCTCGAAATACCACCAGATGCCCTCGGACTCCATCAGGCGGCAGATGAAGTTGTAGTCGGTTTCGCGGTATTGCACGCAGTATTCGCGGGCCTCGTAGGTCCGCTGCAGGCCTGAGGTGTCGAAGCGATCGCTCAGGATCCCGGCTTCTGTCAGCACGTCGGTGATGATGTCGACCACGCTCATCTGCTGGAAAACGCGCGACGTGTAACGATGCGTGAGGAACCAGAGGTTTGGAACGAGCTCCGCTCGAAAGTTGAGCTTATCCCCTTCGCGGCGTTCGCCGACCCGCACGCCGGTGACCTCGAAGCGGCCGACGGCTCCGTGAAACCACTTGACCCCGTGCGACGTGGAGACGCTCAACGCGGCCGGCTTGCCGATGATGTTGTCGAAGTCGGCGGCATCGTGATCAGAGGCGAGTTCGATCTCGAACCGGTAAAGCTGGCAGAGTCCTTCGGTGCCCCGATAGCGGATTACCTCGAACTCGTCGATGTCGCGATCGGCCACCTGGAAGGTGATCTGAGCCTTACTCATATCCCGCGCGATGGCCATAAGCAGTTCCTCCCCTAAGACGGGGCATCACAAGGCCCCATTGCCCGCAACGCCCCAAACCCGGCATCCGCGGGCAATGTAGCAAATGGGCCCACCTTTTGAAAGTGAGACCATCAAGCGAGTCCAAGGTTAGCATGGCCCAAACGCCCCTTGATTGAAGCGCAGGACTTCGGGCGACGTGTCGATCGGACCTTTCCGGGACATTAACGAGCGAAGGACCAACCGCTCGAACGCATCGACGGAACATGCCCTGTGCGTTCGAACGTTCGTCGGATCCTGCTGGATCGCGTGGCAATACCTGGCAACGTGGGACCTTTGTGGCGATTGATGCAGCGGCACGCAGTCCGCTGGGCGTGTCGGGATTCGCGGGAAGCGAGCGGCGCGACTCGCTTGGCCTACCAGTTCTCACCCGAATCCCCGTCGGCCAATAGAAGTTACCCAGCTTCACGACGTATCCGGGCGTCTCCCGCTCCGGGCAGACTGTTCGGAGCCTCGGGTTTTTATAGTGTCACTTTAATTGCATACGTGGCGGGTCGTCCGTGTGCGGAGTAGTCCCGGCGGGTGAAACCCGCCCTGCGAAGGCGGCAGGTGCGATCCACCTTATGGCCGCGGCGGGCGAAACCCGCCCTACCCGCGCTTCGACTTCGCTTTGATTGGCCGCTTGGTTGCGGCCGTCCGGCCCGACCCAACACTGGAATACGGATTGCAAGCTACCTCGACGGGTTTACGCGTGCGGGCGCGGGGCTCGGATTCCACGGCGTTACGTGCGGACGTACGGAACGAGAAAGGCGACACGCCTTACGGCGGATATTTGATATTGCGGGGATTATCCGATGGATCGCAGACAGATAGCAACGGTGGACGGCAACGAGGCGACGACCTCGGCGGCTTATCGGCTGAACGAGGTGATGGCCATCTACCCGATCACGCCTTCGTCCCCCATGGGGGAGCTGGCCGACGAATGGTCGGCGCGCGGGCATCGCAACATCTGGGGGGTGGTTCCCTCCGTAACGGAGATGCAATCGGAGGGAGGGGCCGCGGCATCGGTGCACGGGGTGCTGCAGGCGGGGGCACTGGCCACCACGTTTACGGCCTCGCAAGGCCTGCTGCTGATGATACCCAGCATGTACAAGATCGCCGGCGAGCTGACGCCTTACTGCATGCACGTATCGGCGCGGACGCTCGCGACGCACGCGTTGTCGATTTTCGGCGATCACTCCGATGTGATGGCCTGCCGTCAGACGGGGTTCTCCCTGCTGGCGTCGTCTTCGGTGCAGGAGGCGCACGACATGGCCTGCATCGGTCAGGCGTCGTCGCTCGAGAGCCGGGTTCCGTTTCTGCATTTCTTCGACGGGTTCCGCACGTCGCACGAAGTCAACAAGATCGAGCTGCTGTCGGACGACGATCTGGGGTACATGATTGACGACGAATTGGTCAAAGCCCATCGGCAGCGAGCGATGACGCCGGATCGGCCCAGCCTTCGAGGCACAGCGCAGAATCCGGACGCTTTCTTCCAGGCGCGCGAGGCGTGCAACAAGTTCTACGACGCCTGCCCGGGCATCGTGCAGAGGGTGATGGATCGCTTCGGCGAGCGAACGGGCCGGCACTACCATCTTTTCGACTATACAGGACACTCGGAGGCCGAGCGCGTCATCATAATCATGGCCTCCGCATCGGAGACGGCCGAAGAAACAGTTCGCTACCTGAACGAACAGGGCGAGAAGGTCGGCGTAGTGACGGTGCGGCTGTATCGGCCGTTTGACGAGAGGGCGTTTTTGAACGCGCTGCCGAAGACGGTCCGGTCGATTGCGGTCCTGGATCGCACGAAAGAGCCGGGGGCATTCGGGGAGCCGATGTATCTGGACGTGGCGGCCGTGTTACGCGAAGCGGAGCACAACGGGCTGCCGAAGCCGGATGCGGCCCCGCGGCTGATCGGCGGTCGTTACGGGCTTTCCAGCAAGGAGTTCACGCCGGCCATGGTGAAGGCCGTCTTCGACGAGCTCGCCAAGGACGAACCCAAGCGGCGCTTCACGGTGGGTATCGAGGACGACGTGACGCACATGTCGTTGCCGGTGGATCCCGAGTTTGACATCGAGCCGGCCGACGTGGTTCGCGGCGTGTTCTTCGGCCTGGGTGCCGACGGAACCGTCGGGGCGAACAAGAACTCGATCAAGATCATCGGCGAGGAGACCAAAAACCACAGCCAGGGCTACTTCGTCTACGATTCCAAGAAATCGGGGGCGATCACGATTTCCCATTTGCGTTTCGGCCCCCGCAGGATCCGATCCCCCTATCTCGTGAAACGGGCGAACTTCGTAGCCTGTCACCAGTTCGGTTTCCTCGAGCAGTACGATATGCTGGAGTATGCCGTCGAGGGAGCGGTGTTCCTGCTGGCCTCTCCGTTCAGACCGGACGAGGTGTGGGATCACATCCCGCGCGAGGTGCAGGAGGACATTATCGAGAAGAAGCTGCGTTTCTGGGTCATCGATGCGAACAAGGTCGCGCACGAGGCCGGGATGGGGGGTCGCATCAACACGATCATGCAGACGTGCTTCTTCGCGATTTCAAACGTACTGCCCCGCGAGGAGGCGATCGAGCACATCAAGGAGTCCATCAAGAAGACCTACCTCAAGAAGGGCGACGCGGTTGTGCACCGCAACTGGGCTGCGGTCGATGCGGCGCTGGCCCATCTACACGAGGTGAAAGTGCCCGAGAAGGTGACGACCGATGTCCGTCGGCCGCCGATCGTTCCGGAAGAGGCACCTGATTTTGTCCAGCGTGTAACGGCCGTAATGCTGGCGGGCAAGGGCGATCTGCTCCCGGTCAGCGCATTTCCCGTTGACGGGACCTGGCCGACCGGGACGTGCCAGTGGGAGAAACGCAATATCGCGTTGGAGATTCCCGTCTGGGATCCGGCCGTGTGCATTCAGTGCAACAAGTGCGCCATGGTCTGTCCGCACGCGACCATCCGGGCGAAGGTCTACGACGGGGCGCATCTCGATAAGGCTCCGGCCACTTTCCGGTCCACCGACTACAAGGCCAAGGACTTCAAGGGGATGAAGTACACGATCCAGGTGGCCCCGGAGGACTGCACGGGCTGTCGGCTGTGCGTCAACGTGTGCCCGGCAAAGGACAAGAAGAATCCGCGGCACAAGGCGATCAACATGGAGCCGCAGATGCCGCTGCGGGAGCGCGAGCGGGAGAACTACACGTTCTTCCTGGATCTGCCCGAGATTGAGCGGACGTCGATCGAGCGGATCGACGTCAAGGGTTCTCAATTCCTCGAGCCGTTGTTCGAGTACTCCGGAGCGTGTGCAGGTTGCGGCGAGACGCCATACGTCAAGCTCCTGACGCAACTGTACGGCGACCGGGCCATCATCGGCAATGCGACCGGCTGCTCGTCCATCTACTGCGGCAACCTGCCGACGACGCCGTTCACGAAGAACCGCGACGGGCGCGGTCCGACCTGGAACAACTCTCTGTTCGAGGATGCGGCCGAGTTTTCGTTCGGGCTGCGGCTGGCGATCGACGCTCACACCGATCACGCCATGACGCTTTTGAAAGAAAGCGGTGCAGGCGACGACCTGGTTCAGGCGATCGTGCAGGCCGACCAATCGAGCGAAGGCGGCATCAAGGCCCAGCGCGAGCGCGTCGAAGCGCTGAGGCGGAAGCTGGGTGACAAGGACTCACCCGAGGCCCGGCGTTTGCACGAGTTGGCCGACTACCTGGTGCGCAAGAGCGTCTGGGCGATGGGCGGCGACGGCTGGGCATATGACATCGGCTACGGCGGTCTGGATCACGTGCTCTCGATGCAGCGGGACATTAACGTTCTCGTGCTCGATACGGAGGTCTACTCGAACACCGGCGGGCAGCAATCCAAGGCGACGCCGATCGGGGCGGCGGCCAAGTTTGCGGCGGCCGGCAAAGAGGTCAACAAGAAAGACCTGGGCCTGATGGCGATGAGCTACGGTCATGTGTACGTCGCGAGTGTAGCGTTCGGCGCGAAGGACAACCACACCGTTCGGGCGTTTCTGGAGGCGGGGACGTACCCGGGTCCTTCGTTGATCATCGCGTACAGCCACTGCATCGCGCACGGGTACGATCTGGCCTTCGGCGCGGATCAGCAGAAGCGGGCGGTGGACAGCGGCATCTGGCCGCTTTACCGCTACGACCCGCGGCGCGTGGCGGCGGGCGAGCCGCCGTTGGTTCTGGACGCGCCTGCGGGCAAGATCCCCGTGAATGAATACATGCGGAACGAGACGAGGTTCCGGATGGTCGAGAAGATCGACGCGGAGAGGTTCCGCCGCCTGGCGGTCGGGGCGCAGGATGCCGCGGAGCGGCGCATCGCGATCTACAAGCACATGGCCGAACTTCGGCTGCCTGCGGGGCATGTCGGCGGCAACGGGAACGAGAGCGGCCGGTCCGAGTAGATGCGCACAACTCGGCGGCGCGGACGAGGCGGAAGCGAACGGAGCTCGAGTGATGGATCTGACGACGTATTTCATGGGATTTGAATTGCCGCACCCGTTCATCGTCGGGGCGTCCCCATTTGCCGACACGTCGGATTCGTTGCGGCGGGTCGAGGATGCCGGAGCCGCTGCCATCGTCATGCGGTCGGTCTTCGAGGAGCAGATCAGGGCTGAAGAGTTGGCCACACATCGGGCCACTGAACCCCATGCCGAGTCGTTCGGAGAGGCTTTGTCCTATTTTCCGGATCCGGCGGAGTTCGTCCTGGGCGAGCAGGAGTACTTGGAGCAGATTCGCAAGGCCAAAGAAGCGGTTGATATCCCGGTGATCGGATCGTTGAACGGCTCGACGCTGGGCGGTTGGCTGGAGTACGCGCGGTCGCTCGAGCAATCCGGGGCCGATGCGATCGAACTGAACCCGTATTACGTCGCCACCGATTCGGACGAGACGGGCGAAGCGATCGAATCTCGAGTGCTGGAGATCGTGCGCGAGGTGAAGGAGTCGATTCGCGTACCGGTGGCCGTGAAGCTTTCGCCGTTCTACACGTCACTCGCGAACTTCGCCAAGCGCGTGGACGAGGCGGGCGCGGACGGGTTGGTGCTCTTCAATCGTTTTTTTGAGCCGGATATCGACGTCGAGGAGTTAGAGGTTCGTTCTCATCTGGAGCTTTCCAGCTCGTCGGAGCTGCTGCTGAGGCTGCGGTGGCTGGCGATTCTGTCCGGGCGGTTGGAGGCATCGCTGGCGATCACGGGCGGCGTGCACACGGCGTTGGATGCAATTAAGGCGTTGATGTGCGGGGCACAGGCCGTTCAGATCGTCTCGGTGTTGCTGCGGAACGGGCCGGATCATTTGCAGGCGATTCGGCGCGAGATGGTGGCGTGGATGGAGGAGCACGAGTATGAGTCGCTGGAGCAGATGGTCGGCAGCATGAACCTCGAGCGGTGTCCAAGGCCCAGGATGTTCGAGAGGGCCAATTACATCCACCTGCTCCAGACGTGGCAGCCGACGTGAGCGGCGAGCCTGGCGGCACGGATAAGTTCCGCCGCTGCCCGCGGCTCTGCTTGCCCATAGCACCCTCGCTAAGCACGGATACGCCGCTGGTGGCACCCGCTTAAGCTGTCCACGCACGGCTTACAATTCCGGTCTGCATTTCGAACTGACGCGCGTCGGCATCCGCCGCTATAATCTCCGCCTTTGGTGCGGTCAAACGAAGCGACGGAGTTCACGCATTGTTCAGTAATTGGGTCTTTGGCGCAGATCTCCCGACTTGGGCGCTGCTGGCCGAGATCATCCTTGCCGGCGTGGTCGTGGTGGCGTCGGGCGCCCGCCTGACGTTACTCGCGGACAAGGTTGCGCTGGAGTACCGGCTGGGCGGCGCGTGGATCGGGTTGCTGCTGCTGGCCACGGTAACTTCGCTTCCGGAAGTGGCGACGGGCTGCACGGCCGTGTGGATTGGGCGGCCGGACCTGGCATTCGCAGCCATCTTCGGAAGCTGCAGCTTCAACATCGTTCTGATCTTTTTGTTCAATTTTTTTGTGGGCGGGGGCTCGATCCTGACGGACAAGAGTCCTTCGCACAAATTGAGCAGTTCGTTCGGAATCGTCCTGATTTCCGTGACCCTGATCGGCATGCTGCTGGTGGCCAAATTCGAGGGCCGACCGGCATGGGCCCAGACTACGGAGTTGGTCGTCGCTGCATTAATCGCGGTCACGTACATCACCTGCATGCACATGATCTCGCGCGGCGAGCCCGGTCCTGCTGAGGTTCTGGAGGAGATTGTTCCGCAGGAGCGAACGCCCGGTCTGCTGCTGAAGGTTGTCAGCGTTTCGGCTGTTCTGGTTGTGGCCGCCTGGTGGTTGGCGCAGACGGGGGATGTTCTGGCGGATCATCCGATCGAGATGATCGGGCGGCCTCTTGGGGCGACGTTTGTCGGCTCGTTGTTTCTGGCGGTCGCCACGTCGTTGCCGGAGATCGTCACGGGGCTGGCGGCGGTTCGGCTGGGCAACCTCGACATGGCGTTGGGGAACATCTTCGGCAGCAACATGTTCAACATTTTCGTGGTGCCGATGTTGAAAGCCACTTCACTGTTTTCGGGGCGGACCCTTCTCATGGCCGGCGACCAGTTCCAACTGGAGCAAGCCATGATCGCCGGGGTGCTGCCGATCCTGCTGACGGCGGTGGTCATGGGCGGGCTGAGCTACCGCACTCAGCGGAGGGTGTTGAAGCGATTCGGCATCGATTCGGCGCTGATCGCGGCGATTTACGTGTTGGGGATGCTTCTGATCGTGCTGCGATGAGCGCGATCGAGCGGCACGTCAACCGCCGGTGGCATTGCCGCCGCAGGACGCGTCGGCCTCGATGCCGCTCCCGCTGAAACAGTCCTGGAACCTGCCGAAATCGAGCAGGTCGATGTCGAGGTCGCCGTCCGCATCGAGGTGGTCGCACTCGGGCGACAGGGGGCCTCCGATGGTCTCGGGCACGCACGATGCGAAGCCGCCGTAGTCGGTTCCGTCGACGTCAAAGTCCACGTCGTTGTCGCCGAACGCAACGGGGATGGGAGCGGACAGGCTCATGAAGCCGCTCAGGTCAATCGAGGGCTCGAGGTGGATGTTGCGGTTCCAGAAGAAGTTCATCCCCAGGATCCCGTCGAGAGCGCCACCCTCGGGCGAGGGCAGGTCGAGCACGACGAACGGCGCCCGCGAGAACTCGAGTGCTCCGCCTTGTGCATTGATGCGGACATAGTCCACGTAGTAACCGGGCACGTCTTCGGTCACGCCGCCGATCCCGCAGACGTCGACGCCGAAGTCCGGCTCCAGGGGGAGGCTAAGGGTGGCGGCCATGAACGGGCTGATGATGGAGCTTTGCGCGCCGGTATCGACCAGGACGCGCATCGATTGGGTTGCGGCCCCGCCGTGGGCGACCTCAAGTGTAGTGAAGAACGCGCCGCCGAGCGGTAAGGAGAGTGCCGATGCAGATAACTGCGTGGGATACTGGGGCGTCACCAGATCTTCAAAATCCGGATAGTAGCTTGCCGTGGTGACGGGCAGCGGGCCTCCGAACTCAATACCAATCCGATGGGCAATACTAAATGACGGCGTGAGGAATCCGTCGATCTGCACTTCGGGGCCGGTGAAGATCTCACCCCCGGCGGCCAGCGTCTGCGGTGTATCGACTCGAATGATGGTGTCGAAGAAACCGAGAAACGGAGTGCCGATCACGGCGAAGGGCGTTTCTTCTGCGCCGCAGAACAGGGGTGGGGCGGCTACAGCCGAAACGTTGGAGTGCCCGACCATGGCCCCGTGATCGAAAGTCCCGTCGGGGTTGCCGGCCGAGAGTCCGCCCGCAAACAGGCCCAACGGCTGAGTAATCGGCGCATCGATTTGCCCAGCCGCTCCCGCCAGCGGAATCGTGTATTGCGTGAGCATCGGACCGGTGAGCCCGAGCATTTGCGCGGCGCTCCCCGCGGCCAGGTCGACCACGGCGCCCGTATCCAAGATGCCGACGACGAATTCCTGCGCGCCGGCCGTCGGCAGCGGATCTCCGACGTAGAAAAAATCGTGGATGTTGTGTTCGTAATCAATATCGGTGGTGGATCGCTCGTCGGAGGTGGCGATGACGATGAGGGGCGAGAAGCCCGTCAACCTGGGCCTGGGATGCGGCCAACTGCTGCTCTCTCGCTGAGGTTGGGCGCTCTCACCGGCACCGTGCGGACGGATGGCCACGATGGAACGATCGAAACCCATGCGGAAATGCGTCTCGCGTGGGGCGGGGTCGAGCTCGGTCGGGGAGACACGTACCGGCGACGCGGCGAACGCGACACTCGCCACGGACACAAGTACGGCGACGCTGCTTGCAATCTTGGTAGTCGGTCTGTTCATGTGTTCGTCGTCGGGTCCGTATTCGCACCGGGCGTCGGCCCGGCATCTACAGGCGCAGGTGGTGTGCACACGGTCACAATGTATTGTTTCGTTGTCAGGGCGGCGTTTCAACAACGCAACGTGATTGACCCTTGAGCCGGGCCGTTGAGAATCCAATGATCCCACACGGCACCCCGCTCAATGGCTTCCGGAGGCACAGGCTCAGACAATTGATGAGCGTGGCGCCGTGAGCGGGGAGGTCCCGGGCGCCCTACGGGTCGGTACTGCCGCTCTCTATTTTCGAGCGTGAGTCGCGGATTTGCCGGGCCAATTCATCGGCGCCCACGCCTTCGGCCAGCAGATTCTCTGCGGTGGCAAGGACGTCTCCGGCCTTTGCGAGGTCTCCGCTGCGGCGGAAGGCCTCGGCCAAGTGGTGGATTCCGATAATGAACGTCGGGTTGCGTTCCAGGACGCGGGTGAGGATCGCGACGGCCTCGTTGTACCGGCCCAGTTGGACGAGGGTCCAGGCGAGTGTGTCGTGGACCGTCGGGCTCTGGCTGAGTCGAGCGGCCTGCCGCGCGTAGGGGACCGCGTCCTCCGGGCGTCCAAGTTTATCGGACAGCAGGAATGCGAGGTTGTTCAGCCCGATCACGTGCTGATCGTCGAGTTCCAGAAGGGCCTCGTAGTCCTGCCGCGCGAGATCCCACTGGTCTTGAGCTTCGTGGAGATTTCCGCGCGCCGCCAGTAGCAGAGTTCTTTCCTGGTCGTCGGCCGCGGTTTCCAGGAGCGAGTCGATAATGGCCATTGCCTCTTCGTGACGGCCGGATCGCGTCAGCAGTACGCTCAACAGGTGTCGGGCGGATCGTCCGAGCGGCCGGTCCTCGGCTTCTGCGCGAAACAGATCGATCGCCTTCTCCGCACCGATTCCGCGAATGACATCATCGGCCACGACTTTCATCAACGCCAGGTTGCCGAAGCCGCTCTCGCCCAGCGCTTGCAGGAAGACGTCGACGGCGCGGTCGGTTTGCCCGGCGCGTCCCAGCAATTCGGCGTACGCACTCTTCACCTGGGGTGTGCGCTGATCTTCCGGAATAGTCGTCTCGTAATAGCTGACGCCCTGCTGCGGCATTTCCAACAGGCTCAAGGTGTTCAATACCGCGGCCGTATAGTGCGGGCGAAATCCGCTCAGGCGGGCTGCGGCCTGATAGTCGGGGAGCGCGTCCCGGGGGCCACTGAGCTTGGTTTTCAGGTCGCCGCGTTTGTTGAGCCACACTGCCTCTTCGGGATAGAGGTTGGCAAGTCTGGTGCACACGCGAATCGCATCGCCGTAGCGCTCGCGTGCTTGGTACATGGCGATCAGGTGGACGGCGACCTCTTTGGCGGCCGGGTCTTCGCGCAGGATAGACTCGAGTTCCGCGTAGGCCAGGCCGAGCTGACTGGTGAGCGCGTAGGTATCCGCCAGCAACAGCCGGGCTTCGTGGTTTCGGTAGTCGGGATCGAGACTGCGGAGGGTTTCGAGGTCTGCAATCGCCGGTTGGATCCGCCCCAAGGCGTTGTAGAGGCGGGCCCGCTGGAAAAGAGCGTGCTTGCTGTTGCGATTCTCGTCGAGATAGCGCGTGATGCTGGCGATCGCTTCGTCGAGGTCGCCCTCCAGCGCCTCGGCGGCCGTCGCGAGCAGGAGACCCTCGTTGTCGTCGGGATAATCACTCCGGTAGGCTTCGATCTGGCGCAGGGCGGCGTCCGAGTCGCCGGACCGCAAGAGGACGTCGATTTTACTTCGCCGCAGTCGAGCGACAAAAGCCTCGGACTGCTCGGCCGCATGCTCGATCGCCCTGTCGTACCACTCCAATGCCTGAAGGTACTTTTCCTGCCGATTACGAAGCTCGGCGAAGGCCATACAGACCTGCAGGTTTTCCTCGGACTGGGCCGCCCGTTCGAGAGCGGCCTCGGACCGTTCGAAATCGCCCAGGCGTTCCCAGTGGTCCGCCAACAGGATCAGCGCGTACGCTTTGCCGCGCGGATCGTTCTGTCGTTCAATGTGCGTCTGGAGCACTTTGCGGGCTTCATCGTAGCGATGCATATCGTGGAAGAAGTTGACCGCCGCCATGACGGCGCGTCGATCCACCTCGGGCAAGTCGAGTGCGGCTCGAAAACACTCTTCGGCTTTGTCGACATCGTTTGTACGAGTGTAGAGTTGGCCGAGGCGAATCAGATTGTCGATGTTGTCCGGCTCGGCCTGGCGAATCTCGACGCGCCGGCGTATGCCCTCCTCGGGGAATTCGCGTTCCCGAAGGTTGAGCATCTGTTCTTTCACCCAGGGGTCATCCGGTAGCAGCTTGGCGCACTGCTCGAGGCGAACGGCGAGTTCGTCTTCGTCGCCCTGATATGCGGCGATCCTGGCCAATCCCTTTTGCGCCGGGCCGATTCTCGGGTTGGCGTCCACGGCTCGTTCGAACGATTCGCGGGCTTCGAGCAACCTTGGGGGCTCGAGTGCCATCTGGCATTGACCGAGCCACGTCAGGGCAGCGGCGTCGGTGGGTTGTTTTTCGACGGCCGCGGTAAATGCCGCGATGGCCGCGTCGATCTCACCGTTTACCATGAAGGCGCGGCCCTGATAGGTAAGCCCGTCGGCGCCGTCGAGGTTCTCCCTGGCGGCCCATTCGACGTATCGTTCCATTCGTTCTTGATCTTTCTGTGAAGCGGCAAGCGAGAACTGGCGCTCGATGATATCGCGGAGATAGGCACGGCGGGTCGCCGGATCCGCGCTGAAATCCGCTTCATCAAGAAGGCGCTCGGCCTGGTCGAGATGGTGTTGATAGGCCGCCGTGTCGTCCTGGCGGTGATGCCACATGGCCTGTTCGTAGTGCCGCGTGAACGGGTCGGCGATCGTCTCGAGGATTTCCTCCTGAGCCGCTTTGCGCTGCTCGTCTGTAAGTTGCCGGTCGGCCTGGACCTCGATCAATCGGACGGTCACGTCGTCGGGCGCCAGAGTTCGTGCCCGCCGAACCATCTCGACCGCTCGTTCGTGCCGGTCGATTCGATCGAGGGCCGCGACGGCAAGACGAAGATACGTCGTATTGGCCGGGTTGTCTTCGAGCAGCTCTTCCATCAGCGCGGCGGCATCGGCGAACTGTTCGCTTTGGAAGAGGATGTGCGCCTGCAGCAGCTTGTCGGTGGGCTCGCCGCCGAGTCGCGTCAGGATGTCGTTCGCCTCGTCACTTCGGCCGAGTTGGGTGAGCGCGGCGGCCTTGATCCGCAGCGCCTGGGATTGGCCTGGATTTCTACGGAGCGCTTCGTCCGCGGCCTGCATGGCCAGTTGATACTCTTCGGTCCGCAGTGCCACCTGTGCGTAGGTGACCCAGCAACTGACACCGGCGGCCGGGTCGCGCAGTGCTCGAACGATCGCATCCTTGGCTGCGCCGGGTTGCTGGTTGCGAATAAGCAGGCTGGCGAGCAGTTGATCGTTGCGCCAGTTCGGCCCGCCGTAGGCAGTGGCCGCCTTTTGCAGGCGTTCGATGGCCGCCAGCTCGTCGCCGCGGGCCAGTTGGATGCGGGCCTGAAGATTGAGTCCGGGGCCGCGGTCCGCGAACTCCGCCGCCGCCTCGCGAGCGAACTCTTCCGCTCTGGTGATCATCTGCTGGTAGGCCGGTTCGGTCCGCTCGAGGGTGGCGGCGTGTGCCAGGCATTCCTCGCCCGCTCGAATCAGGAGCATGTACATTGAGTACTTGCGTTCACGGGCACGGATTCCCTCCCGCTGAATCGACTGGTTGATTCTGCATTCGCAGGTCTCGATGGCCGCGAGGTGCTCTCCTCGCGCGGATTGCAGCTCTGCAAGCAACATGTAGGGGAGGAAGACGGACTCGTCCGTCTCGATGCTGGCCTGCAGAAGGTGTCGGGCCCTTTCGTAGGCGTCGTCGGCTTGCTCGGTCCGGCCGGGGTCCCCCGTCAACGCAGCCCATCGGGAGACCCAGTATTGAGCGTGTTCGGACTTTACCTTGGCGCGCACCTCGGGGTCGGGGCCGGACAGCGACTCGGCCTCAGCAAACATCTCCGCCGCCTCGGCGAATTGTCCGCGATTGGCGAGAAACCGCCCGTAGGCAACGCGCACCCGCGAGGCGTCATCGCCGGGTTCGGTGTGTGATTCCGCCAGTTCCTGAAGGATGCGTTCGGCTTCTTCGACCTGGTCCGTTCGGTGCGCCTGAGAGGCCAGCGTCAGCGCATAATCGACGTTCTCCGGATCCAACTCCACAGCGCGTCTGATGTGCGCCATTCCGTCGCGCTGCAGTTCGCCTTTCTTGTCGGGTTCCGCTTCCTCCTGAGCAAGCTGCACCAGAGCGAGACCGAGCGCATGTTCTCCCTTGGCGTTGTCGGGAGCGGCATTGAGCAGCTTTTCCGCCCGCTCTCTGACCCGGCGCCACGCCATCGTCCCTCGATACAGCCGGGCGACTTCGGTGCGCATGTCCAGAAGTTTCTCATGGGCCTGGATCAGCGACGGATCTACGGTCAGCGCGTCGTTCCAGTAGCGCTCCGCGAGAAACTCTTCTCCGGCCTGGTAGGCCATCTCGCCCGCGAGCACCAAATGCCGGGCATCGCGTGAAATCTGGTAGGCCCGCAGGTAGTAGTTTCTCGCCTGAACCCACTCTTCTTGTGCGGCCAGTTGCTCTGCCTGGGCGATGTAGTGGGCGGGGTCGGTCTGTTGGAGGCTCTTGACCATGAGGACGCCTGCTGCCGTCGCAACGACAAAGCCGAAAGCGGTCAACCAGCCGACGAGTGGCTTGTTCAGTTTCCTGGCCATTGGTTTGCCCTGTCCTTGAGCGAGATCAGGTTCTCTTGGTGGTCCGTGCTCGCGTGAAGCCGTTCCTATCGGTTTTGATCATCGGCCCGCGCTGTGGTCGTTTCGCCGCTTTGGACCGCGTCCCAGTCGGGCCAGTGCTCCTCCAAGAGGATTGGTAGAACGTAGCCCAGCAGTTTCTCCGAGGCGTCGACGGCCTGCTCGGGCGTCGGGTAGCGCGGGAATGAATGTTCGGACCCGAAGGTTACCTCGACCTTGCTGTAATACGCGTGACTGTCGCGCGGGTCATTGATGATGGTGCGGACGGCGTTGCGCGTCGCCGCAAAGCGCCCGTTGCAGTGGAACGTGTAAATCACGGGGAATTCGTCGCGGTGGTACAACCCGGACTTGACGAAGGTGGACACACGCACGGGTACGGTCCCGTTGCCGCCCGCCTCGGACACAATGATGGTTCGGGTGTCGGTGCTCGCGATGGTGTAGCCCTGCCCGACCATGCAGACCTCGGATACATGAGGAACCGGATCAGGCTGGCCGGTGTAGTATGTGACGGTCAGAGTCGCGAAGCGTCTCGGATCGGTCGGCTGGTCGCGGTAGTCGGTATCTTCGAGAAACCAGTAAATGTACTCTTCGGTGCCGAGGGCCTCCTCCACTGCCGATTCGAGGTCGACCTTGCCGACGAAGGCATACGGGCCGAGCCGCGACTTATCGAGCTTGAAGAGGGGGCTTCGCAACGGCACCGGCTCCTTGGCCAGCACGACCTTCATCGTCCTGGTGGCCCAGGGCAGACCGATCGCCGTGGCGGCCAGGATGATCGTGCTGATGACGAACGGTAGGCTGAAGAGCGAGCCGTTCGTCCGTGGATTCGCCCCATTCACTCGTAACTTCCTGTCAACAAAACGGTTACGTACCCATTCCCGCCGGTCGCCGCCGGGACCGCCCCCAACGGACACTCAGACCGCCGCCAATTGCGTCGGCACCTGTGCCGGAGGAATTCACCCAACCACCTAGAGCATAGACCGCTCCGACGCGATCGCAACTCCCGGAGTCGGCCGCACTTACCGGCGAGGTGGTGCGTCCGGGCCGGCCCCGTCGGGCGGGGGCTGTTCTTCCGACAGACGCGGACGCTGACCGGAGCGGGCTGAATCAGATTCAGGCGGGCGGACACCTGTCCGATAAGCCGGTGAGAGTATCGAGTCAGGAGCGATCACAGAGAGGCGGGCGGCATGAAGTGTGTCATCATCGGTTGCGGCGGCCACGGGCGCGTCGTGCTGGACATTTTGCTCGCGGCGGGCCGGCACCAGGTGATCGGCTTTCTGGATTCGAACCGGGAGCTGCTCGGGCGGCGCGTGGACGGGCGGCCTGTGCTGGGCGATCTGTCGGCGCTGAAGTCGATCAAAGAGCAGCACGGCGTGGAAGGGGCGATCGTCGCGATCGGCACCAACGGCGTGCGGCGTCATTTCGCCGAGACGTGCGAGCGTCATGAGCTGCAATTGATCAACGCGATACATCCGTCGGCCAACATCGCTCACAATGCCAAGCTCGGCCGCAACGTGGTCGTGGCGGCTGGGGCGCTGGTTTGTGCCCACTGCCAGATCGGCGACTCTGCGATTTTGAACACCGGCAGCATCGTGGATCACGAAACGATGATCGGGACGGCGACGCATATCTGCCCGGGTGCGCGGCTGGCGGGTCGCGTCGCCGTTGAAGCGGGTGCGTTTGTCGGGATCGGGGCCACCGTGATTCAATGCGTGCGCATCGCGTACGAGGCGGTTGTCGGGGCCGGGGCGGTCGTGATCCGGGACGTGGCACCACTGGCCACCGTGGTCGGCGTGCCAGCACGTGAGATCAAGTGCATCTCGGATGATGAGATGTCGGCGTGGATGATCCCCGAGTTCATCCGCCAGCCCGCACAGACTCCCTGAGCCGGTTCTTTGCGGATTGCTTCATGTCGGACTTGTTACTTGGGTTGCTGCGTCGAATCGCTGTCGGGCTGCGGTAGTATTCGGTAAAGCAGGCAGGGGGCCGCCGGTCTTTCCTTTGGATCCTCGGGGAAGATGCACTCGGCTAAGGCCGGGGCGGCGTCGAGCTTTCTCGCCAGCGCTCGATGATCCCGGTCTATGACGACGAAGCGCGCTCCGAAATGCGTGTGGATGTCGCGCAACTCGACCATGATCTTGCGCGTGACGAGTTTTCCGTTTTCTACCGTGTCGACGGTACGCGTGGCCGGCACTTCGCCTCGTGATATCCGCACGTACCGCTCCCACAGAACCGGGTCCTTCTCGTGCGAGAACTTGGGATCGAGTCCCACGATGTAGTGATTGTGGTGGTTCATGTAGAAGTAGACCGGGAAGATGTCCCAGTCGTCCGTGAAGACGACGTCGCCCTCGTTCGAGACGCGTTGCAGCTTCTGCATGACCTCGCGAATGGCCGGCAGATCGTATTTGCAGTGAACGTCGCCCTGTAGGGCGCCGAGCAACGCACCCGCGGGGATCAGCACGGCCGCTCCGATCGCTACCGCTGCGGCCATGGCCACCGGGGCACGTGCCCGGAGGTTTGGACACCGCGGAGTTCCTCGTCCTGCAATCGCCGCGCACACAACGTAGGCCAAGAGCAGCGCGGCGAAGGGTACCCAACCAAGCGGGATGCGCGTGGGCGGCACCTGGTCGCCCGGCGCGAAGAGTTGCGCCATGACCGCGATCGCACCGCAGAAAACGCCGCCGCCCGCAAGCGCCCACACGATTGACGCGCGTGCGCCGCGGCCGGCCGTGTAGTGCACGACGGGCACGAGTGCGAACAAGCCGCCCAGCAGCGCCCACAAACGCCACTCGGCGGCGAACACATCCGGCACATAGGCGGCGGACAGACGGGCGGCCACGCCGCAGATGATTAACGTCACCGCAGCCGTCACGATGGTGGCCGCGGTCTCAGCGCGCGACGTCGGGGCTTCCTCCTCGGCCGATGGTTGCGCCTGGCGACGCGGGCCCAGGAGCGGTCCGGCCAGATAGGCGGCGCTCAGCGTGGAGAACAGTGGCCAGTATTCGATGAAGCGCCGGGCCTTGAAGGTCAGGCCGAGGAAGACGCCGTTCATGATGAGCAGCGCGAGTTCGTCGGTGCGCAGCCGCTGGCCGAAACGCATGCGAAGGCAGATCGCGATGCCCGTGGCGATGAGCGTGACGCCGGACATATTCGCGAAGAACCAGGCCGGGGAGTAGCTTTTCCACTCGCGCCCAACCTCGATTTCGGGGGTCAGGCCCGAGCCGAATACCTGGAGCTTGAGAAAACTCAGGACGTCCAGGCCGCCGTACGGATGGAGCGCGAGGCCGACCACCCAGCCCGCGAGGGTCCAGAAGGCGAGTCGCCAGCCGTCGAAGCCGCGCAGGTCGCGAATGAGGCGTTCGGCCGGGGCGCGTTCCAGAATGCGGTCGCCGATCAACCCGACCAGCCCGGCCAGCACGTAGGCGATGACCAGGACGGGTGCGAAGGTCACGGCGCCGAGATACACCTGAATGGACAGGGCCACGACGATTCCCGCCAGCAGGTATCGGCGTCGGAACATGCACAGGCAGAGCAGCAGCATGCACACAAGCGACGGGCTGATGGCCCGGACGAAGGCGTGTCGTCCGTAGAACTGGGCTGGAAGGAGCAGGCAGAGGGCCAGCCACATCCAGCGGCGTTCGATGCGTCTGGCCATGAGGAGCAAGTTGAAGCAGGCCATCGACAGGCCGAACGACAGCGTGATGAACCATCGCCCTCCGGCGGCGTAGTCGCCCGTGAATCGATGCGCGAGGTGCACGAAGGGCGACAGCAGTAGTTGGAAGCCGTAGTGATGATTGACGAACTTTTCGTGGAAGACGGTTGTGCGAAGCCAGGGGAACGTGTCGGTCAAGCCGATCTCGGGCAGGAGGGCGGCCATCTTGATGTGATAGAAGGAGTCGTTGCCCGGGGCACCGATGTTCTCCCACGGCGTGCCGGGCGGCTCGGCGTAGATGAAGTGCATGACGCCGGCGAAGACGAGGAACGTGCAGACCAACTCGACGGCATGCCACCATGACCACCAGGGCTCGCGCTGGGGGCCGTGCGGCGCCGGTGCCGACGGCGTCGGATCCTTCGGTGACCTGCTCAATTCGGGTTTTTCGGGCCGTTGCATTTTTGCCGGGATCCGTGATGCGTCGCTCTGCGGTCCCTCGCCAACGCATTGCCAACGTCTACGCGCGCGGCTCTTTCGGCGGAGTGCAGTATGGTCTCAGACATCAGCGAAGGCAACGACGGACACGCGACGGAGGCGGCGCCTTCCGCCACGATCCTCGGTGCGATCAGAATAGCTCAAATCTCTTCATTGATGTGAGGATAACGACTGGATGTCTGGCCCTACGTGAGCTCCCCTGCGGGCAGCGCGGCGCCATGCGAACGCTGTGAATGCGACGGCTATGAACAGCGGGATCCAAAGGGGGATGATGACGTCGCATACGTATTCGTTTTTGGGCTGGTCCAGGGGCTCCCAGCGGTAACGGGGCAGCCAGCGGTGTTGAGCTTGTGCGGGCTTTACCCAAAGGCCCGACGGGAGATCGGTGGGGATAAAGGGGACGGAATGGCCGTACTGGAGACACCCGGCCTGAAGACCTGCCCAGGTGAACCCTTTGGCGGTGCCGGGCGACAGGGTATAGCCCACTGTCCGTTTGAGGCTGACCAGCCAGGCAAGCGTGATGATGAGGCATACGGTGACGCCCAAGCGGGTCAGCCAACGCCAGCGGCGGTGCGGTGGTTTGTTCATGTCGGCTCCCCACACTCGGGGCACGTTCCGCTTTCGTTTCCCGTCAGATTATACCCGCACGCTTGACAGTGCCCCGCCGGCGGGCGTCGGTCGCGGTACCAAAGATAGGCCGAGGGAAGGGCGAACAAAGCAAGGGGAATCCAGAGAGGGAACATGACGTGCTGCCGGGACCACACAACGGGTGGCCAAGCGTAGAGCTCTCCCGCTGGCTCTACACTCCAGCCGTGTGGCCGGAATTCCGGGCCCCACGCGGCACCCGTATAGCCCCGTCCGAAGCCGACGACCCAGGTAGCCCCAGTGTATGTGACGTCGTACCAGTATCCGAGCACCCACACAACGAGAACCGCCGTCGACGCCACCAACCCAACCCACTTCAGCCAGCGTCTCAGTCGAGATGGTTTGTGGGTCATACTGGCGCTCCGCATTCCGGGCAGACGCCCGATTCGTTCCCGGTGAGGTCGTACGCGCAGTGGCGACAATGTCCCGCGGGAGCCACGCCGAGCCATCGCCGCCGCACTGACCACAGCATGAAGGACGTCGCGGCCAGGAAGGCAACGAGGACCAGGATGTTGAAATGTACGCGTAGCCAGTGTGTCGAACCAAGGGGGTCGACCGTTGTCGTTCCGCCGAATGACAGAATGCCGGGAATACCCTTCATGGAGAAGATTGGAGGCGAAAAGATCGAGTAAGGAAGCGGTCCGTGAGGATGTTTGCGTCGCGCGCAGATCATGACGCTCAGTTTAGCATCGTAGACGGCGACATCAGTCCACCAGGCCGCGCGCACAAACCTTTCGTCGCCGAAAGAGGCATTCCAGGGGTAGAAGAAGCTACTTACGGCCAGGAGGAGCAGGCACACCGTGAGGGCGACAGCAACAGCGAGAATCCTCTTCATTCGAGCATCCCCGCATACGGATCGCCGCACTCCGGGCACTTCCCACTCACGTTCCCCGTCAGATCATACCCGCACGCTTGACAGTGCCCCGGCGGCGGGCGGCGGTCGCGGTACCATAGGAAAGCGGTCAAGGGAGCTAGCGCACTGAGGAGCGTCCAATACGGTACCGCCACAGACAACGTATTGCCGACAAACCTCCTTGAAGGCCACCAGAACAAAAAGGGACGAGTCCGCGCAAGGGGTGTGTATTCATCCAGCCTCCCCGCCAGGAACATGGGCTCGGACACGTCCACACGCACCATGTTCCAACTGAACTCGCAACCGCCCGGCCAAAGTGTCACGCCCCATTTCCCCGTTGCGTACACAACCAAGAACGACCCCGAAATGCCCCAAAGCCCCACGATAGCGAGGCAGGCGAACAGCCCCGCCCACTTCAGCCAGCGCCGTAGCCGTGACGGTTTGCGAGTCATGACACGTGTATGTCCCGACATTCTACAGAACCGACGCTACACAGCCGGCAGCAGGCAGACATCCTGGATGGAGTGGCCGGTGAGGCGGGCGACCTGGGCTATGCCGTAGGGTCTGGCGGGCTGGCCGGGGCGCCAGCAGATGAGGCGGTCGCGGAGCTCGTTGGTGGCCACGATCAGGTCGCCGGCGACTTCGGTGCGCCGCAGCGTCTGGCCGCCGGCCTCGTAACGGCAGGTGTAGGTGTCGCCGAGAACGCGGGCGAACACGGCCAGCGAGGTGTCGGTGTAGAACAATCGCTGAAGGGTGCCCAGGTCGAGGACGACCACCGTTTCGGCGGCGCGGCCGCGGGCGCCGTTCAAACGCTGCGGCTGGTCGGGGGCATCCGGTGCCCAGTACAGCACCTCGCCTTCGGCGTTTCCGGCGTAGACGGCTTCGCCGGCGCTGACCGACGTGATCACCGAGTTGCTGCCGATGAACTCACGCCGCGGAGCATCGGGATCGCCGGGCCGCATCCGGACGACCCTGTCGTCGATCGAGAAGAACAGATCGCCGTTGGCGAACTGGACGGCGCGGACGGCGTCGGCGTCGCGCGTCAACTCGGGCAGGAGGAACTCGGCCGGTTCGTCCGAGCCGCGCCGCCACGACAGCAGGCCCAGTTCCGAGTGCGATGCAATCACCCGGTCGCCTGCCAGTGCCACCGAATTGACGCCGCCGCGGACGTTCATTGTCGGCTCGAGCGAGTACGTGCGGATGTTCTTCCCGTCGTCCGCCGGCAATTCGTAGACGCCCGTTCCCGCCCCGACAAACAGCCAGCGCTGGCCGGCGGCGTCCATGTGGTAGTGCACCGAGCGGACCGGGCCGACGTGGTCGGGCATGGTGATCCGGTCAACGGGGCGATCGAGCGACGCGGGCTCATAGAACAGCAGCTCGCCGCCGGAGCCGACGACGATCGAGCGCGTCTCCAGGTCGGTGTCGCAGGTTGCAAACAGGGCGCCGTAGATCTCACCGCGCTCGGCCTCGGGAAACGTGCGGATCAGGTCGGTCAGCTCCACCTGCGGGTTTTGATCGGCCTGCTCTCGTAATCGGGCCAGGAGGTCCGTCAGGTGATCGGCGCGGGCCCGCTGGGCCTCCTCCTCGGCCTGGGCGATGCGGCGCTTGGCGGCGAACTCCTCGCGGCGGCGCTGTATCTCGGCGCGGGCGCGCCGCGCCTGCCGGTAGGCGGCCGAGTCGTAGCGCACGTCGGGTGGGCCTTCGAGCTGCAGGCCGGCGGTGAAACAAGGGCCTTTCAAGGCCTCGCGGATCTCGGCGGTGATGTCTTCGGCGGAAGCGGTGCCGATGAGGACCTCGACGCCGCGTCCTTCGGCTGCGGCCGCGACCGCTTTGGTGAGGTGTGGCCGGAAGTACTCCTGCAAATCGTTGCGGTCGGCCTGACCGGCGGTTCCGATGATGGCCTTATCGAACGAGATCAATTCGCCGGTTTCGGCGATCGGCGACACGGTCATCGTCACTTGGACCGAGCACACGTGGTGATCGACGGAGGGGGCCGTCAGATCTTCGAACTGCAGCTTGGCGGGCGTCAGGCGGACCATGAGGACATCGGCCATGTCCTCTTCAACGACCTCGCTTCCCGGGGGGCAAAGGACGCGGTCGCCCTGGGTACGCCTCACGAGACCCGCGCGATCGGGCGGCAGCCTGAGCGACTTGGTTAAGAGTCCGAATAAGGTCGCCGGCTCGGCCCGCAGCGCTACGGCGTCCGGGGAGTCGAAGAATCTGTCCGGATGGATGGATCGCGAACTCATGTTCAGGTTCGTTGCTGCGGCTGTTCCTTTCCCAGAATCTCCCGGTTGATTCTAGCCCGAAGCGCCCAGCCTTTCGAAGGCCTGGTAGCGGGTCAGCGACGCTCCTTCCACGGACGGCGGCGTTGCATCGACGACGCGAACGATATCGTCCATGGCGATCGCCCGAGCGTTGCGGCCCCCGATGGCCTCTGTGAACGGGATGGCGGCGGCCTGCTGTGCGATGTTCTTGATGTCGGCCCCGCTGTAGCCGTCGAGAAGGTCGCAGAGTTCGCCGAAATCGACGCTGTCGTCCAACGGACGCTTTCCAAAGTAAATCTCCAGCAGACGGAACCGCGCGGGCGCGTCCGGAAGGCCCACGTAGACCTTGGTGTCCAATCGTCCCGGTCTGAGGAATGCTTCGTCGAGCATCCACGGTTTATTCGTCGCGGCGACGAACAGGAGCGGATGGCCGGCCCGCCGATCGAACCCCTCCATTTCCTGGAGGATCTGGGGCACGACGCGTTGCATCACTGACGAGCTGTCGCTTCTGCGCTTGGGGACCAGGGCCTCGACCTCGTCCATGAAGATGACGGCGGATTCCTGCTCCTTGGCGATCTCGAAGAGCTTTCGGACGTTCTGCTCGGCCTCGCCGACCCACTTGCTCAGGATCTGGGCCGGGCTGATGACGAAGAAGGTCGCGTCGAGTTCGTGGGCGATGGCCTTGGCGATCATGGTCTTGCCGGTGCCGGGCGGCCCGTACAGGAGGACGCCGCCGCCGGTGTTGATTCCGTAGCGCTCGGCGAGCTCGGGGTGGACCATGGGGTAGATCATCTTGAGGCGGATGTCTTCCTTCACGTCTTCCAGGCCGGCGATGTCTTCGAACCCGACGTCGGGCTTTTCGGTGACGATCCAGTCGCTCGAGTCCCGTCCGTCGCCGTCCTCGTTCTCGCGAACGCGGGAGGAGCCGCCGCGGGGGCGATCCTTGAGGCGGTCGCAGTCCTTGGCCAGATCGATCAGCTCGGAGGCCAGCTCCTCGTGCTGGCGGGAGGCCTCGGCGGACTTGGCCTGCTCGGCCATCTCGAGCATGTACTCGGCCGCGCGCATGAGGTACGACTTGGCGGTGGCGTACTCGCCGTCTTTGTAGGCGGCGACGCCTTTGTTTTTGAGCCGTTCAAACGACGCGAAATTCATGAATGTTGTCCACGCGCAGCCGTCGCGTTCCGCGAGTGCCAGAGGAACCAACCACTGGCAGTGAGATCAGCCGGGCGGCGGATCGTCCACCTCGGGATGGTAACGGTCCTCCTCGACTTTATGGTCGTAGCACTCAAGGTACGCCATACGCACCAGAGGATTCAACTGTTCCGCGAAATCCTCACCCAGGTTGTTGGCCTGAATCAGGGAAACCACGTCCGCCCAATCCCGAAGCCTCCACGTGACCAGCTTGAGTTCGATCAAACGGTCCAGCGATACTGTCGGAATTCCTCCGATCTCCGTGGCCTCGGCAGGACTCGGGAAGCGAATCTCCTTGTTCCGCGATGTTCGCCCCGCCAGCTCGCCGGAGATCAGCACGTCGACGGTCACTTGCGTCCGTGGATCACAGAACCGCCGGGAACGTCCCTCGACGGGTTCATATAGACTACCGACGAGCTCACGACGGAACCTCACCAGGTCTTCCGGCTCCATGCAAACGTCCACATCGCTCGTTGCCCGTTGATACTTGTGTAACGCCAGGGCAAATGCGCCGATGACCACGAAATCGATCCCCGCGTCCTTCAGGCGTCTTCGAAGAGTGTCCAGCGTCTCGTGTACCGGCCCGCGCTGCTGATGGAACATGAGCATTTCCTCAACGGGCGATAGAGCCCGAACGGTGTGCGCTCGGTGATTGCGACATTCATCAGTACCGCGCATCTTTCCCATGTTTCTGCACCGGCACAAGCAGTTTTACTTCTGCTTCTCGCCTCGCTGCTTGAGGGCATCGAGTTCGGCTCTGAGGCCGGCGATTTTGTCGAGCTCCTTGCGATGTTCGGCCTCCGCCTCGGCCTCGATCATCCGGTCGACCTCGTCGTCGGTGATGACCTCGCTGTCGGCTCTCACCTCGCTGCTATCGGTGGCCATCTCTTCGATCGAGTCGAGGAACATGTCCATCCGCTCGTCCATGGTTTCGGCCTGGAGCATCGCCTTTTCCCAGTCGCCCTGGGTCTTGACCAGGTCGGTCTCGCCGAAGAGGCGGCCGATTTCGGTGGCCATCAGCCCCATGCCCTTGGCGAAGTCGGCGGAGGCCTCGGCCTGCCGCTTGATGAGCAGGGCGTTCTTTACCGTGAGCAACTGCCTTTCGAGCATGCGCTTGATGGCGGCGGTTTTCTTGAGCGAGCTGCGGATGAACTTGTACTGCTGCTCGTCGCCGATCCGCTTGGCGTGCTGGGCGTGCCGGATGAACTCTTCGGAGAACTTTCCCTGCTCGCGGATGGCTTTCTCGATCCTCCGGATGCCCTGGCGGATCTTGATGTCGCGTTCGATGCGTCGCTCGTCGGATGATTTAAAGAGGCCCATGGGCGACTCCAGCCGGTCGTTCGGTCATCAGTAGTACTCTCGTTCGGGAATGACGATCCACAGGATGATGTAGACGAGAAAGCCGGGAAAGCCGGCCGAGAGCACCGACAGCAGGACGTAGCCGACGCGGACGAGCGTGGGGTCCCAGCCGAAGTACTCGGCGAAACCGCCGCATACTCCGGCGATCATGCGATTGGCCAGCGATCGGCGCAATGGGCGAGGATGCGGATGCACGTCGCCTTACTCCTCTGCCGCGGCCTGCCGCTCGCGCACGCGCCGGTCGGCTTCGTCGAAGGCCTCGCCGTCATCGCCGATGACGCCGTGATCCATTTTGTCCCAGACGTCCATGACGGTGGAGCCGCTCTCGGAGACCGTCGCGGCGCCTTCGTCCACCTCCGCGCCGATGCGCAGCACCTCGTCCAGCCGTTCCTGATAGACCTCGGTTTTGACCGCGTCGTTCTCGATCAGCTTGGTCATCTTGAGGATGTCCGCCTCCGAGACCATGCCCAGCTTTCCGCCGGTGCTGCGGGCGCGATCCGCGTTTTCGCGAAGCATCCTCAGCCGCGAGACGGTCAGCATCTCCTTGCTACGGATGTTGAGCTGCCGCGCGAGCATGAGCTGCTCGGTGGTCTTGAGCTCGAATTCCTGGGCCAGCACGCGTCGGACTTCGGGGGTTTTTTCGTGCGCGCCCTTGTTGAAGATGTCCTGCTTCTCCGCGGCGAGCTTTTTGATGCGGTTCAGAAGACGGGTGCGATCTTTCTCGAGCATGAGCTCCTTGCGCCGCAGTTCGGAGCGCGTGAGCTGCGATAAGGGCTTCTTTCGGTTGGTCAGCCATTCGATGAGCTGCATGGCGCGCATTCGTCCTATGAAGCTTCCGCGTCTGCCTGTCGCTTGGGCGGTGTCGATTCCGGTGGCGTCGGATCAGGGCGCTTCGTCGTCTCGGGTTCCTCCCCGGCCCGCTCCTTCTCCGGCGCGGAGGTTGTCGCCTCAGGTTGCTCGGGCGGAGCCTCCTCCGCCTGCTCGAATTCCTTGAGGATGGCCAGTTCGTTTTCCGTCATGGCCGCCTCGGCCGTTCCGGTCTCGAGGCCGCTGACCAGTTCCGCATCCGCGGCCAGGGTCTCGAGCATTTCCTCGGCCTGCACGGCGTTCTCGGTGAGGTCTTCGGTGTTGGGCAGCTCGGCGACCTTGCCCTGCTCGATCAGCGTCAGGTTGTGGATGTCGGTGCTGAGAATGTCCGTCTGTTTGTTGAGCATGCTGGCGATCGTGTTCTGCCGGCCGATGTCCTTGCGAAGCTGGCTGAGCTGGCTGGCGAGGCGGCGCCGAACCACTTCGGATTTGGTCGTACGGCCCTGTTCGAGGAGCTCGGCCTCTTTGGCCTCGAGCTTGGCGATCTCCTCGTAGAGGCGGTCTTTCCTGGCGGCCAGCTTGGCGCGACGCTCGGTCAGGATGTTGATTTTCTCGGCCTCGTCGCCCTCGCGCGCGAAGAGCTGGCGAATGCGATCCACAACACTCATGGAAGTCCTTCCTTTCGTCGCAGCCGCGGCGCCGCGATACAGCAGTACATTGTTCGATTCGCGCGTGACGCGCAGCTCCGGGTGTTCGCGGGCGACCCTTTCCATCGCATCGGCGACGAGGGGCACGGGCAGCGAGAGCCGTTCCGCCAGCGAGGCGGCCGACATGCTCCCGGTCAGCAGCTCAACGCGGCGGTTCTCGATTTCCTCCCGGACCCGCTCGATCTTATCGTGGTCCTTCTCGGGGTCGAACAGTGCCACGACCGTCGGGGGCAGATTGCCTTCCGGGCTGGTGACATTCCAGCCGCCGCCGTCCTGGGGCTGCGCAAGCACCAGCGTGACGTTGGGCAGATCGGGCTTGGCCCGCAGTGCTTCCGGGGTGAATCCCGAGGGGGCGCACACACCGATCAGGTGCGGCACCGATGCGTCGGTCACGAGTTCTCGGATGTGCGCCATCAATTCAGGAAGATCGATCGGTTCGCCGGGTTCTCCGGCGGGGTCCGCCACCTTTTCGAGGGGGCAAATCACGGACGCCATGGCCACGCCGGTTGGTTTTTTCCCGAACAACCACCTGCGGCGGTAGCCGTGCACGGCCACGGTGCGGTTGTGGGGGAGCTCTTTCAGGCGATTGCGGTCGTAGTTGCGGTGTTGGGCCATCAGGGCGCGAAGGCGATCGCTCTGGTCAAAGCGTACCGTACGCCAGCCCGATCCCTGCAGATGAACGCCCTTGGCGGCTTCGAGGTTGTCCTCGACGCCTGCAAGGTACGCCGACTCCGCTTTCAGCATGTCACGGGCGCTCTTGCTCATTTAAAGCCGCGCTCCACATCGTGCGCAGAAAACCGCTTCGGGCGGATTCGACCGGCCACAAAGCCGCCGCCGGCAAGCCCTTCCGCGGTGATAGCTCTTGAGGCCCCCGGCCGAGCGGGCAGCCCGGCAACGCGTCGTGCCGGCATTGTCGGCCATATCGTCGCCCCTCGCCCAGCCGGCCACCTCCGTCAGCAGTCTCGCCACGCAGAAGAGCATCCCGAACAGAACGACGAATCCGAAAGTGCCGGCCAGCAAGGCCACCAAGAACGAAACCACTCCGAGCCCGCACGCCACAGAGACACCCTCCCACTTATCCGGCCTGGGCTCGTCTCAAGTCGGCTCCGCAGAAAATGCAGAACCGGTCCGCCGCATCCACGTACCCGCCACACGAATAGCACCTGGGTACGGATTCGACCAACTGCCGTCCGCAATGGATGCAGTAATTGTCATCGACGCGGACCACGCCGTGGCACGAAGGACATTGCCGCTGCCCGACGGCCGGCGTCGCCTCCGTTGGGCCTGTGGCGCTGATGGCGGTCAGCATCTCCTTTGCCGTTGCGAAACGGCGTTCTCGGCGCGCGTAGCAGCGTTTGAACGCTTCGTCAAGCGCTTGCGGGATGTCGGGGCGTACGGCCCTGGGCGTTTCGGCCCCCTGAGGCCGTTCGCCACAGAGCATCTCGAACAGCACGATGCCGCACGAGTAGAGGTCGCTGCGCCCGTCAAGCTCGGCACCTTCCATCTGCTCGGGCGACATGTAGGCTACCGTGCCCGAAAAGCCAGCGTCCGGCCGGTCGAAGCATTCCGCCGACTGCATAACCGAGTGCATGGTCACACCGCCGGCTCGTCCCAGTCCGAAATCCGTCACTTTCACCGACTGGGGCGTCACTTGCTCCACCTGGTCCACGCGCTGTGCCAGCAGGATGTTGGCAGGCTTGATGTCGCGGTGAATGACGCCGGCCTCATGGGCAACTGCCAGCGCGGACAGAAGACCCTCCATGACAGCCTTGACCGCAGGGACGGGCATGCCGCCGGGGTGGCCGTTGATGAAGCTTCGTAATGAATCGCCACGCACGAACTCCATGACGAGATAGGGCGGGTCGGCGTAGGGGTCCAGGTCGATCGCCCGCACGATGTTCGGGTGCCGCAGGCCGTGGATCGTCACACCCTCGCGTCGGAGGTTTTGAACGTACTGTGGGTCGGTCGGTATCTTGACGGCTACAACGTCATTGAACATGTGGTGGTGCGCCCGCCACACCTGCCCGAAAGTGCCCGTTCCAACCGGCTCATCGAGCACGTAGTTGCTAATGCGGTCACCCGGTTGTGGAGCCGGCATCGCTTGCACCTCCTAAACGAGCTGGAGCTGAGGCGTTCTCATCCTGGCCCGCCGCGTGCGCGGTGAGCTTCCCGACGCCTATGACCCGGCACGCACGGCTGAACGCTCACGGCGATCGACGGGACGGCAGTGTCCAGTGCGGGGCCGCGAAGCTAAAGCGACTCCTCGAACCGCTCTGCCAAGAAATCGCAGACCAGAAAATTATAAACAGCCGCCGTAAGGAAACCAAGCACAAGTACGACCCACGTCAGCGTACCGCTGACGCTCCAGCCAGCCAGCCACATCGCCACCAGAACGTCAACGACGAGGTAGCCGACCAGCATGGCCGCCGCCGCCCGGTTCGATTCCAGCTTCACGACCTTTCCAGGCACGAAGAACGTCGCCCACGGGAATACGACCACGAAGCCAAGCCACGCCAGCACACCCTTCAGAGTGGCCCACAGGGCCTTCGCCGCCTCCGGGTTATTCCAGAACCAGATCAACGACGCGCCCGTGCCCACCACGAGAATCGCGGTGAGCGTCTTTCCTCCGACATACTTGGCCAATGCAGCCCACATAGCAGCGTCAAGTCCTCCGTGATCAGTTTAGCATGCAGGGGTGGAGTCCGCGATTACAAAGACCGTCGCAGGCTCGAATGCCTGGTCGCCGGGCGCGCACATCCGGACTGATGCCCCTTCCAGAGGTGTATTCGCGTTGCGAGGGCAATTATTGACCAACCGGGGTTCCATGTACGATCCGGTTCTTGCCGAGGGACTTCGCTTCGTACAAGGCGCGGTCGGCCGCTCGGATGAACTGGTCATCGGTGGAGGCATTGCATTCGGTGATGCTGGCGATGCCCACACTCAGGCTGATTCTGATGTGTGGGTATTTTGCACGGCACTCGGCGTGGAAATGATCGATGATCCGGCCGGCCAGCGTCTGCGCCTGGGATGCATCGGAATGCGGCATAAGGATCATGAACTCGTCGCCTCCGTAGCGGGCGGCGACATCCGCGGCACGAAGCTGGCGGGATATAGTCCGGGCCGCCAGCATCAACAGCTCGTCCCCAACCTGGTGTCCATACGAATCATTGACCGTTTTGAAGTCGTCCATGTCCGTCATCAGGAGCGACAGCTCGGTTCCGTATCGTTTCGCTTCCGAGAGGCGGCGGACGAGCGTCTCACTGAAGTGGCGGCGATTGTAGAGGCCGGTCAATGGCTCGCGCGAGGCGAGCTCGCGAAGCTGTGCGGTTCGCTCCATCACCCGCTCTTCCAGCTCGTTGTTCAGGGTGAGGATTTCGCCGTGCTTCCGCGCGATCTCCTCGGCCATGTCATTGAGGCTTGCGGCCAACACGCCGATCTCGTCGGAACGCCGCACGCGGCTGCGGGCGCGCAGGTCTCCGGCCGAGAACCGCCGCGCCATATCGGACATTTCGTTGAGTGGGGCGACGATTCGACGAACGAGGAAGAAACCGGTTGGAATCGAGAGAAGAACAACCGCGATTCCGATGCCGATCACCAAGTCGACGGCGGCCTGGAATTCGTTGACCGTGCGGGCCCGGTCCACCCCAAGCTGTACGTAGCCGAGCAAACGGGGCGACGCATAGGCGTCGACGTCGCGGTTCGGGGAGTGGGATGTGATGGGGTAACAGACCTGAAGGATCGTACCGGCACCGCCGGGCAGCATCACGTTTCTCGGTGTGCCTACAAGCGTGCCCGCCGTCTCCCAACGTGCGGACGCATCGCGCTCGGCGAACACCGGGGCGCCGGCAGCGACGATCAGGTTGCCCGACTCGTCCGTTACCTGGACGGCCAGAAGCGGACTTGTTTCAACGAGTTCGCTCAGGATGTGCCTCAACCGATCGATGTCTCCGCGATGGAGTTCGTCGGCGGAGAATCGAGCGATGAGTTCGGCTCGGAGCAGCACTTCCTCCGATACGAGCCGGTTGGTGAGCCGCCAGGCCGCCTCTACCGCCAAGCTACATAGGGACGCGGCGATCAGGACCAGCAGGGCGACCACGAGTACTGTGGCTTTGGTCTGAAGCCCGAGGACAGTAGCCCGCAACTCTTCGAGCCGTCGGCGCGCCCCTCCACCTGACATTTTCCCTGGATTGGTCACGGTGGCGTCCATTTCCTCGCGGGTGCGATAGCCCGGGGCGGCTTCCAGATCGAGCGTCCATGGCCTCGCGAAATGTGCATCGTCCAATATTCGTCGGGGGCGCTGACTTGTTCATCGGCAGCGAGTGATAGTGACTACTGCCGGATGGACGCACGACTTGAAAGCTGTTCGGCGGACAGGAGCTAGGGTACGCATGGCGCCGCCGAATTGTTTCAGCATAGCTTTAATCTCGGGCGAGCGGAGGAGTGTAAGTCAGCGGGCACGAAGGCGGTTGAATGTGATGCCCGGTCTTGAGGATTGTCCAGGGAGCAGGCGGCACAACCTTTTGTCAAGTTGCTGCTTACTGGATCCGTGGCACGTCCGAAGGTGCCGATTCCGTGTGGCCCGACGCATCTTCGCCCCGGGCGGTGACCTCGACATCGGTGGGAATGCCTGCGCGTTCGCGGAGCGGCCCCAGCCGCTCCCTGATCTCGGCGGCCATCCGGGAATTCGGGAACTCCTCGATGATCTGCAAGCCCGTGGCCAGGGCATCCCGCCAGCGCCGCTCTTTCACGGCGAACTGAAACTGGATTCCAAGCTGGGACAGACGCTCCTTGAACAGCTCCCGGGCGGCGGATTCGGCCGAGCGAGCCTCTTCAGGTGTGAGGTATTGATCCAGCTCTCGAAGCAGCTCGATGCCTCGCTCCATATTGCCCTCACTCACGGCCTTATTCCACTCGGCTACGAGGGAACTCTTGTACTCGTCCTTTCGCCGAACCAGCAATTCCCGCAGTTCTTTGACCCGCTGTTCAACGGGCATGAGTTTCTCGAGCCGGTCGATCTCATGCGCGGCCTGTTGCCATTGTTGTGAATCCAGGAGCCGACCGACGTGCTCGATCGCCAGGGCCAGCTTTTTCTTGAAGGCGTCTACGCACTGATCGCGGGTTTCAGCACGGAGACGTTCGGCCTCATGCTTGTAGCCCGGGTACGTTTCGAGGGTATCGATCAGTCGAAACACGGCCTCGAAGTCCTCTTTCCGAATTTCTTCGTGGATTCCGTTGCGCAGCGCCTCCCATTCGGCGGAGCGGTGCGCGATGGACTTTGCGGAATCAGAGAGGAACGTGTTCCGATCGATGGACGCCAGTGCGCGGTGTAAAGCGCCGATACTCTCGTGCAGTTCGTGCAGGATGTTGTAAGCGCGCGACGTGTTCGCCTCGATCTTTAGCGCGAGGCGCAGCATGACAAATGCGGTCAGGGCGGCGCCGATGATCGCACCCCCTGCGGCAACATACCCGGCCCAGGACGGCTGCTCCGTTTGGAGAAACCCATAGACGACCAGGACGGCGCCGCCGCCCACTCCCACGGCGGTGACGACGTTTCCCAGGTGCCTCAATCGTGAAAAGCGTAGAGGTGCCGAGTACATGGTTCCGGATCTCTGCCTGACGACCGCGACCGTACAGCCTCGCACGGCAATTTAGGGCCGTCCAAAGGACGGGTCAACCTGAGTTTCCTGCGTGCGGGTGCTTGTCGTCTCATGCAGCTGGTTGTTGAGACCCTCCGGAGGCCGAATTGCCGGAGGGAGCGTCAACGGGTTGCACGGTCTGGATGCTTTTCTCTTCCAGGCTTCGCCTTCTCCGGCGTTCCCATGCCGCCTTTTTCGCCGCCAGACGGCGTTCGGCCGCTTCGAGGTCGCCCGACACGATGGTCAGGAACACCAGCGAGGCGAAACCGGCGAGACCGAACTGGCTGACCCAAGCCCACTTGGTCATGGTGCATCATCCCTGCCGACGGTTTCTCGTCGTATCGGCAGGCCACGTCGGCCGCATTCGTTTGTCCCGGCAGCTCTTCTCGCTGAGGAGACCTTCACTCGGACAGACGATTTCGGTAGGCGACGAACTCGGACATCAACATCCTGGTGATCGGCCCGGGACTGCCGCCGCCAATGGCGCGTTTATCGAGTGAAACGACCGGCACGATCTCGGTGGCAGATCCCGTCAGGAAGCATTCGTCGGCGATGTAAATATCGTGCCTGACGAGGTCGATCTCGCGCGTTGGGTAGTTGCGCTTGCGGGCCAGTTCCATCACCAGCCGTCGCGTAATGCCTTCAAGGATCCCGGCCGACGTCGGAGGCGTGTGGAGCGTTGCGTCGCGAACAATGAAGATATTGTTGGCGGTCGCCTCGGCCACGTATCCGTCGGTATTGAGCATGATCGCCTCATCCGCTCCGGCATTGGCGGCCTCGACCTTAGCGAGGACGTTGTTGAGGTAATTGAGCGACTTGACGCGCGGGCTGATGGTCGCCGGGTGATTCCTGAGCGTTGCAGCCGTGATGCAGTGAATGCCCCGCTCGTAAAGCTCCGGGGAATAATGCTGAATCGAGCCGGCGATCATAATTACCGAAGGGTTTACCGCCCGGTCGATCGCCAATCCGAGTATGCCGGGGCCTCGCGTCACCAGAAGCCTGATGTAGCCGTTTTCGATGTTGTTGACGGTTACGGCCTCACGCATAGCTCGTCCGAGCTCGTCGGGCGTGAAGGGGATATCCAGCAGAATCGCCCTGGCCGACTCGAACAGCCGTTTGAGGTGTTCGCGTTCGAGGAAGATGTTGCCATTGTACACGCGTATGCCCTCGAACACGCCGTCGCCGTATAGCAGGCCGTGATCAAAAACGCTGATCCGTGCCTGATCGGCGGGCACGAATTCTCCGTCGATCCAGATGCGTTGTTTGGGATCGGGGGTGAAGACCTTCTTCGGGTTGTCGGAACCCGATTGCGAAACGTGTGTCATACAGCACTCTCCATTGAGGGTTTATCGGCACGTGCCGGGCACTCGGCGAGTTTGCCGCGGCGTTGCATCATGCGGTTTTGATCCGGCCCTCTTCCAGAAGCACATTGCGTTTGGCGTACGCGGCGGTCCGGGCGTCGTGCGTGACCATGACGATGGCCTGGCCCTGTTCATTGAGCTCCCGAAGCAGCTCCAGGATGGTGTCACCTGTCCTGGCGTCCAGGTTTCCTGTGGGCTCATCGGCCAGCAGCAACTCCGGCTCGTTCACCAGAGCTCTGGCGATGGCGGCGCGTTGTCGCTCACCGCCGGACAGCTCATTCGGTCGATGCCGCAGCCGATGTGAGAGTCCGACACGATCCAGGATTTCCTCAGCGGCACGGCGGGCGGCCGCGCGGTTTGCAAACCACCCCCCGATGGAACTGTCCACCATTCGCGGCAAGAGCGTATTCTCCAGCAGGTTGAGTTCGGGAAGAAGGTGGTAAAACTGAAAGACGAATCCGACGCCGCGGCAGCGCACATCTTCGCGTCCCGCCTGCGGCAGGGCGAACAGATCCGTCCCGTTGAGAACCACCCGGCCGTCATCCGGGACGTCGAGAGCGCCGAGAATGTGCAGCAGCGTGCTCTTTCCCGATCCGCTGGCGCCGCTTACAGCGAGAAAGTCGCCCCGTTTCACTGCAATCGATGCGCCCCGAAGAACGATCAGAGGCTCGCGGCCGATGATGTAGGACTTGTGGATATTGCTGGCGGCGAGCAGGGGGTTACTCATAACGCAGCGCCCGTACCGGCCAGACGCGGCCGGCGATGAATGCGGGTATCAGTGAACCGGCCATGGCCGCAACGACCGCGAACCCGGCGATCAGGGCCACCTCATGCAGCTTCACGGCGTTGGGAATCCGGTCGAAGGTGTACACATCGGGGCTCCACACCCGCAGTTCGGGGTGAATGGCCTCCAGCGCGTCCTGAATGTCGTTGATGTACCAGACGAAAACCGCCCCCGTCGCTACGCCCAAGGCCGCTCCGAGCAGGCCGACGGCAGCGCCGAAGGAAACGAAGATGGCGACGACGCCTTGGGCCGAGCCTCCCAGACTTTTGACGATGCCGATGTCTCGCGTCTTCTGCGTCACGATCATCCAGAAGATGCACCCGATCAGGACGACGGCCACAAGGCTGATCAGGGCGAACAGTATCGTCATCAGGATCTTTTCCTTTTCCAGCGCCCTGATGAATTGCGCTTGTCGCTCCTCCCACGTCTCGACGGTGACGAAGCTCAGAAGCTGGCGGTCCATCGACGAAATCGGCCGGTCGAGGCTTTCAAGGAACCGTTCCCATTCTTTTTCGATGGCCGGTCGGGCCTCTTGCAGCTTGATCCCCTCCTTGAGCGCGACGAGCAACTGCGACGTTCGAGCGGGTGTCCAGCCGCCCTCGGCAAGCTCCTGGGGGCTCATGCGCAGCCAATCCTGGGCCAGTTTGAAGTCCACGTAACAACACGTGTCGTCGATCTCGAAGACGCCCGTGCGCGAGTCGTCGGCGAGCCGCGTGATGACGTTCGTGCCGCCCTCGCCGCTGATTCGCCCGCCCTGTGTGAGGGGCAGTACCATCAGAACGAGCTTTGCACCACGCGGCGTAACCCGGACAAGGTCGCCCGACGGAGCGCGATCGTTGATGATGTTGCTGCCGACGATGATTCCGGGAGCCGGCCGGCCGTGGTAGCGCGGCGCGATGTCGTCCTGTCCGTCGGCAAAGGGGGGCTCGTCGAGCAAAAGGGAATCGATCGAGCGATATACTCCGGGAAACGGGCTGGGACCGAGGGGGCCACTCTTTTGTGATTCGAGTTCCGGGTCGTCGGGATGGGCCTCGATGAATCGGTCGAGGGCTCGTTCAAGGTCGGGCGGAAGTGCGGGCTCGAGGTTTTCGTCATAACCATAGATGGGCTGACGTTGCGGCCCCAGGTGAGTCGTGCCGGGATAGTACTTGTCGTAATAGAGGCTGTTCTGAAAATCGTTGACGGCCTCGTAACCTTGAAGATCGATTCCGACCACGCGGACCGGCTTGGTAAAGGAAGTGCGTTCGACCCGCAGAATGCCGTAATTGTAGATCACGGGTGTAACCGCCGAGACCACTTGGGGGAGCTTCTCCCTGAGGTGCGCAGTGAATTCCTCGTAAAACGGAAAGCCTTGAAGCGTCGCGTTGTCCACGACGATGTCGCTGAGCAGACCGCGGGAGCGCTCCTTCAACGTATCCAGAAACCCTCCCATCACGCTGATAACCACGACCACCATCGCGACGCAGAGCCACACGCCGACAATCGCGAAAACCGCGATGCGTCTTTTTCGCAGGTATCGAAGGGTCAGAAAGAGCTTGTACATTCGGTCTGGAACCTTCCCTGGTCAGTCTATCGCGGTCTCTGCAGCGGAAACAGGATCACGTCGCGAATGCTGGGGCTGTCGGTGAGGAACATTACGAGCCGATCGACGCCGACGCCCAGCCCTCCCGCCGGCGGCATCCCGTACTCCATCGCCAGCAGAAAGTCCTCATCCATGATCGCCATGGTCTCCTCCTGGCCTGACAACTGCCGGCGGAAGTTCTCTTCCTGAACCACCGGGTCATTCAGTTCGGTATAGGCGTTGCCAATCTCGATTCCGCCTACGTACGCCTCGAACCGCAGCGCAACCGCCGGGTCTTCCGGATGGCGTCGCGCCAGGGGGCAGATGGCCGCCGGGTAGTCGTAGACGAACATCGGCTGAATCAGTTGGTCCTCGACCATTCGCTCGAAGACCTCGTTGACCACGACGGCGTCGTCCTTGCCCTGTTGGTTAAAGCCGATCTCCTCTGCCTTGGCACGCACCGCGTCCATGTCGTCGATCGCGACACCCGCATATTCGGCCAGCAGGTCGGCGTATTTACGCCTGGGCCAGGGGGTCGAGAAATCCAGCTCATGCTCGCCGAAGCGCCGCTTGGCCTTCCCGTCAAGCCGCTCGATGGCCAGCGCCGTCATCCCTTCGACGCGTTCCATCATGACCTGATAGTCGGCGTAGGCCTCGTACAGCTCGACCATGGTGAATTCGGGATTGTGTCTCGTGCTGATCCCCTCGTTTCGGAAGTTGCGGCTGACCTCAAACACGCGTTCCAGCCCGCCCACCAGCAGTCGCTTGAGGTAAAGCTCCGGGCTGATGCGCAAGAAAAGGTCTATGTCGAGCGTGTTGTGATGCGTGGTGAAGGGCCGGGCCGCAGCACCTCCGTACAGCGGCTGCAGCGCGGGGGTCTCGACTTCGACATAACCGCAGCCGTTGAGGTAGTCTCGAACGGCCTGTATGATGGTGCTGCGCTGCAGGAACACCCGCCGAACGTCGGGATTGGAGAACAGATCGACATACCGGTGGCGGTAACGCAGTTCGACGTCCGTCAGGCCGTGCCACTTGGCCGGCGGTGGATGGAGCGCTTTGCAGAGGATGCGCAAGTCGTCGGCCCAGATCGTCAATTCGCCGGTTTTAGTCATGCCGAGGAAACCATCGGTTCCGACGATGTCTCCGAGGTCCAGGAGCTTGACGGCCGGCCATTGTTCCGGAAGCGCCTTTTTGGACAACCCCAGTTGGATATCTCCGGTGGCGTCGCGCACGGTGAGGAACACGAGATTTCCCATCGCCCGCTGGAGGACGATACGCCCGGCGACGCGCGTTCGCTCCGCCTCTCGCATGGCGCCGGGCTCCAGTGACAAACCGTCCGATCGAGCGCGAACGCGTTCGACCGATTCCGTGTCGGGGAACCGGCCGCCAAACGGGTCGATCCCCATGGCGCGGAGTTTGTCCGCCTTGGTCAGCCGTTCCTGTCTGAATTCGTTCTCGCGTCCCATCAACCTGGCCGGGGATTGGAGCGTTCGCACGTTGGATTGCGGGTGGGGCCGGCCGGACGCCCATCGCGAAGCCGGCCACCCGAAATGCGCCGTGAGGGATGGTACCAGCTTCTATTCGGCCGGGCAAACTCGCCCGCGCGGCGCGTCGGATTGCCGGACCGGCGGGTCGCATACGGTACATGGTCGTGCTATCTTCTTGCCGCCCGGAAGGGGCGTACGGAGATGGCGCCATGGACGACTCGGCGAAACTGGTCGGCGTGGAACACGATCTCGGCGACGTCTGCCGGGCACTTCGAAACGACATTCAGCGTATTGAAGCCCCTGTCGTCGGCGCGCTGCATATCACCTGCTCCGATGAATCCGAGGTCGAGTGTATTCAGGAGTTCGACCACGGTTTCGTGCGGGAGATGCTGCCGGGCCTGAAGTTCTGGAACAGGGCCGCGTTTCGTCAGGCGAATCTCGGCGGGCGATATGAGTGGGGAGCGGTCCGCGTGGCCGAGGATCATTTCGCAACACCTGAGGCCCAAGAGTCGTTCAAGGTCATTCTGGTGAAGATCAACGCCCATGTGGCTGTTGTGGAGGACACCGACGGTTTGAAGTTCGGGACGATGGAGCGTTATCGGCGGGAGTCGATCGCATGCGGGGCGCTTCATGCGACGCTAGCGGGCAGCCGGGCACCGTTTGCCCGTGATCTGGCGGACATTTTTGCGTCGGAGGGAGTGCCGCGTCTCGAGCTGCTTCAGGACCCGGACCAGGTCGATCCGCAATGGCGAAGCCTGTTCCTCGCTATCGCCAACGCTCGCCTCCAGGCCCGAAGCGCCGTCATGGACATTCAGGAGCATGCCACCGTGTCGCCGACCTACTACGTCGTCGCGCCGTGCGTTACGCTCAATCGCCCCGGGCCGGACACGGAGTTACTGTGCGGCCTGTATATCGCCGATATGCGCGCGCCGGATGCGACGATCGAGTACCGGGGGCTCGGGGACGATCCCACCCACTACCGTGCCCAGGTTGAGCGTCGCCGATTGCAGATCGAGGACGACCAAGTCGAACATGTTCGTCCGGCCCGGAATCATCGGCAGCTCATCGCCCGAGCGCGCCGGGAGCGAGAGACCGGTCCACCGCCCAGGGACGAGCGCGTTATGAAATTAGAAGACGACGCCGGCCTCGGCCGGCATCGGAACCGGGACTACGTCAAGGCAATGTTGCGGACCGCGCTTGCTGTGTCCGCGGATCTGACACCGATTTCGGCCACGGCCTTACTCTTCGCCGAGGGGCTGGTCGGCGTGCATCACGCTCACAGGGTCCACCGCTTGCTTGCGGGCTTGGCGGAGGATCACGAGGCCCGGGGAATCCTCGAAGACGTACGCAGTCGCGTCGAGCATCTGCCTCAGGAGCGCGCGCAGGTCATCATCGAGGCTCTGCTTCAAGAATACCGTTGAGCGGCGCGTTCGGCTTCATGTTCCGGCCCGGCGATGCGAGCGCCCGTCCAAGGTCTGGGCTCAATCAGCGTCGTTGATCGCGTTGATAAGCGCTCGAAGCCGTCCGAGGCTGGAGTGATTGAATTTGAAGACGAGCCGCGGCAGGGCGCCGTATTCGCCCGCCTCTTCCGGCAAAGCCTGCTGCACCTGGCGTATGGGCGGCTCATTGACAATGTCGGCAAATTCCTTGTTGAGCTGCGCCACGAAGGGATCGGAAAGGGGCGTGTTCATTCTGATGACCAGATCGTCGAACACGTACCGCGACGAATGGTAACGACGGTAGAAGTGCAGCACCTCACGGGCGGCCTCGTTCACGTCGTCAGTCAGCAGAAACAGCCCCAGGTCCTCCGGGTTGACCATCTTCTTTCCGAGCAGCTCTGACTTCACCCAGTTTCGCCAGTGTTCCCAGTAAGAACCGCCCGGCTCATCGCATAGGACAATCGGGACGGGTTCGGCCTTGCCCGTCTGGACGAGGGTCAGGGCCTCGAAGCCTTCGTCCTGCGTTCCGAAGCCTCCGGGGAAAAGAACAACGGCGTCCGCTTCCTTGATGAAGAGCAGCTTACGTGTGAAGAAGTATTTAAAATTAACCAGCTTCTCGTCGCCGGCGATGATGTCGTTGGTCTCTTGCTCCATGGGCAGTGAAATCGCGACGCCGAAGCTCGATTCCCGGGTTGCTCCGTAGTGTCCGGCCCGCATGATGCCGTCGCCCGCTCCGGTAATGACCATCCAGCCGGCCTCGTGCATCGCCTTGGCGAACCGCATAGCCGCCTGGTATTGCGGATGATCCGGTTTCGTTCGGGCCGACCCGAAAATCGAGACCTTTCGAAATCCGCTGTAGGGGGCAAACACCTTGAATGCGTAGCGAAGCTCCTTGAGCGTTCGGTTGAGGATTTTGAGCTCCCCGCGGCCGCACCCGTCCGCGGCCAGCCGCGTCAGCGTGATCATCATCTCGCTGAGTTGATCGTGATTGGCCCCCGGGGCAAACTTGTTAAGGAACTCGGCAATGGCCTCGGCACGGGCCTTCTGGCGCTCCGAACGGTCTGCGTACGCTGGCGATTGACTAGCCATGAACCATCTCCACTGATTGTCGCGAACCACGGAGTCTAGCATCTCCGGCTCCCTTCAGCCAATATGGCTGCTCGTGGAGCGCAGGCCGTAGCGAATCGAGTGGCCGCCCGGACACCGGAAGAAACATAACCCTTTGATTCGAAGGAGGTTAAAGCTGATTAGCCCTCGCCGGACGTCATCGCCGGCCACACTCCACCGGTTAGGGCCGCGCGCAGCCCGTCCACCATGATCGTCACCAGGAGGGGCTGCACCATCGCGATAGGCACGGGCGGCTCGCAGCCCGCACACACGCTTAGGTAGGAGCCTTGCGGCGACGCGCCCAACTTGTCTGAAGTCGTAGACAAGTTACCCTTCGTCGCCGGTGGTGTGTGTGTCACCGACACGCGACGGAGAGATGTGCTGCCGTGTTACAGTGCCGATCATCGCAGCGCCCAATTAGAATGATGGGCGAGCCGCGAAACGCCCGTTTTCGAACGCTCGACAGCCTCACAATGATTGTTTGTCTGACGCAGTTGGGTATTTTGACTGCAGAGGGTCAGACGCTCGTAACAATCTCCGGGGGGCCGGACGAAACGGGCCACCGATATACCTGGACCGTCCGGAACAACAAGGACAGCGCCATCGTCTTCGTCGCGTTCCCGCATTACGGAGCTGACCTGTTCACGGCCCCTGAGGGGTGGACCCGGGAAATCGTGCATCCTGCGACGGAAGGTCCCGGCAAAGAGGGGCGTTGCACGGCGGCGGCGCGGTCGGCAGAGCACGCCATTCGCCCCGGGGGATCGGCGACTTTCTCTTTGCGGTTGGGGCCGTATGCGGGCACATGGGGCGTTCGCCACGGAGAGGGAGACGTCGTTATTCGATTCGCTGACGGGACTCAGACGACGGCCCGCGCACCGGCGCCGCGGATGGAGTCCACGTTCAGTCGTTATTTACCCCTGATCGTGGTGGGCCTCGTGCTCCTGGTGCTCCTTTTCCGCCGCAGTCGTCGTCTCAGGGGCCGCCGCCCGTCGGCACCGGGCGGCCCAGAGGGGCAGTCCGGTTAAGGCCTATGCCGAAGCTGAGTTGAAGGCTGCAATTCACTGGCGGACAAGCCGCCACTGGCACCCAGCGATGGCACCGGGACAGGCTCTGGCGGACGGACGGCCCCGGGCACTGGCCAATCCTTACCAAAACAGTTAGAAATACCATTATGCCCCAGTCATTCATGGAAGATTCTGATCGCCCGGAGGTGGCCCGCTTCATCAAGCAGCATTGGGGCAGCGAAAATGTGGTCGCTTGCGGTCAAGTCTACCGCCCTCACGAGCACGAGGGTCTGATCGAGCGGCGCGACGGGGAGATCGTCGGGCTGGTGACGATGCGCGTCTACGAGGATCAGATGGAGCTGCTCACGCTCAACGCGACGCAGACCGGGCAACGGATCGGGTCTTCGTTGCTTCTCGCGGCCATCGAGGAGGCTCGGAACAGAGGCCTCAAGCGCGTCTGGTTCGTCACCACCAACGACAATCTCCGCGCTATCGCGTTGTATCAGCGTTTGGGGTTTCGGATCGTCGGCGTGAACGTCGGCGGGGTTGACGAGGCCCGCAAGCTCAAGCCGGAAATCCCGGAAATCGGCCGGGACGGCATCCCGCTCCACGACGAGATCATTCTCGAGCTGCGCTTGGAGCCGTACTCCGGCTAACCCCATCCGGCAGCGACGGTCTCACGACAAGAGAGGGGTATCACGCGCGATCCCCGGCCCGCCGCCTTGACCAGCCTACTCACAGGCGCAAAATCCGGATCGCGACGGGGTCAACGGCCACGCCGCCAACAGGAGGACGTTGAAAAATGATCTCAATTTCAAACGTGCAGATCGCCGGATTGCGGCTCGATCGATTGGCTGCCGTCATCATGGCCATCACAGTCATGACCGTTTCCGCCGCAGCGCAGGATTCCGAAAAGACGAGTGTGACCGTCACCGGGCAAGGCAGCAGTCCTCACGCCGCCAAGATGGATGCGCTTCGGGCCGCGCTCGAGCAGGGGGCCGGCGTCGAGATCTCATCGCGGAGCCGGACGGAGAACTTCGAGCTGATCCGGGACACCATCCTGTCCAGGGCCGACGGGCTGGTCAGTTCCTACGAGGTTCTCGACAGCGGGACCGGGGCCGGGGGGACCTTCTACTGCAAGATCTCCGCTGTGGTGAGCCGAAGTGCGGTCGCGAGCGAATGGGGCGAGGTCCAGAACGTCCTCAGTCAGATCGGGCAGCCCAAGATCATGGTCTACATCACCGAGACGATCGACGGGCAGACCGACACCAGCAGCATTCTGGAGTCCAAGATTGAAGAGCGCCTCGTCGAGAGCGGCTTCGACGTCTACGACAGCACCCACCTCGACGAAGTCCGCAGGCGCGAGGCCGACCACGCCGCCAAGAAGGGTAACGATGCCAAGATGGCGGCCATCGCCAAGGGTTTCGGCGCCCAAATCTTCATCATGGGGCACGCCAACGCGAACCGGGCGGAAACAACCAGTCCCCACGGGGTTAACCTTGTTATGTACAACTGCGACGTGCTGGCCAAGGTCTTCTACACCGACACGGGCAAGCTGCTGGCCAGCGAGTCGCTCCCGAATGTCCGCGGCGGAGCGAGAGGCTTCACCGACTACTCGCGTCAGGCCGGCAAGATGGCCATTCACAACGCCGCCGAACCGCTGATCGACAACACGTACGAAACGGTGATGAAGTCCTGGGCGACGCAGATTTCGGCCGGGGGTGAGATCCGCTTCGAGATCAGCGATTTGCCGAGCGCCTCGCAGGCGTTCAAGCTCAAGAAGAAGGCGGAAGCGATCCCGAACGTCGTGAACGTCCATCTCGATTATCACGACGGTTTCGCGGTTTATCGAATCAAAGGTAAAATGACCGCCGAGGACATGATGGAGTACCTGACCGACGAGGAGTGGGACGCACTCGTGGAGGTCGAGGACTTCTCGCTGAACCGAATCCAGGCGAAGTGGACCGGCGATTAGCTACGGAGAACGGTAGATGGCCAAGGAAATACAAGGGGCTCTGCTCGCCAAGGAACAGCGGTTCGCGATCGTCGTGACGCGGTTCAACGATTTCGTCAGCGCAAAGCTGCTGACCGGGGCGTTGGACACGCTTCACCGGCACGGATGCGTCGACGAAAACATCACCATCGTGCGCATTCCCGGTTCGTTCGAAATCCCCCTGACCGCCCTCAAGCTGGCTCAATCCGGCAATTTCGATGCGGTCATCTGCCTCGGCTGCCTCATCCGCGGTGACACGCCGCACTTTGACTACATCTGTGCCGAAGTCACCAAGGGGGTCGCGGAGGTCGGTCTTCGAACGGGCATCCCCGCGACCTTCGGCGTGATCACCGCCGACACGCTGGAGCAGTCTATCCATCGCGCCGGGTCCAAGGCGGGCAACAAGGGCGCCGATGCGGCCGCGGCTGCGATTGAAGTGACCAACGTCTTCGCCGAAGTCGCCCGGCTGTAGTGCCTTGCCGCCGTGTCGCACCACCGCTCCCAAGCACGACGGTTGGCCATGCAGGCACTCTGCCACGAGGAATCGCACCCCGGCGGCGCGGAAGACGCCCTCGAAAGTCTCGCTCAGGAGGCTTCGGCTGGTGCCTCCACCCTTTCGTACGCCCGCACGATCTGCCGGCATGTGGCCACCGACCGGGCAGACATTGATCGCCGGCTGCGCAGCGTGCTGGAGCGCTGGGATCTCGATAGAATCGGCGCCGTCGAACGCAACGTCATGCGGGTGGCCACGAGCGAACTGCTCCAACGCGACGTGCCGCCGAGCGTGGCCATCGACGAAGCGATCGAGATCGCCCGCGAGTTCGGCGCGGCCGACTCGCCGGGGTTTGTCAACGGCGTGCTCGATGCTCTCTGGACCCGACTGAAGCAGGAGCTTTGAACATGGGTCTCTTTGACCGATTCAAGAAGGGGCTGGCCAAGACGCGCGAGACCGTCGCCGCCGGATTCCGGGCCGCACTGCCGTTCGGCCGGAAGATCGATGAGGCGCTGCTTTCCGATCTCGAGCGGACGATGCTCTCGGCCGACATGGGACCGGTCATGGTGGACAAGCTCATCGACACGGTTCGCCAGGCCTGGAAGCGCGGGAAACTGAAAGAGGCCCAGGATGTCATCCCCTATCTGAAAGAGCACCTGATTGAGTTCTGGCCCGAGGGGGACAGGCGGCTTCATTTTGCGGAGGAGGGGCCGACCGTTGTGATGGTGACGGGCGTGAATGGTTCCGGGAAGACGACCAGCATCGCCAAGCTGGCCAAGCATCTGACCGATCAGGGCAAGACGGTCATCCTCGCGGCGTGCGATACGTTCCGTGCGGCCGCGGTGGCACAGTTGACCGAGTGGTCCAGTCGTATTGGTGTACAGATCGTCAAGCACCAGCAGAACGCCGATCCGGGCGCCGTTGCTTATGACGCCTGCGATGCCGCGATCGCCAGGAATGCGGACGTGCTCATTATCGATACCGCCGGCCGGCTTCACACTCAGGACCACCTGATGCGGGAGCTCGGCAAGATCAACAAGGTGGTTCAGCGGAAGATTCCGGGTGCGCCGCACGAGGTTCTGCTCGTGCTGGACGCCACGATCGGGCAGAACGCGGTCAATCAGGCGCGCGTCTTCGGGGAGACGGTCCACGTGACGGGTATTTTCCTCGCGAAGCTGGACGGCAGCGCGAAAGGCGGCGTTGTGGTCGGAATCCGCGACCAGCTCGGCGTGCCGGTGAAGTTCGTCGGAATCGGCGAGACGCCGGACGACATCGCGCCGTTCGAACCGGCGACCTTTATGGAAGCGCTTTTTGAAAGCGCGAACCAGAACAGCGCCCGTTAATCGGCTCTCAAACCCGACCGCTTGCCATGCGAAGCCCGGTCGCGCAACATGTGCCTGCGAGACCGCTTACGCGACGCGGGTCAATCATGACGCCTTTCAGCCCCGATGACGTCAATCGAATCGCCGACGAAGTCGATGCCGATCGCACGATCGTCAGCTCGCTTTACTGCAGTCAATGCGGTTACAATCTCCGCCTTCGAAAGTTCGTGGATCGCTGCCCCGAGTGCGGGAATGCCTACAACGCCCGGCCCCGCGTCATGAAGGGCATCCTTACCTCCGACGATGCCCAGTTCCCCGCAGGGCAAGTCGCGCTCATTCTCGTGGCCTTGGTCATGGGGCTGTGGATCCTGCGGCATGCGTTCACGCCCGTGAACGACTGGCTCGTCATCCTGGGGGCCGGGTTCACGCTGACCGCGCTGTGGTCCGCGTATCACATTTACGACGACCTGAAACGATACGTGCGCTACGTCCGGATCCTTCGCCGAATCGAGCGGGAGGCGCGGGAGGAGGCGGAGGAGGATTGAGACAGTCTTGAAGGCAGGGGAACCGATTCGGTTCGCGGTCGGCGGGGGTCAGTGCTCGGGGTGCTGCAACGACAGGTTGAGAAGCCGCTTGATTCGGTCGTTGCGCACGCGCTTTCCCCGGCCGGTGTTGTCGCCCGAAATCCAGTGGATCGGCGGGAGGCCGGCCTCGGCGATGAGGCGGTCGTAGTAGTCGCGCCGCGTGGTGGGCGCGTCGTCTGTGAGATTGAGCACGCCGTGGTATTCCACGTCGATGAGCTTGCGCATGGCCGTCACGATGTCGTCCAGGTGAATGAGGTTGACGTAAGCGTCGCCGTCGTCGCGCTGTCCACCGGCCACCTGGGCCAGTCGGTTCTGAGGCCCGCGTCCGGGGCCGTGGATGCCGCTGAGCCGAATGACCGTCGCGCAGATGCCGAGTCGTGCGGCGCCGTTCAACAGGCACTGTTCCGTGTCGACCAGGATACGCCCGCGCTCGGAGGCCGGCTGAGTGGGTGAGTCCTCATCAACCGACGATCCGTCATCCTGCCCGTATACGGCCGTCGAGGAGGTGTAGATCAACCGCCGGACCGGCGTGTTTTCGATTGCGTCGATCAGATGTCGTGCGCCATCGAGATAAACGTGGCGGTAGTCGCGGTGCGCCCGTCCGGCGGCGACGGTGAGAAAGACGACGTCGCGATCGAGCAGAAGCTCATGCACGCGATCCGTTTGTGCCAGCTCCAACACGACCGGCCGGATGCACGCGTTTCGAATGTCATCGATGCGTTCCGGCGCCGTGGTCGTGCCGACACAATCAGACCCCTCCGCCGCCAGGGCGCCACCCACGGCGCTGCCCACATATCCGCATCCTATGATGGCGATTCTATGTTCCATCGCGCGATAAGCACCTGCACGTCGCGATCGACTCGTGTTTTGGCGTCCCTCTAACGAAGTTCGATGGCGATGTTTGGTCCGCTGCCGAATAGATCGTCCGCGCGGCCTCGGTTGACGGAGATTTCAAGGGTGCTGCAACTGCCGATTAATGCGAGCGGCTCGCCTGTGGCCACCTCGCTGTAGGTCTTGCGCAGGGGGCCGACTTGCCGTCCGCCAACGTAGATCGCGACATCGGGGTGCTGTCGGATCAGCTCGGTGACCTCCTCGCGGGGAATGTTGCTGATCAGGTTGCCGAAATGGTCGGCGAAGAGCACCGTGCCGCGCAGCCCCCGCGGTTCGAGCTGTTCCACCTCGGGCAACTTCAGAACTTCCACGCCGCCGGCGACCGGTCCCAATTGGGGCAGAGGAACACCGCCGGCGACATGAGCGGCGACCGGGGCTAGAATGTCTCTCCCGTGGAAGGTGTTCGAAACCGGATGACAGAACAGCTCGGTGTTTTCCACTACGTGCAGGGCTTCGAGCATCAGCTCTCGATGGGCCAGCGTGATGATCCCGTTGTCCGGCGCGATGACGATTTGGCCGGCGTACTGCCCGGCCAGTACGGCACGCTGCGAGCCGACGCCCGGGTCCACCACGACCAGGTGAACGGTCCCGGGCGGAAACCAGGCCAGCGTCTGCCGGAGGACGAAGGATGCCTGTATGATGTTCTGTGGTTCGATTTCATGTGTGACGTCGACGACCGGGACGTTCGGTGCGATTCCGAGGATGACGCCTTTCATCGCTCCGACGTAATAGTCTCGCGTCCCGAAATCGGTGATCAGTGTGATCGGCGGCATCGGATTGGTCCCGGTCGGCGTCCGACCGGACTCTATGCGAAACCGTCCGCCCGCGTCAATCTGAAGCTACGGCGAGGCCGCGTCGAGTCCTGCTCTCCGCGTCTCGCCCGCCCGTCATGAATGGAAACGAAACAGGCGAAGATCCCCTGCTCGACGCCCGGCGCTTGATGGTGCGCGAGCAGATCGCGGCACGCGGCATCACGGACGAGCGGGTGCTGGCGGCGATGGAGCGCGTGCCGCGGGAGAAGTTCGTCCCGCCCGAGCAGTTCGATCACGCCTATGAGGACCGGGCGTTGGCGATCGGAGGCCAACAAACCATCAGCCAGCCCTATATGGTGGCATTCATGACCGCGGCGTTGAAGGTCGGCCCGCACGACAAGACCCTCGAAATCGGCACCGGAAGCGGGTATCAGGCCGCCGTTCTCGCCTGCCTGACGGATCAGCTCCACACCGTGGAAAGGCTCGAATCCCTCTCGGAGGAGGCCGCAAAGCGTCTCACGCTGCTGGGTTTCACAGGGATGCACTTTCATCTGGGGGACGGTTCGCTCGGCTGGCCCGAGGCTGCTCCGTACGATCGCATCATCGTGACTGCCGGCGCGCCAGCGGTGCCCGCTCCACTGGTGGAGCAGCTCGCTGAGGGCGGCATCCTGGTCATCCCTGTCGGAGATGCCAGCCAGCAGACCCTGGTTTCGTTGTCAAAACGCCGCGGCCGGACCACCGAGCGCCGCCTGATCGCGTGCCGATTCGTCAAGCTCGTCGGGCGCGACGCATGGTGTTAAGACCTCGCATCATCCGGCCGGCGGCTGGGCCCCTGCTCGTTGCACCGCGTCGGGGTCACGTCCCTACGCCGAACCTGAAGACCCTGCCGATCGCCAGGAGCCAGGAAACCGCCCCGAAATGGCCGAATTCTGCATTTTTCCGCTTGCAAGGGCTGCTCGCCCCCTCTTAGAATCCGCCCCCGAAATCGTTTGATTCTCTGGACGCGCGACACCGGCCTCGTTTAACCGGTGCGTGAAGTTTCTTAAACAACGGAGTGAAATTGCCATGGCAAAAAAGAAAGCGGGTAAGAAGAAAGCAATCGCCAAGAACCGAGACGTCCTCGTGGTGGCCAGCAAGGTGAAGTCCTACATCAAGGACCGCAACATGAACACCTCGGCCGACGCGATCAATCAGTTGTCGGAGCGCGTCTATACGATGCTGGACGAAGCCACCGCCCGGACTCAGGCGAACGGCCGCAAGACCGTTAAGCCCCAGGATATTTAACGATATTCCGGCTGCGACGCGTTCGGTGCCGGATCGCGCTTTTTCGTCACGGTCCGCCGCGGACACGCAATCCACGAGGCGCGTAGGGCGCAGCTCGCGGCCGAGATGCTGAGAACCGAACGGGGCGGGCGGGTGACGGTGAACGTCACTCGCTCGTCCCGTTTTCTGTTTGGATCGCTGAAGGCCGTTCCTTGAAAGGGTTGGATCTTTTCGGCTGCATGCGCATGCCGCAATCGGGGCAGGGTATATGCGTCCCGACGTTGCGCCACACGCCTCGATGAAAGCTCACCTGCGAGACGCGCTCCCTTCCGTCGTCGTCCCGCACGTAACGAACCAGCGCCTCGTGCTCGCCGTGGCGTGGACAGACGTAGGTCACGCGAACATCAGCGCGGCGGTCGCTTCCCGGACACGGCATTCCGTGGAGTCCGCCTTGCGCGACGAACGTCGTTCCGTCCGGGCATTCCCACGTGACCTGCGCGCTGGTGAGGCTACGTTGCCGCGCCAGTTGCGTCGGCGTCGGGCGGGTCAGCCACCAGACGCCGACCACGAAGAAGCTCACGACCACCGCACCGCAGAAGCTGTACAGCGCCGTCTGGCGCTGACGGCTCTTTTCCTCGGCGGTACGAAACTCCACGTCGGCATCTCCTTTCAGGCCGCGTCGGGCGACACATCACTCCACGGGCGCGATCGGGCCGATCCACCAGTACAGCCGCCACGGTGCGAACGAATAGTGCGGCACCTGATAATCCTCGCATAAAGGACAGCCGCCCGCGGCGCACTTGCCATAGTACGACCGGATCGGTTCGCCCATCATGTCCGCCGTGCGCACACGTTGCACGGCGCCGCCGACTGTTAAGAAATTTATGTGTCCGAAATGGCGCTCCGTCAGCCAGGAATTCGTCAAGCCGGCCATCGCGGGGTGAAACAGGTCGTCCCAGGGCAATCGCCCGCCGCTGCGTCCCAGCGCCCCCGCTGCGTCCCCGAGCGCGCGAGGATGATCCGGTCCCAGGTCGGCCAGCAGGATCGTCTCCGAAGGCCGCACAGGCTCAGTCCGATCCAGATTCAACAGGCCCGCCGCGCGGAGGACGTCGTTCATTCCGTAGCTGGACGCGTTGGCCGGATCCGGGTGACGCGCCAGCGGCACGCCCAGATCGATCAGAGGGCGCGCGGGGTCTGAAGGACACACGAGTTCCGACGGCATCGAGAGGTACTGCGGGAATAGGGGGCCATACCACGCGGCCCGCGCCGACCGGGGCCGTGATCCGAATAAGGGAGTCTCGGCCACTGGAAGCCAGCCGCCGCTGTCCGCACGATACGCGCCCATCGCCTGGTCGAGTGTTCGGAGACGCTGCGCGCACCCAGTTGCCCGGGTATGTCGCAGCGACTTGCGAATCGAGGGGATCAGAAGGGCGAGGAGGGCCACGAGCACGCCGATGACCGCCAGTGCCTCGACGAGCGTGAACGCTCTTTTCGGGCTGTAACATCGGGTTTTGCCACAAACCGGCATCGCGGACTCCGCTGTCCTCCGAGCTGACCGCTCCGACGGGAGTCTATACACCGTCCGAAGACCGTTCAATGGCATGTGATGACGCCGGTGTTCACTCGGGGCCTGGGTGGAGCCGCCGACGGCGTCCGACGGCGTGGAACTGGTCGGGTTGAACGCCTAGAATGGCGCTCTGCGAGCAAACGGGTTCGGACCGGTCAACGCCCCCGGTGGGCGCACGAGAGGTTTTTGACATGTCATCGCTCAGGCAACGCATCAGCGAGGAATTACTTCCGTACGTCGAGCGCCCGAGTCAGTATCTCGGGGGCGAGCTGAATCAACTGGTGGGTCCTGAAGACTGGGACTGCGCCGACGTACGCGTTGTCGTCGCTTTTCCGGATGCATACACGCTCGGCATGAGCCACCTCGGCTGCCAGATCATTTATTGGCTCTGCAACCACACGCCGGGCGTTTGCGCGGAACGCACCTACTGCCCGTGGACCGACGCCGAGCGTCTCATGCGGGCGAAGGGAATCCCGCTGTTTACATGGGACACCCGCCGGCCGGTGGCCGAGTGCGACATCCTCGCCGTCTCCCTGCAGTATGAACTGTGCTTTACCGGGCTGCTGACCCTGCTCGATCTTGCCGGCATCCCGCTTCGTGCCGACCAGCGTGACGACACGCACCCGCTGGTGATCGCCGGAGGACCGCAGGCGGACAACCCCGAGCCGGTCGCCGACTTCATTGACCTCGTCGTTCTGGGTGACGGCGAACGCTCCATGCAGTCCATCCTGGCCAGGTACAAAGAACTGAAGCAGGCCGGGGTTCGGCGGCGTGACATGATTTCGATACTTGCCGAGGAGTTCGAATGGATCTATGCTCCGTCGGGCTACGACGTGGCTTATGCTGCTGATGGGACGGTCTCCTCGATCACGCCGAAGTCGGACCGCTTCCGCCCGAACATCGTGCGTTGCCAGACTCCCGATTTTGAGTCGGCCCCCTTCCCGTTGCGGCCTCTGGTGCCGTACACACAGGTCGTCCACGATCGCATTGCAATTGAAATCATGCGGGGCTGCCCGCAACGCTGCCGCTTCTGCCATGCCGGATACACGAAGCGGCCCCTGCGCATGAGGTCCGTCGATCGCATACTCAAGATGGCGGAAGAGATGTACGCCAGCACCGGGATGAACGAACTCGGCCTGCTCTCCCTCTCGACGGCCGATTACCCTCACTTGCGGGAGTTGGCCGATCGTGCCAACGCCGCGTTCAATCCCCGCGGTGTCAACATCTCGGTTCCGTCCCTGCGCGTTGACAAGATGCTCGCGCACATTCCCTTCATGGTGAATGCCGTGCGTAAGAGCGGTCTGACCATCGCCGTCGAGGCCGCCCGGGACGACATGCGCGCAGCCATTCGCAAGAGAGTGACCGACGGGCATCTGCTCGACGGAGTTCGAGCCGCCTACGAGGCCGGCTGGAGATCGGTGAAGCTCTATTTCATGGCAGGGCTTCCCGGGGAACGGCCGATCGACATCGACGGGATCTGGGAATTGAGCCGCGAGGTCAGCGAACTGCGACGCGAAGTCGCCGGCGGGCCCGCGGTGGTCACTGCCTCTGTGGGCTGGCTCGTGCCCAAGCCTTACACGCCATTCCAGTGGGCCGGCCAGGCAACCTCCGGGTATTTCCACGACGTCCGACGACGCCTCCGCTCGCTGGCCGGAGCGAAACGGACGCCGGTGCGCCTTCGGATGCACAACATCGAGCGATCCGTCCTTGAGGCCGTTTTTGCCCGCGGCGATCGACGGTTGGGCCGGGCCATCGAAACGGCCTGGAGGCTGGGAGCACGCTTCGACGGGTGGGACGAGATGTTCGACGAGTCTATATGGAAGCGAGCATTCGACGAAACCGGCATCGACGTCGGCTTTTACGCGAACCGCGAGCGCTCGTTCGACGAGGTCTTCCCGTGGGCGCATCTGCACGGCGGGCCCAACGGCGATTACCTCTGGCACCAGTACACCGACGTATTCACGCACGTCGGATCATCTGACACACCGCCGCCCCTCAGCCGGCGTGGCGAGACGCCGCAACGAATCGCGACCAGCGCGTAGGTCGTGCCTCCTGGCCTGCGCGTGTGCCGGTGGGCCGCGTCAGACGGACCCGCCGGTGTCTGCGTAGCTTTTGTTCGAGGGTTAGGGCGGCCCCTGATGGAGCCGGGCTGCCGGCGCTTTGTCTTCCTCTACGTTTGGCACACTGCCGACGGTCCGCTACGATCCCGCCTGATGTTTGCAACGCGGCTCCTTTGCTACCCCTGGGACCTGATTGATGAAGGCGTTGAGAGTTGTCTCGACGTCATTCGAGGCGATCTGGGGGTGGACGGAATCACGGTTGTTGCCGGCACGGGGCCGGTGACAATGCTGCGACGTCGGCCGGGGGCATCGCCTCGCGTGCTTTATTCTCGCGGCGGGCTGCTTTTCCAGCCGCAAAACGATGTTTACCACAGTACGCGATGCAAGCCCATCGTTTCGGACTGGCTGAAGGCGCGAGATCCTTTGCCGCGGATTGCACAGACATGTAACCAGAATGGGCTGAAGCTGCGCGCCGCACTCGACACTCGCCGCATCGGCCGCGTGGCGACACGCTACCCCATGGTGGCCGCGAAGTCCGCGTTTGACGAACCAGCGCCCGGGTGTGCCTGTCTGGCCAACCCGGATTTTGCGGAGCTGCTTCACGCCCTGATAGGCGATTTGTTCTCCAGCTATCCGCTCTCCGGCGTCGAGATGCGCGGGCTGGACGCACCATTCGATTCCGACTTGCTCGCCAACGCGCCTGGGGCGGACATGCTGGGCCCGGCCGGGCGAGAATTGTTCTCGGTCTGCTTCTGCGAATCATCGATGCAGTCGGCGCTGCAGGCGGGAATCGACGCCGAGGCCGCCCGCCGCTCGGCGCAGGTTACACTGTCCCGCGCGATCGAGAACGGGCATTCCCTGGGAGAATCGATGGACGATATCCTGGCGGACGACCCGATTCTGCAACGCTACATCGAGCATCAGCGCCACCTGCACCGATCGGTCCTCGCCTCGCTGGCCGGCCGCGCTGCGGGGGCGCTCGCCATGCACGTCGATATCGAACAACGAACGAGCAGGGTCGCCGCAGCAATGGATGCAAGTTCCCTATTCGCCATCATCATGCCCGTTCCGGCATTTCTCGAAGCCGCCTCAGGCGGGCACGCAGACTTCCCGAGCGTGTCCGGTGACGACAACAAACTGGAGTACGAGGCGTTGGTGCGCGTAGGCGAAGAAGCGGATTCCGACGGCGCCGCGCTGGTTCGGACGTTGAAGCGATTGGTCGACGCCAGCTGGCACGGCGTCACGGTGAGTCATTTCGGATCAATGGGGCCGCCTGAACTGCGAGCCGTCAAACAGGCGGTGCGTTTCGCACGCCGCTCCGCAACCGATTGACGGTCGCGTGATCAACCAGAGCACAACGAGCACCGTCCGTTCTCCGATCGATCACCGAGATCAGACTACCGTTCGCTCGCCTCACCGCGATCCCTTCGTTGAGCCTGTCACGATGACAACGGCCAGGACTGCAAAGAAAACCAGCGCCGGAGGACCGACGATCCAGAAGAAAAGGTTCCGTCCCACACGCGTCGACCAGGGCCAATCGAGGTAGTAGGAGTCCGTCAGCGCGATGCGGTAGGAGTGGTCACTTCGCCTGGTGGAACCGACGGCCTTGGCAATCAGCCCGCCCACCCGATGATTGGAATCGGCGACGAACGCCCGCGATTGAGCGCTTCCCCCGATTGCGCTTACGCCCTCGATCTCCGGAATCCGAACATCCCGCCGAAGGTCCACAGCGCGCTCGTCGAGGAACATCGTCTCATCGATGATAAGCGTGCTCTCGATCAGCTCTTGGAGATCGAGGTACGCCTCCGGGTCGATCTCCTCCGGCGGATCAAGATCTTGCTCGGCCGCCATGAACACCGATCTGGCAATGGCCTCGCGGTCAGTCGGCGAAATCGACGACAGCCCCCCCTCCGCCGGTTCAGGTTTGACCAGGGGGGACGTGAGCGGTTGCGCCAAGGGTGATATGGCGGCGCTTTCCGAACCAAGCAGGCTGCGGTCCAGTTCGTGCGCCTCCGCTATCAGCAGCCTGCAGCCTGCAAAGTCCGCATACGCGAACGTCAGATCGGCGTTCCCGCGAAGGTCGGCCCCGGCTCGTTCGGCAGCGACAAAGACGATCCCTGTGACGCCAGCCAGCAACAGCAGGCGATGCAGGTATGTCTGCCGGGCGCATCGCGGCGCTTTGACGATACTGCAGATGATCATCGTGGGATCCGGTGTCACCCCTTACGCGCAAGGGCCTTCGCGAACTCGACCAGCAACCAGATTAGCCGTGCCCGTGGGCGGATTTCAAGTGCCCTCCCGGACGATCCGCGGCGCGCTCACGTCCGCATCCTATCAAACAGAACCACCGCGATCGGCGAAAAGACAATTATCGGCAACCACGCCGGCAGGGCGGACAATGTGGAGGCCACCACAAAGTTCTCCGCCGAAAAAGCCAAAACGAAGCACAAACCGCAAATCACCACGCATTTTCCAGCGTCCGCGAACACATTGGCCGGCTCGCGACTCAGGAAAATCGGCAGCCCCAAGAGCAGCATCAGCACGTGGACCAGCGGGGCTGCGAAGCGTCCGTGCTTGATTCTTCGGACGCGATCGGTCAAGGAAGAGTCCTCCTTGGCCAGTTCCGCAAGCCGCGCCGACGACGCAAAGCTCAGCCATTGCTGCGCTTGTCGAACCTCCAGGGTCGCCGGGTCCAGCGAACTCTCATACGTATTGATCGGCGCAGATCGCATTGCATCGCGAGGTCCCAGGGCATTGTCTTCCACCACCCGGAACCGCCGAACGCCCCGCTCCAGACGCCAGCGACCTCCCTGGGGATGGCCCGCCAGCGGCTCCCAGGTCGCCCGGTCCGCCTCGATGACGCTGACTGCGGCCCCCTCCTGGGAGCGTTCGAGGACGAGCATGTGGCGCATCTCATGCCGGGCGGGAATGAACTGCATGGCCGACAGCAGGTCTGTTTCGTTGGCCTTTACGAACCACACGTCGCGCGAGCGTTTTCCTCCAGCGTCCTCGTGCGAGCGCGCCAAGTAGTGCGCGACCCGGGGAATCAGAAACTCCACATCGACGTACCACAACACCGAACTTGCCAGTCCAAATGCGACGACGGGCACCGCCACGCGGTAGAGACTCACGCCTGAGGCCAGCATGGCTGTCAGTTCGTTCGATCGCCTCATCCGAGCCAAAGCGGTCAGGCAGGCGAACAGGGTGATCACGCCCGAAAGCTGTGAAAAATACAAAAAACTGTGCACGCCGTAGTAGCTTGCGATGTTGCGCGCCACGACCAGCGACGCGGTTCCGGCTTCAGTGAATTCGTCGATGTTCACGAAGAGATCGAGAACGATGTAAAGACTCATCATGATCGCCAGAGCAATGGCGTAGTTGGTCAGCAGCGATCGAACGATGTAGCGGTCCAGCGTCGTCATCGTCGAATCACGCGCGACAGCGCCCAAATGTCCAGGGCGCCCACCAGGACGATTGCCGCCCAGATCACGCCGATCCCCAGACTCGCGGTCCCGGCTTTCTCAGCGAGTTGGCGTCCCATGATGTTCATCACCGTCAAAAAGATCGATGGGACGAAACTGATGCCGAACGCCACCATGATCTGCGATCCCTTGAACAACACACCCAGAGCCGCTCCGAGGATCACCAGTACGAGCGCACTGACGCTGAACGCCAAGCGAGAATGCAACTCCGAACTGGCCTCTCGGATGAACTCCCCGGCCGCTTCAACCGCCTCGCGGTACAGCCGCTCGGTGATCGGCAGCGTCGGACCGGCAGGAATCCCCTCCCGCAGAAGTGCGCCGGAGTCTACGGCGGCGCGCTCTACGACGTCCTCCGGAATAACCAGATTCTGGAACTGTTCGCGTCCCTTTCGGATGGCAGGTGTGTCGAGACCGGCCTCTTCGATGCTCACGTTGCCCAGGGCAACCAGAATCGCGTTGAGATCACCCGCCTCGGTCCGGTCGACGTACAACTGCGCCTCGTCCGCGGTCACGGTGCGCCCCGGAGCGGCGCGGCGGTCGTGTATCGTCACGTCGCGAAAGGTCAGCCGTCCTTCACGCGCGCTGTCCGGCTCTACAGGGGCCGCGGACATGCTGACAGCGCCGCGCCGGCCCGTTAGCACCAGATGCCGGTCTCTCTCGAAATCTTCCAGACACTCGGCATAGAAATGCGCCAGCACGATCGAGTCGCGCAGGTCCTCGAGCGCGGAGGCAACGTCAGGCCACTGCTCGGGCGTTCGCCGAAGACGAATCAGTTCGACCAGATCCAGCCACTTCACTTTGGAACGGATTCTGAGCGGGATCGTCCTGCGTCCCGCCTGATGCTCGACGCTGCCCCACCGGCCCTCCAGCAGATCAAAAAAAGTCAGGTTGAACAGCTCGCCCGAGATGGTCGGCATCGTGGACCTCGGCTCTTGATCGAACCGGAGCACGACTTTCTCCGCCGTACCGATTCGCCGCCAGCCATGCTCGCCCATCTCGACGTACGCGATCCCGTAGAGCACAACGGTGTGCTCATCTCCCGCGAGCGGGGCGCTGGCATCCGCGTAGATCCGCCCTTTGCCGCCGGGCAGCGGAAGGCGCTCCGGCGAACGTATCTGCTGCTCGACAAGTTGACGCAGCCCCGTTCGCGCAAATGTATTCAAGTCGCGGACGAGGCCGGGAATCATAAAGCTCGTGAAGTAGAACGTGCACGCCGCCGCGAGAAGGCTGATCGCCGCCGGCGGAAGGAAGAGCTTCCCGATATTGATGCCGCTCGCCCGGCATGCCAGAAACTCGTTGTCGGCGCTCATCCGACCGTACACGACCGTCGCGCTGTAGAGTGCCGCGACGGGAAGGGTCAGCGTCCCGGCCACGGGGAGCACCAGCAGCATGAGGCTCAGAAGCTGAGATGGGGAGACCTGCTCGGCGCCGACGAGGTTCAGGGCCCCGCCCCCCAGACCCAGGACCGCCGTCAGGGCCACCGCGGTCAGCAGGAACGTCTTGCCCATCTCACGCAGAATGTACCACTGAAGAGTTGACAGCATGGACATCACACGTGGCGGGCGGTTGTCTGGGCTCTTTCGGATTGTCCCGCGGGACGTCGCGCCGTTTTCGACGGCCCACGGAGTCCGCCGCCGGGCCGGTCTCGTCGTTCCGCGGCGAATGACGGAAAATCTTAAGCCAACGTCCGTGAAAATCAATGGCGGGCGGCTGTCCAACATTCCGTAGAGGCCCCTCCCGTGCGCTGCCGATAACTCGCGTGATACGTAGAGCGGAGCCTCGCCGGGAGCGAACGGGATGAATACGCCCCTCACCTACCAGCACAAAATCGTCGACAGAGCACAGCTCGTCACAGCCGTCGAGCGGGCAAGGCGGCGGGGGCGAAAAATCGTTCACTGCCACGGCTGCTTCGACATCGTCCACCCCGGTCATATCCGCTATCTCGAATTCGCCCGCCGACAGGGCGACGTCCTCGTCGTGTCACTCACGGGTGACTCGAACATCGCCAAGGGAGCCGGCCGCCCCTTTATTCCCCAGGAGCTTCGCGCGGAGAACCTTGCCGCCCTCGGCTGTGTGGATCTCGTCTACGTCGACCCACACGCCACGGCCGAGCACGTCCTCGAGGACGTGAAACCCGACGTATACGTGAAAGGCCGCGAGTATGACAACTCCGCCGATCCCCGGTTTCTCAGCGAGAAGCGAACGGTCGAGCGTCACGGCGGGCGGGTGCTCTTCTCGAGCGGTGAAATCGTCTTCAGTTCATCCCGCCTGGTCGGTTCAATCGGTCATGACCCGGAAATCGAGGTTCAGCGGTGCGCCGTTATCGCGGCACGGCATGGACTCGATCACGAGTCGCTCACCGCCGTCGTTGAGCGTTTCCGAAGCGCGCGCGTACTCGTTGTCGGCGATACCGTTCTCGATCGCTACCGTTTCTGCGACGCCTTGGACGTGGCCCACGAATCGCCGATGCTCTCGCTCAGGTGTCTCGACGAGAAGACCTACGTGGGCGGCGCTGCCATCGTCGCGCGACACGCCGCGGCGCTGGGCGCCCAGGCGGCGCTTCTGACCGCGGCTGCCGCCGATGAACAAAGCGCGGCCATCGAGCGGCAACTTGATGAGGAGGGGATCGAGTCGCATTTGATTCGATGCCGCCCGAGTCTGGTCGAAAAGACGCGTTACCTCGTCGATGAGAAAAAGCTTCTGAAAGTCGAAGTCGCTGATCGCGTCCCTCTCGACTCGCTTGCCGAGCGCCGCGCCACGGGCGTGCTCGAACAGTGCGCCGACGGAGTCGATGCTGTGATTCTGTGTGACTTCGGCTTCGGAATGCTCACCAGCGGGTTCCTGGCACGGGTGCTGCCGGACTTGCGGCAACGGGTGGGCGTGATCACAGGTGACGTAAGCGGCCCGCGGGGCAATCTTTTCAATTTCGCAGATGCGAACCTCCTTTGCCCCACCGAACGTGAGCTGCGTGCCAACCTCAACGATTACGAGAGCGGGCTTTCGTCCGCAGCCCACCAACTGCTCTGTCGGACGCAGGCGCGACATCTGATCGTCACGCTCGAAAAGAAGGGACTCGTGGTCTTCGATCGCCCCGCCCAGGACCCGACGTCGCGGGAGTGGACAGGACGCCTGGTCAGTGAACACCTGCCAACTTTCAACGAGAGGCCGATTGACAAGCTCGGCGGAGGCGACGCCTTGCTGGCCACAGCCTCGCTTGCGATGGCGTGCGGGGCGTCTCTCATGCACGCCGCCTACCTGGGCAACGCGGCGGCTGCGCTCGAAATCGGTACGCTCGGAAATGTTCCTTTGGACGCTCAATCGCTCTGCCTGCTTATCGCCGGGCGGGCGGAACTGTCGGCGGCGCCCACCGCACAAGAACCGGTGACCGCAGGCGTTTGACTCAACTCGACACGCTGGAACAAGGGCGATCTTATCGAGCGTGCGCGTGTCCCATCGTGTGATGGGCCGGCCTCGTCGCAGAAGCAACTTCGCCGGGTCACGGCACAAGTGTTCGAGGGGCACGCCACCTAATTCACTACTGGAGCTTGCTGCGGCAACCGATTTGTGGCAGGCTGGCTGTGTGCTTTAGAGGACGGGTGTTATCAGTCGTATCCGGAGTCCACACGATGGAAGGGGACACCAAAGCGCTCTACGAGGCGATCCGTAAATCCACCTCCTACAAGCTGGCGGAGGAGGATCAGGCGCTGCTCAAGAGGGAGGAACTGCGTGCCAACCGGCTGGAACTGGAGTTCATCAAGGCCGAATTGGTCCAGCAGGATCAAGACATTCGCTCCACCATCGTCGTCTTCGGCGGCGGCCGGCTGCTCGAACGGTCCGAAGCAGAACACCGATTGGAAGCTGCCCGAGCCGCCGTAACCGACCACCCGGACGACCCCGATCGGAAGCGCAACCTGTTCATTGCCGAGCGGCTGGTGGCCAAGGCCCGCTTTTACGACGAGGCTCGGGAGTTCGCACGGATCGTCTCTTCGACCTGCCAGACCGATGGCCGGCGGGATCTGGTGATTGTGACCGGCGGCGGTCCCGGCGTCATGGAAGCCGCGAACCGCGGCGCCTTCGATGCAGGCGCCAAGTCCATAGGCCTGAACATCACAATCCCTCAGGAGCAGTTGCCGAACCCATACATTACGCCCCAGCTATGCTTCCAATTCCGATACTTCGCCATCCGCAAGCTCCACTTTATGATGAGAGCCCGTGCTCTGGTCGCCTTTCCCGGCGGATACGGGACCCTTGACGAATTATTCGAGGCACTCACCCTCGTACAGACCGAGCGGATCGATCGCATACCGATCATCCTCTTTGGCCGCGAATACTGGGACGGCCTGATCAACTGGAATCACCTGCGCGACGAGGGCATGATCGACCCGCGGGACCTGGACCTTATCGAGTATGCGGAAACCGCCCAAGAAGCTTGGGAGATTGTGGTCGAACACAACCCAGCTCGCGCGCAGAGCACGTAACCGCGCCGATCGGACGCCCTTGACAGGATGCCCGTGCGGATGGCACTGGTCCTCCTCAGACGAATCCACTGGTATGCATCCGCCCTGTCCGACAGGACGACTTCGGTGCGACGCCCTTTAGAACCGCACACCCCAAGCCCGCCGTCCGCTCGCCGGGCCAAACAGGCAGCGGCCGCCCGAAACAAGTGCCCTAATCGTAATGTCGGGCAACTGCTCGCCGCAAACGCAACCCGTCCGCTTACGCAAGGCGTCAATTAAAAGCGTGCGGTGGGTGTCCCCTCGTCGCGGGAGTATCTGGTGATCACGCCAGTCCGGCACATGCGGGGCTGGTGAGGCGGTGTGGTCAGTCAGGAGCGCGGACGACGATCAGCGGATCCCGATCGCCGTTTTTGGAGCCGGCCGGTGCAAGAATTGACCGGCGGCAAGGTGCGCACCTCACCTGCCTCGGGCCGGAACCCGTCCACAACGGTTGAGGGCAGCCCACCGTCACGCGTTTCGCGCCGTGTCGTCATGGCGGCGGGCTTGGCGCGAACAACACCCGTCGCGACGTTTGCGACGAACTCCGTGCCACGAATCGGTTACGAACAACGCCGACGGCCAAACAAGCAGTATCCCGGTTGAAGTGACGTCTTAACCAATCCGTGTCGGTCAGTCAGACTTGGTCGAATCGCTCTACCCCATAGTATACACGGTGTTTCTGCGGGATCAACAAGAACCTTTGGATTCCCGGTCGCCCGTCGACGCGGCGACCGCCGACCCCATCAACGGAAAGCGGTGCGGCTGGTGACCTCTTCCAGGTACCGGTGCAGGCTCTGATGAGGCCCCGGCCGCTGGGCAATCTCGAACGACTTTTTCAAGGCCTTGATGGCCTCGTCCGTGCGATTGAGCATTTCGAACGCCCGTGCCTTCTGCTCCCACGCCTCGGCCTCCATCCGGCGATTTCCGTGGCGACAGGCCACCTCGATGCGCTCGCCGATCGTTTCCAACGCCCTCTCGGCTCTGCCCTGCCGCAGATACATCTCGGCCATGTGTTCATAAACAAGCGCGAGCCCGTTCCAGAACCGGGTTCGTTGGAGGGCGGCGAGGGCGTCCTCGAAACACCGTTCCGCCGCGACGTAGTCGTCGGCAAGACACGCGCAGCGTCCCAGGTTCATCTGCGAAATCCCGACCATCACCCGGTCGCCCAACTCCTCGGCCAGCCCCAGCGCCCGCTGATGGTACTCCCGAGCCTCGGCCACCCGCCCCTGCTTGAGCAGCACGGAACCCATCCCGTTGTAAGGCCAGACCATCGACGCCAGATCGTCGCGCTGCTTGCAGATGGTGACGGCCTGCTCGAACGCGCGCTCGGCCTCGTGCCAGCGTTCGAGCCGCATCAAAACCATGCCCAGGTTGCCGTGAAGCTTGGCGGCATCGGCGGTGGGGCCGTTGTCCTCGCTGATCTCGGCGGCGCGTTCGAGGAATTCATACGCCACCGGGTATTCTCCTTTATAATAGTACATCGCGCCCAGGTTGCCCAGCGCCACCGCCAACTGTCCGGGATCGCTGCGTTCCCGCGCCAGCCGCTCCTGTCGTTCGTGGCACTCGACCGCCTGTTCGTAGTCGCCCAGCCGGGCAAACGCCGCCCCCATCATGCTCAGTGGGTCCCCATAGTCGGGATCCAGCGTGTTGGCCTGCCGCGCGTAATCGATCGCCGTCGCATAATCGCCGTCTGCGAAGGCGCGCTGGCCGTGAATATACTTTTCATGCGCTTCGAGATTGGTCGTGCTGCCGCCGATCGAACCACGGTGGCGCGCGGGCGCCAGCTCGGGGCCCAGCTTCTCGATCATCTTGTCCGTCAGTTCATCTTCCAGTTCGAACAGCGCCGTCACCGGCCCGCTCACCGACCCGAGATGTCGCGTTTCGGCACTGTCCCGCACCATCGCGTGCGCGATGATCCGAATGTTCTTTCCCTGCCGGTGGAAATTGCCCAGGATCACATACGAAACACCCACGAGCCGCGCGGCGTGAATCATTTGCGTTCGGCCGGGTTCGTCCTCCTGATCAGATTCGTCCTGTGCTCCCTTGGCCATGATTCCGGCGAACACGTTCCGATCGGCCACGTGGACGCCGTCAAACTCCATCATCCGACTGGACAGATACTCAGCGATGGCATCACCGATCCAGGCGTCCTCCGGCCGGCGGGAGAGGTTCTGAAACGCCGGTATGACCACTCCCCGCGACGCCGCCGGTTCATGATGCGTCGGGCGATGAGACGGACTCTGGCGATCTACCAGCGCGCGCTCCAGCGATTCGGCTGACTCAAAGCGATGTTCGCGCCGCTTGGCCAGGCAGGTCTCGATCGCCTCTCGCAGCCAGCGCGGAACGTCCTTGCGGTCCTCGTCCTTCCAGACGACCGGCGCACTGCGATGCAGTTGGGCCAGGTGCTCCAGGTCGGCCCCATCGAACGGCGAGCGACCGGTCAACAGATGAAACAGCGTCGCCCCGAGCGCGTAGATGTCGGCCCGGGCGTCGATCTGCTCGTCGGACTGAAACTGTTCCGGTGGCATGTAAAGGGGCGTGCCCACCGCCTGCCCGACCCACGTAACTCCCAGCGCCTCATGATTCCGCGGCACTTTTACGAGGCCCAGGTCCATGATCTTGGCCGCACCATCTCGCGCCAGCATGATGTTGCCCGGCTTGATGTCGCGATGAACGAGCCCGGCCCGGTGGATCGCCGCCAGACCCGACGCGACCTGCCGCCCGATTTCCACCACCTGATTCCAGGTAAAGCGCCGCACCTGGCGGATGATCCGGCGCAGGTTGTCGCCCGCGATGTACTCCATCACGAAATACCACGCCCGATCGACGCAGTCGCAGTCGTACACCCGCGCCACGTGAGGATGATTCACGCGGATCCCCGCCTGTGCTTCGAGCCGCAGACGCTGATTGGCCACGTCCGCCCACTCGTCGTCGGCCGCATCGACCAGCTTGATCACGCAGGGCTGATCGAGGAACCGGTGATGTGCCAGCAGGATCTTTCCCTGCGCGCCGGACGCCAGCGCGCGGACGATCCGATACCGATCAGCTCGAATGGGTCCCCATTTCCGCGTCCAGGTCTCGTCGGTCGGAAGAGCAGCCTCCGCGTCGCCCCCGGTCGCGTCAGTCACCTCGATCGGAAACACAAACCGGCAGCGTTCACACTGAGAAATGCGAACAAGCCCTCGATCCGGCCGTGCACGGGTCGCCCGGCATTGAGGACAAGTCCAGACATCCTGTTGGAGATCGCGAATCAAGCGTCTGACTCTCGCACAGACTACACAAGGCAAACAGATCGTCTCGACGTGCCGCTTTACCGTTTGCCGCTGAACCGCGTCGAGCAATTGCATTGGCATTACTCGACGCGGTGGACGCCGCTCGCGTAGAAACCTGGCCGCCTGATTAGATTCACAACCAAGGGCCAACGGAGACGGGAGTGTAGCAGGCCGAGACAACGGTGAAAAGAAAAAAACTCACAAACTGCAACAGCTCGCGGCGGCAAACCCCCAGCTTGCCGGGATTCCCGAACTTTCCCACGCGGCGCATAGGCGCCAATCATTCAACCGGCACACTCATTATCCCGGCCGCAAAGAACCCTATCGTGTGTGCGGGCTTAGCACGGCTCCTCTGGGTCGTCCAACCGGGGGATTCGCCTCATCCTCGAAAGCGAGCAACGCCCTCTTGCATTCCGGAGGCATCCGGTCAGCGTCCGGTCTCTCGCCTCAGCCGACTGCGATTGACCGGTGATGCAGGTCTCGAAGCACAAGCTTCTCGCGACGCGACCTCCGGCAAGCCGCAAGGGACCGTTCGAGTTGTTTAGCGCTGAGTTCTGTCCTGTTTACACCGGTATTCTACCCCCTTTCGCCCTAATAAGCCGCGCCCACGAGTTCAAACCCAAGGTCTGGTTCGTCACGCAGTCCGGGAAACCTTATTGGACGTGGGCTGCCGGATTCGTCGTCGCCTTCGCGTAATCGGGTTCGCCGTTCGATTCCTGAGTGGTATGATTGGGAATAGGAATGCCAACTGGATACAACCATGCGCTTTACGCATGGTGCAGGAGCTTTCAATGTCGAAGTACCGCGTACTGATCGAACAGGATGAAGACGGGATGTTTGTTGCCGAGTGTCCCTCGCTGCCAGGGTGCATCAGCCAGGGCAAGACGCGAGCGGAGGCCGTCTCCAACATCCGTGACGCCATCAAAGGCTACCTTGAGAGCCTGAAGAAACACGGCGAACCCATTCCGCCTGCCATCTGGGAAGAAACCGTGGAGGTTACGCTTTGAGCACGTTGCCGGTCGTCTCCGGTCGCGACGCAGTGCGGGCGTTCTTGAAGATTGGCTAGGAAGAGGACCATCAGACCGGCAGCCACGTCATCCTTCGCCAAGAGCAACCGCCTCATCGGCGTTTGTCGATTCCAAATCATCGAGAGCTGGCCCGAGGAACGCTGAGAAGCCTCATTCGACAGGCCGGCCTCACAATCGAGGAATTCCAGGCACTGCTCTAGGAAATCCGCGCACGGTACCGCCTGATAGAGCGCCGTGCCTCATGCCTCACCGCCCCGCCTGCCGCTGGGGCACCTGTGCGTGTCTACCCATGCCGATTATGATGCTGGCGAACCGGGCAGGCGGCGCCTCCGTGCTTCGCAGGGCCAGGGATCTGAAAGTGCGTCGAGGAGACGATCGAACGAAAGCCATGCGGAAATCTCTCTACATCCTCGATGGCCACTACCTCATTTACCGCTCCTATTACGCACCCTTTCCGCCCCTGACCTCGGCGAGCGGTGAACCCACCAAGGCCGTCCACGTCTTCTGCGCCACCTTGTTCAACCTCATTCGCAACCGCCGGCCCGACTACCTCGCCATGGCCCTGGACGTGAGCGACGAAACCGTCTTCCGCCGCGACATCGATCCGGACTACAAGGCCACCAGAGAGCCGCCCCCCGAAGACTTCCCGGGCCAGCGCGATCGCATCATCTCGATCGTCGAGGCCATGGACGTTCCGATTCTGCGTGTGCCCACCTTCGAGGCCGACGACCTGATGGCCACCATCGCCGATCGGCTCGCCGACAAAGACATCGACATCTACCTGGTGAGCACCGACAAGGACCTGGAGCAGCTCATCACGGAGAAAGTCCGGCTCTACGACGTCGCCAAGGACGCGGTGATCGACGCCGAAGAACTCGAGAACAAGAAAGGCTACGCGCCTGAACATGCCGTCGAAATTCAGACGCTCAGCGGCGATACTTCCGACAACGTCCCGGGCATCCCAGGCGTAGGGACCAAAACCGCGGCCAAACTGATCAAGCAGTACGGGTCGGCTCGAGCCGTCCTCGAAAACGCCGATCGCCTGACGCCCAAGATGAAAGAGCGCGTCCGAGCCTTTGCCGATCAGATGGAGGTTTCCCGCCAACTGGTTACGCTTCGCCATGACGTGCCTTTCGAGTTCGACCTCGAAGCCTGCCGCTTCGAAGGCGTGCCCGTCCAACGACTGCGCCCTCTCTTCAAGGAACTGGACTTCACTCGCCTCATGGATCAGCTTGAAGCGTTCGGATCCTCAGACGCATCGGCGGACGAAGCCGATGATCCGAACGCGATCACGCCCGCAGCAGCGAAGGATCACCGTGTTTACCGGCTGATTGATACGCCCAAGAAACTCGCCTCCCTAGCCAAAGAACTGGAAGCGCTCGACGCGTTCGCATTCGACACCGAGACCACCGGCGTCAATCCAGTGGCCGACCGGCTCGTCGGCCTCTCCTTTTCATGGCAGCCGGGCACCGGCTATTACGTCCCCGTCCGCGCCGCCGTCGGCGACACCGTCCCGATCGAAACCGTAGTCAAGACGCTTCTGCCCGCGTTCGAGAATCCGGCCATCCGCAAATGCGGGCATCACATCAAGTTCGAGCTCGTCGTGCTGCGTCAAGCCGGCATCCCGGTTCGCGGCGTCTATTTCGACACCATGATCGCCAGCTTCGTTCTCGAACCCGTCCGCTCATCGCATGGTCTCAAGCAGCTTGCGAGGGAACTTCTCGGCATCGACATGACACCGATCACGGACCTTATCGGCAAGGGCCGGAGCCAGATCACGATCGATCAGGTCGACGCCGCAAAAGCCTGCGAATACGCCGCAGCCGACGCCGACTGCACGTGGCAGCTTTACGAATACTTCCGGCCCCGGATCGAATCCAGCCCGTTCAAGAGGCTCTTCGAACAGCTCGAAATGCCGCTGGTCGAAGTGCTGGCCGAAATGGAGCACAACGGCGTCACCGTCGACTGCGACATCCTTGCCCGCATGAGCAATGCCATGGCTGACCGGATGCGCGACCTCACCGAGCAGATCCACGCCGAGGCCGGCCGCCCTTTCAATATCGATTCCACCAAGCAGCTCGCGGAAGTGCTCTTCGACGAACAGGGACTCGAAGTCATCCGCAAAACCAAGACCGGCCGAAGCACCGACGCCGAAACGCTGACCACGCTGGCCGCCACCACAACCAGCCGCATCCCCCGACTCGTCCTCGAGTACCGCGAGCTCGCCAAGCTCAAGGGAACCTACGTCGACACCCTTCCCGAAATGATCAACGAGCGCACCGGCCGCATCCACGCGTCATTCCACCAGACCGGCGCGATTACGGGACGGCTTTCCTCCAGCAATCCAAATCTCCAGAACATCCCCGTCCGGACGGATGCCGGCCGCCAGATCCGCCGCGCTTTCGTTGCCGGCCGAGGCGACCACGTGTTGCTGGTCGCCGATTATTCCCAGATCGAGCTGCGCGTGCTGGCCCATTTCAGCGGCGACGAGGCGCTGCGGGCGGCCTTCGCCGAGGGGCAGGACATCCACGCCTTCGTTGCGGCACAGGTCAACGGCGTCGATATCGCTGACGTCACCAAAGAACAGCGCAGTGCGGCCAAGGCCGTCAACTTCGGCATCGTCTACGGGCAGACGCCGTTCGGGCTGGCCCGCTCGCTGGGTATTCCGGTTCCCGAGGCCAGGGCGTTCATCGACACGTATTTCATGCGCTACCCCGGCATCCGGATGTTCATCGACGGCTGCATCGCCGAGGCTCGCAAGAAGGGCTACGTGGAGACCATCATGGGCCGCCGCCGCCCCGTCGAGGAATTGCGATCACGCAACCGGCAGCGCGTCGCCCTCGGCGAGCGCATCGCCGTCAACACGGTCATACAGGGCAGCGCGGCCGATCTCATCAAGCGCGCCATGATCGACATTCACGAGACGATCCGGAACGAGCGCCGCCCCGGTCGCATGCTCATCCAGGTCCACGATGAACTCGTGTTCGAGCTGCCCCGAACGAGCGTCGATACCGAAGCCGAAATGATCCGCGAGAGAATGACCGCCGCCATTCCCCTGGACGTCCCGGTCGTGGTGGACATCAACTGGGCCGACAACTGGCTCGAAGCGAAGTAAACCGCCCCGAACAGGCCGGCCCACCCCCTCCGGAGGCGGGCTTTGGACCCCCATAGAGCGGCTTGTGCCTGTTCAGTATCACATCTATGCATTCCCCGCGTCGGGGCGTTTCCGGCGCGATCGCGGGCTCCCCGTCGCGCCGTTCGGCGGCAGGTCTTTGTCGTACGGCACCATCGAGCCATCCTCGCCCTGGTGCCATAATCGACCGCAAACGCAGCACTCGAACACAATGCGCGGGTGCTGCCCCTCGAGCTGGTGGGCAAAAAACAGGTTTCCGCAACACACGCTTGATGTCCTGGACCGGTTTATGTCTTGCACTGCTCCCGTTCCTTCCTCTTCAACTCGATCATGGCATACCGCGACCCGACTTCGCACGGTTGCTCGGTCGCGAACAACGTCTCCGTGAGTACGCGGACGATTTCGCACAAAACGATCAAACCTGGTTAAAGCCATGCTCCGCCCGGCCAACCAGCAACTTCAAGCACCGCACCTGGCCCGCCGGTTCCGGGTCGACGCTTGCCGTCCCGCTGGTTTCAGCAACAAGCGGCCGCCCACGTCACGGAAATTCGGGGATAATCCGATCGATTTTCTGGTAATATCCGGGAAACGGAGACACTCGAGGACCGATAGCTCATGCTCGTCTCACAGGACAGTCTTACAACTGCCGCTATCGCCGGCGATCGCGACGCCCTGGAAGGCCTTTTACGGCGACACCACGAGGACCTCCACCGGTGGGTCGCGACCCGCATCGGCCGGCAATACCGGTCCGCGCTCGACGCCGATGACGTGCTCCAGGTTACCTACATGGAGGTCTTTCTGCGGATCGAGCAGTTCGAGCCGGTCGGCCCGGGCGCCTTCGGAGCCTGGCTCCGCATGATCGCCGAGCACAACCTCCAGGACGCGATTCGCGAGCTGAAACGCAAGAAGCGCCCCCCACGCGACCGCCAGATCGCAGCATCCGGCTCCCGAGACTCTTACATCGGCCTGCTGGCCTCGTTGAAGAGCCGCGGGACCACGCCCAGCGCGGGCGCAGCCCGGCAGGAGCTTGGCAGAGTGATCGATGAGGCCCTGCAAAAGCTCCCGAGCGATTATGAGCAGGTGGTCCGCATGTACTACCTCATGGAGCGAACGGCGGACGAGATCGCCCTCGAAATGAACCGGTCGCCGGGGGCCGTCCACATGCTCAAACTGCGTGCCCACGACCGCCTCGCCGAGTTGCTGGGTGAGAGCACGTTGTTTTTTTCCCGAAGGGCGTGAAAGAGGCGATCTTTCGTCGCTGTCGTCCTTGGCTCTGATGGACGAACGGTTCCGATGTCCAGTATTGGCACGCCAGACGACGAGCAGCAGCCGGGCCAGCGGCTAATCGAATACGCGCGCCGGCAGACCGCACAGGCCGAGCCGGTCCGCCGCGGAACATGCGACGCGCCGCCACACGACGACTCCATCGCCGGCTTCACCCTCATCGAACGCATCCACCGAGGCGGCCAGGGCGTCGTCTACAAAGCCGAGCAGCATTCGACGGGCCGTTACGTCGCCGTCAAGCTGCTGCGTAACGATCACCTCTCCACGCCTCTCGACCGGATTCGCTTCCGAAGAGAGATCGACGTGCTATCCAAGCTCAAACACCCCAACATCGTAACCCTCCACGACGGCGGCACGGCCGGCGGCTTCCACTATCTGGTGATGGATTACGTCGATGGGATCCCCCTTGACGAATTCGTGCGCCGCAACGACCTCGACATCCAGGAAATCCTCCGGCTCATGCTCAAGGTGTGCCGCGGGGTGAGCGCCGCCCACGTGGCCGGCGTAATTCACCGCGATATCAAGCCCCGCAACGTCCTCGTCGATCGGCAGGCAGAACCGCACATCCTCGACTTTGGACTGGCAAAGACGACGGACGCGAACGTGACGACGGCCGCTGCCGAAGCCGCCACCATCACCGGCCAATTCGTCGGCTCGCTCACGTGGGCGAGCCCCGAGCAGGCCGACGGTGCCCGCGACCATGTCGACGTCAGGACCGACGTTCACGCGCTTGGTTTGATCCTGTTTCATCTGCTCACCGGGCGATGGCCGTTCGACCTGACGGGGGCCATGCACGCCGCTCTTCGCAACATCGTCGAGCACGAACCCGTGCGGCCAAGCCGCTACCGCAGCGACTTGGACGACGACCTCGACATCATCATCCTGACGTGTCTCGCCAAAGACCGGGACAAACGCTACCAGAGCGCCGCGGCGCTTGCAGTCGACCTCGAACGCTACCTCGCCGGCGAACCCATTGAAGCCAAGCGGGACAGCACCTGGTACGTTCTGAGAAAGACCGTCAACCGGTATCGATGGGCCGCCCTAACCATCGGCGCGATCGCCGCGCTCTCGCTCGTCTACGCAGTCACCATGACGGCGATGTACGGCCGGGCGACGCAAGCCGAGCGCGAAGCGGAGGCCAGCGCATCGCAGGCACGGACCGCCTTTCGCAAATCTCAGGAGACCATCGAATTACTGGTGAACGACGTCGCGCGTCGGCTCGCGGAGCTTGATGGTGCAGAGGAAACGCGGCGGCTCATTCTCGACAATGCCTACATCCGCCTCCAGGACCTCCTCGCCGTAAAGGACGATGACCCAGCTTTGTTACAGGATTACGCTCAGATGCTCCACGGCCTCGGCGATATCGACCAGGCGCTGGGCAGGCACGCCCGGGCCTTTGAGCACCTCACCGAAGCGCTTGAAATTCGCCGATCCCTCGTCGATCTCTTTCCCGATGCGCCCGGGCATCAGGTTGCCCTTTCGATCGCGCTGGTCCGTGTCGGCGACGTTTCTCGTGTCCTCGGCAACCGTGACGTGACACGTGACTACTATGCCCAGGCGCTCGAAATTGATGAGCGGCTACACGCCACAGATCCGGAGAACCTCCATTATGTTGACAATCTCCTGTGGAGTCACGAGCGGGTCGGCGGGCTGGCACGCCGTGATGGCAGGGTCGGTATTGCGCGTGAACATTTCGATCGGCAGTTGCAATTGGCCAGCGAGCTGCTCGAATACGATCCGTCCAGCACGTCGTACCTCAACGGGATGCGCAGAGCGCGCAGCCAGCTCGCCGGCGTCGCGATCGATCTGGAGGATTGGGCGGCCGCCGCCCAGCACGTCCGCTCAATCGTAGGGATCAGCGAGAACATCTTCGATTTGAACCCGAGCAATATGTGGGCCAGGCGCACGCTCGCATCGGCCTATCTGTCAACGGCGCGTCCCCTTTGTCTTACCGGCGCCGCCGATGAGGCACGCGAGTATTGCGCCAAAGCCGACGCCCTCATTCGTCCTTTGATCGAACTGCAGCCGGAGCGCCCCGAGACCTTGCATCTACTTCGCAAATACCACGCGGCCATGTCAGCCGTCACGTGGCACTTTGGTGACCCGGACACTCGCAGTCAGCATGTGCACGCGGCGCGACACGTCGTTGAAAAGCTGGCCCAACACGAACCCGCAAGCGTCGAGATCCAAGAACGGCTGTTCGGGAGCCTCTCGGCAGTCATGTCCGATGCGCGCCGGCGCGGCGACGAGAAAGAAGGCCGCGCCATGTATGCACGGGCACGGGCGATTGCGGAAGAGCTGGTCGCCACCGGGCAGGCGCCGTTTGATCTGATGTTCCACTACGCGCGATTGCTGAACGAGGCTTGGCCCCAGGATCTGCGCGACACGGCCGAGGCGATCCGGATTTGCACGCTTGCTGCCGAGGGGACGGAGTTCCAGGACCCGGCAATCATCTGTCTGCTGGGAGATTTGTTCGTAGCAGACGGCCACCCCGAAGCCGCCATGGCCACGTACGAGCGGGCGATGAGTTGCCCGGGCGCCCAAGGGACCCCGATACTCGAACAGATTCGAAAAAGACTGACAAGCTTACAGGCGGACAAACCGCTCGACGCACGGATCCGACCGTCGCCGGAAGACAATGAATCGACCCCGTAAGACGGCGTGTGGTTTGCCGATGCCGATTCCTGTCTTGCCAAGTTGAACCGTGAACCGCTTGCTGGATGCGGGCGGGATACTACTGCGCTTCTCAGCCGACTTCCCGGCGCTGGAAGAGGGCTACGCCGACCAAGAGGATGGCTGTTACGATCAGGAGGGTGTAAAGCCCGGTCTGGAGGATATAGCTGATGGGGACCTCGCCGGCCACGTTCAAGGCATCCACCACCCAGAAGAAGTTCATGTTGGGGATGACGTGGTAGAACACCGACGCCAGGGCGGATGACTCGCGATGCTGGCCGAGGTTCCAGTCGGACAGCAGGCCGGCCATCAGGACGAGGACACAGACCATCAGCGTCATGACCTGCCCCAGGCGAGTGGAGGCAGCGAGAGCGACCGCGGCGATGATGGCGATGGCGAAGAAGATCAGGATCGCGAGGACAAACAGCTCGCCGCCGTGAAAGGTGTTCATGAAATAGTCCCGGTTCCATTCGCGGTCGAAGAACGCGGTGATGATCGTGCCGACCGTCATCATGGGGACGGCCAGGGCGATACAGGTGGAACAGAATTCGCGGCCGTAGAAATAGTTGGCGAGGGCGGCGATGACGATGGCGAGCACGCCGGAGCCGGCCCCGAGGATGATGGCGGGCCAGTCCCAGGGGTCGCTGGACATCTGGAGGACGCTGTGGTGCACACAAAGGACGAGGATGAGGAAGGAGAGGTAGAATGCGACGACCTGTGCGCCGATGAGGCCGAGGTACTTCCCGGCCAGGAAGACGAGGCGGGTAATCGGTTTGCTGATGATCGTCAGAACGGTTTTGTTTTCTATTTCTCGGGTGAGGATGCCAGTGGCGGAGAAGGCCGACAAGAACAAACCGCTCAGCAGGATCGTAGAAAGATTGAGATCGAGCAGTAGTTTGTCGTCGTCCTGCAGAGTAAAGCCGGCCAGGAAGATGTTCAGAATGAGCAAGAAGGCCGTCACGAGCAGCAGCACGCCATAGATGGGCTGCCGGATGGTCTCGACGAAGGTGTTGCTGGCGATGCTGAGTAGGCGACTAAGCATGGGATTATCACAAACCCTTTTCGGCCAATGATTAACGACCGTTTCCCTTGGCCTGCGGAGCGAAATATTGTAGGCTGCCGCGATCGCGCGGCAAGCTTCGCTTGATATTCGAACGAACAAGCAGGGCGTTTTGTTCGTCATTCATTCGGCGGGTGAGCCCATCGGGTGGAGACTCGAAGTGAACGGATGTCATCGATGAGTGAAATCACACAGGAAGGAACGAGTTCGCTGGATCGCCGAGGGCAGCTCACGAGCATTGCGGGCCTGTTCATTCAGGTCGTGCTCGGGGCGTCGTTCCTGATCATCGGTGTTTGGGGGTCGTACGGCTCTGACGCGATGGTCGCTGCGGCGCTGCACGCTTTGGGCGGGGCGCCGATCTGGTTGATTCTGCTGATCATTTTCGCGTTACGTCAGCGGAGCCGGTTGGAGAACCTGGAGACGCAGCAGCTCCAGCGGATGCAGGAATCGGGGCTGGCGACGAACATTTTCGACGTCGGGGACGAGTCGATGCTCTTGCACCGGCGGCGGCTGAACTGGACGTACAAGTTCCTGCTGCCGGCGTTCACGGTCCTGATCGCATTGTATCACATCTACGTGGGCGGAGCCTTCCTGCTGACTTCCTGGCAGGCGGAACTATCACCGATGATGCCGGGGCAGTGGGCGCGAACGGCGAGTCCGTTCCCCTTGATGTTGTTCACGGCGGGGGCGGCGGTGTTTGCCTTTGCCTTTTCGCGCTACGTGATCGGGATGTCGCGAGATCCGAAGTGGCGGCTGCTTCGCGCGGGGGGGAGCTACCTGCTGGGCAACGCCCTGACGTTGGTGGTGGTGCTGGCGGCGATGGCGTTAGCCCAGATCGAATCGACCCGGATCTGGGCGGAGCCGATGGCGGCATACGTGATCCGGGTGGCGGTGCTGCTGCTGGGGCTGGAGATTCTCGCGAACTTCGTGCTGGACTTCTACCGCCCGCGTCGCGCGGGGGAGGAGATTCGCCCGGCGTTCGAGAGCCGTCTGCTGGCGTTGTTCAGCGAGCCCGGCGGCGTCATGCGCTCGATCGCGCAGACGATGAACTACCAGTTCGGCTTCGAGGTGAGCAGCACGTGGTTTTATAAGCTTGTGCAACGATCGCTGTTTCCACTGGCCGTGCTGACGTTGGTGGTTCTGATCGCCCTGTCGTCGGTGGTGATCGTGGACGTTGACCAGGAGGCTTATATTGAGCGTTTCGGGGCGCTGGTGCAGGCCGAAGGCGAGACTCTGGGGCCCGGGCTGCACTTGAAATGGCCGTGGCCCATCGATCGGGTCATCCGCGCCCGCGTGGACATGGCGCGAACGATCACCGTGGGGAGTGAGCACGGCGAGCACGGGGAACACGGAGACGACGAGGGCGAGGAGGCGCACGAGGGCCACGATCACACAAGGGCGATTCTCTGGGGTGAGGAACACGATTTCAACGCCGAGATGTTGATGATCGTGGCGCATCCTCAAGAGGCGGAGCTGGCGAAAGTAGAGGTGCCTGTTGGTGAGGCCGGCGGTGGGCGACGGGCTCGAAGCGTGGCGGTAAGCCTCCTGATGATCTCGATGGAGGTTCAGTACCGGATCAAGAATCTGCATGATTATCAGTACAGCTACCAGGAGCCGGAGCGGGTTCTGGAGGCGATCGCTCATGAGGAGCTATCCGACTATGCGGCGAGCGTCAGTAGTAAGGAACTGCTCGGCCCGGGTCGGAAGGGTTTTGACCGGCAGATGCAGCGTCGACTGCAGGAACGTTGCGATCGGCTCGGGCTGGGGATTCAGTTGACCTATGTCGCGCTGCAGGAGGCGCATCCTCCGACGGAGAGCGAAGTCGCCGAGACGTTTCAGAACGTCGTGGCGGCGGAGATTCGCAAGAAAGCTGCGATTTCAAGTGCCCTCGGGGATTCCGAGCGGATTCTGACGCTGGCGGCGGGGAGCGTTCAACGGGCGTTCGAATTGGATGAGGCCATCCAGCGACTGGACGAACTGTCGGTCGCGGAAGACGTCGACGAGGCGGCGATGGCGGAAGCGAAGGCGCGGGTGAGCGACCTTATCTTCGGGAACCCGGCGAAGGGGATCAAACCGGCCAGCGGGCATGTTGCGGCGGAGATCGCGCGAGCGAGGGCGGAGCGGGAGGTGGCGATCAGCGACGCGGAATCGAAGGTTCGGAACTTCCGCAACGATCTGGTGGCTTATCGTACGGCGCCCGATCTGTACAAGACCCGGCGTTATCTGCGGCTGCTGCAGGAGCGGCTCCCGGCGTTGCGCAAATACGTGTTTACGAGCCCGGTTAAGGCGGGCGCCGTCGTGATTGAATACGAGACCAAGGAACGGGCCACTCTGGACCTCGAGTCGCCCGCAATGGAATAGAGTGATTTCAAAGCGTTTGGAGCCTGGTTGTGCGTAACCTACCCACCTTATTGGCGGCGGCCGTTGTGGTGCTGATCGTCGGCTTCTACATGTGCACGTTTCAGGTCCGGTTCACGGAAGTGGCGATCGTCGAGACCTTCGGCGAACAGGCGAAAGAACCGATTGACGAGCCGGGGCTGTACTTGAAGTGGCCGTGGCCGATACAGAACATCGTGAAGTTCGACCGTCGGATCCGGGTGCTGGAGGATCGCACGGAGGAGACGTACACGGCGGACAGCAAGAACGTGATCGTGACCACGTCTACCTTCTGGACGATCGAGGACCCGTACAAGTTCCATCGGAGCTTCCCGGAGGTAAAGGACGGCGAGCAGCAATTGCGGGACGCGATCCGTTCCCAAAAGAAAGCGGTGGTCGGGCAATACGATTTTTCGAATTTCGTGTCCACCCAGGAAGGCGAGCGGAAGCTGCAGCGGATCGAGCGGGAGATGATCGGTCAGTTGCGCGCCGATGAGCTGGAGCGCGACGATTCGCTTGCCGGCAGCAGCCTGGCTTCGGTCTGGCGAAATGAATACGGGGTGGATATCAAGTACTTCGGCATCACGAGGCTCACGCTGCCGCAATCGGTGACCAAGGCGATCTTCGAAAGCATGAAGAAGACCGAGGAGAACAAGGCGAACAACTACGAGGCCGAGGGCAGTGCCGAGGCGGAGCAGATCGTGGCGACCGCGACGGAAGCGCGGGAGCGGATCATGTCGGTTGCCAAGAGGCGGGCGGATGAGATTCGCGTCGAGGGAGAGCGGATCGTCAGCCAGCTCTACGCGCAGTTCGAGGAGCACCCGGACCTGAGGATCTTCCTGGACAAGATCAACACCTTGCAGGAGGCATTCAGGAACAACACGACGATCATCATCGACACGGAGTTCGCTCCGATCGACCTGTTCGAGAAGCTGCCTGGCGAGCGGGGGGACGTAGTCCCGGCGAACCTGGCGGCGGATTCGGACCTGGAGCCGTCCGGGCAATCGCGTGAGGGCGGCCTGAAGAGCGAGGGAGGACAGCGATGAGCGAAGGTCCCCATCCTTCGGGCGGGCGATCGCTGCAGGTCACGGAGGCTCCGCTGGACACGGCGCAGCAGTCGCTGGCGGATGCGCTTCGGACGAGCTTTCGCATCCTGAAGTTCGCGATGATTGTGCTGGTAATCGCGTACTTCGCCTCCGGGATGTTCCGGGTGGAGCAGAACAAGCGCGCGGTGGTTCTGCGGCTGGGGCGTCCGGTGGGTGACGTGCGGCTTCCGGGGATGCACTGGGCCTTTCCGCCGCCGATCGACCAGATCATCGAGATACCGGTTCGCCGGAGCACGACGCTGACGATCGACAGTCACTGGCTTCACTTGTCGGCGAAGGAAAGGAGCCTGCCGCTGAGCGACATCCATCGGGGACCGCGCACCGGGCTTCATCCGGTTCGGGACGGGACCTTGCTGACCGGGGACCGCGGGCTCGTGCACATCAAATGGCGCGTGACGTATCGGATCGACAAGCTCAGAGACTACGTCGCTCACGTCGCCGACGAGGACTACACGATGGTCGATGAGGCCAAGGTGGAGCAAGTCATCACGAAGTTGCTGGAGCGCGCCGCGATCGACGTGGTGGGCGGCTACACGACCGAAGATGCCACCCGAAAGCGATTGAACGAGCTTCGAGAGGAAGTGAAACGGAGACTGAACATCAAGCTGGATGCGTTGGCGACAGGAATACGGGTGGAGAAGGTGGAGATTCCGCTGTCGACGCCGCCGCTCCAGACCCGCCTCGCCTTTGATAAAGTGACGCGGGCGGAGAACAAGAAGCAGACGATGATCCGGGAAGCGGAGCAGAAAAAGACGAACATGCTGAACGAGGCCGCCGGCGCCGCCCACGTCAAGCTGATCCGGCTGCTGGACGAGCGACGGGAGGCGATGTCAACGGGTGACGTGGCCGAAGCAGAGCGTCTGGACTCGGAAATCAGCCGAGTGGTGGAAATCGAGGCCTCGGGCAGGGCGGGCCGGATGATCCGCGAAGCGAAAGGATACTACACGTCCGCGGTACAGCAGATGCGGGCCGACGCGGAGCAGTACGAGACGCTGCTGGACGAGTGGCTGAATCGTCGGGAACTGCTGGTGACGCGCATCTGGGAGGAGGCGAAGCAGTCTTTAATGGGGAACCCCGCGATCAGGAAGATGTATCGTCCGTTGGGGGCGGAGTTCCGGGTTCGGGTCGCTCTTGATCCGCGGGAACGCCAAATCGAGGAACGGATGCGTTACCTGCAGGAGGAGGCGACCGGCGGACACGTGCATCGGGAGCTCGAGCCGAAGTTTCCGGGCGGTGAGATCAAATAGATAACTTGTCTCCTATGTTCTACGGGCGGGGCTCGACGACCGGCTGACGAGCAGGCCGGTCTTCGCGTAACAGCCGCCTTGGTTGCCGGAAAAACAGATGAGCCAATCGAACGTTCCGGTGGTGCAGACCGTCGGGCTGACCAAGATATTCAAGGATTTCTGGCGCCGCGATCGCGTGGCGGCGGTCAACGACCTCAATCTGGAGATCCGGCGAGGTGAGGTTTTCGGCCTGCTGGGTCCCAACGGATCGGGCAAGAGCACGGCGATCAAGATGTTGCTTGGCCTGCTCTATCCGACGCGGGGGCGCATCTCCGTATTCGGCCGCCCGCCCACCGACGTGTCCGTGAAGTCGCGGATCGGCTTTCTGCCCGAGGAGTCTTACCTGTACCGCTTTCTGGACGCCCGGGAGACGTTGGACCTTTACGGCCGGCTCTTCCGGCTTCACTCGCGGCAGCGGAGCGATCGGATCGAGAAGCTGCTGGAGATGGTGGGCCTGACGTCCGAGGCGAAACGACGGATCGGGGAGTACTCAAAGGGCATGGCTCGGCGAATCGGGCTGGCGCAGGCTTTGATTAACGATCCCGAGTTCCTGATTCTTGACGAGCCGACGTCCGGCATGGATCCGATCGGAACGCGCCAGATCAAAGATGTCATTCGCGAGTTGGCCGGCAAGGGCAAGACGATCCTGCTGTCGAGTCATCTCCTGGCCGACGTCGAGGACGTCTGCGACCGGATCAGCATCCTTTACGGCGGGCAGCAGCAGGCGGCGGGAACGATCGCCGAGTTGTTGAGTCAGGAGGACCGGACGCAAATCACGGCCAGCCGGTTATCTGATGCCACGGTGGAACAGATTCGGGACCTCGTCCGGCGACTGGAGAACAAGGACCTTCTCAGCGTGGGCGCCCCGGCCGATCGTCTGGAGGCGTTCTTTTTGAAGACGGTAGAGGAGGCGCAAGCAGCGAACGTGCGCAGCTCCGGAGTCCGGGCAGGCGGTGAGCTTCCCGACTTTCTGGGAACGACGGGCGAAGCTCCCAGCCTGGTCGACACGCTGGTGGCGGCGGCGGATCGGCGTGAACCAGCCCCACGTCCTGAGCCGATCCCGGCACGGACGGAGCCGGAGGCAAGGAGAGCCGCGCGCGATGTTCTCGAGCAACTGACACGAGAGAAACCGGAGCCGGCCGAGGAGGACTCGACTGCTGCCCCGATCGAGAGGGACGAACCTTCGCGCAAGCGTACCGGCGAGCAGGTGGATCAGTCGGTCATCGACGCTCTGGTGTCGAGAAAGAAGGACTCGGAAGATGACTAGAATCTGGGCGATCGCCCGACAGACCATCGCCGAGAGCATTCGAATGAAGATCGCACTGATCTTCATCGCCGTGATCGGTCTGATTCTGGTCGGCCTTCCGTTTTCTCTGCGAGACGAGAGTTCGGTGAGCGGTGCGGTTCAATCGTTTCTCTCGTTTTCGCTGGGTTCGCTGGGCTTTCTGCTGGCCCTGTTGACGATCTTCCTGTCGCGGTCGCTGTCGGATGAGATGGTGAACCGTCAGATCCTGATCCTCATGAGCAAGCCGATCCCGCGGTGGCAATTCGTGGCGGGAAAGTGGGTGGGCATCACGGCGATCAACTTAAGCCTGCTCGCGGCGACGGGCGTGTTCGTCTACGGGACGGCAAGAGTGATGGCCCGGATGGAGCCGCGGGACGAACTGGATCGCGAGCGGGTGACACAGGAGGTTCTGACGGCCCGCCACGCGACGTCGTGCACGCCTCCGGATTTTCGTGCGGTCGCTGAAGACATGTTTCGCGAACGTCTGGAGCAGGGGGTTTACGCCGAGGCCTTGGACCTGCAACCGCAGCAGGAGAAGGCACGTATTGCCAGGGAGTTGGAGGCAAGCTGGCGTACGATATCGACGATGGAGGCGCGCCGTTTCGATTTCGAGAACATTCGTTGCGAGCGCAGCCCCAACAAGTACCTCCAGGTGCGTTACCTGGCTGAGGTCTGGAGCTACGCCCCTGATGAGATTCTTCGCGTCGAGTTTCTGGTGGGCAATCCGGACAAGGGCACGCCGGTCTACCGCGTCCTTCGCCGGGACATCATCGGCCGATACCACACCTTTTCGGTGCCTACCGACGCGGTGGCGCCGGACCGAACGTTGACGGTGGTACTGAACAACCAGAACCCGTTTCCGGGCGAGCCGCAGCCGAGAAACACGATCGCACTGAAGTCGACGGATGACGTGCAGGTGCTGTTCAAGGTCGGCACGTTCGGCGGAAACCTGGTGCGGCAACTTGCGCTGCTGGCATGCAAGCTGATCTTTCTGGGCGCCTTCGCTCTGCTGACGACGTGTCTGTTTTCGTTCCCGGTATCGTGCCTTCTGTGCTTTACGTTTCTCGCACTGGCGACCATGTCGGGGTTTCTGGAAGACGCGATCGTCTTTTTCGACGACTGGGGCACTCAGGGGGTGTTCAAGATCATCGTCGAGAATTTGTATGACGTTTTGTTCTTTCTGATTCCGAACTTCTCGGAATACGACGGCCTGCCCCTGTTGGTTGACGGCCGCAACGTGACGCTGCGGTGGGTGCTCTCGGGAATCGTGAACCTCGTGTTGGTGGGGACATTCGCGGTGCTCTTGACGGCTTGCGTACTGTTTCATCGGCGTGAGGTGGCGGAGGTGTCGGTGTGACTCCGGGGGAGAGTCTGCGAGTTTAACTTATGTCGAGCACGGCCGAATATCAGATACCCGAATACCTCGTCCGGCGCGAAGCGGCCAAAACGACTGACCGTCTGGTGCAGGTGCTGGCACTGGCGGGCGCAGTGGCGTGCGTGGTGGCGGCGTCTTTTCTGGTGGAGCCGATCGACGCGACGCGGAGGGAGTATCAGTTGACGCTGGACCCGGAGACGACCCGGGGTCTGCCTCCGGACATGGCACTGTTGACCAAGACGGGGACATTTCGAGCGCTGGCGATCGACTTTGCTTTTATCCGGGCGGAGAAGCTGAAGCAGGAGGGCAAGTACTACGAGCTGGACAAGCTGTCCACGTTGATCTGCAAGCTGTCGCCGCGTTTCCCGACGGTCTGGGCATACTGCGCGTGGAACCAGGCGTACAACATCAGCGTGACGCAGTACTCTCCGGAAGGGCGCTGGTACTGGGTGAAGAACGGGATCGAGCTGCTGCGCAAGGAGGGGATTCCGTACAACCCGAAGTCGGTGAGCCTCTACAAGGAACTGGCGTGGATCTTCTGGCACAAGGTCGGCGACTTCCTCGACGACCAACACTGGAACTACAAGAAGGAACTGGCGATCGAAGTCGAGCGGGTGTTGGGGCAACCGCCGACCGGCACGAGCGAAGAGGAAGTCATCGCCTGGTTCCGGCAGATCACGGAGTCACCGTCGAGTCTGGAGATTCTGTTGGAGCAGGACCAGGCGGCTGCGGCATTCGTGTCGGAGCTGGCAGAGGTGGGGCTTTCTCCCGACCGATCGCTCCTGGAGTTCGTGGCGCGACACTTGCGAAGCCAACGCGAGATCGACCGGGTGTTGGAACCCCTGGAGGAAGATTACGAGCGAACGCCGCACGAGGCCCGGGTGGAGTTGCTGGCGGACCCGGAGTGGGCCGACGCCCGGGACCGGCTGCTGGCGTGCCTTCGCAAGTTCGAGCTGCATGAGCAGTTCAATATGGACGCCGGGTGGATGCTTCAACTGATGGAGGATTACGGTCCGCTCGACTGGCGGTCGCCGTTCTCGCACACGCTGTACTGGGGGACGCGCGGCGACGTGCTGACCAAGGGCACGATCAACCTGAACCCGAACGACTCGATGAACGTCGTCCGCTACATCTTCTTCGCACTCGACCAGAGCGTGAAGCGCGGCAAGATGGTGCTGGAGGCGGACTTCGACGAGCCGACCCGCTCGTTCCTGGAGCTCCTTCCCGACTCGCGGTTCATTCCGCATCTCCACGAAACGTATCTGCGGCTGGGCGAAGAGCAGTTCGGCGATCACCCTGATTTCATACCTGGTACGGCGGGTCCCAATTACATGAACGGGCACTTCACGTTCCTGGGCGACTGGATACAGCAGTTGTACTTCGAGGGCGGCAGCCGAAACATGGAGCTGGCCCGGGAATACTACGCTTACCTGCGGCAATACAATCGCAACGACGACGGCTCGCCCAAGGAGCAGTACATGCAGCCGCTGGACGAGTTCGTCATGCGGGATTTCAAGGACTCCCTCATCAGTTTCAAGCAGGCGAATATGATCATTGGTGCCTGGATAGAAAGGTCGCTGAAGTACCTGAGCATCGGGGACGCGGATACAAGCGTGCGATCGATGGAGATCGCCAAGGAAGCGTGGAGGTACTACATGAAGGAAAAGGGGGTCGATCCGGGCAAGACAGGACGCCGAAGCCTTCCCCCCTTGATCAACATGCGTGCCGGCGTCGCAATCCACTTCTTCCAAGACCCCGCAATCGTCGCGATTCACAAGAGGAATCTGTGGCACGGCCTGGATACCAGGACTCGGCAGATGATTTACGACCACCTGTCGGAGTACTTCGCGGAACTGTCGGCCGAACACGATCCGCCGTGGGACATCAACAAGGCCTTCCCGGAGCCACCCGGCATGGAAGAATTCCGCGCCCGGCAGCCGGAGAAACCCCTGCCGCAAGAGAACATTGGCACCGGGGAGAAGGCCTACTGACGGCAGAGGCGTCGAGCGCCGCGCGGGCTCGTGCAATCTGAACCTGTTTCATGAGCGCGTCGTTGTCTCTCCCCCCCACGGCATTGGCCCTTCCGGGCGTCTGGCACGCATTTTTCAGGCCGGGTCAGACGCGCGGCGTGAGGTCCTGTAGCATGACGCATGTCCGCGGCGCACCACCACACGGTGCGCCGCGGCGTCACCCGCAAGCCGTGATGCTGCGAATCTTTGCGGTGATGGGCCGCCTCGCATGAATGATACCGCCGAGCGGCAAACGGTGGCCGGGGGCACAGGGTGCGTCTATCGCTCGGGTCTGCCGCCTGCCTCGGCGCTGGCGTCTTTGACCAGCGAGATGATGCGATCGTAGAGGAAGTCCGCGAAGCCCTGCTCAGTCAATACCTGGCTGCGAAGCATCGGGCCGCCCGTCACGGTGCCACCGCGTCCACTGATACGCCGCGTCTCCTGAAAGGCGATTCCCTCGTGCACAACCGTTCCGTCCAGAATGAGGCGGTGATCCTCGTAGTTGATCTCGATGGAGAGTGTCCGCCCACCCCCGAGGAAGTCGGATGCGTCGACGGCGACGTCGATTCCCCGGTCGCGGTATCGCTCCGCAACAGTGTTGGAAACGGGGATGAGGCGTTCTGCGAACTGCTCTCGGAGGGCCTCGACGGGCGACTTAGGCTGGGGGCTCGGCGGCGGAGGAGAGTCGGAGCTCGTGGCTTGACCAGCCAGCAGGGCGTCGAGCGTGCCCTTCAAGACGCTCGCCTCCGGATCGCTGGATTGGCCCCGGCCATGCCTGCGGTGCAGTTCGTCTCGACTGATCGGACCTGGCACAATGATCGCCCTTAGTGATTGGAGACGGCCGGCGCGGTCTCCTCAACCGCTCGAAGCTCGACCTTTCGTTGGAGGTCTGCTGTTCCGCAACCTCGGCGCACTCCCACCCGTGCCTTGAATTTGTCGGCCCGGGGCTGACGGGGCTTTAGCACGGGTCTGCGAGTCGGGCTCGGGCCGTGCCGATAAGAGATGGGGTACTGCGGCGGACGGTCCAGGCGCCGCGGGTCAGCCGCCCCGGCATGCGTGGCGTCCAAATTGACACGTGACGGCGGCGGATCTAGAATTAGCGTGAATGGTGAGAAAACGCGTCGGCACAAGCGTGTTCATATAAGACCAACTCGGGGCAACGGTATAGACTCGGTGCCATCTCACGCCGGGGCGTGTGATTGAGCCGCCCCTTTACCCGAGGGGAGGGTGTTGACGTCGTGCCCAGGCTCTATGTGCTTCAAGGTCCCGACAAAGGGCAGACCTTCCACGCGAGTGACGATCCCCTGGTGCTGGGTCGTTACTCGGAACAGGCTCCTCTGACCGACCATTCCATCTCCAGGAACCACGCCCAACTACGGCGAGTCAACGGCTCCTGGTCGATCGAGGATTGCCACAGCTCGAACGGAACCTACGTCAACGGGATGCGGATTCACAGCCCGACGCGCGTTCGCCACGGAGATCAGATCCGTCTCGGAGGAACGCTGCTGGTTTTCACGGGTGACGATTCGATTCCGGACTTTGCCGACGCCAAACGCGCGCTGGACGTGGTCGACCTGAACGGCATTCAGCCCGAGGTGGATTCTTCGATCCTGGCGAGCGCAGCGGCCAACGACGACAGCGTCATACTGGCGTCGCCCGAGACGTCCGAAGCGGTTCATTCATGGAACGTCATTTATCAGATCGCCGAAACGATCGGTACGTTCGTCTCGGTCGACGACTTTCTGAACCGCATGACGGACATCATCTTCAGGCACCTCCATGTGGACCGGATTTTTGTTTTGATGCGGGAGGAGCAGAGCGGTAAGCTCGAGCCTCGAATCGTCCGCTGCCGCTCGAAGAAAGACAATGAAAAAGTGACGATCGCCACGTCGCGAAGCGTCATCAAACACATTCTGGAAACGAAAGAAGGCGTTTTGTGCGCCAACGCGCAGAACGACGCCCGGTTCGGTGCCAGTGCAAAGGACAGCAGTCTGCACCGCCTGGGATTGCGCAGCGTGATTTGCGTACCGATCCTGGCTCACGAGGAAGTCGTGGGCATCATCCACTTCGACTGCAACATGGCCCATCACACCTACTCGCAGTCGCAACTACTGCTGGCGACCACGATCGGCAGGATGGCAGGGATGGCGGTTGAAAACGCCCGGTTAATGGAATCACGCATGCGCCACGAGCGGCTGGCCGCGGTGGGCGAGACGGTGGCCCATCTTTCCCACACGATTCGCAACATCCTGCAGGGGATGGGGAGCGGCGCGGACGTGATCGAGATGGGTCTGAGGCGAGGAAGTCTCGAAAACGTCGGGGCAGGCTGGCAGATCGTTCAGCGTAACGTGGACCGCATTTACCGGTTGGCCTCGAACATGCTGACCTTCAGCAAGGATCGCCAGCCGCAGGTCGAGATGGCCCAACTCAACGTGGTCGTCGAGGAGGTCATCGTGCTGTGCCGCCGGCAGGCAGACGATAAGGGTGTTGCGCTGGTGTTCGAGCCGGAGGAGATGCCGGCTATTCCGTTGGATGTGGACGGTATTCACCAAGTCGCGTCCAACGTTATCATCAATGCGATCGACGCTGCGCCGCGGGACACGGGTCGCGTCGTGGTCAAAACACACTACGACCGTGACGGCGAGAGCGCGGTGCTGTCGATCTCGGACAACGGGCCGGGAATCCCCGAGGACGATCTCGGTCTGATCTTCAATGCATTTCATTCGACCAAGGGACAGCGCGGCACCGGGCTCGGTCTTGCCGCGGCCAAGAAGATCGTGGAGGAGCTTTCCGGCCGGATTGAAGTGAGCAGTTCATTGGAAGGAACGACTTTTGACATTCGGCTTCGGACGGTCTTCAAGGAGTTGGAGGACTCGGAGAAAACGCACGGTCCGCCGCAGTCGAAGTAACTTCCGCTTCGATTCTCAATCCAATGATGCCACAGCACTGGCGGGTCCGCCTCTGGCGGACCAGTGGCACTCGGCGTTCGCCACTCTGCGCACGGGCACCCATTCGAACCCTTGCCGCCAGGGGGCATTACTTGGGAAGCGGGATGCCCAGCCTTTGCATGACGAGTTGCAGGTCGGACCAAGCCTTGCGCTTTTCGGCCGGATTGCGCAGCAGATAGGCCGGATGGTAGGTCGGCATGAGCGGCACCGGTTCACCCACCATGGGAGTGCCTGAGATGTAGAAATCGTGAAACCGGCCACGGAGTCGACCGATCGATTCGTGCGTGTCGAGCAGGAGCCGTGCGGCCGGCGCCCCTAGGGCGACGATCACCTCGGGTTCAATGATCGAAAGCTGTTCGAGCAAATACGGACCGCAGGCGGCGACCTCGTCGGCGGCGGGGTCTCTGTTGTCTGGAGGGCGGCATTTGAGCACGTTGCAGATGTAAACTTCCTCGCGCCGAAGCTTCATGGCGTCGATCATGCGGTCCAGCAATTGTCCCGCCCGGCCGACAAAGGGAATACCCTGGCGATCCTCTTCGAATCCGGGGGCCTCGCCAACGAAGGCGAGACGGGCCACCGGGCTGCCCGCGCCGAACACGGTGTTCGTACGGTTGTGACAAAGTTCGCACTTGGTGCAGCCGGAGACGTGTTGGGCATCGAGGCGGGCGAGGGCCTCGGCCCTCGCCTGCACAACGTCCGGATCGGTCCGCGCGTCGCGTGGGGGCGGTAGCGGCACGTGGCGGACGCCGAACAACCGGTCGCTATCGAGTTGCTGAATCAACGCTTGGCGAACCTCTGATTTGGTACCGTCCATGGCCTCTCCTCCGAACGCTGCGCGGTTGCGCGCCGGCTTCAATACGGGTTACGGGATTGTAAACGCAACGCTGAATTCACGAAACCGGGCCGGTCGGCGTGCATGGTCGCGGCGTCGAGTTTATGATGGCACGACGGTGTTTGAGGAACTGCAAATCACCTTGCCGGACGGTTACAAGGCCTATGCGCGATTGTTCCGCGCATCCCCCTGTCGTGGCGGCGTGCTGTTCGTTCATGGCATCCAGTCGCATTGCGGCTGGTTCGAGGCCTCCGGCACGCGACTGGCTCAGGCGGGATTCACGGTGCTGCAGTACGATCGCCGCGGGTCTGGCCGCAACACTGCGGATAAGGGGCACGCCGAGTCGGCGTCGCAGCTTATCGAGGACGCACTGACGTGTGCGGACGTGCTGCAGGAGAAGACGGGATTCGATCAGCACCATCTTGTCGGCATAAGCTGGGGCGGGAAACTGGTTGCAGCGGTGCACGCTACCAAGGCCGAACGAACCGCGTCGCTCACGCTGGTGACACCGGGGCTGTTTCCGATCGTCGGCGTATCGAAAGCGGAAATGTTCCGGATTGGCATGTCGATGGTCGCCGCTCCGGAGCGGCTGTACGATATTCCCTTGAACGACCCGGAGCTGTTCACCAGCGTCCCGGATCGCATCGAGTACCTTCGGCAGGACCCGTATCAGATCCACCAAGCCACGGCGGGGTTTTATCTGGCCTCGCGACGAATGGACAAGATCGTTGGCAAGCTCGACAAGGCGTCGCCGGTACCGATTCACTTGGTGCTGGCCGAGGACGAGCACATCATCGACAACGAGAAGACGCGAACGTTCATCCGCGACTTGAATTGGCCGGCCACCGCCATCACGACCTACCGCAACTCGCGGCACACGCTGGAATTCGATCCCGATCGCGAGGCGTATCTGGAGGATCTTTGTGCGTGGATGAGCGATCCGGTGGCGTTCGCGACGGGAGAGGTCTCGATGCCGCCCGGGCGGTGAGCGGGTTGGCCGCGAGTTGCTATCGAAGTATCGCCACCGCGTTGCGGAAGATGCGAAGGCCGTCGGGCTCGTGGTCTTGACGCGTCCAGCAGGGGTTCTGGGTCCGACGAACATGCCGTTCGGGGTGGGGCATGAGGCCGAGGACGCGGCCGGTGGCGTCGGTCAGGCCGGCAATCGAGCCCATGCTACCGCTGGGGTTGGCGGGAAAGTCCATGGCGTCGCCTTGGTCGTCCACGTAGCAGAAAGCCACGTGCCCACGGGCTCGCAGCTCGGCGAGGATCGATTCATCTCTGGCGACCATTCGCCCTTCGGCGTGGGCGGCAGGAAGTGAGAGCGGGGCGTCGTCAAGAAAAACGCACTTTTGCGTTCGCGGCGCGATCCGGACCCATCGGTCCTCATAGCGTCCGCGCGTGTTGGCCGTGAGCGTGAGACTTGAAGCATCGAAGGGTTCGCCGGGCAGTAGACCCGCGCCGAGCAGAACCTGGAAACCGTTGCAGATGCCAAGGACGAGGCCTTCTTTGCCGATGAACGCCCGCAAGTGGTCTTCCAGGTACAACTTCAGCTCGGTTGCGAAAATCCTGCCGGCTGCGATGTCGTCGCCGTACGAGAAGCCTCCGGGGATGGTGAGAACCTGGAAATCGTTCAAATAGGCGGGGCGATTGATCAGGGCCTCGACGTGGACGATAGCGGGTTCGGCACCGACGAGCTCCCAGGCGAAGGCGGTCTCCGCTTCGCAGTTGGTGCCGGGAGCACGAAGGATGAGCACGCGTACAGACGGCACCAGCTAGCCTCCTTCGCCCATGCTGAGCGGTCGCTGCCACGCCTCGCGCAACTCGGCCACCCCGATGTCGGCGAGAATCTCGCTCCCGTGACGGATGCTGAGGCGAGCATCCTCAGTCACGACGCCGATGTCATGCACGTCATCGCTTTCTAAAGGCGCGTCCGGGCGGCACTCGAGTACGTAGCGGGCGGGGCCTTCCGCGAACAGCACATCGCGCATGTCTCCCTGTCCAACCCCCGAGCCAAATAAAATCGCCGCTCCGCGGTCGCCGGCGATGCACATTTCGGCGACGGCCACGGCCAGGCCGCCGTCGCTTACGTCGTGGGCAGCGACGACGTGGCCCGCCCGAATCCACGCAGCAACGCGCCGGTGAACCGCTGCGGCGCGCTCGAGAACGTCGGGCTGGCCGCACACAACGTAGTACAGGCGGTTGCCGGGTCGTTTGAGGTCCATCGTGATACAGCGGTGCACATCGGTAATAACGCTGACCGCGCTGATGAGCAGGGTGTTTGGAACGTTGACCGTCATTGGCAGGCCGACGCGGGCGGCATCCTCCGGCGACATCGTAAACTGATTGTTCAACGAGTCCTTGCCGGAGATGAACGGGAGACCGAAGGCAACAGCCGCGTCGTGCGCCCCGCGGCAGGCGCGTACCAGGGCGCCCAAGGCCTCGGGCGTATCGACGCCGCCCCAGCAGAAGTTGTCGAGGATGGCGGTCCGGTCCGGATCGCCGCCGACACAGATGACGTTGCGCAGGGCCTCGTCGACGGCTCGCGTGGCCATCACGTAGGGGTCCGATTGAATCTGCGGGCAGATGCCGCAGGCAAGGGCGATGGCCGTGTCTCGATCCAGCCGCGGGCGGAGGACGGCCGCATCGGAGGGACCTTCGCCGGGGCCGACGAGCGGTTTCACAACGCTGCCACCCTGGACCTCGTGATCGTACTGGCGGATGACCCACTCCTTGGACGCGACGTCAAGGTCGGCCAGAAGTGTGAGAATTGTGTCGCGCACGGACCGTTCTGAGGGAACCGCGTCCATCCGCTGTACCGGTTCGCTTGGTCGAGGGCTCCAAGTGGCCTGGCGGGTCTGTTTCGGAAGGCCGCCGTGGAGGAATTCGAGGTCGAGGTCGCCGACCAGTGCTCCATGATACAGCACACGGAGGCGGCGGTCACTTGTGAACCGTCCGATCACGGTGGTCTCGACGGACTCGGATCGGAACACGTCGAGGATCGGCTCCAGATTTTCCGGCGGGACGGCCAGCACCATGCGTTCCTGGGCCTCGGAGATCCAGATCTCGTCATATCGCAGCCCGGCGTACTTCAGGGGCACCTCCTTCAATTCCACCTCGGCGCCGACGTCGGCGGCCATTTCCCCCACGGCGCTGCTCAGCCCGCCGGCGCCGCAGTCGGTGATCGCGTTGAACAGGCAGCCGGATTCGTGGTCGCGTGCGCGGAGGATCGCGTCGAGGACTTTCTTCTCTTCGATGGGGTTGCCGATCTGTACGGCGTGGGAGAACTCGTCCGCGTGTGTGCCGGTCAGCTCGCTGGATGAGAATGTGGCGCCGTGGATGCCGTCGCGTCCCGTTCGGCCGCCGACCAAGACGACGTGGTCGCCCGGCTGGGGGGCCTTGGCTATGCGATTACGCGGGATGAGTCCGACGCAACCGCAGAAGACAAGCGGGTTGGTCAGGTAGCGTTCGTCGAAGCAGATGGCGCCGTTGACGGTTGGAATGCCCATACGGTTGCCGTAGTCGCGCACGCCGGCCACCACGCCATGGAGGACGCGGCGCGGATGCAGGACGCCCTCGGGGAGACGGTCCTGCGGCCAGTCGGGCGGGGCCAGGCAGAACACGTCGGTCGATGCGATCGGCTTGGCGCCGAGGCCACAGCCGAGGACGTCGCGGATGCAGCCGCCCACACCGGTGGCCGCCCCGCCGTACGGCTCGATGGCGGACGGGTGGTTGTGCGTTTCCACCTTGAAGGCGATGCCGTACTCGTCATCGAGCGCGATCACGCCAGCATTATCCTCGAATACGGAGAGGCACCACGGGCGGTTCAGCGTCTGCGTGGCGGCGGCGATCGTGGATTTCAGGAGGTTGTCGAAGCGGACCTCGACGAGGTCGTCGGTGCCGAACCCCGGCCCGCGATAGACAATGTCGCTCTTGAGGGTCTTGTGGACGCAGTGCTCGGACCAGGTCTGAGCGAGGGTCTCAAGTTCGAGGTCGGTGGGGTCGCGGCGTTCGCTTGCGAAGTGCGCCTGGATGGCCCGCATTTCGTCGAGCGAAAGAAACAGGTGCGCTTGGCGCGAGAGGTCGACCAGCGCCTGATCTTCCATTGCGCCCAACGCAACGCACCGAATTTCGAAAGGCGTTTGCTGAGGTTCTGGGAAGGCCGCCGGGACTTGATCGGTGTGTCCGAAGCCGCTCAGGAAGACCTGCTGAATGCAGTCGTTGGCGAAGACGTGGGTCGCAAGCCACTCGAGCTCAGCAAGGTCGCGGACGCCGTCCACGGAAAACCGCCATGCTGTGGCCACCTTGTCCACGCAAACACTGTTGGCGAATTTGACGGCGCAGAACTTGTGCAACACCTGGAGTGTGCTTTGAGCCACCGGGTCCATGACGCCCGGTCGACAGTGAACTTCCACACAGGGCAGTGGTTTCGTTGCGGTCGGTGCGACGCTTTCCTGCGAGACGTCGAAGCCCTCGATGGCCGGATCGGCCAGGATGTCTCGGGCCATTGAGAAGACCGCGTGGCGCGTCAAGTTTCCCGCGAGCAGGAATGCTCGCGCGGATTGAATGGCGCGGATGTGTCGCTTTCCGTGGCCGTGCGCATCGGCCAGCATCCGCCGTCCCGGGGCATCGAACTCGGGGCGGATCGGGGACACCCATACGCACCAGAGATCCTTCTCTTTACTCACGGCTGGGTAGAGTAATCGAACGGTGTTTCGAATGCACCCTTTCGTGGTGGGGCCGACGCCGAGCCCGGATGGTGCAGGCTTGCGACGACGCACTCACGGCAGGGGGGTTTAAAACGCGCAATATTCACGCCGGGGGCGCACGTTCGTTGCCATAGCTTTCAGCCCCTGGTGACGTCCCTCACATTCTTGTCTCTTGTTTGGCACTTCGGCCTGCAGGGCTGACGAGACGCCCGCCTGGAACTCCGTCCGCCCTCCGGGCGGAAAGACATGGTTTGGTTCTTCTCAGGTCCAGGGACTGAAGTCCCTGGCTACGATCGGTCGCCCTCCGGGCGAGTACGTGTTCACCGGGGGTGGCATGGGCAAGCGGAGCCGCCAACGGCGGCGGAGCCTGCCCATGCGTTCCTTCTCTGTACGGCGTTGCCCGTGGCACGCTCCTCAGCACTCTGAACACGTACCCTGGCAAGCCGCCCGGAGCCGAACGCGCGTTCCTCGGGCCTTGTCCGCCGTGCACTCCTTGCAGTTCTGCAGGGCAGCAGGCATCAGGCGGCTCGCGGCGCGGTACTGAGGGCGCACAAAAAGCCCGGTGGGCAGAGCCCACCGGGCTTCGTGCTTTGTCAGTCGCTCGGGTCGAAGAACCCGCTGCTATGTTGCCAACGGCTTCGACAGACTACTGTTCGCCGACACTACGGGACGACGCAGCCGTCAATCGGATCGCACGCGATCGCGCCACCCGGATCGCCCGGACCCGGGCAGTTGGCGTCGTTCGGATTGTTCGAGCACGCGCCGGTCACACCGTCGCAGAAGTCGTCGGTGCAGTCGACGCCGTCGTCACAATCGGCGTTGGACGTGCAGTCTTCGCACGTGTCGGAGTTCTCGTTGCACACCTGAGGAGCGCACGGGTTGCCCAGTCCCACGCAACCGTCATCGTCGGCATCGGGGTCGCCCGGAATACAGGCATCTGCGCCGTCGCAGAAGAGCGGATCGGGGCAGTTGGTATCGTTGGGCGTGCTGGTGCACTCACCGGTCGCACCGTTGCAGACGTCGTCGGTGCAGGTGATGTCGTCGTCACACTCGGCGTTGGACGTGCAGGCGTCGCAATCATCCGTGTTCTCGTTGCAGATCGGCGTCGGGTTCACGCACGGGTTGCCTGGCGATACGCAGCCGTCGTCATCGGCCTCGGGGTCCGCCGGATCGCACACGTCGACACCGTCGCAGAACAAGTCGTTGTCACAGAACGCGTTGTTGGGGTCGTTGTCGCACGAACCATCGCCCTGGCACGTGTCGTCGGTGCAAGCCACGTCGTCGTCGCAGTCGGCGTCGACCTCACACGCCTCACAGTCGTCGGTCGACTCGTTGCAGACCGGCGTATTGCCGGCGCAGGGGTTGCCAGGACGCACGCAGCCGCTGCCGTCGTCGGCAACATCCGGATCGTTCGGCTCGCAGATGCCGCCGTCGCCCGTGCAGAACAGCCCGTCATCGCAGCGGGCGTCGATCTTCGTGAAGATGCACTCGCCCGTGCTGAGCTGGCAGGTGTCCGCTGTGCACGAGAAGCCGTCGTTGCAGTCGTCATCCGTCGTGCACTCGATTTCCTCGCACTCGCCGTCCACACAGACCTGACCCGGCGGGCAGACGATCGGGTCGCCGGCGCAAACGCCGTCGGCACAAACGTCGTCTTCCGTGCAGGGGTCGCCGTCATCGCACGCGGCCGTGTTGTTGGTGATCACGCAGCCGTTCGCGTCGGCCTCGGGGTCATCGGGATCGCAGACGTCGTCGGTGCACTCATTCCCGTCGTCGCAATCGGCATCCTCGACACAGCCCGTGGCTTCGCACGTATCGGTGTCCTCGTTGCACACCTCAGGCGGCACACACGGGTCACCGCTGGACTCGCACGCGTCGGTGTCCTCGTTGCAGGACTCGGTGCCGTTGCAGAAGACGCCGTCGTCCGGGCATGGATCAGTGCCGTCGACACAGAGCTGATCGACGCACGTCTCCGTACCGTTGCAGAACAGGCCATCGTCGCAGTCGGCGTCAATCTCGCACTCGATCGCGACGCAGTCACCCGTCTCCGGGTCGCAGAACTCGCCCTCGGCGCACTCGACCGGCGTGTTAGTGCAGGTGGCGTTCGTGCAGGTATCGACCGTGCAGTTGTCGCCATCGTCGCAATTGGCGTCGGTGATGCACTCCACGCACACGTTGCCGCCCGCTTCGGAGCAGAAGCCCTGCGGGCAATCGGCGTCTACTAGGCATTCGACGCAGGCGTTGAGCACCGGGTTCTCTTCATTGACTGCGCAGAACGGCGTATCAGGGAATCTCTCCTCACAATCCGCGTTCGTCTGGCAAACCGGACAACCGCTCACCATCGCCAGCGAAACCGCCAGCGTCAGGCCCATGCCGACCTTCAGGAGGCCCTGAAACCTTCCAGCACGGCGCCCCACTTTTCCATTACGTTTCGGTTTCATCATTACTCTCTGACCTCCAGATGGAGACGCGGGCGCGAATCCCGTCACGCGCTGTCCCGTCTCGACCTAACCTTCCACTCTTTTCCAGAATACAAGCAACCAACGCCGCTTGCTGTGACCGCGCACACCACTCGGCGTTACCGATTTTTCGCACCGTCAAACAAACTCAGCGATCTTCCCCCCGGCGTCCCTTCGACCGCACGTTGCGCCCTTCAAAGAAGACGCATACTCTCATTGCTCTCGTGCCAGCCCGAACAGCGGTAATTTCCATCACGGATGGAGATGGTGGCTAACATCGCAACTGATAACACGCGCCAACCATCAGTCACGACCCGCCTCCCTGCACGACCGCCACGCCCGGGCTGCCAGCGCCGGACGCCCAATTCAAAACTCCAACCAGCGGGCGAATTGTAGAAGTTGCCAGGGTCGCGTCAACACCTAATTCACGAAAAAAAGGCGCCGTACGCCCATCCCATGGGTCGCAGCAGAGACCGCGCCGCACATCTCGCGCCGCAAGCACCTCGTCTCCTCGTCATCGGCGCTCGGCCGGAGAATCCTTGAACTTTTGCAGGTGGCCTCCTGAACAAGGAACCTCGCGTTCAAAACACCAACGAGAGGCTTGCCGACCGGGGTGACCGCGTGCGGGGCTGGACCGCCAACGGCCCGAGCCGCCGGACTCGGCACGGATCGCCGAGAAGAAAACGTCGTAACTTCTTATGAAAAACAAGCTTACAGCCGACAAGCCGGACCGCCTGGCCGCGCTTCGCTGGTCGTCGATTCGGCACCATACAGATCTCTGCCGGTCGGGCGCATGTTCGCCTGCGGCGAGGACGCCACGCTCTTGTCGCCCCTTCCTCCGGGTGCCACTCATTTCCATCGCAACTTGCAGTTCGTAATGCTGCGACCCATGGGCCGAGCGTGTTGGCGGCGGACGAACATGTCCGCGTTGCGGTGGGTTGAATTGTGAATAACAGTACTGAAATGTCGTGTTCAGGGCAGTCCCGTCTTCCGCGGAGCGCCGTCAGCGCTCGTTCGGACCTGCGTCGGGTACGCTTTACCTTGAAACGCACAGCAGGAACGCTTCATCGCGGCGCACGCGACGCTGGGGAGTTGGCGAGTGACCCACCGGCTGTAGAGGTGGAAGGGCGGCCGTGACAAGCGGTAACGGTGAACGGAGTCGAGGTACTGCGACCTTGGACCGCATCCGTTAAGATGGCCTTGGCCGGAGAGGACGGAGCGTTGCGATGCCGGGAATCGAGCACATTCTGGAAACGTGCCTTTACGGGAAGAATCTGGCGGAGATGGAGCGTTTTTACGCAGAGACGCTGGGTCTGGCGAAGATGTCGGAAGAGTACCCGCGGCACGTATTCTTCAAAGTCAGCGACCGCAGTGTGCTGCTGATCTTCAACCCGGAGGAGACCGTCAAGGATCAGGACGTACCCTCGCACGGGGCGAGCGGGGCTCAGCACGTGGCGTTCGCCGTCAAGACGGCCGACCTCGATGCGTGGCGGGAGCAGCTCATCCAGCGAGGTGTCGACATCGAGCGCCAGATCGACTGGCCCAACGGGGCGAAGTCGGTCTACTTCCGTGACCCGGCCGGGAACTCCGTCGAGCTTGTCACGGACAATATCTGGAATCGCCCGGGTTGAGTAACGGGGCGTGCGGGAGGGTCGTTGATGGAAGCGAGGGTACGGGCGCCGCAGTTGGAAAGCCCGTTGGGCTGGCTCAACACGGACCGGCCGCTGCGCGTGGGCCGGGAACTGCACGGGCAGGTCGTTTTGCTCGATTTCTGGACGTACTGCTGCATCAACTGCATCCACATCCTGCCGGATTTGAAGTACCTGGAACGTAAATACGCCAACCGGCCGTTCGTGGTCATTGGCGTCCACAGCGCCAAGTTCACTAACGAAGCCTCGCGGCAGACGATCCGGGCTGCGATTCATCGATATGAAATCGAGCACCCGGTGATCGTGGACGACCGGATGAAGATCTGGCAGGCGTACGGGGCGCGGAGCTGGCCGACATACGTATTGATCGACCCGGAGGGTTACGTCGCACTGCACACGGCGGGTGAGGGGCAGCGGGAAACTTTGGATCGGGCGATCGGGGAGGTCATGGAGCACCATGAAGCCCAGGAGACGCTGGCGGATGGGCCGTTGACGGTGCGCCGGGACGGACTGGTGGAGCCGGCGACGGGGCTGGCGTTTCCCGGCAAGGTGCTGGCCGATGCCGACGGACAACGCGTTTTTATCGCTGATTCGAACCACAATCGGATCGTGGTCACGGGCTGGCCCGACAAGCGAGGCCGGTGCGATCTGATTCAGGTCGTGGGATCGGGCGCCATCGGCCGCGACGACGGTCCGGCGGAGTCGGCTTCGTTCGATCACCCCCAGGGGATGGCTGTTTCCGGCGACACACTCTACGTGGCCGACACGGAGAACCACCTCATCCGGGCCGTTGATCTGAACACCTGGCAGGTGAGCACGGCGGTGGGCACGGGCGAGATGGGATACGACCGGGCCGGCGGGGCCATGGGCGTTCAGCAGGCGATCAGCACGCCGTGGGACGTGTGCATGGAGGGCGGGACGCTTTACGTTGCTATGGCGGGGCTGCATCAGATCTGGCGGATCGAGATGCCGATCGGCTTCGCGCGGGCGTTCGCGGGAACGGGGCGTGAGAACATCGTGGACGGGCCGACCGAATCGGCGGCGCTGTCGCAGCCGTCGGGCGTGTGTCTGCTGGGCGGCAAGCTTTACTTTGCTGACAGCGAGGTCAGTGCGGTTCGGGGAATCGACCTGGCATCCGAGCAGGTGTTCACGATCATCGGGCAGGGGTTGTTCGTCTTTGGTGACAAGGATGGCAAACACCCGGCGGCGCGCTTGCAGCATCCGCTGGGCGTCACGCCGTGGGGCGATAAGCTGCTCGTCGCGGACACCTACAATCACAAGATCAAGGTCGTCGACCCGGCCGAGCGAAGTGCGACGGCGCTGTACGGAACGGGGCAGCCGTGCACGGCGACGCCCGACGGAGGGTTGGGACTGTTCGAGCCGGGCGGGCTCAACGTTGCCGGGGATACGCTGTTTATTGCGGACACGAACAACCATCGCATCGTGATGGTTGACTTGAAGACGCACCGATGGGTCGAGTTGTCGGTCAATGGCCTGTCGCGGCCGGAAGGGCCGGCGGGCGCCGGAGATCGAATGATCGAGGTGGAACTGGTGACGGTTGCATCGGATGGCGACCTGGAATTGTCGCTCGACGTCACGCTGCCGCAGGGAGCGCATCTCAACGCCGAGGCTCCATGGACGGCGCAAGCGACTGAGGATGGCCGCGTGCTTGCTCAGGTAACAGGGTACAGTGACGCGCCGCCGCTTCTGATTAAGGTTCCGGCGCCGGTCGGCAACCGGTTCGAAGTGACATTGAGCTTCGTCTACTGCACGGATGGCGAAGGTGCGTTGTGCGTGCCCGGGGAGGTCCGTTGGCGCGTGCCGGTGAGACGTGCAACCGAAGGCGACAAGCGGGTACCATTGGAGGCGACGGTCGCAGCGCCACGCGCGCTTCCGGAGGCGCCGTCGCAAGGCGCTGGTGCTTGATTCTTTCTTTTGTGCATCACTTGCAGGACGTGCTTGGTCTGCAATGCGCCGGCTCTTCGGACCGAATCACCAAATCGAAGAGAGGGATAGGAAGGGGGCGCTTGACTCGAGAGGCTGAAGCCTCTGGCAACCAACACGCGCCCTCCGGGCGAGAGAAGTCGCACGGCTTGGGGAGGATATCGCGGTCGAATCATGCCCAGCGCATATACCCAGAACTTCTACCACGCCGTCTTCAGCACCACACTGCGCGCGGGTTTGATTACACCCGAGATGGAATCGCGGCTTTATCCCTTTATCGGTGGTATCATCCGCGATCTGCGCTGCACACTCCTGGCGATCAACGGGATGCCAGACCACGTTCACGTTCTGGTCCGCTATCGTCCGGACCTGTCGCATTCGTCGCTGTTGCAGCAGATCAAAGCCAGATCATCCAAGTGGATTAACGAGACGTTCTTGGAGCGTGGACGTTTTGCATGGCAAGAGGGCTATGGTGGCTTCACTGTCAGCAGGTCCGTTCTGCCGCAGGTGGAGGACTACATCGCCCGACAAAAAGAACACCACAAGCGCCAGGACTTCAGGTCAGAATTCCTGGCGCTGCTGCGGAGGCATGGAATCCCGTTTGATGAGAACGAGGTTTTAAGATGAGCTTTGGCCGCTCTTCAGGCGGAGCGGGAACACAAGAAACCACCCCGTGTTTCGAGGCTCAGAGGGCCGGCAGTAGCCTCTGTCGGCGAGCGGAAATGTATGTCCCCGCCAAATGAGGAGGCTAATGCACCTGCTTGGAGCAAAGGAATAATGACGCCCCCGAGGGTGGAGCGTGGCTCCGCCCGGAGGGCGGGCGATCTTAGCCAGGGACTTCAGTCCCTGGAAAAAGGATGAAGAGCAACACCCGCTTCTTTCCTTCGCTTTCGCCCGGAGGGCGAACCCAGTGTTATACGTGCGCGTCGTCGGCCCTCCGGGCCAAAGAACAAAAGAGAATTCGGAGGGGCTTCACGCCAGGGGTTGAAACCCCTGGCAACGAACGCACGCCCTCCGGGCGAGAAGAGGCGCGCACGCGTTGCGGGCGAGGCGCCGAATGTAAACGCTACGGGTGGTGAAGCTAACACACGACGGGGGGGACTCGGATCAAGCGCCCAGTGCGGCGTGCGAGGCGAGAGACTCTTGCGAGCACAATCTTTCAACATTCGCGAGATCGTCGCGATGCTCGAAGGGGCTTACGGTGCTCGGCCCTGGCAGCGGCATCGGGGCGGGGTCGATGAGCTGGTTCAGACGATTCTTTCGCAGCACACCAGCGATGCGAACTCGGCCGCGGCTTTTGCGAGTCTGAAGAAGCGTTTTCCGCGATGGGAGATGCTGCTGCGGGCGCGCGTCGATACGATCGAACGGGCTATTCGATCGGCGGGACTTTCTCGGATGAAAGCGCCGCGCATCAAGAACGCGTTGCGCCGGATCGAGAACGACAACGGTCGGCTTTCGCTCGACTTCCTCGAATCCATGCCGCTGGACGAGGCCAAGTCCTACCTCGAATCGTTCGATGGGGTGGGACCGAAAACGGCGGCGTGCATTCTGATGTTCTGCTACAACCGACCGGCGCTGCCGGTTGATACGCACGTGCACCGGGTGGCCGGGCGGCTGGGGCTGATTTCCGAGGATTGCGCGGCCGGTCCCGCTCATGCGGCGCTCGAGCTCCTCTGTCCTCTGGAACTCGTCTATCCGCTTCACCTGCTGCTGGTGGAACACGGGCGCAAGGTGTGTCGGGCGCGCCAGCCGCTTTGTTCCCAATGCGTGCTCGCGACGGTCTGCCCTGCCTTTGCCAGCGGTCGTTCCATGGAGCGCGGTACGGGGGGCGCGCCTCGGCGGAATGTGCGCGGCGCGAAAAGACGAAGCGGAAACGGCAAAGGAAGAAGAAAAAAACGTTTAAACGCTTGACATGAATGAACGATGGTGTATATTGCTCGGTAAGTTGTGATTCTTTTCGTTCGAGATACTGAGTCAACGTCAATTATGCTGATGGGAACGGAAAATAAACACGGCGGCGAGTTCTTAGGGGGCGAGCAAGCCCTTTGTGCCGCCCTATGCCGCACCGGCGTTGTGACTGCAACGTGCACCGACGGTGGATGTGCGCCCTATAGAATCGGACGGCCTCCCGGATAGCTTTGGTTTGAACCACCAAGCCCCGAAGGCGCCGATCGGCAGGGCCTTCGGGGCTTTTTTTGTCGACTCGTGCTGCGGCCGAGTGGATGCGGGGATGGTGCGCGCTCAAGCGACGCGAGTGGCCATGGAGGCGCACTGACGAATGCGTGATGAACGAGTTTGACTGGTCGGTGTCGGCCGGCGGCGCAGGCGTCTGTTTGTGGATTGTACGCTCTGCGTTCCGTGAACGGCTTCAGAACGACATCGACTGTGTCGCGTCTGTAGCTCAGTCGGCAGAGCACACGGCTGTTAACCGTGGAGCGCGGGTTCGAGTCCCGCCGGACTCCCAGGCAAGAGCTGCGCGAAGCGCCCTTCTGAGTTGACGCGGGGCGGCGAAAGCCGTCCCCACCGGCCTGCCGGAGACGGCAACGACGGTTCCGGTCGGTTCCCGGTGGCTGTTGATGGGGCGCCGTGCGGCGTCCGTGACAGCCACGGGGACACCGTAAACGCGGCCTTGAGATCGGGTGGATACCGTTGCGTCGGACCGTGGCTGAGGCGCTGGTGGGGTGCAAGGCGGACTCGGGGCGCACTGGCGACCAAGCCGCCAGTCGTACCCGGTCGCCACGCTGGCGGATCCGCGTGAGGCGGACCAGTGGGCCCCACTTTCGTCGAATGTGCACGGCGGCGATGCGACTGAAGCCCGGTCCCGCCGGCAGTGCGGGATCGGATCGGTTGAGTGCTGCTCCGGCTGGCCTATTTGTGAGAGCCGTTGCTTGTTTACGGGTGGTTAAGGACGCGTATGAGGGTGGTACCCGGCTAAGCGCAATCGCTCCCTTACGGTCGCGGCTCGGAAAGGGCAGTGGTTAAATATGCGTATGAGGGTGGTACCTGGCTAACTGCAATCGCTCCCTTACGGTCGCGGCTCGGAAAGGGCAGCGTCCTTACGGAGCTATACGACAACGGTGCCGTCAGCGCGACACACTACTTTTGAGAGGAGGTGAGGCGGATGTTCGGATTGGTTCGTATTCGAAAGCATGAGCGAGGACTGTGGTTCCGTCATGGTGACTTCCATGGGCTGTTGGAGCCGGGCAAGTATCGTTTGTGGAGCCGGCTGTGGAGCCGGGTGCGTGACCGCGTCGAGATTATGGACACGCTGCACACGCGCTTCGAGCATCCGCTGGCCGACGTTCTGGTGACCCAGCCGGCGCTGCAGCGCGAGCTGACGGTCGTGGACCTTTCCGACCATGAGCGGGCGATCGTCTGGAAGGACGATCGGATCGCCTGCGTGCTCGGTCCGGGAAGGCATGCGTTCTGGAAGACGCCGTACGCGTTGACGGTCGAGCGGTTCGACGTGGACGCGTTCGAGTTCGAGCACCCGCGGGTCGAGGCGATCCTGGCGCACCCGGACGCGGCGAAGTGGCTGGGTGGGCTGGACATCGAAGCCCATGAGGAGGTCGTGCTGTTCCGCGACGGTCAGCCGACGCGCGTGCTGAGCCAGGGACGGTACGTCTACTGGAAGGGCGCCGGCCGCGTGACCTGGAAGGTGATCGATCGGCGCGAGCAGATCGCCGACGTCTCGGGCCAGGAGATCATGACCCGGGACAAGGTGACGCTGCGGATCAACCTGGTCGTGACGTACCAGGTGCGCGACGCCATGAAGGCCGTAAGTGTGGTTCAAGATCACGCCCAGGCACTGTACCGCGAGGCGCAGTTGGTGCTGCGTGCGGCCGTCGGGTCGCGGGCGCTGGAGGCGCTGTTGACCGACAAGGCGGCCGTCGGGGCCGAGGTGGCCGAGGGTCTGACCGCCCGGGCGGCCGAGTTCGGGGTCGTGGTTCGAGGCGTCGGGTTGCGAGACATCATCCTGCCCGGCGAGATGAAGACGATCCTGAACCAGGTCATCGAAGCGGAGAAGCAGGCCGAGGCCAACCTAATCCGTCGCCGGGAGGAAACGGCGGCGGCCCGAAGTCAGGCCAACACGGCCCGGTTGCTGGCGGAGAACCCGGCGCTGGCCCGGATGAAGGAACTGGAGGCTCTGGCGGAGATCCTCTCCGGCACGCGGACGACGTTCGTGTTCGGAAGCGGCGACCTGGCGACCCAGGTCCGCGGGCTGGTCGCATCGGAAGGCGATGAGCCGGGCTGACGCAATCGTTGTGAGTTGACGGACGAGGCGGCATCCGACCGCGCCAAGCGGCGGATGCCTCCCCCGGTGGCGGACTTGACGAAAACGCAATATCAGATGTTCACACTTTGAATGCGCGGGCGACTTCGCAGGAGGCGAGCGCGCTGGATCAATAGAACCATGACCTCTTCAATCCGACCCATGAAGGCGCTTCGGCGCTGGGTCGAGCGAAACCTGAGCGCACTGGCGAAAGCCGGTCGGCTTGACCGGGCGTTCGAGGTCGACGGCGCGATTCACGACGTCAGCGAAGTGCTGGCGGCGGGCAGGATCCCGATCCTGACCGGTGACGCCGGCATTGGCAAGACGACGATCGAACGCTACGCGGCCACGGCGTTGGCGGATACGATCGTCCGTGTGAATCCGCCTGCCGGCTCGCGTATCAAGCTGGTGGTGCGGGGCCGCTCGATTAGGGCGGACGTTGTGCGAGGGGCCGGTATGGTTGTCCGGTCCCTGCCGCAACGTGCGGCGCCGCGCCGGGAGCCGACGCAGGTGGCGTGACTTGCCGGGTGGCGAGCGGTGCGTTCGTAGAGCTTGAGCCGGGCGGACTGTCCGTTGACACTCGCGGTGCTGATCCGCCGACGCGTTCGATGAGTGCGCGGCGCGGTCGTTACTGCGTTTTCAATGCAGCGGGTACGTTCTTCCGCATACCCGGCCGGAGTCTGTGAGACGGCCATGATCAGCATTGACGGTTCACAAGGTGAGGGCGGCGGGCAGATCCTGCGGACGGCGCTTTCCCTTTCGCTCGTGACGGGGCGGGCATTCGAGATCTTCCGGATTCGCGCGGGGCGCAAAAATCCTGGGTTGGCGCGCCAGCATCTCACGTCGGTGACGGCCGCGGCCGAGATCGGGCGGGCAGAGTTCGTCGGAGCGGCAATCGGCTCGGACAAACTGCGGTTCACGCCCGGCAGGCCTGCCCCGGGGCGGTACCACTTTACCGTGGGAACGGCAGGGAGCACCGGGCTGGTTTTGCAGACGATTCTGCCCGCCCTGATTACCGCGGACAGGGAGTCGTCCGTCACGCTCGAAGGCGGCACGCATAATCCGTTCGCGCCTCCGTTCGACTTTCTGGCTCGCAGCTTTCTGCCCTTGCTGAATCAGATGGGGCCAAAAGTGGAGGCGACGCTCGTGCGTCCGGGGTTCTTCCCGGCTGGGGGCGGTCGCGTCGAGGTGGAGGTCAAGCCTGCGGCGTCGCTGCGGGGATGTGAACTGATGGATCGAGGGCCGGTACGCCATCAGAGTGCGACCGTGCTGCTTGCGCGGCTGCCGCATCACATCGCAGAGCGCGAGGCGAACGTGATCCGAGCCGAGTTGCGGTGGCCTGAGGAGTACGTCGCGATTGAGTCGGTTGAATCGTCCGCGGGTCCGGGCAACGCGGTGATGATCGACGTCGCGTCGGATCATGTGACCGAGGTGTTCGCGGCGTTCGGTCGTCGTGGGGTGAAAGCGGAGGTCGTGGCGCGGGAGGCGGTTCGGGCGGCGCGGGCGTACCTCGATGCGGAGGTGCCGGTCGGCGAGCACTTGGCCGATCAGCTCCTGCTGCCGCTGGCGCTGGCCGGTGGCGGCGGGTTTCGGACACATGTTTGGTCGGAGCACGCGGAAACGAACGCGCAGGTGATCGGGATGTTTCTGGACGTGGCGGTTGCGACGGATCGGGCTTCCAACGGATCATTGAATGTGCGTGTTGGATCGTGACCTGGAGTCGTCGCTTGGCAACTGACTCGAGCACTGGCGGATCCCCCTGAAGCGGACCAGTAGCACCCGGCGGACCGCGAACGAGAAAGGGAGCGGGGTGGCTGGTGGCCTCCCCGCTCCCTGTTCGTGATTATCCTGGTTCAGCAGAAAACCTGTCGCGTGCAACACGCGTCAGGCCTGCGTTACCAGCAGAACCCCCACCGCAAGCAGTTGCCTGAGCAGCAGTCCGAATCCTGCGAGCACGAACCCCACCGCGGCACGCATGAGCTCTCGCAGGTGTCGGTGGTCTCGTTGCAGGTCTCGCCGGTAGCACACGGATCGCCGGTGCTGCTGCAATCGTTGATTGCGTCGCAGTACTCGGTGCCGTCGCAGAATAGCCCGTTGTCGGGGCAATATGCGTCGTTCGCGATGTTGTCGCACGAATCAGTCGACTCATTACACGAGTCGTCCGTGCAGCCGACGCCGTCATTACAGTCGACCGCCGTGCCGGCCTGGCAATCGTTGACCGCATCGCACCACTCGGCGCCGTTGCAGTACTGACCGTCGTCGCAGTTGGCGTCGTTGGCGATGTTGTCGCACGAATCGGTCGATTCGTTGCACGAGTCGTCCGTGCAACCGACGCCGTCGTTGCAATCGACGGCCGTGCCGGCCTGGCAATCGCTGACCGCATCGCACCACTCGACACCGTTGCAGTACTGCCCGTCGTCGCAGTTGGCGTCGTTGGCGACATTGTCGCATGAGTCGGTCGTTTCGTTGCACGAGTCATCCGTGCAGCCGACGCCGTCGCTGCAATCGACGGCGCTACCGGGCTGGCAGACGCCGAGGGCGTCGCAGGTCTCGGCACCGTTGCAGTAAAGTCCGTCGTCGCAATCGGCGTTGTCGGAGCATTCGACGCAGACGTCGTTCACCTCGTCGCAGCCGAAGAAACCGACGCACGGGTCAATGCCGGCCTGGCAGCCGAGTAGTGCATCGCACGTCTCCGCGCCGTCACAGAACTCGCCGTTGTCGCAGTAGGCATCGTTGGCGACGTTATCGCATGAATCGGTCGTCTCGTTGCACGAGTCGTCCGTGCACGCGACGCCGTCGTTGCAATCGACCGCCGTTCCGGCCTGGCAGTCCGACAGGGCATCGCACCATTCGTCGCCGTTGCAATAAAGCCCGTCGGCGCAATTGGCGTCGTTGGCGATGTTGTCGCACGAATCGGTGGACTCGTTACAGGAGTCGTCCGTGCACACGACCCCGTCGCTGCAATCGACCGGGGTTCCCGCAACGCAGCTACCGCTTACGCAATCCTCCGCACCGTTGCACCACAGTCCGTCGTCACAGTCGGCCGGTGTCGTGCACTCCGGCGCCGAGGGGTAAACCAACGCCGTCTCGAACACGACGTAACCGACCTGCTCGGTGGTGTGGTTGCGCTCCGTGTCGGCGATCTGATCCTCGTCGATGACGAGGTCCAGTGTCGTCGTCGTGGTCGGCGAGGCGCCGTAGGTGTACGACCAGCCGCCGTTGCCTCCGTCGACACCCGCCATCGTGGTGATAGCAACTTGTGGGGCGGAAGCGAAGGCCGTGTTGTACGTGTACGTGTATGGCGGAGCGTTGGTGACTCCGGCCACCGTGTCCGCGCCCAGAGCGGCTTCGAAGGCAATGCCGCCGATAGTGCCGTGGCCGGCCTCGAAAACAATGAAGCCGACGGTCTCATCGGCGCGAGTCACCAGCGTGTCCTCGCAGACGGTCTTGCCGGTCTTCAGGTCCGTCGCCACGGGTGGGTTCGCCCGCGCGGTTCCCTGGCACCAGAAAACCGACCACTCGGCGTCGTTGGTACTCATCACCTGACCGAGCACCACCGGGCTGGTATAGCTCTGCAGATAGCTCTGCGCCTCACCAACCCAGCTATTGTTCTCGTCGGTGACGGTGGACAGGTAGGACTGGGCCTCGACGTTCACGCCGTCGATGGTCCAGTTACCCTCTTCAACGACCAAGTAATGGACCGTCTCGGCCGCGACGCCCCCGCCGGCCGGATTCTGCAGGTAGACATCGAAACTCGAGGCCCCGACGTTGGTTACCCGCGGTACGACCGGGACGGTGTTGTTGCTGTACTGCACCGAGCAGACCACGACCGGACTGACGTACGTGTTGCTCAGAGGCACGGTGACGGCGGTGCCGCCGACGGTGACCCAGTCGGCCTCGAGCTGGGCCGTCGGGCCACCGGTGCATTGATCGTTAACCTCATCGCAGTCCAGCCCCGGGCACGGATCGGTTCCGGCCTGGCAGCCGAGGAGCGGATCACAGGTCTCCGCGCCGTTGCAGAACTGGCCGTCGTCGCAGAGGCCGTCATCGGGCGTGTTGTCGCAGGAGTCCGTGGTTTCGTTGCACGCATCGACCGTGCACGCCACGCCGTCGTTGCAATCGACGGCCGTGCCGGCCTGGCAGTCGTTGACCGCATCGCACCACTCGGCGCCGTTGCAGTACTGCCCGTCGTCGCAATTGGCGTCGTTGGCAACGTTGTCGCATGAATCGGTGGTCTCGTTGCAGGAATCGTCCGTGCAGCCGACGCCGTCGTTGCAATCGACCGCCGTGCCGGGCTGGCAGGTTCCGTCGACGCAGGTCTCGGCCCCGTTGCAGAACAGGCCGTCGTCGCAGTCGCTGTTGAACTCGCAGTCGTAACAGAAGTCGCCGTCCTCGTCGCAGAGCTGGCCGGGACAGGGATCGCTGCCGGCCTGGCAGTCCAGCGCCGGATCGCACGTCTCCGCGCCGTTGCACCAGAGGCCGTCATCGCAGTTGGCATCGTTGGCGACGTTGTCACACGAATCGGTGGATTCGTTGCAGGAGTCGTCCGTGCAGCCGACGCCGTCGTTGCAATCCACGGCCGTACCCGCCTGGCAGTCAAGCACGGAGTCGCACGTTTCCGCGCCGTCGCAGTACAGCCCGTTGTCGCAATTGGCGTCGTTGGCGACGTTGTCGCAGGAGTCGGTGGACTCGTTGCAGGAGTCGTCGGTGCAGGCGACGCCGTCGTTGCAATCGGGCGCCGTGCCAGCCTGGCAGCCCAGGGTGGCGTTGCAGGTTTCCGCGCCGTCGCACCACAGGCCGTTGTCGCAATTGGCGTCATTCGGAATGTTATCGCAAGAGTCGGTGGCCTCGTTACAGGAATCGTCGGTGCAGGCGACGCTGTCATTGCAGTTCGGCGGCGTCCCCGCAACGCAGCTCCCGCCCACGCAATCCTCGGCGCCGTTGCACCACAGCCCGTCGTCGCAGTCGGCCGGCGAGGTGCATCCCGGCCCGACGAGTTGCAACGAATTGATCGCGTCGACGCGTCCGTAGCCGTAGCCGCGGTCAAATCCAGTCGGGCCGAAATCGATGGCGCCGTCGCGGATAATCTGGCGGACTTCCGCAGGTGTGAGCGTCGGATCGGCATCGAGGATCAGTGCTGCGAGGCCGGCAACGTGCGGGCAGGCCATACTGGTGCCACTCATGCCAACGATTGAGCTTCCGCCGGCGGAGTTGCTGGCCGACCAGATCACGGCACCGGGCGCGGTCACATCGAGGTAGTCGCTTTCGTTGCTGAAGCAGACGACTTGGTCCTCCACCACCGGCGAATAATCGGTGCAGTTCGACCAGTTGAAGGTGCTGGTGTTGTCCTCACAGGTGGGGTAATCGGCCTTGTAGGTGGCCCCCACCGCGATGACGTCGATGCCGCAGGCGGGTGAAGACATCGAATTGCTGTAGTTGTTGTTCCCGGAGGCGGCCACCACGACAACGCCGTTGGCCACAGCGTTATTGGCCGCAACAGCCCAACTGTGGCTGCACGGACCGCTGTAGTTCCCGGTGCCGATGCTAAGGCTGATGACGTCGGCCCGGCCGCCGGAGGGCTTCTGATCGGCACAATAATCGATGCCGGCGATGATGTCGCTGTCATAGCCTCCGCCGAACTGATTTAGGATCTTCACGCCAATGAGTGTGGCCTCCGGCGCGACGCCCTGGAATGGTTCCGAGCCGGTGCCGCACGGATCCCAGCTTATGCCGGTGCCGCCGACGGCGATGCCGGAGCAATGGGTTCCGTGTCCGTGATCGTCCTCGGGATTGGAGTCGTCATTGTAGAAGTCGTAGCCGGCCGCCGTGTCGATTCGGTCGGAATACATGATGTGATCGGAGTCGATACCTGTGTCGCAGACGCACACGCGGACTCCCGAGCCGTCCGCCGAGAGGCCGGCGCCGGTGATCTGGCTCTGCAAGGCGCGGATCAGGGGGGTGCTGTCGTGTAAGTTGATGACGTTGGGATGGTACTCGTCGACCTCGACGCGGGTAACGCCCGGCATTTTCTTGAGCGACTCGATCTGCGACTCGGGGATGCCGCGCAGGTTCAGCACGTGAGGCAGAATCGAATGATACTCGTATTTGACCTTGCCGCCGTGGCGGGTGGCGAATCTGCGAATGTCCCCGCGCTTGAGTGCATGGCGGCCGAGGGTCGGTTCCATGTGAACCAGCACGCTCACGCGCCCTTCCTCACGAGCACGAGTCACTTCGTGATTAGCCGACTCGGCCAACTTCACGGCTTCCGAGACGTCCTGATCCCCCCCAGTAAAGTGGACACGCTCTTCGCCAGCAGCCGCCCATTCGGGATTCAGCGAAGCGGCGGGCCGCTCCTCCGCCTGCACGGTTGCCGTACAGACGCTTAACACAACGACGGCCGCAGTGATCGGCCGCCATACCTGTTCAGCCAGAGAAGCCATCATGATCGGAGTCTCCTTTCTACACGCCGGCCACGGCAGGGTGCGTACCTGCATCCTCTCCGCAGCCGACCTCCACCTTGCTCTGATTTGAGAGGAAATACAGGACGCGTTCGCTGCCGTCCGCCGGAACGGCATAGCCCCCGACGGCGCAGCGCATACCGGCCCGCGAATCCTCGTCAGACGCGCGCGCCGCAGAACAGCTCTTGCTCATAAACACCGCAAACGCTTCGACCACTCGCGACGGGGGCCGGTTGTCACCCCGTCGATTCCAAACACGGCGAATTGCAGAGAAACAGCGTAACTTATCGGGCACCGCCGGGTCAAGGTTTTTCTTTTCGAGCCGTTTCAGGCGAATGCGGGGCATTACGACGCCGGGCCGGGGCAATCGGAAGCGACCCGTGGCCTGGGTGCGGAGGCTGGCTCACGCATTCGTGACGACGCTGTACAATGAAGCAAATTGGGAGACAAGGGCTGGCCAAGCGAGGTTCTTTCCGGCGAAATCGAAGGCTTCGCGGGCTTGCCGCGTTCTCTCCGATAGGGCCTGCCTGATGAGCTTTCTGGCGGCCTCTCGAAGGTGGTCGCGGGTCGGCTCGCTGATGGTGATGTGTGACGCAAGGCCTTCGGGGAGGCCATGGTCGGAGGCCAGGACCGGGACGCCTGCGGCGATCGCCTGGAGGACGCTGACAGGCGGGCGGATGCAGAAGGAAGGGGCGGCCAGGAATGTGGCCTCGGCGAGCAGAACCTGTTGCTGGCGTTCATCAGGATTCACGACGATGGTGACGCGGTCGGCGAAGCCTTTTCGCAGGATGGCCGCTTCGAGCTGTGCGCGCCAGTCGGCTTTCTCGGGGCCGGCGAGGGTGACCGTCCAGCCCTGGAAATCGCGGCCCAGTTCGGCGACGGCTCTGAGCATCGGAACGACGCCTTCGATCGGATCGATCGGGCAGAGCATGAGCATGTGGCGTCGATCGGTGGATCCACCGTTGGCAGAGGCGATGCGGGCGGGCTTTGCGTCGTCGATGTCGATTCCGTAGGGCAGGACGCGAATGCGGTTTTCGCCGACCAGGCCTCGGCGAATGACGTGTTGGCGTTCTTTTTCGGCCAGAACGGTCACACAGGCGGCGTCGCGGTAGAAGCGGCGCTCTTGCAGCGAGCGGCGCAGGCGCCGGAACCAACCGCCTTTGGCGTAAGGATTCGGGCTGAGGGCGCCGAGGGGAGAGACGATGTAGGGTTTGCCCGCGGACCGAATCTGCGGGCCAAGGGATTCGACGAGGTTGCGATCGCAACAGTGGTAGTGGATGAGATCGGCAGCGGCGATGCGATCCGTGACGCGTCCGGCGGTGGCGGAATCCACGTCGGCGCCCGGAATGTGCATTGACGTGGGGCGGGCGGTCAGAACATTCGAGCTGATGCGGGCCTCGGCTAGCGGTTGGAATAGACCGCGCAGACTGATTGCGATCGAGCCAACCTCGGGTTCGAGGGAGTCCACAATGTGGAGGACGCGGATTGGCATCACGGCGTGTATGGTATTGCGGGCGTCATGCTACTGGAAGGGATCGATTCCGATCCAATCGTGACGCCGGGTCGCCGGCGCGCCGTACGTGTCCAGCGAGCTTGCCTGCGGGTTCCTTCCATGCGGCGGCGGCACGGGCAATGCCGGTCTTGCTGGCGGGCAAGACCCGCGTTGCCCATGGCACCCTTCTCAGTACGCTAAACTTCCTGGGCCCAACCTGGGTTACCCAGTGTTACGGCATGTCCACGCAAGCGTGGGCATGGCACCCAACGCTTGATCAGTCGCCTGTATAGGCGTCGATCTTGCCCTTCTTGCGGCCTCTTGCGCGTTGGAGGTAGCGGGCCGCGCCGCGTGCCAACTGGCGCCAGTGGTCCTTCCATCGCTTACGGTCGTTCGGGCGATCGGCGAGGTACGCTTTGAGAAAACGAAGGCGGTCGGTGCGCGTGACGGCGGTGGACTCGGTGAGGCTGGCAGCGAGGCGGATAATGCCTCGCCATTCGGCGCTGACGTCGGGGCCGCTGCCGATACGAATGCCGTCAAGATCCACAAGCCACGGTTGGGGGCCGGTGGTGTCGGAGTCCCAATCGCTGATCAGGACATTGGAGGCCTTGAAATCGCGGTGATAGACGTGGCGGGCGGCCATCCGGCGGCAGAGCGCGGCGAGGTTCGCGGCCAGCAGCCTCTTTACTGAAACAAATCGGTCCGGATCCAGTTCCCAGAGCAGGCCGGAGCAGACGCGCTCGAGGTCGGCCGTGCCGGGCAGGGCCTCGGTGATCAGCCAGGATTCCTTTCGAGGCCGGCGGCGTTCGAGGACGGCCAGCGGCAGCGCCGTGCAGATGCCGGCGCGCAGGAGGGCGAGGCCGCGGTCGAAAGTCCGGCGTTCGCGGGAGACGCGAAAGCGTGCGAGCACGTCGCGAAGACCTCCCTGTGCGCAGCTCTGTTTGCACACGACATCGAGCGGACGCGAGCGAACGCAGAGACGAGTGCGGAATACCTGGGCGCTCGTCGAGCGCTTGAGCATGACCCGCTCTACCTCCTCGGTGTCACCTTTGACGAGTCCGTTCAAAGCTCGGCGCCAGTCGTCAAGCGTCGGCGAGGCGGAGCTTGCGGGATGAAGGCATCCGGGCAACGCCCAGCTTGTGAGGACGCGCCCTGACCAGCCGTCGTCAAGCGTGATCGGTACAACGCATAGCCGGACATCGTCGGTTGCGGTTTCTTGGCAAGCTGTGACGACTGAGGATGACACGGTGGTCACGCCTTCCGAAGTTCTGCGTCGCGTTCGGCGAGATGGCGCTCGAAGGCTTTGCGAAACCGGGCGACATCTCCATCCACCAGCGTTCGCCGCGGATCGCCGATACGCACGCGGAAGGTCATGGAGCGTTTCCCGGCCGGCACCGATTTACCCTCATAGCTTCCCACGAATGTAAGGCGTCGCAACAGGGGATCGCCGAACTCGCTGATATCCTTACGTATTTCAGTAAAGCGGCGCGCCCCGTCCACGAGTACAGAGAAATCCAGCTCCACCTCCGGATAGGCCGGCACGGGTGCCAGCGGGGCCGAGGTCGTCAGCAGATCGGTCAGGGGGTCGAGTTCCCACTCCGCCCAGACGAACGACCAGGCCGCGAGGTGGTCGTCGATGCGACGACGCAGATCGAGGGGGGCGGCGCCGACCCGGCCGACGTCCCGGTCTGCAACCCGGATGGCGGTGGTCTTGTAGGGGTGCTCCCAGGGGTGGGCAGGCTCGGCGTCGGTGGATACGAAATCGACCTGGTGGGCCAGCACCTGCCAAGTCCACGTGTCGATCGCTCCTTTAAGCTCTGCCAGTTGACGGTCCTCGGCCGTCTTGCTGCGCAGCCCGAACAGGATGCCGATACGCCGGCGTTCGACGTGCTCGCTTCCAATGAGCGGAAACGCACTGCCCAGCTCGACAAGTTTGAACTCGGAGAAGTGGTGGCGATTTAGATCGGCAGCGGCCAACAGGCCGGGGAGCAACGACTTGCGAAGTCGTTCGGCGCCGGCGGCGGCCGGGTTGCGCAGGGTCAGGCAGTTTCCCGGGTCATAGCGGAGCGTTTCGCACCAGGCGGCGTCGTACCAGAGGTAGCGGAAGATCTCGGCCATACCGAGGCCCTGGGTCAGCAGTCGCAAAGAGGCGCGTTCGAGTGATTGCAGCGGGTTGCGCTCGAGCGCACGCACCGTGACTTCGGGGAAGCTGGGCTCGATGGTGTTGTAACCGACGAAGCGGGCGATCTCCTCGATCACGTCGGCTTCGATCTCGATGTCGCGGGTGGCCCGGAAGCTGGGGATCTCGACCTGCATGGTGTCGCCCTGGTCGGTGACCCTGAACTCCAGGGCCGACAGGATGCGCGTGATTTCGTCGCGGCTGACGTCGTGGCCCATGAAGCGGGAGGCGTAGTCGGGATCCAGCGTGACCGTCACCCTGGGCAGCGGTTTGGCATAGGCGTCGCTGAGGCGGCTGGCCAGGGTGAGATCTTCGAACACCGATTTACCAAGATACACAAAGCGCTGGATGCCCAGCACGGTGTTGTTCGGGTCGAGCGACTTTTCGAAGCGGGCGCTGGCGTCGGTCCGGTGGCCCAGTCGATTGGCGCAGCGGCGGATGACGTACGGGTTGAAATTGGCGGACTCCAGAAGCATCGACCGGGTCGATGGTTTGATTTCGGTGTCGGCGCCGCCCATGATGCCGGCCAGCGCGACGGGCTTACGCCGGCACATGATCATCAGGGCGCCGTCGGGCATGGTTCTTTCGACGTTGTCCAGGGTGACGAACTTCGTGCCGGCCTCGACGGTTCCGACTTCGATGCGGTCGACGTCGTCGCCGTCGAAGGCGTGCATGGGTTGGCCAAGCTCGAGCATGATGTAGTTGGTCAGATCGACGAGGAAGTCGATGGGGCGGAGCCCGACGTGCCCGAGGCGAAGCTGCATCCAGAGCGGCGCGGGCCGCGAGGCGACGCTCTTCATCAGCAAACCGGTGTACCGCGGACATTGATCGGGGTCGTCGATTTCGATAGGGATTTCGGGAAGCGACTCGTCCTGGAGGGTTTCGACCGGCGTCACGGGGTAAGGCTTGAGCGGCGTGCCATATACGGCGGCGAGTTCGCGGGCGATCCCGTAGTGGCCCCAGAGGTCGGGCCGGTGGTTGATCGAGTGATTGTCGATCTCGATGGCCCAATCGTCGAACACGGCCGGGTCGAGTTCGGTTCCGGGCGTGATATCGGGGCCGAGAAAGACCGCTTCGCGCGCGGCCAGCGCAATGCCCAAAGCGTCGCCGGGGAGGATCATTCCGCTGCTCGCCTGGCCGGCGACGGTGGTGTTGACGATCTCGCCGAGGGCTTTGACGTGAGCGCCTTTGGGCGCATAGACCACGCGACTGCCGATGAGCAGGCTTGGCGCGGCGGTGACCGATTCAACGGCCTTGCCGCCGCCGACGTCGAGAACGGCCAGGCGGAGCGAATCGGCGCCTTCCAGTCGCTTCAGATCCTTTACCTCTGCACAGATGAGGCCACGAGCCTGCACATCGATCGCCTCGACGCCCTCGACTTCGGCACAGGTGATCGTGAAGCGCTCGGCGAGGTCGGCGGCGGTGAGGTCCGCGGGCAGATCCACGAAGTCTCGCAACCAGTTGATGGATACCAGCATGATGGCGGTCAGCCTTTAGCGATAATCGTCGGTCCAGTCAGAAACTGAGGCGGCACCAGCGCCCGCAGGTCGCCGCTGTTGAACATCCGAATGTCGCGGATGCCGTACTTCATCATCGCCAGCCGCGTGAGTCCAAGGCCGAATGCAAATCCGGTGTACTCGTGCGGATCGATCCCGCCGAACCTCAGCACGTTGGGGTGGACCATTCCGCACGGGAGTATCTCGATCCATCCCGACTGCTTGCACGTCGGGCAGCCCGCACCGTCGCAGATCAGGCAGCTCATGTCGAGTTCGAAGCCGGGCTCGACGAAGGGGAAATACCCGGGCCGCAGGCGGATGCTCACGTCGCGTCCGAACACCTCGCGCAGGAGGAGCTTCATCACAGCGATCAGATTGGCGATCGAGATGTTCCGGTCGATCATAAGCCCTTCGAGTTGATGGAAGGTGTTCTCGTGGGACGCATCGATCGTTTCGTATCGGAAGCAGCGGCCCGGCACGATAGCGCGAAGCGGCGGTCCGTGCCGTTCCATCGACCGCACCTGCACCGGCGAGGTATGGGTCCGCAGCAGCATACCGTTGTTCAGCCAGAAGGTGTCCTGCAGGTCGCGCGCGGGGTGCAGAGCGGGGATGTTCAGCGCCTCGAAGTTGTAGTACTCGGTCTCCATTTCGGGACCGGTTTCGACCACGAAGCCCAGGCGCTGGAAAACCTCTTCGACCTGCCACTGGACCTCAGTGACCGGGTGCAGGGCGCCCAGCGGCGGCCTGGTACCGGGGAGCGTCGGGTCGTACGTGGCGGCCCGAGACTCGGCCGCTTGCGATTCGGCGGCCCGGATACGCTCTTCGACGGCGGCGAAAAGGCCGGCGAGATGGGCTTTGGCCTGGTTCAGCTCTTTGCCAACGGTGCCGCGCTGCTCCGGGGGATACTCCTTGATGGAACGAAGCCAGGTGCCGAGCTTGCCCGCCTTGCCGATGGTTCGTGACTCCAGGCTGCGTAGAGCGTCCAGCGCCTGCAGATCGGCCAATGCGCGCTCCGTATCGGAGACGAGCTTCGTCAGTTCGCTTTTGAGCTGTTCCAGTTGCACAACAAATGCCCCAACAATCGGATCGCGTCGCCAAAACAGGTCGATAGCTTAGGGTGGCGCGCCGCGTCGCTCAAGAAGTTGCGGCTCGGCACTCCGGTTGCGTCCCGATCGGCGCATCATGGACTCGCCTGAAGCAGTTGCTGCAGCCGCTGGCGGGCCCTGGCGTGGTTGGGATCGAGTGCAACTGCCCGTCGCAATGGTTCTATCGCTTCCTGCGTTCGTCCCAGTTCGGCCAGGACGACGCCGAGGTTGAAGTAGGCCGACGCGTCGGACGGTTCTAACTGGGTGACGCGCCGATAATGAACGGCCGCCTGCTCCAGTCGGCCTAACCTGACCAGGGCGTTGCCCAGGTTGAAGTGTGCGTCGGCGTAGTCCGGCTCAAGCTTCAGTGCCTGCTGGTAGTGCGCCACGGCCTGCTCCCCAGCGCCTACGGCGAGCAGGGCGTTGGCGAAGTTATAGTGACACTCCGGGAAGTCGGGCCGGTATTGCAGGGCGAGCCGGTAATGCCGGAGAGCCTGGTCGGTCTCGCCTTGCGCCCGCAGCGCCATGCCCATGTGGTTGTGCGCTTCGGGGTACTCCGGATTAAGCTCCAGGGCTCGCCGGAGGTACGGGATCGCCTCTTCAATGCGCCCCCGTTTGATGAGGGCGATGCCGAGATTGTTCCATCCACGATAGTTCTCCGGCGCAACGTCCACGACGGTGCTCCAGAGTGATAAATGCGTGTCGTAGTCCTCGTTGCGGCGGACCGTTCCCCACGCCAGGGCCGAAGAGAGCACCGCAACGATCAGGACCGCCGGCCAACCGGCTTTGGGTGGCGGGGGGGCTTTGGCGCGACGCGGCTGTTTCGCAGCCGTGCGACTCGCGAGGCGGCCGATCAGCAGGTAACCCCCGATCACGGCCAAAGCGACCAGGCCTGCGAGCGGTACGTAGACTCGGCGCTCGGCACCCACCTCGGTTGCCATCGGCACGATGCTGGAGGTCGGGCTGAGGATAACAAAGAACCAGAGTCCACCGAAGCCCAGTTTGGGGCGGCGGATGAAAAGCACGGATGCCCCGACGAGCACGACGGCCAGGATGATCCCATGCGGCAGGACCTCCACGAGGGTGCGAGGTTCCGGGTTGCCGTAATCGACGTTCAGGGGGTGTGGCCAGAGGATTCGGCGCAGGTAGTCGACGATCACCACGCACTGATTCAGCGCGTAATCGGCCGGTCCGATTCGACCTTCATACCCGATGTTCGTATCGGGGTAGGCAAACATCAGTGCGGCCAGCAGAACCCACGTACCGGCCAGCCCGGCGTAGAGACCCCAGCGTCGCCGGACCGTCTCCCGCCACGGCGTAGCGGCAAACACGGCGTCATACAGGAGCACCATCGCGGGAGCCGTGACCATGACCTGCTTGCTGGCCATGCCGAGGGCACATGCCGCGACCGCCGCAACGTGCCACCATCCGCGGCGCGCGGAATTCAACCCACGGGCGGCGCAGTAGAAAGTCAGGAAGTAGAACAGCCCCATGAGCGACTCGGTACGCTGCGATACGTAGTTGATGCATTCCGACTGAATCGGGTGCACCAGCCAGATCAAGGCGCACGCGAAGGCGAGACCGTCGGCCGAGCGAGCGAATCGATCTTTGAGCGACGGAGTCAGCAGGGTGTGACGGATCACGCCGAACAGCACGACCGAGGCCAGTGTGTGAACGGCAATGTTGAGCACGCGGTAACCGGCAGGTTCGAGCCCTCCGAGGGCATAGTTGACTGCGAGCGTGAAGCTCACGACGGGCCGCGCCCGGGCGATCGTGTTCGGGGGAGCGGACAGAAGGTTGGACGGGGGCCAGAGCCGGCGGATGTGGGGATTGTCCACGATGCCGTCGATATCGTCGAAAATGAAGGGTCCGGAGAGAGCGTTGGCGTAGATAGCGGGGCCGGTCAGAAGCAGGACGACGACGTACAAGCTACGCCAAGCCCATTTGCGTTGGTTTTCCTGCCCTTTGCTCATACAGATTCAGGCTGATACCCGTTTAGCACGGGGTTTTTCGACTGCGTCGTCCCGGTTGCCCGAGCCGACGCAACGATTACCCACGGCCATGTGTTTACCTCGCCCCTGAAATCGCCATGATACCGGCGACGTACGCGCGACGCCGCGGTCGCCATCGGCAAAGTGCCCATGCGGGTCGCCGACCATGACGAGGCCGGAGAGAACCATGATGAACGGAAAGACCGCCATTGTCACCGGCGGAGGACGAGGCATTGGACGGGCGATTTGCAGGCGCTTTGCGCGAGACGGCGTGAACGTGCTTGCGGTCGCACGCTCGGAGCCGGACCTGGCCGAAACGAAGCGATTGGTGGGGGAGGGCGGCGGACGCTGCACAACGCTTCCTTGCGACGTGACTCGCCGGGACCAAGTGCACGAGATGGCCGCATTCGCCAAAAAGGAACTCGGGGGAGTGGACATCCTGGTGAACAACGCCGGATTCGCTCGAAATCGAATGGTCGAAGATCTCGATCCGAAGGATTTCGACACCATGGTCGCCGTCAACATGGCGGCGGCGTTTTACGCCTGCCAGGCGGTCTGGCCGATGATGCGACAGCGGGGTGGCGGCGTGATCGTCAACATCTCGTCGATGGCCGCCATCGATCCGTTCCCGGGGTTTGCCGCGTACGGCGCGATGAAATCCTATATTGACGCCCTGACGCGCAACCTAGCCAAGGAGGGGCAGGAGCACGGGATTCGCGTGTATGCCGTCGGACCGGGCGCAGTTGACACCCAGATGCTCAGGGGGCCGTTTCCGGATTTTCCGGCCGAACAGTGCCTCCAACCCGAAGAGGTTGCAGAAGTCGTGTGGACGGTGACTCAGCCAGCGTGCCGGTACACCGCCGGTCAGACGATCTACCTGGCCAAAACGTAGTCCTGCGGTTTCCTTCAGAGGTGTCGCGACGACTGGACGGACCCCAGCGAGCACTGGCGGACAAGCCGCGAATGGCGTCCGCCCACGGACGGTTCCGCGTTGCGAAGACAGGCACGTCCTTGGCAACAGGCGCCGCCCTATCGCGGCGCTATCCTCGCTTGATGACGATGATGGTAAGGTCGTCGGCCTGAGGCGTGCCGGCGCCGAAAGCCACAACTCGGTCGTGCAGGGCGCGGATGAGGGCCTGTGGCGATTGATCGCAGCACTGGCGCACCACGTCGATCACGCGTTGGGTGCCAAACTGTAGTCCGTCGGGGTTCTCCCACTCGAAAAACCCGTCGGTCGCGAGGATCACAAGATCGCCTGGTGACAGATCGAGCGTTCGCGACTCGACGCGCTCGAGTTGCGGGAGGATGCCAAGCGGGTACGTGCAGGCTCCGAGCTCCTCGCACGAGCTGTCTGAGCCTCGATAGTGCAGCAAGGGGCCCTGCCCCGCGCTGAGGTATTGCAGTCGGTGGTTCGACGCATCCAAGGCGCCGAGAAAGCTGGTCACGAACCGACCGGCAACCAAGTCCTCGTTCAGCAGGACGTTGGCACGCCTGAGGATTTCCGCCGGATCGCTGTACGACGAGCCCAGCGCTCGGATCAGGGCCCGGCATTCGGCCCCGATCAAGGCGGGCCCGATTCCGTGACCGGTGACATCGGCGAGCAGGATGCCCAGCAGGTTGCCTTCCAGCGGAACGTAGTCGTAGCAGTCGCCGCCGGTCGCGTCGGCGGGCTTGGCCCATCCTGAAACGGAATACCCCGGGACGCGCGGATCGGCCTTGGGCAAAAGGCTCTGCTGAATGTCCCGGGCGAGTGCCATGTCGCGCTCCATCCGTTGCTTCTCGGCAAACTGGTCGAGCAGGATCTGGCGCTGGATGGCCACACCGGCGAGGGCGGCCAAATCGGAAGCACGCTGCTCATCTCGTTCGTTGAATCCGCCGCTTCGCTTGTTCAACGCCTGGAGAACCCCAACGATGCTCCCGTCGTAGCCTTCCATGGGGAACGACAGGATGTTGCGGGTGCGAAAACCCGTCTTCTTGTCGATGGCCTGATTGAACCGGGCGTCGGCATAGGCGTCCGGCACAGTCACCACGCCTCGTTTCTGAAACGCCTCCCCGGCGATTCCCAGCCTCGCCGAAAAACGAATCTGCTCTTCGCCGGTCGCCACGCGGCTGTACAGTTCGTCACGGGCGTCGTCGTACAGGAAGACGCTGGCGCGCTCGCAGTCGAGCACCTGTCGCACGGCGACCTCAACCTTTTGAAGCAATGGGGGCAACTCGGTGGAGGCGCCGAGCTCCCGCGACACATCCAGGAAAATGTTCAGTTCAGCGAGTTGTCGATCGCGCTCTTGCTTAGTCATGCGATTCTCGGTCGCGCCACAGATCGAACGGCGTGGGGGATTCGAGAACGGCTGAGGCTCGACGGCCGTCGCTGCCTCCGCGGCGGCACGCGGACGAGGCAGCCTTAGAGCAATTCAAGATGGACCGCCGGCGACGTCAATCTGTCTTGCCGGCCCCGGGTGTCCTTTCGAGGATCTGGTCGGCCAAACCGTAGTCCATTGCCTCCCGAGCGTCCAGCCACTTGTTGCGGTCGCAGTCCTTTTCGATCTGCTCGATCGGTTTGCCGGTCTGCGCCTGCAGTATTTCGTACAGGCGGGTCCGCAGCCGCACGATCTCCTCGGCCTCGATCGCCAGCTCAGTGGCCGCCCCCTGCATTCCCGCGCCCAGCATCGGCTGATGCAACAAGACTCGAGAGTTGGGAAGCAGGAAGCGCTTTCCTTTGGCTCCGCCACACATCAGGATCGCCCCCATGCTGGCCGCCATTCCGACGCAGTACGTGGCCACGTCACACCGGAGGAACTGCATGGTGTCGTAGATGGCCAGCCCCGCCGATACCGAGCCCCCCGGCGAATTAATGTAGAATGAGATATCCGCCGACGAATCCTCGTTGGACAGAAAAAGCATTTGGGCCACAATGAGGTTTGCGATCTCGTCGTCGATGCCCCCGCCGAGGAAGACGATCCGGTCCTTGAGCAGCCGCGAGTAGATGTCGTAAGCCCGCTCGCCCCGGCCGCTGGTCTCTATTACGAAAGGGATATTCTGACTGACAGTTGCCATGTTCTTGACACCTTATCGGCGAGATCGGGCCGGTCGGCTGTTGAGGGCCGGCATACACCCGCTCGGGTCCACGTTCGCTACTCTTTCTCTTTCGTTTTGTCCGACTTCTTTTTGCTTTCTTCCTTGCGCGGTTCGAGGATTTCGTCCACGACTCCGTATTCCCGCGCCTCCTCGGCGGTCATGAACCGGTCGCGTTCGATCTCGTTGCCGATCTGCTCCGCCGTCCGGCCCGTGTGATACGCGATGATGTTGTTCAGTCGGACCTTGTCACGAAGGATCTCCTCGGCCTGGATGCGGATATCCTCGGCTTGGCCCCCGATGCCGCCGGACGGTTGGTGGAGCATCACCTTCGCGTTTGGAAGGATGAAACGCCGCCCTTTCGTGCCGGCCATCAGGAGAATCGCACCACCGCTGGCGGCCTGCCCGATGCAGTAGGTCGCGATCGGACTGCCCATCGATTGCATCGTGTCGTAGATCGCCAGGGTCTCGATGACGTAGCCACCCGGCGAGTTGATGTACAGACTGACTTCCTGGTCGCGCTTCGACGATTGGAGATAGAGCAACTCCTCGATTACCTTCTTGGCCACCACCGGGACAATCGGCTCTCCCAGGAAGATGATGCGATTCTCGAGCAGCAACTGGTCGATCGTCATCTCCCGTGTGCGGGCGATCTGACTGTACTGCTGAATCGTCGGTGGTATGGGATATCCTATTTGGCTCATCGAATCTGGTTCCTCGCCCTCGAGTTTCCTGCCCTTCTGGGGGTCATCAACGAGCTCGCCGCCCGAATGTTGCGGCAGGCACCGGTCTCTTGTCACGCCTGAGTTATCCGCCGCCGTTGTCGGGGCCGCTGGCGTTACTCTGCGTCGTTTGTGTCTCTCGTTCCGCCACTGCTCGAGAGGAGGAGTGGCACACCCGCCGAGCCGTGGCACACACGGTCTCCCGGCGTTGGACGTCCTACTCCTCACTCTTCTCTTCGGATTCTTCCTCCGGGGTGGCCGACTCGTCCTTCTTTTTCGGCCTTTCGACTTCGGTCACGACCGCGTTTCTGAGCAACTCATCCAGAATCTTATCGTCGCGAAGCTGGAGGTAGAGGCCTGTGAGACCGCCTCCCTTGGCGAGCTCGTCGCGGACCCGGTCGAAACGCTTGCCCTGCCGCCGGGCAATGCGCGCGATCTCGCCGTTCAGCTCGTCGTCGGGGACCTCGATATCCATCTGTTCGGCGATCTTCTCCATGATGAAGAACAGCTTGAGCTCGTTGGCCGCGTCCTCACCGGCCTTCACCTGCAGCTCATCAAGCTGCTTTTTGACCATCTCCTCCGGAAGTCCACGTTGGTAGAGCTCGATCATGCGGCGCGTCACCAGCCGGTCCGTCTGCCGACGCGTCAGATCCTCGGGCACCTCGATGTGGGTGTTCTCGAGCAGGTACTTGCCGATCTGCCCGCGCATACCTTGGCGCACGAGCGAATCAAGCTGGGATTCCAGGGTGGAGCGCACGAAGGCACGCAGATCCTCCTCGCTGTCGAACCCGACGGACTCGAGAAACTCCGCATCCAGTGGTGGCAGTTCGAGGCGCTTGACGTCCTGGATGGTCACGTCGAATTCGGCTTTATTTCCGCGCCAGTCCAGGGTTTCGTGATCTTCCGGGATCGTCGTCTCGACCGTGACGGTCTCCCCCGCCTTTTTGCCCTTCAACGCCTCGCCGAAGTCCTCCAACGCAATGCCGTCCACACGTTGCGGCCGCGCCGATAAGTTGACGTTTTTCTCCTCCTTGACGACTTTCCCACCGACTTTCTGTGTCACGTCGGCGACGATCAGATCGTCCACTTCGATCGGCTCCTCAACAGGCACATAGTGGCCTCGCTGGGCCCGATAGCGATCGATCTCCCGTTGAACATCGTCTTCGGTAAACTCGATCTTGGGTTTTTCAACGGGAATCTTATCCAGCTCAGGCAGCTCGAACTCCGGGCGCAGTTCGACCTCGCAGGAGAAGGTCATGGGGCCTTCGCTCGGGAGCTTCATGTGGTCGAGCGCCTTTTCGAGTGGCATCAGCCTCTCGGTCGTCTCCTTGCTTCGACGACCGGCCTCTTCCGACTCCGCCGGAGCCTCAACCCAGACCAACGGGTCCCCCAGCGGCTTGAGATCCTCCTTCTCAACCGCGGCCATGTAGCTGCCGCCCACGATCTGCCCGACCAACTGGTCGCCGACCTCGCTGCCGAAGCGCTTCTCGACGAGTCGAAGAGGCGCTCGCCCCCTGCGGAATCCCGGCACGATGCTCTCGCGCTTCAGTTCGGCGAACTGATCGTTGAGCCGATCGTCGAGGTAGTCTCGGGGCACGGTGATGGTCAGCTTCCTGCGAAGCGTGCCCACCTCCTCGGACTCGACCTCGATCGCCTCCTTGAGCTTGGCCTGCTCGTCCAGTTCCTCCTGAGATTCCTCCTCGGCGTCGGGAGTCAGCTCCTCCTGCTCCGCCGGATGTTCCTCCGTCATTGCGTCCATCTCCTGCTTTTGGGCGGGTTGCCCGGGCTCCGTCCAGCGACAAATCGCAGAAACTACACCAGCGGCACTGAACTGGCAACGACGGTGCAGCCATTTTGCGGGTTGCGCGTCCGTGGGACGGCAGGCGGGGGCGTCCGCATTTGACCCCTGCGCCGGATTCACTAACCTACGAGCGGGTGGGACGTCCGATAGAGGCGATTACCAGGGCTTGAAGCCGACATTTCGAAAGGGATCGAAAATGAGTGCAATCACAGACTTGTTAGGCGATGAAGCTCAGGCGCTTCTAAGCTACAAGTGCACCGGTATCAACGGCGATCTGCTCCATTTGCCCGGGCCCGATTTCGTGGACCGCGTGGTGGCCGGGACCGATCGCCCGCCCCAAGTGCTCCGCAATCTCCAGGCGATTTTCGACCATGGGCGGCTCGGCGGCACGGGGTACCTGTCGATCCTTCCGGTCGATCAGGGCATCGAGCACAGCGCCGGGGCCTCGTTCGCTCCGAACCCGATCTACTTCGACCCGGAGAATATCGTCAAGCTCGCGTTGGAGGGCGGGTGTAACGCGGTGGCCTCGACGCTAGGCGTTCTGGGGGCCGTCTCGCGCAAGTACGCCCACAAGATCCCGTTCCTCGTCAAGCTGAACCACAACGAGCTACTCACGTACCCCAACAAGTACGATCAGATCATGTTCGCCAACGTCCACCAAGCCTACGAGCTCGGCGCCGTGGCCGTCGGGGCGACCGTCTATTTCGGGGCGCCGGAATCGAATCGCCAGATTCAGGAGGCCGCCGAGGCATTCGCCGCCGCCCATGAGATGGGCATGACCACGTTCCTGTGGTGCTACCTTCGCAACAGCGCGTTCAAGAAGGACGGGGTGGACTACCACGTGGCCGCCGACCTGACCAGCCAAGCCAACCATCTCGGCGTCACCATCGAGGCCGACATCATCAAGCAGAAGCAGGCCGAGAACAACGGCGGCTATCCGGCGATCAACTTCGGCAAGACCAACAAGCTGGTGTACGACAAGCTCGCCCCGGATCATCCGATCGAGTGGACGCGGTATCAGGTGGCCGGCTGTTACATGGGTCGATCCGGGCTGATCAACTCGGGCGGCGCTTCGGGCAAGAACGATTTCGCCGACGCGTGCCGGACGGCCGTGATCAACAAGCGGGCCGGCGGCATGGGTCTGATCTCGGGCCGCAAGGCCTTCCAGCGACCGATGGACGACGGCGTGAAACTGCTGAACCTGATTCAGGACGTGTACTTGGACGAGTCGGTGACGGTGGCGTAGCGGAAAATCGAGCGGATTAGTCCGTGGCAGCGGCAATGAGGGGTGCGCCCTGGCGTGCCGGTTGAGGAAGGCTCAGACATATCGTTTCGCTTCCTCAACCATGTACATGCCGCATCCCTCGCAATAAAGATGCCATTCGAAGTACATCGCTGTCGAGTTTGACCGCACAGCGGACAGTCAGCGCCTCCAGGCCGGCGATGGCGGCCAGCAATTCCATCCGGTTGTTGGTCGTCGTCTCGAATCCGGCGGAGAGATCCTTGCAATGCTTGCCGTAGCGCAGGACGACGCCATCGCCGCCCGGTGCGGGATTGGGCTCGGCGGCTCCGTCCGTGTAGATAATGACCTCTTTCAGCGGTTTCTCGCTCATCTTTCAGTTAACGGGCATGACGAGCGAAGCGAGTCACGCCGCTCGCGATGACATCCGACTATAGTATACAGGCCAGTGGCGCCCGCGTGAGCATTGCCGGAGTTGGAAGCGGGCGGGCAGGTTGGACCGGCGACTGGCGACTGTCAGGCAATGGCGAATCGCGATCCCACCTCCTGAAGGAGGCGGGTCACCCGGGTTGGTTATCGGCGCCGGCTCGCGACGACCGAGGGTGGTGGGCAGGGCGGCGTGCCGTTATTGACCGGGGGAAGCGAGGGGGGCTATGCTCCTTTGTGAAGCCGGGTTATGGGTCCGAAGTTCGAAAACCGCCGCCGGCCGGCACCGGCGATCATGTGGATGTGCTCTTCCTGCCGGTAGGATCGCTCAAGTTGGTAACGAGCACCCAGACAGCCGGACGTGACATCGACGTGTCGATCGTCATCCCGATGCACAACGAAGAGGGCAGCGTCGGTGCGCTCTATAAGGAGCTGGCCGAGGTGATGAGCAGCGGCTCACACGTGTACGAGGCTATTTTCGTCAACGACGGCAGCAAGGATGGGACGGGGGAACGCCTGCGAGAGGTCACCACGGGTGATCCACGCTGCACAGTGGTCGATCTGACGCGCAACTTCGGTCAGACAGCGGCCCTCGCAGCCGGCTTCGAGCTCGCCCGCGGGCACATTATCGTGCCCATGGACGGAGACCTTCAGAACGACCCTCACGACATTGAGTCTCTTGTGGCGAAATTGGACGAGCCGCCGGGGTACGACGTGGTCAGCGGCTGGCGGAAGAACCGGCACGACAAGCTGTGGAGCCGGAGGATTCCGTCGCGAATGGCCAATCGATTCATCACCTGGGTGACGGGTGTGAAGATCCGGGACTTGGGCTGCTCGCTGAAAGCCTACCGGCGGGAAGTGCTCGAGGACGTCACCCTCTACGGCGAAATGCATCGGTTCCTGCCGATCATCACGCGGTGGCGGGGTGCGCGGATCGCCGAGGAGGTAGTGAACCACCGGCCTCGAGTGCATGGCGAAACGAAGTACGACCTGCGTCGGACGATCAAGGTGCTGTTGGACCTGGTGACGGTGAAGTTTCTCGGCGGCTACCTCACCAAGCCCATCTACTTCTTCGGGAAGGCCGGGTTGCTGAGCATGACAGTGGCGCTGGCGGTGCTGACCGTCGCGGTGCTCCAGAAGTACGGACATCTCACGTCCGAGCCGATCAACCTGAACCGGAACGTGCTGGTGATGTTCTCGGTGATGCTGGTGCTGATGACGGTGATGTTCATCATGCTGGGTGTGGTCTCGGAACTGCTGGTGCGGATTTACCACGAGAGCCAGGGCCGCAAGATCTACAAGATTCGCCGACTGACGCGTCAGCGCGCCGACTCGGAGCCTACCGAAGCGCCGGGCGGCGATCGATTGGCAACGCCGCCCGCTGACCCCGTGAAACGGACCTGAGCAACGATCATGGCTCGTCCCTTCTCGGCATCGTCCAGGAAGCGCATATTGATGGTGGCGCCGCAGCCGGTGTTTCAGCCGCGCGGCACGCCCTTCAGCGTGGTTTATCGGATCAGAGCGCTGTGCCGGGCCGGTCACCGGGTGGATCTGGTCACCTATCCGTACGGGCGTGACGTTCTCATCCCGGGCGTCCGCATCTTTCGGGTTCCGCGGCTGCCGGGGGTCGCCGACGTAGGGATCGGGCCCTCGGTTCCGAAGTTGTTTCTCGATGCTTTTCTCATCGTGTGGACGGCCGCGTTGCTGGCCTGGCGGCGGTACGACGTGATCTGGTCGCATGAGGAGGCCGGGCTGTTCTGTGGGGCGTTCTCGCGGCTGTTCGGCATCCGGCACATTTACGACATGCACTCGGATCTGGCGCAGCAGATTCAGAATTACGCCCGGTTCAATCGCCAGCCGTTTCTCTGGCTGTTCGGATTGCTGACGCGGGCGATGGTTCACTCGAGCGACGTCGTGCTGACGATCTGTGATGATCTGGTCAATACCGTTCGGGGACTCGCACCGAACAAACGCGTGCTGCTGGTCGAGAACTACTGTACCGAGGTGGACTTTCTGGATGATGCGCTGCCGACCGTCGAAGAGCTGCGAGCCAGGCACGACGTGAACGGACGGGCGGTGGCGTTGTACATCGGTTCGCTCGAGCCGTACCAGGGGATCGATATTCTCGTCGATGCGGCCGCTCATCTGGCCGAACGAGAGTCGGCCTGCCGCATGCTGATCGTGGGCGGCCAGCCGTCACAGGTGGAGGAGCTTCGCCGAACGATCGAGCGGCGCAGCTTGAACGAGGTTGTGGACGTCGTCGGTTCGGTTCCTCCGGGGGTCGTCGAGGTGTACATCAACCTGGCCGACATGCTGCTGACCTCGCGGTCGAAGGGCACCAACGTGCCGCTGAAGCTGTACCAATACATGAAAAGCGGCAAGCCGATCGTGGCCACGCGCATCGAGAGCCATACGCAACTGCTGGATGATGATACAGCGCTGCTGACCGAGACAACCGGGGCCGAGTTCGGAAGGGCCATCGAGCAACTGGTCGAGGACCCACAGCGGGCGAAACAACTCGCGGAAGGGGCCAGGGGCAAGGCGCAGGCGTTCTCCAACGCTCACTTCGAACGACAGATCAACCGGGCGCTGCGGTGGGCGATCCCGGCCGAGAGGCGGGCCGTCTGATGTGCGGCATCGCCGGAACATTCGATCGCACCGGGGCTACGTTTGACCCGGACCGCATGGCGCAGGCTGTGGCCGTAATGCGGCATCGCGGACCGGATGAGACCGGCTTCTGGTCCGACGACCGCGTTCAGTTGGGGATGGCCCGGCTGGCGATCATCGCGCCGGCCGGCAATCACCAGCCGGTGCGGAATGAGGACGGCCGCATCCGGGTCATCTTCAACGGGCAAATCTACAACCATCCGGAGCTGCGGCGGGAGCTTCAGGCGAAGGGGCATCGGTTCGACACCGAGGGCGACACCGAAGTCATCGCCCACGCGTACGAGGAATGGGGCGACGCGTTTCTCGAACGGCTCAACGGCATGTTCGGGATCGCCATCTACGATTCGCGCGACGGGCACAGCGTGCTGCTCGCCCGGGACCGTGTGGGCATCAAGCCGCTGTATTACAAGCTCGACGATCGCCGGCTGGTCTTCGGCTCAGAGGTCAAGGCGGTTCTTGCGCAATTGGACGAGACGCCGCCGCCGGACATCGAGGGGATGCTCTCGCTTCTGACGTTCGAGTATACGTATGCACCGCACACGCTGTTTGAAGGAATCAACAAACTCAAACCCGGGCACTATCTGCGTGTGGACGCGGGCCGCGCGATCGAGCGGGCCTATTGGTCCTTACCTGAAGAAAGCCGCGACCTCAACGAGGATGCGGCAATCGAAGAATTGCGATCGCTGCTTTCGGATGCGGTCCGCGGCCGGATGATCAGTGACGTGCCGCTGGGCGCTTTTCTCAGCGGCGGGATGGATTCGAGCATCATCGTGGCGTTGATGGCGCGGCACAGCGACCGGCCGGTGAAGACGTTCTCGGTCGGTTTCGAAGAAACCGGCTACAACGAAACGCATTACGCCAGGCTGGTGGCCGAGCGGTACCGCACGGATCACGAGGAGATCACGCTTCGACTCGACCTGAGCGAATTGATGACCCCGGTCGAGCTGATTCTGGACGACCCGATCGGGGATTTCTCGGTGTTCTCGACGTATCTGGTCAGCCGGGCGGCGCGGCAGCACGTGACGGTGGCGTTGTCCGGGGACGGCGGCGACGAACTGTTCGGGGGCTATGATACGTACATTGCTGACAAGCTCGCTCGCTGGTACGGACTGCTGGGGCGCCCGCTGACGGCGAGGCTGTTGCCCGGCGTCGTGTCGTGGCTTCGGCCAACGCCGACGAAGAAGGGTTTGATCAACCGGACCCGCGTGTTCGTCAACGGTGCCTCCCGGCCGGCGGATTTGGGGCACGCCCGCTGGATGGTGTTTATGGATGAGCCGTTGCGCCGCGGGCTGTTGAGCGACGGGTTCGCGGCGGAAGCGGCGCGCATCGATCCGACCGACCACGTCCGCCGGCTGTTCGGAGCCAATCGGTTCCGCGATCCCACTCAGCGCAACATGTACGTCGATTCGGCTTTTTATTTGCCGGAGAACATTCTGCACAAAGTCGATCGGACGAGCATGGCCACTTCGTTGGAGACGCGCGTGCCGATGCTCGATCATCGGGTGGTGGAGTCGGCGTTGACCATGCCTGCTTCGTTTCGCCTGAAAGGCTTCAAGACAAAGGCGATATTGAAGAGGGCGTTCGGCGATCTCCTGCCGCCGGAGATTCTGCGGCGTGGCAAGCAGGGGTTCAGCACGCCGATGAAGCACTGGCTGCGCGGCGAGTTGCGGCCCATGATGATGGACGTGCTGGCCGAGGCACGGATCCGCCGCGACGGGTTCTTCCGGCCGGAGACGATCGAGCGGCTCAAGGGTGAGCACCTGGCCGAGCGGGCCGACCATGCCCACGTGCTGTGGTCGCTGACGCTTTACTGCATGTGGCTGGATCGATACCAGTCAGGGCGCGCAGGCGTCGAGCCCCGTACTGCGGAGGCAGTGAGAACATGAGCACGCCGGCGTCCGACACGCAGCGCGAGTCCATGCAAGCGACCGCAAACAACGAGGAGGCCATCAAGGCCGAGCACCGGGCCATCACCGAATATTGGAACGAGCACATTCACGATCTGTCCGTCGCGACGCACCCGGTCGGAACCCGGGCGTTCTTCGACGAGCTCGACGCCTATCGGTTCGACAAGCTGCGCTATCTGCCCGAACTGGTTGATTTCAACGGGTTCAGCGGACAATCGCTGCTCGAGGTGGGCTGCGGGGTCGGGATCGACTTGGTCCGATTCGCGAAAGGCGGCGCGGTTGTCACGGGGATCGACCTGGCTTCCGTCTCGATCGAACTAGCCCACAAGAACCTTGATCTGCATGGCTTTTCGGGCGACTTGCGCGTGATGAACGGGGAGGCAATGACGTTTCCCGACGACTGCTTCGACGTCGTCTACGCCCACGGCGTACTTCAGTATACGGCTGACTCGTCGCAGATGGCCCGCGAGATTCACCGCGTGCTCAAGCCCGGGGGGCGGGCGATCATGATGGTCTACAACAGTCGGAGCTGGCTGAAGCTGCTGTCGGTGATGATGCGCGTTCCGTTGGAGCATGAGGACGCTCCGTATCTTCGCACGTTCACGCGACGCCAGTTTCGGGCAATGCTGCGGCCGTTCTCGAACGTTCGCATCATTCCCGAGCGGTTTCCCGTGCCGACGCGGCTGCACAGCGGGGCGAAGGCGCTGTTGTACAACCGGCTCTTCGTCGGCACGTTCAACCTGCTGCCGCGGGCGATGGTGCGATGGTCGGGATGGCATCTGATGGCCTTCGCAGAAAAGTAAAGCGAAATCGATCCGAACATGAAACGTCAGCCGGCCAACCTTGCCGATCGCGAGTTCGATGTCCTGGTCATCGGCGCGGGCATCAACGGCGTGTGCATTGCCCGCGATGCGGCCATGCGCGGGCTGTCGGTGGCGCTGGTGGATCGCGGCGATCTCGGTTCGGGCACTTCGTTCAACAGCCTGCGGATCGTTCACGGCGGGTTGCGTTATCTCCAGCACCTGGACTTTCGCCGGATGCGGCAGTCGATCCGCGAGCGGTCCACCTGGCTTCGCGTCGCTCCGCATCTTGTTCACGCATTGCCGTTTATGGCCGCCACGAGCGGGAAAGGCATGCGGAGCCGGACGGCTTTTCGGGCCGCGTTGGCGATGAACGACCTCATCGGGTTTGATCGCAATCGCAGCGTGGACCCGGCCCGGCGAATACCGGGCGGACGCGTGGTTGGGCGTGACGAAGCCTTGAAGCACTACCCCGGCAACGACGCCGACCGCATCACCGGCGGCGCGATCTGGTACGACGCTCAGATGTACCACTCGGAGCGGCTGGTAATCGAGATTGCGGAAAGCGCGGCGCGGGCGGGCGCGGAGATCGCCAACTACATCGAGATAAACTCGCTCGCAGTCGACGGGAACCGCGTCACCGGGGCAAAGGCCAGCGATCTTCTGACCGGGGAGTCATTCGATATCCGCGCCGGTGTCGTCGTGAACGCCACCGGACCCGCCATTGGGCGACTCATCCGAAACGCCGCGAGTTCGACGGCTCCGCGGCCAGTCGTGCGGCTTTCAAAAGCGATGAATATTCTGACGCGTCCGATCGCGGGCGAGACGGCCGTCGGCGTGCCGGGGCGACATCTCGATCCCAACGCAAAAGTCGAACACGGTGCACGGTTGCTGTTCGTGACGCCCTGGCGCGGTCTGTCACTGATCGGCACCACCCATACCGCCTACGACGGCCGGCCCGAGGATTTCCGGCCGACCGAGCAGGACGTGGCCGACTTCGTGGACGAGATCAACGAAGCCGTCCCGGACGCGAAGCTGACGCTCGACGACGTGCATTTCGTGTATGCGGGCCTGCTCCCCGCAGCCGACCCGCGCCCCGGCGACGCGGACGTGCGGCTGCTCCAGCATCACCGCGTGATCGACCACGTGCGAGAGGACGGTCTGCAGGGGTTCATCAGCCTGGTGGGCGTGAAGTACACCACGGCCCGCCTGGCCGCCGAGGAAATCGTCAACCTTGTGTTCGCAAAGCTGAATCGCACCGTTCCCGTGTATTCGACGGCACGGACGCCCGTTCCCGGTGCGGCATTTGACTTCTTCGAAGATTTCGCGGCGGGCGAAGAACAATTTTGGGGTGAGCGCATCGACGGGACTTCTCTTCGGCAACTGGTCCGGCTTTACGGCACCCAGTTGCGAACCGTGCTGGACGGCTGCGGTGCGCCGACCGGAGAACGCATATCGCAAGATGCCCTGTTGCCCGCGCAGACCCGTCACGCCGTGAGGGCAGAGATGGCCGTCAAGCTCTCCGATGTGGTCTTCCGACGGACGGACGTCGCCTCCGCGGGCCGGCCTGGTGCCGACGTTCTGGCACAACTCGCAGACGCCATGGCTAAAGAGATGGATTGGGATGACTCGCGTCGGGCCGAGGAACTTGCCGACGTCGGCGCCGTGTTCGACCGTTGGAAGAATTCGTGCAAAGCGCCTGAACCATCCTTGTCGAGTGCGAAGGTCGCGGATTGAGTTATCAGCGATCAGGGAATCGCAAGCCCACGTCTGAAGACGTGGGCCACACCGTCCCCAAACGGGGTATCTGCCCTGGAAGTGCGCTTCGGACCTGATGATTGACGAGGTTGAGGGGTCGAGCACAATGGGTTGGATGGCGATCCGCCCTTATGCTCTGCCGATTCGATCGGCCGTCTTGCTGGTTCTTGCTGCCGCTGCGCCGGCCAATGCGCCGCCGGTGGACGGGTCGCAAACGACGAGATCCCTGCGTGCGGTCGGGGGACACCAAGCCGCCTGGGTCTTCTATCAATCAGCCGATGAACCGGCCGAGCAACGTGCGTGGCGATTCGCGTATCGAACACCGGACGTCGTTGAGCGAATCGGATGGCTTCGGCCGATCAAGTGGGGTCCCGTCAAAGGCCGGATCGGACGCACAGCCGTCCGAGGGAAACGGCTTCACATCATTTTTGAGGACGGAACGCACCGGCTCTACACGCCACAAGACGCCTCGATGGCGCTCAAGCTGCCCAGGCCCGTCGTGCCGCTGGCGATGGCGGGCGACGATGAGGCCGATGCGCTTTGCGCCGTCGTAGCCAAGCACGTGGCCAAGGCGCTGAAGACCAAGGGCGACCGATTCGGGTTCGTCGAAGATCGTGGAACAGAACCCCTGCCGGGCAAGCCGCAAACCACCGAAACAGAAACCTCTGGGCCGGAAGCTGCGGCCGACGAGGATGGTGAGCCTGACGTGGTCGAAGACGCCGAGTCGGTCGATCGCTGGCCGGCATCGAAGTACGTGCTGCTCCGGCATGAGTCGGGCCGCTGGCACCCGGATCGAGGCCTGCCCGAATGGGTCGATGAAGGAGCGTCGATCCGGCTGACTTGTTCGGGCGGGGTCGTCGAGATTCTCGTTTCGACGACGGAAGCCGGCGCACCCCTATGGTATGCAAGAAGCCCTGCGATGGACCAGCCGTGGACCAACCGATCGGCAGTCGACGGCGTGGCCGCGGATCAGATCCTCGACGTCGTCAGAACGGCTGAAGGCATGACGATTGTGCGCCGGCGTTCGGACAACTCCGTTTCGCTGATGCACCGAACCGGCGACGGCTGGAGCGAAGGACAGCGCCTGGCCGTCGGCAATACCGCCTGGAAACCGCCGCCGAGCGGCGCCGCTTTCGCATCGTACACGGGACGCCTGCTGGGCGTTTGGCTGGACGAGAAAGAAACTCCCCAATGGGCCGAATGGGGTGTACAAGGTGGTGCGCCGGCGGCGGGGCCGAATCCTCTTCGCGCGCTGGTTGCAGAGCGCGGCTTTCAGGCGGTGAGAACGCACTACAGCCTGATCACCTACATCGCGCTCGGAGTGATCATCGCCACCGTCATGGTTCGCCGGCGCGGGATCCTCATCACGCCGGTTGATGTCAAACCGCCCTACCGGCTGGCAAGCCACAGAACGCGGCTGGCCGCATTCGCCATCGACTGGATCGTGTTCGGTCCGGCGCTGGTGTTCGCGTTTTACCCGCCGCTGGAGGCCCATGAGTTCAGCACGGCGCGCCTGCTGGAGGCCGCGTCGGTGGATCCGGCGGTGGCTGCCGGTCTGTTGCGGCGATGGATGGCGGCGGTGTGGGCCTTCGGGCTTTACACGGCGATTTTCGAAATCTGGCTCGGAGCCACGCCGGGCAAGAGGCTGCTGAAATGCCGGGTGCTCACCGAGACCTCTGAGCCAGGAAGTGCTGGGCGAGTATTGGTGCGGAATCTGTGCCGAGTTCTGGAAATGTACCCCTACCTGGCGTTCGTCTGGACGGTGATGCTGGTTCTGCTGACGCGAAATCGGCAGCGACTCGGCGACTTAATCGGCGGAACGATCGTGGTGGAACGTCAACCCGCCGAGCAATGACTCGGGTTAAGCGAATGAGGCTCCGGGCGCCGACGGGCAGTGCCGGGAGCCGGCGCTTCAATGCCGTGTGAACATCGCGGTTTCGACCAACGCTTATGCAGCAACTTCTCTCCCGACAGATCGACGTCCTGTGGAACATCAGCTTCGCCATGTTGGTGGGCACCGCGCTCGCCGTGGCCTGCGTCGGGGCCGGTTGGTTCCTCGGTCAACGCGGTCGGGCAGGCCCGGCTCGCCTGGTTTCATGGTGGGTCGATCATGTCGTTGATCGCATCGTGCGCGCCGGCTCGTGGTGGCATCGCTTCGTCGGCATTTTCGTCAACAACACGGCAGTGACGGCATTGCTGGTCGCCGCCGGGGCTTGGGCGGCCGCGGCCTGGGCCGGTGTTATCTGCGTGGGGCTCAGTCTCGGCATCGGGCTTCGCGTGATGAGCCGCCGCGAGGGCCTCCTTCAGCTCGTCGGCGACGCCGAGTCGGCGCGGGCGGTGCGGCGCGTCCGCGTCGGGGTGGCGCTGAACATGTTGGAGCCACCCGCGATCGCGATTGCCGTCGGCCTCAGCCTCTGTCAGCAGGCCTCCTCCCCATCGATTCCCGCCGCCCAAGCCTGGGAGACCTTTGCGGTATGTGCGGTGCCGCTTCTGCTGGTCGCTGCGGCCGGCGAAGCGCTCTGGATGGAGGCCACGATTCCGAAGGTGGTCGCGCCGCCGGTCATTGACTTGCAGAGTTGCGACGAGCAAAGCTATTGAACAAGTTGATCGGCAGTCGCGCTTGCCGGTGAACGTGGGGTGAAGTCTATGGTTCGCTGGCGGTTCGGCGCGTCCGCTGGGGAGCGGGCGTCGTACTGCACCGGCCCTTGCCATCGGACGACATAGGAATAGATTACGCGAACGACCGCAGATGCCCGACCGGGCGTATCGCCGCGGCTTGCGATGAATGGCACGCGCCGCGGCGTTTTCGGTCCCAGAGTTCGACACGATGGCGAAGAAACCTCCGCAGGTTCGACGCAGGCCGGAACAGTTCATTTCCGACGATCGCCGGGTCATCACGCGCATCTTGATCCCCGGCGGCGAGGAGCGCATCAAGGGGCTTTTGAAGCGAATCCGCAACCTGACGGACGAGGAAGCGGCGGTCGAGTTTCGCGAAGTGATGGACGACTTCGCGGGTCGCCACCGTAACATCGAACGCGTTTTCGACGACCATTTCCAGCACGTCTCCCAATGGCTCGACGATGGCCACGATCTGCCCGAAATACGCCGGCGGCTGATCGGCGCCTACTTCACCATGGAGTACTCGATCGAGTCCGCAGCGCTGTTCAATCCGTCGATCGTGCCGCACTACGATCAGGCCGGGCTGCCGGACGGCGCCCTGCGGTTCATCATGAGCCTGCGGGCCACCGGCGAGGGGCACATCTCGTCGATCGTGTTCCGGACCGGGGTCATCGACGCCGACGGTGATATCACCATGAATCCGTGCAGTCGATTCGTGGGAAGCGCCCGGCCCGACCCCGAGGCCGTGCGCGAGAAGCGGACGTATTTCTACAAGTTGATCGAGATGGGCGGCTATTCGGACATCGCGGGCGAGGTGCTCGATCAGCTCCCCCCCAAATTCGCGTTCGCGGACCTCGAACGCGTCGTCGGAGAGATGCGCGAATCGGCCGACGACGTTGACGAGTTCAACCGCGCCACCGACCAGATGCTGTGGCTGGCGCGGTCGAACTACACGCTCCAGTTCCCCGACGAGACGCCCCTCTCGGAGGTCGTCATCTTCCCCGTCACTGAGAACGAGAGCCGCGGCATCGAGGACGCCCGCTTCGTCCGGTTCACCGACGACGACGGGAAGAGCATCTATTATGGGACATACACCGCTTACAACGGCTTTCAGATTCTGCCCCAACTGCTGCTGACGAAAGATTTCCGGCGATTCAGCATCGTCACGCTCAACGGCAAGTACGCCCAGAACAAGGGGATGGCCCTGTTCCCCCGCAGAATCAACGGCCGCTACGTGATGATCTCACGCCAGGACGGCGAAAACCTGCACATCATGTCCTCGACCAACATCCGCTTCTGGAACGAGGTGCAGTTGCTGCGGCCGCCGACGTATCCATGGGAGCTGATCCAGATCGGCAACTGCGGCTCACCGATCGAGACGGACAAGGGCTGGCTGCTGCTGACGCACGGCGTGGGGCCGATGCGGCGCTACTGCATCGGGGCCGACCTGCTCGACCTGGAGAATCCCTCGAAGGTCATCGCCTACGCCCGCGAGCCGATCATCGTGCCCAACGAGAAGGAGCGGGAGGGGTACGTGCCGAACGTGGTCTACTCCTGCGGAGCCATCATCCACAACGGGCAGCTCATCATCCCGTACGCCATGTCGGACTCGGCCACCAGCTTCGCCAGCATGGAACTCGACGAACTGCTGGCCTACCTGCTCGAGTGAGGCGGCGTCGCGCCGCGTGTCCGTTGGTGACGGCGGGCTATTTGACGAAGCGCGTGCAGTAGATGGGCGGCAGATGCTCCGATATGCAGTGCCACAAATCGCCCTGATTTTCGGAAATCCACAGCGAGCCGGTCGTACTGCCGAACACCAGCCGCTCGCCCGATTCGTCCACGTCGAGCGCGTGCCGAAACACGAGGTCGTAGGCATGCGGCCCCGGCAGGCCCTCGGTCAGAACGTCGAACGATGCACCGCCGTCCCGCGTCCTGGTAACCGCCACGCGGCCGTCCACCGGTATTCGATGCTCGTCCTTGACCCCCGGCACGAACCAGGCCGTGGCCGGGTCATGCGGGTGGACGGCCACCGCGAACCCGAAGCTGGATAGCGGTACGCCGTCGATCTGCTGCCAACTGGCGCAGCCGTCTACCGTCCGGAAGATACCGTTGTGATGCTGCGCCCAGAGACAGTTCAGGTTGTTCGGGCATTGCACGACGCGGTGGGGGTCCTGGATTTCGGGGTCGTACATGCGCTCGGGCGGCATATAGTCGGCCTTCATTCCCGTGGCCCGACACTCCCACGTGCCGCCGCCGTCCCGCGTTTCCCAGACGCCGCCGCAGGAGACCCCGACGATGACATGCCGGCTGTCAGACGGATCCACACAGATCGAATGAATGCCTGGATGGTCGTAGCCGCCGCCGAACCACAAGCGGCGTCGAGGTTCGTCCCATAACGCACGGTTCAATTCCCAGGTATCGCCAGCGTCGGCCGAGCGGAACAGGCCGCCGGGGATGGTGCCCGCCCAGAGAACGCCAGGCTCGTCGCGCCCGCCGGATTCCAACGCCCAGACGAGCTCGAGGTTCCACGGCGCGGGTTTCCCACCCATCGCGTTCGGAGGCTGTTCCTCCTCAGGCTGCGGCGGGTAGGTCGGGACCGCGCACTCCTGCCAGCTTTGCCCGCCGTCGCACGATCGCTGCATCTTGCAGCCAAAGTGCCCATGATCCAACGCGGCGAAGAGCGTTCCGTCGCGGGCGTCCGGCAGAACCATCGAGACGTTGTCCCCGAGGAACGCGGCCGCGCGGATCTCCCAGCGGCACGGCCGGGAGTCAGCGACGCGGTCCAGTTGAAACAGCCCCTTGCGGGTGCCGACGAGAATCCGATCGCTCAAGTTAAGATCTCCTGAACGCCACGACGCGGGACGCGGCGACTGAGGTTTCGAGCAATGCTAAGGGGATCACAGTAACGCTTGGCCAGTAGAACGGGTGAGCACCGGACCGCAGGCGAGCCGCATGCGGAAGCGTTGCCGTGCTTTCACCTGTTCAACTGCTCACCTGCTCGAAGCTGCGGGCAGCCCATGCTGCACGCAGCTTACCCGCCCGACAAAGCCTGCATGATGTCCACCGTGTCTTCCGGACCTACGCAGTCCGATAGCTCCGCCCGGTCGGCGATCATGCGGCCACCGACAAAGATCATCATGTGCCGCCGCAGGCCGCCCTGGTCATCCAGAACGTAGCCCCGGGCCTGCGGGTTTTCGGTGAACGCGGCATCGAGCACCTCGCGAACGGTCCGGCCGTGCACCGACAGCGCAGGGCATGGAACGTGCCGCTGAATATTGTCCGTAAATCGAACGTGTGCCATGTTTTGATTGCCCGAACCCAGCCCGTCAGCGGGATAACGCGATTGTACCGCGCCGCCCCCGCCTTGCTCAAGCAGGCTGCACCACCAAAGGGGCGACGGCGCCCTCACGGTTCAGGCGGCGTTAGATCGTGGGGGCCACGGGTCCATCTCAGGCAGGTCGGCCCGTGCGACGCGCGACCGCCCCAGAGGCCGCCCCCCATGCAGGTATGGAAACGAGGGCGTCCCCTCGCGCCTTGACGACGGACACCGAGCTCGCTAAGAATCTCACGCCGTGGGCCGGCAAGCGGTCCCGAGACAATCAGGCAAAACCGAAGCCCCCATCGTCTAGCGGCCTAGGATATCAGGTTCTCATCCTGAAGACAGGGGTTCGAGTCCCCTTGGGGGTATCCGATTGGGAGCCGATGTCAGAAGGTGACACCGGCTCCTTTCCTTTGTCAGGAGCGCCACTTACGTCAAAACCGTCTCTCAGAGGTCGCCCGCTTCGCCTTTGCTCGTCGGTGCCAGCAGATGACCGTCGACGCCTCCCGGGGTCGGAATCTCCCACATGCTGGCCCACATGCCGACATGATACAACCTCATCGGTACCGGTGGCGCGGAGCCTTTCGGACTTCGGCGCGAGTTCCTCCTCGCCCATCAACGACGGAAGCGCAGGCAACGAATCAATCGCGTTCGCCATGTCCAGGACACGGGGATCGGTGTAGGTCCTCATCGTCAAGTCGATGTCCGAGTGCCTCATAAGGCTTTGGGCGGTACGCGGCCACACGCCCGCCTTGCTCAGATGCGTCCCAAAAGTGTGACGGAGGGCATGGACATCGAGAGTCCGACCCCTGTCATCCTTGTACGGGATGCCGGCCGCAGCCAAGTCCTTCTTTAGTATCCGCAGGAGGTTCCTGGGCACATTGAATACCCGATCATCGTTCCTTGCCTTGGCCGGCCTCCAGGCTTGCAGCTCGGCGGCCAAGTCCGCACGGAGCGGCAGCGCCTCGGTTTTTCGGTTCTTCGCTGAAACCGCCTTGACAGTAATATATGCCCGCCTGCCGAGATCCAGGTCGCCCCAGGTCAACGCGGCCAGCTCACCGTGTCGCAAACCGGTGAGCAAGAGCGTCTTGTAGATTAGCGATCTTTCCAGACCACATCGCGCGAGCCACCGGCGCGTCTTCTCCGTGACCGTAGCAACACGTTTCGATATTCCAGACGTTTTGGCGGCGTTAAGGAAGTTCTCAAGTGGACGCTTCCTGGCGACTTGCAGCAGCGTGATCAGCTCCTGCTCTGTCATGGCGCGGCGCGATCGTCGTATGTCAACCTCTTCGTTGGCCTTACCCAGAACAACGAGCGGATCTGCATTCATGCGTCCCGTCTTCCGAGCCCACGACAGAAACGATCGCATTGATTCGAGATATCGGTTTTGCGTTCGGGGCCCTCGGCCTCGCTCCTTCAAGCGGCGAAGAAACTCTTCAACGCGCGTTGCGTCTACATCCGCAAGTACTCGGAAACGGAACCGTCCGACTCCTTCCTCGGTGGTCCTTGACACGCGCGAATCTCTTGCCGCCCCGGATCACAATCTCTACACCTACAGGCACTGGCTTGGTGTAAGTTGGTTTGTAGATGCTGGCCATAGGTCACCTTTCGCCTTAACAGTTGGATGCGTGCCCAAGCTGTCTCACCGGCATCACGAGCATCCCAGCATAGCGTGTACGCCGCGAGCGCGCAAATCCAAGCTACCCCGCGTTCTTACGGGCGCCTTTCTGCGCCTCCCATTTCTTACGGCCCGGACAACCTTCGGCCAGCCATCCGTTGATTTCCGCAACTCGCCACCGGACGGCGCCGCCGATCCGCACGGGCCGTGGAAGCTTTCCCGAGCAATCAAGCCTGCGGACGGTACGTACCGAGAGGCCAAGCATGTCGGCAAGTTCCTTTGCGCTGACCGCGATCTTTCCGTTCTCAAGACCCGCGTGTTTGTCGCTAATCGTACTCATGACAACCACACCACGCCCGCGTCGTCGATCTTGTCGCCTTGAACCACCTGCCGCACTCTCCTACTGAACCGCGCCATCCAGCTCATCCCACAGCCTATTATTGCCCGCGGTCGCGCTTGGAGCGCGTCACGAGGTTGACGGCTTGGTGATTGCTCAACGGTTTGGCGGGTTACTTGAGCGCTGCGTGTCGCGCACCGGCAGACCACGTTCATCCCGCTCGGTAGTGCAGGAGTGCAAGCCGTCCCGATGCGCAGGGTGGCGATGTTCACGTGATAGAGGATCATGGACAGTTCAAGCGGAGGATCACCTGCGTTACTCCGCCGCCTTGGGCTGTTCCGCTTGGCCAGGTAGTGGGCCAACGAGCCGCAGGGCCGGCTTCGACGACACGAGCGACCGACGGTGCAGATACGCCTCGCCCTGCCGCTTCCAGTTGTAGTAATCACGCCTGCTCGCCGAGTACTGGCTGATGCGGTCGGTGTCGCAGTCAAATCGGACAAGTAGATCGGCGATCTCCTTCACCTTGGGCGGAACATCGGTCTCCTCAAGGGCGTACCGTTGCCAGTCAAGCCCGGCCCGTTTCAGGCTCTCCAGGTGGCGGTACGTTCGGAGGCTGAACTTCGGAATCGCCCCGCAGAATTCGCTCAGAAACGCGACGATCTCATCGTCCGTCGCAAACGTCTTGATCTTCGCGAGGATTTCGTCGGGTGAAGGTGCGAATCGTACCACGGTCGCACGCGTCTCAAAGGCGGTTACGTTTGCGTTGAGGGCCGGAAACGAGTGGCAGAGGATTAGGACGTGGCTACGCGTGTGGAAATGGCCGACCCCGCCGTCGATCTCGGCCGCTCTTGGATCGGTTGAGGCCCACATGATCCGCTTGAGTTCACGCGTCTCGCAGAGCTGTTTCAGAAGGCCAACGCGCTTGGGGTCGGAGAACAGGCCATCGATCTCGTCGAACACGACCAGTTGATCCCTGCCACGGTATAATAGCTCATAGTGCTTCAAAGGCGTCAGATGGCCGCCGATTCGCACGATCGTGATACCGTCGAGCGCGCGGTTGGATTCTTCGCTCTTGCCCATTCCGCCCTTGGAGCAGATCACGAGCGTGTTGAAGTGCCCCTGGGCGAAAGCCGTCACGAAGTCACTCAGCTCCGGGTAGCCTGCGTTCCGCTGAAAAGCGGTGGTGGCGCGAGGATCAAACGCGTGGGAGTCTGTCGCCTCGCACCCTGCACCGCCTGTGTATGGAACGCCCCAGCATCGATGTGTTCCGCGTGCGATCCGTAGTACAGGGACGGTCCACAGCCGTCTCGATTGTGCTTGACGCTTCCGGGAGCATGACGAGCCGGAAGATGGACGTGGCCCGCGATGCTATGCGGGTGCTGCTGCAAGCGCTTGGCGACCTGCACATCCCGATCGAGGCGTTCACGTTCACCACCGGCCACGATTTTGATTTCACCGAAGCGTGCAGGCGGACCCGCGAGGAGCCGGATTTGCTCAAGCAGCGCTTCAGCCGTTTCGCCAACCTCGAGATCGGTTTGATCAAGCAGTTCGATGAACCGGTCAAGGCGGCGCTACGACGCCTGCCCGGCGTTCGCGGTACCGGACTCACGCCGCTGGGCGAAGCGATGCAGATCGGCGCGCAGCGTCTCGCGCCTCGACCCGAGATGCGCAAGATCATGCTCGTGCTGACGGACGGCAAGGCGGGCTGCGAAGCGTCCGGAGACACACCCGTCATCCACGCCCAGCACGTTGCCCACCTGCTCACACGCGCGGGCATTGAACTGGTTGGCGTGGGCATCAAGGACGACAGTTTGGCCGTGATCGTTGAGGACACGATCGTGGTTCAGGAAATCGAGGACCTGCCGGCACAGCTCTGCAAACTGCTGAGCCGCACTTTGAAGAAGGGACTGCGTCATGTTGGATAGCAAAACCAAAATGATGTTGGAGGTCGCAAGCACGCTGACTGCAAGCGACCTGGATCTCATCCGCGGCGGCGCTCGCACGGCGTGCGCCGAGGCGGCACCCGTCATCGCGCGCGATGACAGCATTACGAACGACGATTCGCTACTGCCCGGGGTTGCGCTGCAACGTGGCGAGCGGGAGCGTCTTCGGACGCGCGAATCCAAGGTATCCACGTCATGCCTGGGCGCCGAACGCCGCAAGCACGAATGGTGGCCGATCGGTACACAACTCATAGGGTCGATGGGTCCGGAGACGTTCACTGCCGAAGTCGTTAAAAACGCACGCGTCAAAAGCGGTCGGGGCATGTTGATCACGTCAGGGCCTGCCCAGGGCAAGATATGTAACACGCCCACGCGCGCGGCAATTGAAGCAACCGAAGCGTACCGCCAGGCCAACGGACTTGGGCGTGGTGGCGGTGTCACGAACGGCTGGACGTTCTGGAAACCGCGGTCCAATTGAGTCGCGCGGCACGCCTGTTTTCTGAGGCGTGCCACGCAACGAGGAGGTAAAGACAAATGAATCAGAGCAAAGAAAAGACACGCAAGCGAGTCGTGATCTACGTGAGAGGTGGCCTGGTGCAGGACGTCATTGCGAACGCGGCCACCGTCGAGGCGATGGTCGTGGACTACGACAACGAACGAGCGGGAGATGACCCGGCAAATCGGGTGTTCGAACCGGTCCGTGTGGACGCAGAGTACATCCAAAAAACGATCAAAGGCATAGAGGATTGATGGCACGTCTATTGATTGAGACGTGCCATCGCACAGGAGGTAAACGCAAAATGAACGAGAAGAATCCGTTTGAGGACGTGCCCGTGATCTACAGCTACACGCGGGCGCAAGCAATCGAAGACGGCGTCCTGGTGGACCTCACCGAGTGGGCGAAGGAAACCGGATTCCGGATACCGGTTGCGTGTACCGCAGCCGTGTGGAACGGATGCATCGTGCCGCCGCCGGGCACAAAGGAACTCGGCCAATCAGAGCGCGGTCGCGCTCATGATGTGTTATGGCTGCTGTATCTTGCCATCCGGCGTTCCAGAGGCGAGCGGCAGGAGCAGCTGCTGTTCCAAGTCGTTTTCCTGCAGGCGCCGAACAAACATGAGGAAGTCACGTTGAAGGCCGTTTGCGGCCCCGGCGATCAAGGTGAGCCTGTTCTCACCGTGATGATGCCCACCGAGGATTGACGGCCCTCCCCTCTTAATTCCTTTTTATCGCGGCCGCTTTTCTGGCCGCGATTCCTGCCGTGGCGTAGCGAGAGCTCTGCGCCTCAGAACGAGAGCGGCCTGCTTGACGGTGTGCCTTCCAGGCTCAGAATGGCTTGCCGGACTGCGATTGCCCCACGCGTGCTTCCGGACGGTATCATGGCTCGCGAACCAACCATCGAACTGATCCAAGAGGTACGCGACGCCGTCAGCCGACACACCCGTCGAACTCCGCTATTGCACAGTCAGTGGCTCTCGAGTCACACCGGATCAGAGGTGTTCCTGAAATGCGAGAACCTGCAGGTCACCGGGTCCTTCAAGGCGCGCGGGGCCATCGCGGCACTTTCGCTATTGGGGGACGTGGAACGCTCGGTGGGCGTCGTGGCCTGCTCGGCCGGAAACCACGGCCTGGGGCTCGCCTATGCCGCGAGGACCTTCGGACTGCCTTGCACCATCGTGGTGCCCCGCACCGTGCCCGCGACCAAGGAAGAGGGGATTCGTGCCCTGAGCGGGCGCGTGGTCAGGTCGCCCCACGATGGCTATGACCGGACCCAGACTTGGGCCCTCGAACAGCTCCGGCAACAGGGCGGTACCTTCGTCTCTCCGTTCGAGGATCCGGCGGTCATCGCCGGAAACGGCGGCACCACCATGCTGGAAGTTCTGGAGGATACCCCCCGGTTCGACGCGGTCGTCATCCCCTGCGGAGGGGGTGGTTGCGCAGTTGGCGCTGGCGTAGTAGCGAAGGCGCGAAGCCCGGCAACCCGCGTTGTCGCGGTCAACACAGACGCTTCTCCAGGCATGTGGCTCTCACGCCGCGAGGGCCGAGCACACTTGGCGGTCGATGGACGGCACACGATTGCTGAAGGACTCGAAGGCGGCATCAGCGAAGTGACGTTTCAGCTCGGTCGGCACTTCATCGATGACGTGGTTCTGGCGCGTGAGGAGACGATCCGCCAATCGGTCCCAGAGATCGCCCGCAAGGAACACCTGATCGTCGAGGGCTCCGGGGCGGCCGGAGTGGCGGCCCTGCTGGATGGTCGTATTCACGCGAAGCGTATCTGCGTGTTTCTGACGGGTGGGAACATCGACTTGGACCTCCTCGTCTCGCTGGCAGAGAACCCTGGCGCCGCCGCTTGCTCGGGCGAAGGCGACCGTACGTGAGAAGGATCGGTGACTGCTGCAAGGCACCGTCGTTTCGTCAGCATCTGAGAATCCACTTGCGCGCCCCTCGAACGCGCGCTGAACTCAATGAGGACGGCGTTTAGGAACGGGGTGCGTGATTTCGTTTGACGTACGATCGGCCGCGGCCCTCGCGTGCCCGGTATGCCGACGGGTGCCTTTCGGACCCATGCCACCCGGCCTTGGCCCCGTGGGACCGATGATGTAGCGACAAGCCTCCGCAGCCTCTGAACAAATGCCACAGGCAGCCGCACGGCAGATTCAGTCCGCAGTTTTTCACTCCTCGTAAGTGCGCCTCCGCGTGCAGGTTATGGCAATCCGCCGCTCTCGGCGTGGAAGACAAACTTGCGCGCTGCCCAATCATGCGCTATATTCCATTAGGACGAAGAACAGAGCGAGGCGCATGATGTCAATTGGAAACCGATAGCTGCTCGTCGCAGGTGTCGTTGTCGTGGTGCTGGCCCTGGCCAACGTCCGTACGATCGTGACTTGGCTGCAGCACTGGGGTGTGCTTCCCCTGGCGGAGCATGTTCGGTCGGAGTATCTCACCGGGACCGCCATCACGGTGATCGTAGCACTCCTGATCCTGCTGCCCTCCCGTGTGGTGTGGGCCGTGCTCGTCCGGCGTTGTCGGGTGTGCGATGCGGTCGTGTTGCGACGGGGCAGGTACTGTCAGGCCTGCGGCAGCCGCGTGTGACGGGCGAAGGAACGACGGTGCAGGGCTATCGGTCAGGCGATTCTGACGACTACCAGATGCGTGATACTGTAGTCGTGCCGGTAACGTTGGTGCGGACGAGGTTGGAAGTGCGTTCTTGGGACCGGACGTGGGGTCGTGAGTCCCGAGTGCGACAATGAGTGCGGAAACTTGAACCAAAGCCGCGTGACGACTGACCCACTTTCTGACCCACGTTGGATCTTCCTCGGAACGTGTACCGTGAACTTGTGGTTCTTGTGCGCCAGAGATCGCAAGGGGAACTCCTCACGCCCATTGGGGTCCGTTTTCGCCCGACCGTCGCAGAGCTGGTCTACACGCCGGGGATGGTCGCATCCCGGCGCGCTTCGATTTCGACTCGGGGCACACTGCGTGATTCGGTGGCTACGGCGCGCGCATTCGGGTTAACGAAGCAGACGTTAAGCACTCCCGGTGTCCCGGCCTCAATCACCCGTATGGATGGGCGCGCTCTTGGCGTTGGCTCCCGCGTCCGAAGTCAGCAGCACTTCGCCCACGGGCGCCACCTGGAGCGAATCCAGGAACGAGAGCAGGTCGTTCCGATCCTCCATAGAAAGCGCTCGGTAAGCATCGCGCGACGCTTGGGCCTCGCCCCCGTGCCGCAGGATGGCGTCGTCAATGGTTGGCGAACTGCCGTCGTGCCACCACGGTCCCGTGTCACGCACGCCCCACAACTCAGTCGTCAGCATGAGCTCGCGGGGGATTGGCGGTAACTCCTCGCCGATTCGTGCCGCGAACGAATTCGGCTCGTAGTCGGGCACGCTCGGCTCGACAGGTTGATCGAGCGGCTCGTGCGCTTCCGGCCCCAGGTCGTGCCGCTTCAAATCCGCCCACATCGCCACCTCCACCGTACCGTCCGGCTCTGCGTGGGGGCGTCCGGCTCCGAGTACGTTCGAATCCGTCAGATTGATTGCGAGCGTGACCCCGTTTGAGCTCGTGTAACGCCACGTCGGGTCTTCGAGGTTGAGTGAGGGGCGGTGACATTCCGTGCAGCCGATTTCCGTCATCAGCGCCCGGCCTCTGGCAATCGATGTTTTTTCCTGATCGACCTCCTGCGGGATGGGCAGGCATACCTGAAACAGGGTCATTGCCGTGAGCTCCCCCTCGGTCAGCTCGTTCGTGACTCCGTCACCGTCTTCGTCCCAGGTTTCGGGATCCTTAGCGGGCTCCTTGAAAAGCAGGAACTCGGTGGCTTGGATGCCATGGTGGCGGTTCAAGGCGTTCCGCGTGAAAATGCGAATAGTGGCCTCGTGACCCTTCGCGTGGAAGGGTCGCACGCGCAGGTCCGCATCGATCCCGATGACCCCCGACGCATCGATAGTGCCGTCGGCACGGGCGGTAATCACGCCGTAATCGACGCCCTTGCTCGTTAAAGGCGCGGTCACATCGACGCCGGACTCCATCGCGTCGGCGAGCGCATCCGCCCGGACGGCCTGCAAATCCTCGCTAATCTCCTTTCCGAGCAGCTCTATCAGCGACAGGCCATGTTCGGTCGGCGTGTTACGCTCGTTCGAGCCGCTGATCGTGGGGTCTTGCGGATCGTCGAGCGCGACCAACACGTTGGCGGCGTTGTTGCCCCAGCCCAACACGACGCCGTTGCCCAGACCATGACAACTCATACAGGACGTGGAGTCCGGGCCCGGCATCCGATCAATGATGGGAGCGGACGAGGCGGACCCACGACCGAAGCCGTCCTCAACCTTCCAGTTACGAATCGACAGATTTCGGCCGATGAACATCAACTCGCGGAGCGGAATCGCTCCGGAATCGACCTCTTCCTGCGTGATTCGGGTTCGCCCGGTATCCCCTTCCGGCGGCGGAAAGACGCCTGGACAACCCGTCACAAATCCCAAGAGCACAACCCCTCCGAGCACTTTCTTAAGCACGCGCATCACTGCTTCCTCCATTATCGAAAAGACATGTCGATCAGATTTCGCGGTTCCGACCCGAAACCTCAAGTTCCTGTCTTTCTGCTTCGGCAAGGCTTCGATGACCTGACCGGCGGCCGGCGCGCCTGCACCCACGCCATCGATTCCGCGTATGATGCCTGCGGCGACGATCATCGATGATGTCGTCTGCTCCGGATCAAGGCACCTCGCATTCGTCGGGGATTCCGTTTGAGTCGTTGTCCAGACTGAAGCCCGAATCGATGTCGCACTCGTCGGGAATGCTGTTCTCGTTGCAGTCGCTGCCGCTTGGGACGTAGACCAGCCCGTCGATGCTGCAGATGTCAGAATCCCCGAAGAAGTTTCCGATCAATGTTCCGACGCCCGTCGCCGGGTTGATTTCAATCAGCTCCTCTTCTCGAGCGGTGGACCCGAGCAGCCGGTCATCAGGCAGGAACGTGATGCCCGCAACGCGCTCGAAGCCGGTGCCGCCGATCAAGGTCAGCATGCACTCGTTGTTTCCGTTGGGCGTCGGGTCGATGATCAGCAGTGCGCCGGCGGGCACGGCGGTGGTCCCGCTTCGGCCGCCGGTCGAACCGTAGAGCACGCCGTTCGATCTGAGCGCCAGACCGCTGACGCGCACACCCTGATTCTGCACTCCGTCGAAGTAGACCGTATTGCACCGGAACGTGTCCTGTCCTGTGGCCGGGTCCACGTTGTACAGGGCGTTGTCACGTGGATCCGACACGACGAGTGTCACCCCGTCGGCCAGGAATTCGATGTCGCTCGGCGAAGCTTCTGAAAAGTGGCCGACGAGCGTCGTCTGCTCCGAGTCGAGGTCGTGTTTGAGAACGGCATCCTCGAAGTTCAGCGAGATGTACAGCGACTGAAAGTCCGGTGAGACGGTGACGCCGGAAGGGCCGCACATATCAAGATTCGGGAACCGTGCGTCCAGATTGACCACCAGGTTGACGGCAGCCGTGGCGGGATCGATCGCGTACAGTCGGCCTCCGCAACAATCGCCGCCTTGGACACCGTACAACACGTCGCTCGCCCCGAACCCAAGCTCGCACCCGTCCGGAACACCGTTGCCGTTGCAGTCGTCGCAGGCCGGATCGCCCGCACACTGGTCGATGTCGCACTCGTCCGCGAGCCCATTACGGTTGCAGTCTCGTTCACACGCATCCGGCACACCATTCAGGTTGCAATCGGAATCACAGTTGGCAGTACATATCGGCGCGATGTCGCACTCGTCAGGAATGCCGTTTCGGTTGCAGTCCGGCGGGGGTGACTTGCCATCGAGGTCACAATCGTCCGGCGCGCTGTTTCCGTTGCAGTCAGGTTCGCACGAGTCAGGCAGCAAGTTTTCATTGCAGTCCGCGAAGAGCCCGTCGCGTAACTCGCAAATGTCGAGGGTCCCGCTCCCGTCGCAGTCCGGCTCACAGGAGTCGGGCATGCCGTTCTGGTTACAGTCCGCAGCACCGAGGGCCACGTCGATTTCATCCGCTCGACCGTTGCCATCACAATCCTGAGGGATCCTCCTGTTCAACATTATCGTGACGGCCTGCCCGCCAAAAAAGAAGTCCCCCACGGCAACATCGAGGTCACCGTCGGAATCAAAGTCTTCGAGCACCAGTTGATGCCCGAAGAGCCCCGCGCGGTAATGATTTCCGTCACTGAATGTGCCTTCGCCCAAGTTCGTCAGGACAGAAACAGAACTGAGGAAATAATTAGCGACCAGCAGATCAGGCAAATTGTCGCCGGTCACATCGCCGACGGCGACATCAACAGGCAACAGGCCGCCCCCATACGAGACGGGCGCGGCGAACGTCCCCCCACCTTCCGACAACAAGACCTCCACGGTGTTTGCATCAGTGCCCGTGATAATGAGGTCCGGCCCGCCGTCGCCGTTCACGTCTGCCAGCGCCGCACTGGCGGCCGACGCAACACCTGCGAACTGAATTCCATCACCGATCGTGCCGTCACCGTTGCCGACGAACAGCTCGACCGTTCCTTCATCGGTCACCACCAGCACATCGATGTTCCCCTCTCCCGTCACATCGCCGGTGACGATATCGACCACATCGTCGATCAAGTCCACCGATTGCGGCTCGGCCAGAACACCATCGTCGTTGCGAATGGCGAAGAGTTTCGGCGTTGCGGCCACGATGATGTCGGCATCCCCATCGTGATCGAGATCGTCTACCGTCCCCCGTTGAACGTTGACATCGCCAAGTCCAATTCGGCGCGCTTCGCCAAATGTTCGATTTCCGTTATTCGGAATGATCACGATGTAATCATCAAAACTGCTGAACCCAATCACATCCGGAATGCCGTCGCCGGTGACGTCGCCGGCGGAGACTGCGATGATGTCGAAGAGCTCGGCAACCACGACCAGTCCGTAAAGCGAGCCGCTGCCGCCGTTGAACGACACGATCGGCCCGTATTCCCCGATCCGCACGATGTCGGTCGTCCCGTCGCCGTCAAAGTCGGCCGCGTCCATGCCAAGCAGGAATCCCCCTGCGGGCGCTGGCGCCAAGTCGGGCACCCCCTCGACTATCCCATACGTCGCGTCTACCGCGAAGGTCCCCGCCCCGGAATTGAACATCAGGGACACATTGTTCGACTCTAAATTGACAACCGCAAGATCCATATCGCCATCACCATCCAGTCGTGCCGGGGCGATCGCGACGGGGCCAGGTCCGACCAGGTACCAGCGCGTGTCGCCGAGGGTGCCGTCGCCGCCGTTGAGAAGGACGAGGACGGCGAAACTGTCAGCGAGCGATCCTACGACATCGAGTCGGTCATCGCCGTTCAGGTCTACCAGAACGACATCATTAAAGGCATCGGTGTTATCAACCGCGACGGGTGGGGAGAACGTGCCGCTTCCCGCATTTGACAAGATGACCAGTTCGCTCCTCAGGTCCCCCACGGCAAGGTCTGGGAGTTGGTCTCCGTCGAGGTCGCCTACAGCGACCGAAACCGGCTCAGTTCCCGTATCATAACGCACAGCGCCGGCGAACGTCCCGTCCCCGTTGTTCAGCATCACCAAGACACCGCCCTCGGGACCCCCTCGGTCCGCCACGATCAGGTCGTCACCGTTCACTCCGTCCACGTCTGCCGCCTTGAGCATCTGAAGGAGCGATCCGGCCGGATAGACAACCTGGTCCGCCAGCGTGCCGTCGCCGTTGTTGATCAGGACGGATACGGTGCCGTCGGAGTCGTTCGCCACCGCCACGTCGTCGAAGGTGTCTCCGTTGAAGTCTGCGGTTGCGACGGAAACCGGCTGCCTTCCGACCGAATAAGTGACGAATGGCGCGAAGGTGCCGTTGCCGTTGTTGAGGTGCACCAATACGTTCGAGGTCGACGCATCCGCTACGACAAGATCCGCAGCGCCGTCATTGTTCATTCGGCCGATCACAACCGACCGCGGCCAAGTACCGCTGTCGATGTCGCGGCGTTCCGCGACGTTCCCGTTGCCGGCGCCGAACAGCAACGTCAGCGTGCCCTGATCGAAGTTGGCGACGGCGAGATCCGCGGTGCCGTTTCGGTCGAGATCGTCGGCTGCTATGGCCCGCGGCCGGTCACCCACGTTTACAAGAAGCTGTGCGAACAGAAGATCAGCCGTCTCAGTGGGCGGCTCCAGAATGATAATGCCCGCGTCCGTGATTCCGTTCGTCACGACTGAGACCGTTTCGGACGCGCCGATCGATTCGCCGCCGGCGATGTTCGCCGTCGCGGTAACGGATATACTTGCGGCCGGCAGCGCCGTCGCAGCAAACGAGAAAAACCCGGATTCGTCGGTGGTCGACTCGACGTCCAGCGCCTCAACCGTGGCGCCGCTGATGGGTGATCCGTCTGCAAACTGGACGAATCCCTCCACGGTCGTATCCACACTGTCGATGGTCACGCCGAACAACTTGACGCCGGTGGCACCACCGTTGACGGCCGTCACCACGAACGGACCCGGGCCATGCGCTGTCACCAGTCCATCTTCGCCGACGGTGGCGATCGAGGGGCTGCTCGTCCGATAGACCGTTCCGGTCGAACGCGGCGTCGCATCAACCTCGATGCCCGTCGGCAGCTCCGCCGTCACGGTCAACTGAATCGACTCGCCGACGGCAAGCTGGGTTCCGTCAGCTTCAATGTGCAGACGTTGGGCCACCTGAAGCGGCGGCTCGTCAACGATCGTAATACCTTGAACTGAATAGCTGCCGTCCTGCTCAAGCTGGAACGGCTCGCTGTACGCGTAGCGCGTGACGCCGCCGGCTGTGCTGACGCCGAATACGCGCAGCACATCGTCGCTGAGGAAATCAGGTGCCGTTCCCGGACCGCCGGGCCCGAACTGGTCGGGCGCCGGGATGTTCGAGATGACGAACGAGCCGTCCGGATTAACCTGCACCGATTGGCCGTTGACCGTGACCGTCCAGGTCTCGTCGAGCTGGGCTTGCGCGGTTCCGGCGCCCCAGAGACTTACAACAATCATCGCGATGCAAACACATGCTCGCTTCATGGGTACTGTTCTCCCAATCACTGCCTTCAGGGCTGGGGTCATTGACGTTTTCACGCGTTCGCCATCCAAGACTCCTTAAGGGCAGCCCGGGATCTTCGTGCTCTCGCAAGTTCCGTTCACGCACTGGTCATCGGTGCACGGGTCCAGGTCCGTACACGGCGTCCCATCGGGCCTCGGTACCGGCAGACATTGGTCGGACACCGGATCGCATTGGCCCACGTTGCACTCATCATCCAGGAAACTGCAATCCTGCACCTCGGCCGAGCAGACGCCGCCTTCGCAGAGACCGATGGGCGTGCAGGGAAGATTCGGGTCGCAGGCGGCGCCGTCCGGCAGCGGGCTGCACACGTCATTGAAACAGGTCTCGCAGGCAGCGCAATCGTCGTCGGTCGCGCAACTCGCTACGCACTGCCCGTTAATGCAGGATTCGCCCTCGACGCAATCATCGTCGGCCTCGCACGTCACACAAACACCGCTGCGGCAGATCCCTTCCAAATCTCCGCAGAATTCACCCTCGGCGCCGTCGCAACCGCAGTTATCAAAAGCGACGGTGCCCGCGCAGGTAACGATGCACACGTCGTTCTCGGTGCAGGGGTTCTCGTCGTCGCACGGTGTGTTGGCCTCGACATCCTCACACACGCCGTCAACGCACGTTTGGCATTCCCCGCAGTCCTTGTCGCCAGCGCAGTCCGGGACGCAGTCGCCGTCCACACAAGTTTCACCCTCGAAACAGTCGCTGTCGGTGACGCAGACCACGCATTCGCCACCGGAGCACGTCCCGAAACCACCGATCGACGTGCAGCAACACGCGTCGCCGTTCTGAACCGTTGCGCACGTGCAGTCCGTCGTCACGTTGATGCACGTGTGGGTCACCTCCGTGTCGCACTCGTCCCGATCAGTGCAGGCGATCCCGTCATCGCAGTCGGCGTCGCTCTCGCAGCCCGGCACGCATTCGCCGAGCAAGCAGACTTCGCCTTCGGAGCAGTCGCCGTCCGCCTCGCACTGCACGCAATCGCCGTCCACACAAGCCTCACCCTCAAAGCAGTCGCTGTCCGTGACGCAGACCACGCACTCGCCGCCAGAACACGTCCCGAAGCCGCCGATCGACGTGCAACAACACGCGTCGCCGTCTTGAACCGTCGCGCACGTGCAATCCGTCGTCACGTTGATGCACGTGTGGGTCACCTCCGTGTCGCACTCGTCCCGATCAGTGCAGGCGATCCCGTCATCGCAGTCGGCGTCGCTCTCGCAGCCCGGCACGCATTCGCCGAGCAAGCAGACTTCGCCTTCGGAGCAGTCGCCGTCCGCCTCGCACTGCACGCAATCGCCGTCCACACAAGCCTCACCCTCAAAGCAGTCGCTGTCCGTGACGCAGACCACGCACTCGCCGCCAGAACACGTCCCGAAGCCGCCGATCGACGTGCAACAACACGCGTCGCCGTCTTGAACCGTCGCGCACGTGCAATCCGTCGTCACGTTGATGCACGTGTGGGTCACCTCCGTGTCGCACTCGTCCCGATCAGTGCACGCGATCCCGTCATCGCAGTCGGCGTCGCTCTCGCAACCCGGCACGCATTCGCCGAGCAGGCAGACTTCACCTTTGGCGCAGTCGTCGTCCGTTTCGCACTCCACGCACTCGCCGTCCACGCACGTCTCACCTTCGATGCAATCGGCGTCGCTCTCGCAGGCGAAAATGCACTCACCGCTCACACACGTTCTCACCGCGCCCTCGCCGCAGAGCTTTCCTTCCGCTCCATCGCAGCCGCAGTTGTCCTCCGCCACGACGCCGTTGCACCCCCAACCGAAGTCAGCCGTGCACTCGTCGTTTTCGGTGCAGGCGTTCTCGTCGTCACACGCGGTGAACGCCTCGGCCTGCTGACACTCGCCTTCAACGCACTCGTAACACACCTCGCAATCGTCGTCCGTCTTGCAGGGGCCGACGCACTCACCGTCAACGCAAGTCTCACCTTCGATGCAATCGGCGTCGCTCTCGCAGGCGAAAATGCACTCACCGTTCACACACGTTCTCACCGCGCCCTCGCCGCAGAGCTTTCCTTCCGCTCCATCGCAGCCGCAGTTGTCCTCCGCCACGACTCCGTTGCACCCCCAACCGAAGTCAGCCGTGCACTCGTCATTCTCGGTGCAGACGTTCTCGTCATCGCACCCGGTAAACGCTTCAACCTGCTGACACTCGCCCTCAACGCACTCGTAACACACCTCGCAATCGTCGTCCGTTTCGCATTCCTCGGTCGAGCACTCGCCGTCTACGCAAAACTCACCCTCTCCACAGCACACGCCCTCGCAGCAGACGTTCGCACAGCACGAATCATCGCAGCATGATTCGCCCGAGCCGCAAGACGACACGCACTCGCCGTCCTCGCACTCTTCGCAATCGTCGCAGTCACAGCACTCACCGGTCACCGAGTACGGCGGGCAGTTGCAGCCCCAGCCGGCCACTCGAATGCCGTCGCCCGGATCACTCCGGATCACGGAGGCGTCGTCGCTCACGTGCCCGGTCGCCACGATCTCGAATTTGTTAGTGTCGTGGTCGAAGCTCAGGAAATATGCCACCGCCCCGGCCGGCAGCGTGCTCATGTTGGGGTAAGTGATCTCCACCGGCGGGTCGAAATGCGCGCCCGCCGGCTGCAGCGTCCACGCGAACGGCGGCGCCGCCCCGTCCGGCATCGGCATCGGGATCTTGTCGGCGTGCACCTGGTTGAGCGACACGATGGCCGGGTCGGCTGGGCTCGGAACCGTGCCGTCCGACCGCGTCATCGATCCCGCCCGAATCACCATGCGCAGCCCGTCGATGCCCTCGACGGTAAGCTCGACGTCTTCGGTGTTGTCAAACGGCTTGGCATTCGCGGGATTCAGCGGCGGCAGCAACACCGGCGTCGGAAGCGAGTTCTCCGCCCGTGGTATGATGACCGTTTCATAAGCCAAAGCCGGGTAACTGCCCTGCGGTACGTCAGGGCCCTTGGGCCCGCCGATGTGCGTGGCCGTCAAGCCGTCGACGTACAAGTGCGCCGGCCCGGACCCTGCAATGCCTTCGATCAGGAATCGTCCGTTGACATCCGAGAAAACCGGTGCGGTATTTACGCCGCCGACCTCCACAACGCAGCTGGCGGCCTGAATCGGTTGTTGCGAATTGTCCAGCACTACACCAGCAAACGTCGTGTCCGCGCTCTCGCCCCGGCGCTGAACGCCGAAGACAATGAACCGAGCGGGCCTGTCGGGATTTCCAAGAAATGTGGCCTGGACGATGTTGTTGCCGGGCTCGCCGCCGAGCGTAAGTTCCACCTCCGCATGCCCCGTATCGCTCGTTTCGATCGTGACGCTCTTGCGGTCATTGATGCGGCCGCCGCGAATCACCTCGAACGTGACCGGCACCCCGGACACGCCGTTGCAGCGATCGTTGACCCAAACGCGAAGAGGCTCTGGCGCGGGGCCGCCCGCCTCGGCGCGCTGATTGAAGCCCGAGGCCACGTTGATCTGAACTGCGGGCGCCGGCGTGGCCGACGCGCAAAAAAACGTGGTCCCTGCGATGCTCGTCGAGGTGACCTCTACGCGGTTGTTTCCGCATCCGGCGTCGCTGCCCATCCGCCAATAGGCGCGGGCCAGACCGTCGGGATCCGTGCGAACCTGGATCATCATGGTGTCAGGGAACGATTCGGCCGGAACCGGGTCGGCACTCAGACGGCCGTCGCTTCGCGTCACGTCAAACGTCACGATCTTGTTGGCAAGAGGAGACCCGTCGCCGTTAAGCACGCGTACCGCGATCGGCTCACTCAATACGGACTGGATCGGCCCGGTCTGACCGGCACCCGAGACGACCTCCATCTTTGGCGTGTTCGGCGGGATGACCACGCGCGAGATGGTGATCGACCGTTCGGCCGAATTGCCCAGTTCATCGGTCGCGACAGCGGTGATCGTGTTCGCACCCGGCTGCAGCGGCACCGCCTGCCGCTCGAACGTGCCGTTCGTGCCGATGCCGACATCGACGATCGCGTTAACCCCGTTAACGGCTACCGTGAGACCCATAAAACCCGTAAGCTGGTCGGAAACGCGCCCGGCCACATCGATGGCGTCAGTCGTCAGGTCCGATCCGTCCGGCGGGAAATCGATGAAGAGCTCGGGGGGATTGCTGTCCTGTGTCACGTTGATCGATACGGGCACACCTTCGACACCGGAACTCGTGACTGGCGTGATGAAGATGTGGTTGGCCCGGTTCCGTGCCAGCGGTGCGGTGGCGCTGAACGCTCCCCCGATCACGTCGGCTTCGACGGAGCCTCCGGGGCCGGAAACCCGCACCTTGGTCGTAAACGCCGATTGGCAACCCGACACCCGGCCATTAATGCTAGCTGTCGCTGCATTGGTGGGGGATGACACGGGGTCAACCACCGGTGCGGCCGGCGGCGAGTCCCGGTTGGTGAACTCGGCCAACACGAATGTGTTGTCGCCGATCGACAAGCTGAGCAAGGCGTCGGTCGACTCGACATCTCCGCCCCATCGGTTGAAACAAGCCGAGTCGCCGGAGACCGCCTCGAGCTGGACCCGCGTTCCTACTTCGAACTCCCAGCCGCGGCCGTCGTCAACCGAGACAGGATCGCCGACCGGAGACACCGCGACGTCTCCGCCGCCTGAAATCGCGACCGTCAACAGGGCCGTCTCACCTTCGCCGCCTCCACCCGGGGGACCTCCCCCTCCACCCGACGGCGGATCGTCATCTTCGTCGTCGCCATCGTCACCGTCATCCGGGTCGGGCGGCGCCGTCGAGCTGAGTCCCTGAGTCAACGCCACGACAGCTTCATCACCGCAACCGCGCTCCAAGGTAATGATCGCATCCCCCGCCCGTTCCACCGTATACAGCGTTGTGCACTGCGCAGGTCGATCGAACGATCCCAGCGGCCCTTGGCCATTATCACTTAAAGACTCAACGGACCACGTGCACACGCACTCGGGGGCGGCTTGTCGCACCCCGATGGCAGCGCCTTGTGGAACCGAGAAAAGAACCTGTGTCCCAACCGTCAAGTCTCGCAAGTCCACACCTGTGTCCCCTTCCGACGAGAACGCGAAACCGGCCAATTCGTTCAAGGCGAAGCGCTCTTCGGGCGTCAGAGATTCGGCGTCGTCATCGGTTGGCTGCTCTCCGCCACCACGATCCGGAGGTGGAGCATTGTCGTTTTCGTTTGGCGTCGGCTGCCCTGTATCCGGCTCATCCGGCGGCCCGGGCCGCACTGAAGGACAGCCGGCCAATGCGGCGACAAAATACCCAATCGCAATGACAAGGAGGGTGCGCTGCAGTACGCTGGAAACTCGCATTATCCATTCATCCTCTGGACGACCCGGCCCGGGCATTTCCTCCCGAGGACAAGCCCCTTCTGCACGCTCCGAACAGCTTCCCGGTTATTACCGAACTAAGCCGGACGGGTGCTCCGTGGACACAAATCAGCATTGCCGATTCAGCGACCGCCTGATTAAACGCCTGATACGATTCGACCCGCTCACGTCAGATCCAACCAACGTAGCAGATTCCGCTACGTGGCCGGAGTCTCTCAAACAGGAATCACACAATGGAAGGAGCAGGACCGGCGGGAAGAATCAACGCCGTGTCGGATGCAGAATTGAAATTCAGCAAAAGCTCGCCCACTGCAACCTTGATCCCATGAGACCGCTGGTGGTCCCGTTGAACCGGCCCTGACAATGTCAGAGGGAACTATTTCCGGCCGGAAAGGGCGCACGGCTCCCCACGACGCGGTTTGCACATCGCCACGCAAAACACACCACTCGGCGAACCACGCGCCCGAGACGTTAGCACCCAAACATTTAGACTCCGACCCGAATGACGAGTATATACCGTCCATCCCCGCTGATGCAAGCCAGAGCAGCACGAATTCTTGAAGCAGCGAATTGGGCACCACAGCGGTCGAGAATGCGTCAATGCTGTCGTGGCATGGCTTGGAAAGACGGGTGTGATCCCGTGGGGGGAAACACCTGATGGACGACTATCTCACCGGCACGGCCATCACCGTGATCGTGGCGCTCTTGGTTCTGCTAGCGTCCCGGGTGGCGTGGGCCGTGCTTGTCCGGCGTTGCCGGGTGTGCGATGCGGTCGTGCTACGGCGGGGGAGGTATTGTCAGGCCTGCGGGAGCCGGGTGTGAGGGCGACGGAACGACGGTGCGGGCTACCGGGAGCCGGTTTCGATGACGACCAGTAATGCGTGATACTGTAGTCGTGCCGGTAACATCGGTGTGAAGGTGGTTGGAAGTGCGTTCTCGGGGCTGGAGCCGGCGCTGAAAGCCCTTGGTACGATAAGAAGTGCGGAATCTTGAACCAAAGCCACGTGACGACTGGTCTTGAAGTTGAGGGCACGGAGGACGAGTTTGCCGTGACGCTCGTGGAGGTCGCCCCTGTGGAGCGCCTGCGTTTCAATCTGCTCTACGATTTCGGCGACGGCTGGGATCACGAGGTGGTCGTCGAGAGAATCGTGGCACGCGAAACCGGCCAGCCCCTGCCGTGCTGTCTTGGTGGCGAGCGGGCCCGTCCACCGGAGGATTGCGGCGGCCCCTTGGGTTACCCGGATCTACTGGAGACGATCCGCGACCCGAATCATGAGGAGCACGATGCCGCGCTGGAGTGGGTCGGCGACTCCTTCGACCCTAAAGCCTTCGACCTCACGGCTCTGAACAAGCGCCTGCCCAGGGACATCGAGCTCATGGCGAGTTGGAGATAGCGATCGGCCGGCGCCCCGGCGGCATTGTCACAGGATGAGGGCCTGTTCTTAACGCCTCTGACAACCGCGCCATCTCAAACGCGAACGCAAGCCTCCACCGCTGGGAATCGTTAAGTCTGAAACGGCCCGGATCGGAATAGACCCCGTTTTTCGGACGGAAGCAGGGATCGCAAGTCGCCCAGGAGTCACACGGTCGAAGTCCTTGACCCGAATCCACGCGAAGACCGGAGATTTGAAAACCGGGCGTGCGAAGTTGCGCCCGTCATCGCCCGTCACGTATTGTCACCCTGTGGGCGCGAGACCGATTCTACCATCGCCATCACGGCCGCTCTAAGAGTGTGCGGTAGCGCGGGCCAAGCCGCGATCACGGCCTGAAGTTCGTCGTCGCCGTGACCGCCACCAGGGACTCTCCCACATGCTGGCCCACATGCCGACGATTCGCCTTGAGCTAAGTCCGCTTCTTCACTAGCCTTAGCTTGGCCGGGATGAGAGGTTCTCATCCTGAAGACAGGGGTTCGAGTCCCCTTGGGGGTAGTCGGTGACAATCGATGGCACTCGATGCGGAGGACGGCCATAAGTGGCTGTCCTCCTTGACGTTACGGACTTGTCGTCACCCCCCCATCACGGTCTTCGGTGCTATGCGGTGACTGCTCCGATCCACGTGATGTACCCCGTTTCGCCAAGTAAAACGCCAAGAAATCCACCAAGAAATTGTCCGGGTGATGTCGAGCCTTCTGCCACGCTTCCCAATTCACCGGACGACCATCCGTGCCGGTCGCCCTCAACCGTTCTGATTCAACTTCCCTGTCGCAATCCATATTGGGCAGGGCATCGACGGCGGAACGCTGGTCCAAAAGACGCGGGTTACAGCCGCTCGTAGCATCTGACGGGACGTGATGGGGGATGAGACCGCCCCCTCCCGACAAGGCAGCCATGTTTCCCGTCCGGAATTGGCGGGCTTTGATTCCTGGTTTCCTGGTCATTCGGCTCATCTGCCTCGCGGACTTCCCAGCGGGGGGATGGACACGTGCAGCGGCGGGGGTATACTTCCGGCGGTTGGTTCGTCGAACGAGGCACGTACCTGACCTTGGCTACCCAAGTCCGGCCCGCATTGCCAAGATCGTCTTCCACCTTCGAGGCCTGAACGTAGGCCACTTTCACCCGCGGCCCTGAAAGTAAAACAACGGGTCGGGCATGCAATCGACAGGAGATTGCGATGGGTAACAAACTGTATATTGGGAACCTCGGCTACGATGTCACCAGTTCGGACTTGCAAGCTCTGCTGACGCCACATGGAACCGTCCAGAGTGCGGAAGTCATCACGGACCAGTACACCGGAAAAAGCAAGGGGTTCGGATTCGTGGAAATGGACTCTGACGACGAAGCCCAAGCGGCCATTGCGGCGTTGGACGGAAAGGATCACGGCGGTCGCGCCCTGAAGGTGAACGAAGCCAAGCCCCGTGCACCTCGCACCGGTGGCGGTGGCGGTTACGGTGGCGGCGGCGGTCGTGGAGGCCGCGGCGGAGGCGGTCGCCGAGACCGCTACTAGGCTCTTCGACGGCACCGAGAACACCAAGGCCACCAATGGTGGCCTTTCTCTTTTGGTGGGCCGTTCACTGCATTGGGGAGCCGGCTTCACGGTTCACGCACGTACCGGAGCACGTTGCGTGCTCGAAGTCACAAAACGCTCGCCCTGCTCGGCGCGATCTTCGCCATTGGCCCCATGTCGGCGTACGCCGGGGTTTACGCCGCCTGGATTGCCGCCTGGATGGAACTTGGCCATTGCCCTCGCCCGAAGATCGACGATCCGAAGTCGGTCGGCGGCGTGTGCGAGCCGGTTTACGCGCTTTCCCAGTTCTTGCTCTTTTGGTTGCCTTTGGGCCTTCTCATCAATGCTGCGTTTGTCGCATGTGCAGTGGCGTACATGCTGATCCGCTTCGTGTTTCCAGGGCGATCACCGGAACCCACGCTGTGGCAACTGACGATATGCGTCGTCGCGATATCGATCGGGTGTTTTGCGAACCCCTGGTTTGATCCGTTCCGCGCGATTGAGTGGTACTCGGACTGAATAGGCCGTCGCAGGCAATGCCGCCACCCAAACCCTGCCACGCGACTTGTTGTCCGCGCTCAGCCGTTGCACACACCCTGCGGTGGTGCCTCGGCGATCGCTTCACGCCCCAGGTGGACTGCGTTGAATAGCCTCAAACACCCGTCTCCCGGATGTTGGGGCCGAGTTCAAACGGCGTTCCGCACTCAGGACAGACACCGGAGAGGTTTCCGCGCAGATTGTATCCACATACGACGCAGAGGCCGGAACGTGCTCTACGACGTCTGCGCCATGGCCCGCTCCACGCCCCGTACGCCAGGAGTACACTAGCGAGGGTCAGCGGTAGCCATGCTGGGAATTGGATCGACACGACGCGGAACTGCCATTCTTCTCGATTAACGAACATCAACCAAGATTCGTCGTAATAGCCGAACCGCGACTTCGGAAAGTCACAGAGAAACCAGTGGTATCCGCAGGCACGGTACTCACGCGGCGACGACGTGGTAAGTTCGTCCACAAGCTGTTCCAAAACCTCAGTTGTCGTAGTGGAGGGCGAATCCGTCAGGACCGGCGTGATCCATCGCACCGTGATAAGCCGGTCGAAACCAGCGATCATGGGAACGCCTTGAGCGATCGTTGGCCCCCGCAGAACCAGCGCTCTGTTGCCGGTCATAAGCCAAACCAGGGCGCTGGACGCCCCAACAGAGATTGCGACCACAACGCTGATGCTCCGCAGGATGCGTACTAATAAGGTCCTTCGTCGCATTCGCAAGGTTTTCCGCGCGAGCACCCGGTTAACGTTGCATTACACCGCTTACCACCGGTCTCCTCGCAAGTACCTGGCTCAGTTTTCTCTGAGTACGACGCCCATGCCAGCACGCATCCCCTGGGATCGCTGTCTCCTCTCCTGGGTTATGTCGCATTGGACCATGGCCGGCCACGGCGTCGGCGCGGCCCGAGTCACGGATTTCACGAGGACTTTAACTCGGTGGCCCAAGCTTGCTCGAGCAAGGCGGCGACGAATTCAACGCCGCTGCGTACGAGCACTTCCATCCCGCGATCCCGCGCGTAGCGCCCTGGCGGGAACCCCTTCAAGAGCCGGCGGCAACCCTCCTCTCTTCGACAAGGGCGCCCGCACTCTGGGCAAATGCCTGAGACGTTCCCCCGCAGACTGTAACCGCAACCGATACACACTCCCCGCGCTGACCGCGACCACGCACGCAATGGCACGCGGGCCGTGAGCGCGAGGCCGGCTCCGAACACTAGTGCCAAACTCCAAGTCGGCAAGACCAACAAAAACCAACCGGATTCGGCTTTGCTCGTATCTGCTTCCACGAGCCAGGAGCTTCCGGTAGGATCCGGCATCTCTACACTGTTTCGCAATATCCACATACGCCGCATGCTGGGCTTGTCGTATGCGTCGCCTAAATGGAAGTAGTCTGCACGAAAAATCACCGTCCAGTTAAAAGCCTGAAGTTGCAGGAAGTTCTCATCGGAACTCCAAAGCGTCCACGTTTGCACCTTTGAGTTCGTAGCAATGCTGCCCGCGATGACGGCTACGGCAGATACCCCGAACGTCCCTATAGCGAGAGCTCGGACCACTCTGACTGCGCTTTTCGTCCTGACTGCCATTCTCGTCGGCCCGCGCTAAAGAGGCTGAAGCACTCCGATTAATCCTCGTATACCCCTGAGTCGTTCATCGATTTTGCAGCATGCATCAGCGGCGACAATGTCCGCGACGACATTTTGCGAAGCCCGTATCGGAGACATCATACCTATTCCCGATGTTGCCTCCCGCAACGTTGCCTCGACTTTCGGCCGGGTCTGCGCGGCCGAGATGCATAGTGAGCCTGGCGATACAAGAGTCAGCGTTCAGCGGAAGCCCGGTTTGCTCATGCCATCCCGCCGCCAGCGGACGATCTCATCCACGTACTGCGTGCCGTAGACCGTCTGGGTGACGACGTTCTCGGAGCCGTCGCGGGACTGCAGCATCTCGTCCCGATGATTATAGTAAAATCGCCCGGCGACATGAAGAGCTCATGACTCCCACGGGGCGTCCCCGGCGTGGCAATCCGGGACGAAGGGCGACGCGTTCACGCAAGGGCTGCTTCCCGGGGCAGATCGCGTCGCCCGGCCACTTGAAGCGAAATGGCTCTCATCAGTTCGGGCGTTTGTCCAGGCCGTTGATCAGGCCGGACAGCATTCGCGCGATCTCATCGAGTTGGGCCTTGAGTTCGTCATGGCGGTCGGTTTCGACCAGGCCCTGTCGGGCGGCCACGTCCAGCAACGGGACGCACTCCTGCACGCTCCCGCGGGCGATGCCGAAAAAGCTCTTGCGGTCGGGCTTCGTGAAGCGGCCGTTTCCTTCGGCGATGTTGGCGGCGATGAAGACGGGGGCTCTGTTGAGTTAGTCGGCGAGGAAGAAGTAACCGCGGGGGAAGGTCTTGGTGGGCGTGCAGACGGCGTCGGCGAACGCTACGGCTTTCTGGTAGACGACGAGTTTTTCGAAGGCGAAGGGGATGAGGTTAGTGTAACAGAAGAGAGTAGAGAGTTGAAAGTAGACCGCAGGAGGGGGCGGCTCTGGCGGATGACGGCGGTGGTGACCGGAGGGGGGCTTTGCCTCTTCTACTCTCTACTTTCTCCTGCTCTCGATTTTTGCCCGCTTCCGCGGGCAAAAAACCGGAGAGGGCGGGATTCGAACCCGCGGTACGGAGAACCGTACACTGGTTTTCGAAACCAGCTCCTTCAGCCACTCGGACACCTCTCCATGGGCTGACCACGGCCACCATTCCGACCTACCTGACCTGCGGGGCAGGCCGGTCCGCTGTGCGCGGGAAGGCGGCGGCAATCGCACCGGATTGATACCAGCATCGTTCGGGCGGGTCAAACCGCGTGGACGTTAGACGCTCGATCGTCGCAGCTTGGTTGCCGGGGATCGATCCGTGGAAGTTGCGCGTCGGTTGGTGGCGTCTTCTGCGTCGCGGTCGTGGCTTGGTTCGGGGTCCACTCCCTCACGGTCGCGGCTCGGAACTTCCGGTCGTGGCTTGGTTCGGGGTCCACTCCCTCACGGTCGCGGCTCGGAACTTCCG